>JBDTAV010000065.1:0-11607 GCA_039924385.1 Steroidobacteraceae bacterium
CATTTGACCGCCGAGCCAGCCCGACACGGCGATCATGCATACCCCTACAACCGACAGCAGCACGGGCGTGTTCATGTTTCCCTGGCTGCTCGTGCGCAGCCAGATATTCACAGCGTACAGCACGACGGCGGTGAGATTGATGGTCATGTGAACGAGCGCTATTTTTTTAACCGGGGGTGCGCCGCCCTTGTAGTAGAGCAGGTCGATCAAACCTGGCACGGCAGCAGCGAGGGCGCCGATCAATCCGCCCACCATGGTGTAAAGCGCTACCGTGAACCAGACACCCGGCGTCGCGACGTTCAGACCAATCAAGTCGCAGGCCAGGGAAAAAATCCACAGTCCGATGGGGAAGACTACCAGCATCGGATGAATGGGATGCTTGGCGATACTCGCGGGGCTTTGCATGAGATGTCCTTTCAATAGTTCCGCAGCTGAAGAGGGATGCCGACGCAAGGCAAAACCCCACGCGCGCTCGAGTCGCTGATCAGAACAAAGAATCGTCCTTTCGATCATCGGCTTCTGTGTGCCAGCGAACGTAGGTCGAAAAATAATTCAGTGACGGTCGTGTTCCTTTGCTGCAAGTTTATTTTATGATCGAGGATGTGGACGAGGCATTTATGCTCTCCCCGCCTATCGCGACGCAAGAGCGTTTATCACACATCATAAGTAGGACACATCCTACGAAATGTGGATCGATTGGCCCGTAGCGTGCTCCTAAGTCCAACGGCTACTTTGGAAGTCGATGTACCATCAACTGCTCGGGCTCAAGCGCGCGCAAGCAGTCAACGACGTGCAAGCGGACCGAGCCGCTCTTGATCGACGTCCTCTATGCCTGAAGTACAATTGCTCTGCAACGGTAGTTACCACGTGATGATCACGTCGGCGGGCGGCGGCTATAGTCGTTGGCACGACCTCGCAGTGGCGCGCTGGCGCGAAGCTGCACGGCCGCGGCCGCAGCACATCGATCCCGAGGCATTGCACAACGGCACAGTGCTGTCGGGCCGCGCAGGCGCCGTGATCAGGAGACGACGATGTCGGATCGTTATGACCTGATCGTCATCGGTACCGGCCCGGGTGGAGCGGCGCTTGCGCATCGCCTCGCACCCACCGGTGTGCGCATCCTGATCATTGAGCGCGGCGATTACTTGCCGAGATCACGCGCCAATTGGGACGCGAAGACCGTTTTTGTCGACGGTGCGTACCAGGCGAAAGAAACCTGGTACGACAAGGATGGCAAACCGTTTCATCCTGGCTTGCATTATTTCGTCGGCGGCAACTCGAAGGTTTATGGCGCGGCCCTGTTTCGGCTGCGCGAGCGCGACTTCGATCGCATCGAACATTGCGACGGCATTTCGCCGGCGTGGCCGCTGAAGTACCCGGCCTTCGACCCCTATTACGCACAAGCCGAAGCATTGTTTCACGTCCACGGCCTGCGCGGCGAGGACCCGACGGAGCCGTATTCGAATGAGCCCTACCCGTATCCCGCGGTCGCTCACGAACCGCGCATTCGTGACCTGGGGGATAGCTTCAGGCGTGCCGGTTTGCATCCGTTCCACCTGCCGTTGGGTGTTCTACTCGCCGAGAAGGACGGCGAGGCAACGCCGACCAGTGTCTGGTTTCGCAACGACGCGTTCGACGGGTTTCCCTGCCTGCTCAACGGCAAGGCCGATGCGCAGGTGATGTGCATCGATCCGATGCTGGCCACACAGGCGAATGTCACCCTGTTGACCAACACGTACGCAAGCCGACTCCTTACCGATCCGGCCGGCCGCACGGTGAGTGGAGTCGAGGTACTACGCGGGGGCTGTCGGGAGCGCTACTCAGGCGATATCGTGGTCGTCGCCTGCGGCGCGCTGAGTTCCGCCTTGTTGCTGCTGCGCTCCGCCAACGACAGGCATCCCAATGGGTTGGCGAACGGTTCCGATCAAGTCGGACGTAATTATCTGCGTCACAATCAGTCCGTACTGATGGCGCTGGCGCGCGAACCCAACGACACCGTATTTCAGAAAACGCTCGGTATCAGCGATTATTATTTCGGCGCGGATGACTGGAATTATCCCCTCGGTCTGATTCAGATGATGGGCAAGTCGCACCCCGACCAGATTCGCGCAGAAGCGCTGCCAGAGTGGCTGTCTTGGGTACCCGAAATGCCGTTCGATATCATGGCGCGGCACTCACTGGATTTCTGGCTGATGAGCGAGGATTTGCCACGGCCGGAAAACCGCATTCGACTCGATCCCGACGGCCGCGTGACGCTAGAACTCACAGTGAATAATTTGGAGGCCCATCGCCGGTTGAGAGCCAAACTCGAACACCTGATGCATGGCGCCGGCGCCCACCCGCATTTCCTGGAACGAAAACTCTATCTTGGCAAGGACATCCCGCTCGGCGGCACCGCACATCAAGCCGGTACCGCGCGCTTCGGCAGCGACCCCGCGCTATCCGTTCTCGACCTCGATTGCAAGGCGCATGAACTCGACAATCTGTATCTCGCCGACGCGAGCTTTTTCCCGTCGATCGGCGCGGTGAATCCTACGCTGACCATCATTGCCAACGCACTGCGCGTTGCTGATAAGATCGCGGAACGCCTACGCGCGCCGCCGGCCGTTGGCATATAGTGGGGCATAACCCATGAACGGATCGCTGAAAATCTTAAGTATTCCCAATGCTGATGATCGACGCCTTTATAACCGCCCGGCATCGGCCGGCGTTCGCCTGCGGGTGTTTCAGGTAGACAAAACCGCCCCTGAAACCTCGACTCGAAGACTCCCTGAGGTGAACCTCAGAGCTCATCGGACTACAACGCGCGTGCCGGAGCCAGAGAGATGAATGCAAAAATTCTTGACGACATCAAAAAGCTCAGCCTCGATGATCGCCTGGACGAGGCTCTCGATGAGTCTTTTCCGGCGAGCGATCCACCCGCCGTGCACCCTCACTACGCGGTGCGCGGTGACGAATCGTCTCGTTTTCCGCCGGGCGGCAAAGACGCCGCTGATGCTCAAATCGATTTCGAACAGGGCGCCATCCGTGTTGACGCAGCGCTTGTGGCTGAGGACCTGAACATTACACCGGCGCTCGTTATGGCAGGGATTCGAGAAGGCAAGATCACCAGCCGCTGCGAGCGCGGCGTTGGCGATGACGCGGGACGCTTCCGCTTGACATTTTTTTATGCGAATCGAGTCGTGCGTCTCATAGTCGACGAAAAAAGCGCTATCCTCGAGCGATCTTCGGCCATCGCTTAAAGGAGGGCTCGGTCTCGATGTGAGCCGCCAGTCGGGGCCGTTAACGCGACAGCAATTTCCGCGCGCGCGCGACCACGTTGTCGACCGTGAACCCGAATTCGCGCAGCAGGATCTCGCCCGGAGCCGATGCGCCGAAGCGTTCAACACCAAGCATGTCGCCGCGCTCGCCGATGTAGCGCTCCCAACCCTGTTGCACGCCCAATTCAACTGCCAAGCGCGCAGAGACCCCAAGCGGCAGCACTTCGTCACGATAGCTTTGCGGCTGGGTTTCGAACAATTCCCAACTTGGCATCGACACGCATCGCACAGCAATGTTTTCGCTTTGCAAGCGCTCAGCCGCGGCCAGAATGAGTCCCACTTCGGAGCCGCTCGCGATCAAGATCAATGCAGGCTTGTGATTCTTCGCATCAATCAGCACATACGCGCCCCGGCGCAGACCCTCGGCGCCCGCGTAGCGGCTGCGATCGATCGTGGCGACATTCTGTCGGGTCAGCACCAGCAGCACCGGACGATCGCGGGTTTCCACGGCCACCTTCCACGCGACCGCGGTTTCATTGGCATCGGCGGGACGGATGACGGTGAGGTTAGGAATCGCACGCAGGTTCGCCAACTGTTCCACCGGCTGATGGGTCGGGCCGTCCTCGCCTAGGGCGATACTGTCATGGGTGAACACGTGCACGACGTGCAGGCCCATCAGTGCGGCAAGACGGATCGCCGGGCGCATGTAATCGGAGAAAATCAGAAAGGTTGCGCCATACGGGATAAAACCGCCGTGCGCAGCTAAGCCATTGACGATTGCGCCCATCGCGTGTTCGCGCACACCGAAATGCATGTTGCGGCCCGCATAACTCCAGCCACCTCCCTCGGAGCCTTCCGTATCTTCGCCCATCGTCAAAGGCGGATTGAAATCACCGAGATCCTTGAGCGCCGTATGCGTCGAGGGGTCAAGGTCTGCGGACCCGCCAACCAACGCAGGTAGCTCCAATGCAATCGAGTTCATCACCTCACCGCCGGCCACGCGGGTCGCCATGCCCTTCACATCGGTGGGAAATGTCGTAACCGCAGCATCCCAGCCCTCGGGCAGCTGCTCGCGCAGGCGGACTTGCAGTTCTGTCGCCAATGCGGGGAATGCCTTGACATAGGCATCGAGCCGCCCATTCCACTTGGCTTCGGCCTTCGCGCCCCGGTCCAATGCCTCGCGAAAGTGCGCGAGTGCACCCTGCGGCACCAGAAACGGTGGCTCGAGCGGCCATCCCAGCTTTTTCTTGGTTTTCTTCACATCCTCTGCCCCCAGCGGCGAACCGTGCGCCTTGTAACTGTCTTGTTCCGGCGAACCGAAACCCAAATGCGTTCGCACCAGGATCAGGGAGGGTCGGAGGATATCGGCGCGGGCGGCGTCGAGCGAGGCGCAGATTGCTGCCACATCGTTGCCATCGGCAATGCGCAGGGTCTGCCAGCCATACGCCTCGAAACGTTTGGCGCGATCTTCTGAAAACGTGATGTCCGTCCCGGCCGACAACGTGACGTAATTATCATCGTACAGACAGATCAACTTGCCGAGCTTTAAATGTCCCGCGAGCGATGCAGCCTCCGACGCCACCCCTTCCATGAGGTCGCCATCGCTGATGATCGCGAAGGTGTGGTGATCGATCAGCGCATGATCGGCCCTATTGTAGCGCGCTGCGAGATGCGCTTCTGCGATCGCCATGCCGACCGCATTCGCGAAACCCTGGCCGAGCGGCCCCGTCGTTACTTCGACTCCCGGCGTATGGCCGCGTTCGGGATGTCCCGGCGTCCTACTTCCCCACTGGCGAAATTGCTTAAGATCATTCAGCGACAAGTCGTAGCCCGTCACATACAGACGGCTATACAAGAGCGCCGAGCCATGACCGGCCGACAGCACGAAGCGGTCGCGATTGACCCAGTGCGGGTTGGCGGGATGATGCTTGAGGTGTTGCGTCCACAGCGCGTAGGCCATCGGCGCGGCACCGAGCGGCAGTCCCGGATGACCGCTTTTCGCATGCTGCACCATGTCCACCGACAGAAAGCGAAGCGTGTTGATGCATTGCTTATCGAGTGTGTCGGACATCTGAAGTTCCTTCAATGGGTGGTGGGTCAACGTTCATGATCTATTTCCTGGATGCAGCTGCCATCGGTGTCTGTAAGAATCGAACCCGCTTGCGGAGCGCCGGCAATAGTGCGCGTTCGAACCAGGGATTGCGTTGGAACCAGGGCGTATTGCGCGCCGACGGGTGCGGCAACGGCAGAAACTCAGGCGCGAACTCCCGCCACGCCTTGACCGTTTCGGTCAAAGAGCGCTTGCGGCGGTTGCCCAGAAAGTGACGCTGTGCATGCAGGCCGATAAGGAGAGTCAGTTCAATCCGTGGGAGTTTCGCGAGTAAATGCCCGAGCCATAAGCTTGCGCATTCGCGCCGTGGCGGTAAGTCGCCGCCCTTACCGCGCCCCGGATAACAATAACCCATCGGGATAATCGCAATCTGCGATTCATCGTAAAACTGATCCTTGTCCAAGCGCATCCAGGCGCGCAACCGATCACCGCTCGGGTCATCCCAGGGGATCCCTGTGGTATGCACGCGAACGCCAGGGGCTTGTCCGACGATCAGAATGCGCGCCGATTCGCCTGCCTGCAGCACTGGCCGCGGTCCCAACGGCAGATGAACTTCGCAAGCACGGCAGTTGCGCACCGCCGCCAACAGTCTTTCGAGGCTCGCATATTCAACTTCTCGCACCACATCTCTCAGCGGTATTGTCTCCAGATCAGAGCTGCGCCGTATTGTCACAGAATGCATCTATACGCCATGCAAGAGAATGGTGACGAGAACAGAGGAATCTTCCACCCGCATTCAAGGCGTGGGTCTTGCCGCCCGCCAAGCCGATAAGATCTCCCTCCCGCATCCGCTGACTGATGCCCGCAAAGGAAAATTCGACACACCCTTCCAGGCATTGCACTGTAATCTCGCACCACTACGTGGTGCGCCTGCATCGCCTTGCCTGCTCGAAGCAGCATGCGAAACACTTCCATGTGATTAGATTTGTAGAGCGCTTTTGTGATTTCGCTGTTGAGATGCTCCCTTAAGGGTCGAATATCGATCAACTCGCCCGATGAGGCATGATGAAGCGCCATGATTCCCACACAGTCAAAGTGCACAGGATAAGGACCGAGATTTGGATTATCTGTGTGCTGGCGCACCAAGCGCGATCGTCGTCTCGTTCAGCGGCCGAGCGCAATACGCAGGTTCGCCAAGATACCCGTGACCGCCAGCGCAAAGCAGCCCAGGCGCATGACGACCAACAGCGGAAGCTTCGCGGCGCCGTGAACGTAATCCTCGATCACTACCTGAAGCCCCAACGCGGTATGATAGAAAAGCGCGATCAAAAGCAGCACCATCATAACCGTCGTCAACGGTGCGCCCAGCCACGCGATGAAGGTGACGTAGTCGCTATTGACATGGGCGATGATTGAGGCGGCAAACCACACCGTCAGGGGCACCAGAGCGATGGCGCTCAGACGTTCAAACCACCAGTTCTCGACGCCTGACTTCGCCGAACCCAACCCGATCGCGCGCGCCAGGGGTGAACGCGTGGATTGACGGGTCATGGGCTCGATACACCTAAAAATAGACCCATGACCCAAGCCGTCATGGTAAGCACAAGGCTCACCGCCAACATCACCCAACCCGAGACGTAAATCGTCCGAAGTTCGAATCCGTAACCCATATCCCAGGCGAGATGCCGGATGCCGCCACACAGATGCAGGAAAAATGCCAGCGTGCATGCGAACAGCACGATCCGGCCGATCCAGGATGCGATAAGCGCGTGCACCGCAGCATAGGCATGGGGTCCGGCAGCGGCCGCGCTCAGCCAGACAACCAAGAAGACAGCACAGACACTCAAGATAACGCCGGTTAAGCGATTGAGGATCGACAGGACCGAGGTGAGCTGAGGTCTATAGATTTGAATATTAGGAGAGCTCGGCCGGCCTCGCGCTGGTGAATTTGTCATGGTCATATTCCAAGCGGACGTATTCGTCAACCCCGACGCTCAAGCATCATTTTCTTCACGTCCGCAATCGCCTTGCCAGGATTTAGTCCTTTCGGGCACGTTCGGGTGCAGTTCAGAATGGTGTGGCATCGGTACAGTCGAAACGGATCTTCAAGCGCGTCCAGGCGTTCGCCGCTCGCCTCATCTCGGCTGTCGACGAGCCAACGATTGGCCTGCAGCAGCACCGCTGGACCTAAGAACCGATCCCCATTCCACCAATGACTCGGACAGCCCGACGTGCAGCAGAAGCACAGAATGCACTCATAATAACCGTCAAGCTTGCGACGCTCCTCTAGCGACTGCAGTCGTTCCTTCTCGGGTGCTTCGGTCTTCGTTTGGAGCCACGGCTTGATCGCGGCATATTGGGCGAACACGTGCGTGAGGTCCGGAACCAAATCCTTGATGATCTGCATATTCGCCAACGGGTAAATCGTAACCGGTGCGTCCGTGTCGGCCAAGAATCTCGTGCACGCCAGCCAATTCGTACCATCGATATTCATCGCGCAAGAACCGCAGATTCCCTCCCGGCACGAACGACGGAAGGTAAGCGTTGAGTCGACCTTGTTCTTGATCCAGATAAGTGCGTCCAGAACCATCGGACCACACTCATCAAGATCCACTTCGAAGGTATCAAGACGTGGGTTGGCCCCGGAATCCGGATCGTAGCGATACACCTTAAGTGCCTTCACGCGAGGTGTCCCGGCCTTGACTGGCCAGGTTTGGCCGCGCTCGATGCGGGAGTTGGCTGACACCCCGAAGTTTCTCGGCACCGGGAAGCGCTTCAGAACGGTGACATGCGGCACTTGATCGGGAGATCGAATGATCATAACGTCATTCTACAGCGAACTTCTTGGGCCGGATTGGCAGATCGACATGAAAAGCGGAGCTTTCCTGCACCTAAACCTCGGCTATGTCCGTGTCAGACGGTTTGACCCTTGCGCGCGCGCTGGCTGAACTACCGTATGATCGTAGGCCGAGGCCATTTGATGGCGCGACGCACGTGGCGATGGGTAGGCCGATGGATCGCGAAGTAATGAAGTTTGATGTTTTGATCATCGGCACAGGTCCTGCGGGACTCGGCGCAGCGATCCGGCTGCGTCAGTTGTGCCAAACGCACAATCGGGATCTTTCCGTTTGTATCATCGAGAAGGGGTCCGAAGTCGGTGCTCACATCATTTCGGGCGCGGTGTTCGATCCGATCGCCCTTAACGAGCTAATTCCTGACTGGAAGACGAAGGGCGCTCCGCTCAACACGCCGGTGACCGAGGATCGGTTTTTCATCCTGACGAAAAGACACCAGATCCGGATTCCGCATGCGCTCTTACCACCATTGATGGATAACCGTGGTAACTATGTGATTAGTCTCGGCAATCTTTGTCGTTGGCTAGCGAAGCAGGCAGAGGCTCTTGGGGTAGAAATCTATCCGGGCTATGCCGCGGCTCAAGTGCTCTACCACGAGGATGGCAGCGTCAAAGGTGTCGTCACGGGCGATATGGGCGTGGCACGGGACGGCCACGGTAAGGATAATTATACCCTTGGCGTCGAGTTACAGGCCAAGTACACGTTATTCGCGGAGGGTGCTCGCGGCTCCCTGACCAAGACCTTAATTGAACGCTTCAAGTTACACGCGGACGTGAGTCCGCAGCTGTTCGGCTTGGGCTTGAAGGAACTGTGGCAGGTCGACCCCTCTATGCATCGACCGGGGTTGGTCGTACACACCCAGGGGTGGCCACTCGATGCGTGCACCGGCGGCGGTTCGTTTATGTACCACCTGGAGAAAGCTCAAGTGGCGGTCGGTTTCGTCGTGCACCTGAACTACAAAAATCCCCACCTCTCCCCGTTCGAGGAGTTGCAACGCTTCAAATTGCATCCGGCCGTACGTCCATTTCTTGAGACTGGCAAGCGCATCGCCTACGGCGCGCGGGCAATCACCGAGGGCGGTCTGCAATCGGTCCCCAAATTGACGTTCCGGGGCGGCGCGCTGATCGGCTGCGCCGCAGGCTTCGTCAATGTGCCGCGCATCAAGGGCTCACACAATGCCATGAAGACCGGAATGCTCGCGGCTGAGGCTGCGTTCGCAGCACTGACAGGCGACTTTGCAAGCGGTGATGAACTCATTGCCTACCCGCTCACCTATCGGCAATCTTGGGTCTACCGGGATCTTTATAAGGTGCGCAACGTCAAGCCCGGACTCAAATTTGGACTCTGGCTCGGCATGCTGCATGGCGGTATCCATATGTGGCTGAATGATCTCAAACTCGGCTTTCTAGTTCCATGGACGCTGCGCCACCGCCAAGCCGATTACGAAATCTTGCAAACGGCCGATGAGTGTCCAAAGATCGATTACCCGAAGCCCGACGGACGGATCACATTCGACAAACTGTCGTCGGTATTTTCCTCCAACACCAATCATGAGGAGGATCAACCGTGCCATTTGGTGCTTCGCGATCCTGGAATTTGGGCGCCCGTCAATCTCGCACGTTACGCCGCGCCGGAGTGCAGCTATTGTCCGGCGGGCGTGTACGAGGTAATGCGTGACGCCGACGGCTCGAATCCGCGCCTTCAGATCAACGCGCAGAACTGCGTTCATTGCAAGGCTTGCGACATAAAGGACCCCACTCAGAATATCAATTGGGTGGTCCCGGAAGGTGGGGGCGGTCCGAACTACAGCAATATGTGATCGAATCGGATCCGCGGTGGTGAAGCAGCGCACCAGCGATTCACGATCAATGCCGCACTCGGTTCATCGGTAGCCGACAGTCATCACGTAGTCACGAAGTAGCGCTTCTTCGTTCTCCGCTTCGCCCAGTAAGTTCTGGATCGCATCGCGCGCATAAACGATCCCAATGGGTTTTCTGGACGAATCGAGGACCGGAATGCGCAGCAGTCCACGTTCCTTAATCACGAGCCAGACCTCGTGCAGCAAATCGTTCGGGGCGCAGGAAATAACGTTACGCGTCATAATCGTATCGACGCTCGCCATACAGCCCTGCCCGCTGCACCGGCAGATCTGCCCGATGACATCCGTTTTTGTCACGACGCCAACGATGCCGCCGTCCGGTCCACACACTACGAGGAGCTCGGTGTGAGGTTTTGACATGACGGCGGCGGCTTCTCTGACGCTCGCGGTCGCATCGATCACGGCGAGGCGCTCGCGCGCCTTATCCAACATCTGTTCGACAAACATCGACGCCCTCCTCTCTCATGAATGATCCATGTCCATTCCACGCCAATTATCTCATTTCACCGCCTTCCAAGGATGCCGGGTACGCATTTCCGCAAGCCATGCGTCAAAACCCTGTTTGACCTCCGGCGTCTGAACATCAAGACGCACCGTGACGTCCTTTCGTCTTGCTGATCGAAGCTCAAGCTCGAACTCATCAAGGGTTAAGGCCATATGTCTCATTTTACCCTCATCGAAGGTCCGAACCAGGCCGAGCACCCGCTCGACCGCAACCGAAAGAATCCAATAACCGCTTTCGCGACGCGGCTCGATGGTCAACACCGCCATCGATGTGACCAAATCGAACCATTCGTCCTTAGCGATGCCATAGGCGTTGCGATCGAAATCCTCTTCAATTCTGAAGTCCTTCTCACATGTTGTGTCGAGTTCGGGTTGACCATTGGCGGCGATCGTCTCCGCCCGCAGTAGGCGAGTGACCTCCAAACCAGACAGCGCTAGGATTAAAGTTTTCATGATATGCCATCCTTTAAGCGATATCCCGCCTGTCACCATACCTTACCCGCGCAGCCCAACAAAGTATGCCGCGGCTGGCGCCGCGAACTTCAAGCGCACGCACAACGACTTCCTCAAGTCGGTGCTTTTTGCGAACTGTGTCATCCCGCCAACCCTGAAGCGGATGCACGCTGTCGAATAGCGGAAGATGCTAACGCGATCCGGACTCCTATGCTCTGCAAATATTCGATCAAGCGGCAGCGAATGCGAAGGAGTATTCGTGATCCGGGCCGCCCAGGATCGGCTTGGCGCAGACGGTATACGATTCGTCACGTCGACGCGTGAACGAGGCTTTTGTCGGTCAACGCATGCTGGCGGTGGATCGGGAACCCCTGGACCGAGGGCCAGGCCTGCGAGTCTCTCGGGGATCAAAAGAGGCTGATCGCAGCGGCGTGGCAAGAGCGCGACTAAGTGAGCGGCCGTGCGCGTCGGCTCTTGAGCCGCGGGCGACTGATGCGGCAGTCCGGTAAGTATAGAAACAAGATGGTTGGCCGCCTCCTCTTCCGGTAATCGACTTAATCTAGCAGCCTCCTCCCACGGGTCGACATCGCGCCTTGCGAGGGCTGA
>JBDTAV010000066.1:0-2987 GCA_039924385.1 Steroidobacteraceae bacterium
AAGTTGGAGCTTCTGCCGCTTGACGCGGCAGACTGCGCTTGGGGTAGACTAAAGGAGAACAATCAAGGGTCAAGAATTGAGGCTCAACGCCTCGCAGTGTTCAACGAAGCGGCAGATCTATCCACTCACCGGAGAAAGATTTCTGTCCGAACTACCCGAGCCACCGCTGAGACCTGCTTGTCGTCACCCACCACTAGGATTTTTTTCCCGCGCATAATCGCCGGTAATGCCCAGAGGTCTGACTGACTGGCCTCATCAATAATGACCAGGTCAAAGGCTCCTATATCCGAGGGCATCGACTCCGATATCTTAGAGTGGCTCATGATCCAACAAGGGACTGCCGCCACGGCCTGCTGCATGGAATCCTGCGCGTCCCCGATATAGCCGCGCTAATCCCGCTTCAAGGTCACGTCGGCGACTCGCCAGGCCTATCAATTCGTTGCGCGCTTCGATGCTTTCAAGATGACCGGATACCCTGGACCATGTCCATGCCTCCCGCCACAAGGTAGGAAGAACTCGGTCCTCTCCGCTCTCGCCGACTGGTATAGACCGAAGCCTCTCGGCGAAACGGGTCGCCCCCGCTTGTTCCAGGCGTCGGGTGAAATCGTGAACGGTGGCCAAGTCTGTCGCTAGTGCCGCAATACGGCGTAATTCGGCAGTCAGCTCTCCAAATTGGGTAACCGCCTGCTGCGTTTCTACGGAGGGATTGCCGAGCGACTGACTCACATAGGACTTCATCGCTTCGGTTATGGGTCCCGTTTTACCGGCTAATTACTGCTCAAGGTCTCAAGATTCGTGGTCGCCTTCGCCAGGTCCGCGCGGGTCAGATGCTGCAGCAGGTGGACTCTCACTGCCCGATCTTTGGTATCGCGCCCAGAGGTCACGAAGCCGCGCGGGATGCGGAAAAAGCAGAATCGCAGCGCGAGCGTATACGACTCTGGTACGTCGCAGCCACGCGGGCGCGCGAATTTCTTTTGTTGCCGCGCCTGAGCGTGCCCCTGCAAAGAAATGCCTGGGCGAACGTTGTAGACCATTCGCTCGGGGTTCTTCCATCGTTTGACGTCTCGCATTTTCCCGCCGAGGCGGGTGTTCAAGGTTCGGAAGACCAAAACAAACAGACGCGAGATGTATTCGCAGTTGAGGCGGCGGCAATCGCAGAGGGACAACCGCATCTCACCTGGCTGGCGCCAAGCCGCGACGAAAGTCCAACCGGCAGCCTGCTGCAACGGGAAGAGCGTGCCTTGTGGATCGGGCGTCCCAACGGTGAGCCCGAACCAGCGGATACCGCTCGTATCGTGCAGGGGAGTCGAGAATGCGGATTGATCCTGCACAAGCTAATGGAGGAGGTGTTGAACGGTGAAACTTCGTCCGAGGTTGCGCAACTAAGCTTACGTGCACGCGAGCATATTCGTGCACTGGGATGCCAGGCAGTCGACGATTCAGCTGTGGGAATATCTCCCGGTGAGCTTGCTGACTGCATCGTCCGAACACTCGCGTTGCCCGAAATTGTCGCTCTACGGGCCGACCTCGTGGCGGAGCTTCCGATCTACGCATCGAGTGTACTGGACGCCGCAGAGACAGCGATGGCGGGAATCGTCGATGCCATGATGTTGAACGCCAACGGTCAACCAGCCGTAGTCATTGATTGGAAGAGCGACGTCGCACCTGATGCGCGCCGACTCGAGCACTACCAAGGGCAGGTTCGCGTCTATCTCGAGATGACGCGAGCGGAGCGAGGACTCATTGTGCTGATGAGTTCCGGCATCGTCATCGGGGTTACCAGCGGCGCTGCCTTGCTTTCTGTCCCTTCTTGACGCGGCATGGCGACGTTTTGTGGCATGCACTTTCTGCATGAGTTTGAATGTCTGCCGCTTCAGCATGAGATTGCTGGAAAAATGGACTGCGATTTCAAAGAAACTGCTAAAGGAGCACCATAGATTGGATCGGCGTTTTGCTTTCCCGGTAGATGCCCCAGCGGTACCCAGCGCTAACCGATCTCGCCGCCTTTAATGGAAATGCGCTTGTTGCTGGCCATGGACCCGCCAGCGGCTAAGGCGATGTCTTGAAGATAACTCTGGTCACAGTGCCTTTGACGGCGCCCGGTGCCGCGCCGACGATATCAGGCACAAGCTTTATGAGATCGACGAGGCGATTGGATGGCGCGACCAGCAAGAGCACCGCGATTGCAAAGCTGGGTAGATTTTGCTGAAACGACAGATTGCGATCGACGGTCACGAAGATGTCAAATTGCGATTGCGCCAGTGAAAGCAGCTGACCATTTTTGATGCCGACCCAACCCATCTCGGCAACTGTGCGCACGGAAAGGCCGGTGATGTGTTTCGCCAACCGCCGATCGACGCACTCGTCGAGCAGCAGATTCAAGCGACTTCGGTAACGGCCAGAGTTGCGCCGCGTTCCAGAAAGGCGATGACTTGTTGTCGCGTCACGGAGGGAAAGCCATCCAGAAACTCATCAATGGTTTCCCCGCCCTCGATGTATTCGAGTAGCGTCTGCACGGGCACGCGGGTACCCGGGAAAACAGGCGTCCCACCCATCACATCCGGCGCCGCAGAAACGATTAGCTCGGCCATATCCGTACCTTACCTAGAACAGCTTTTGATGTCCAAAATGGCCTCGACCGCAACGGCGCCAATCCAGAGCCACAATGTCTTTCCCACTATGGGGACGCGAAGACACGATTCGCGTTTTTATGCCCGCTAAGGCCAACCGGGCGGCTGAATTATCGAATGGGATTAAAACAATAGTCAATATTCGTGGCAACAGTCATTCTGTAGGGTATTGATTTGATTGTCGGCGAACGGTTAGAGGGCATGGAGTTCCTTTTCGTGTCTTCGAGTCGCTAAGCGTGTAGGTGTCGGGGTACACGGCTGGAAGGGGGCTTTAGCATGTTAAGAGCAGAAATTCGGCGATCTCAGCGTTCGGAGCGATCGACGCCGATTCGTTGCCGGTCGCGTTTCGGCATACCA
>JBDTAV010000067.1:0-27878 GCA_039924385.1 Steroidobacteraceae bacterium
TCTATATCAATACTTGAAAGCGTACTTGATGCTGGGCCAGCCCGAGCATCTGGACAAGCAGCAATTGGCATTTCTGATCAATCTGGATTGGCAAGACCTGTTCGCCGCGCAGCCGCAAAGCATGCAAGCGCTCAGCGTGCATTTGAAGGCCCTGCTCGATGACCAAGATAAGCTGCGGCCGCTACCGTTGGATGAAACCCTCGTTGCGCAAACCCGCAACACCGTTCGTCAGGCCTCGTTGGCGCGGCTGATGTACAACCAGCTGAGATTGAGTCACGTGGATGACACCAGCCACGACCTGCGGCTGGACATTGACGCGGGAATCAATTCGCAGTTGGCGTTAATGCGAAAGAGCGGCAAGGCCTTGTCCGAGCCCATTCCGGGAATTTATACGCGCCCGGTGTTCGACCAGATTTCAGCGGGCGGAACGCTGTCGCTGGTCAAACAATTCTCGCAGGATAACTGGGTGATGGGCGACAGTGCCTTCGATGTGCAAAGCGCGACGCGCATGGCCGCGCAGGTCATGGATCTTTACGCCGATGACTACATCAAAACCTGGGACGGCATTCTCAACGATATCACCATGGTGCCGTTGAAAAATCTGGCGCAGGCCTCGGAAGCTCTGGGCCTCATCGGCGGCCCAACTTCGCCATTGCGCGGTTTACTCGTGACGGTGGCAACCAATACCAACCTGACCAAGCCACCGGAAGGCGGGCCGACGGCTGCGAGCATTGTCGCGAACGCGGCGAAGACGGTGATCAATCCATTGACCAAGCTGATGGGCGCGGGTAAGGCGACTCCGGGCGCACCGACGCCGGCGGAAAAGATAACCGCCCATTTCGCCGCCATCAATGCCTTGGTTGCGGGGCCGCCGGGCGCGGCGCCAATCGACCAGGTCACGGCGCAGGTGAAGCAGATTCAACTCAAGATGAGCGGTATGGGTACCGGCGTGGGCGAGACCAATCCCTTGGACGCGCTGGCGAAGTCGGGCCAGGGTGATGCGCTCAAAGCGCTGCAGTTGCAAGCCTCGACCTTGCCGCAGCCGATCGGCGCATTGATTGCAGCGCTGGGCGGACGCAGCGAAACGCTGGCCATCGGTCAGGCGCGCGGCGAGTTGGATCAGCGCTACCGTGAGCAAATCGTCAAACCTTGCGAACAGATTATTTCGGGCCGATATCCCTTCTCTCAGGGCAGTGCGGTCGATGTGCCGTTGGCAGATTTCGGACGATTGTTCGGCCTCGGCGGAATTTTCGATACCTTCTTCAAGGAAAATCTTGCGCCATTGGTGGATGTGTCACGCAGTCCATGGGTTTGGCGTGCCGGCGGCAGCGGCCCGTCGGGTGCCTCGAGCGCGATGCTGCGTCAATTCGAGCTTGCGCAGCAGATCAGACAAAAATATCTAGGATTTACCGGCCAAGCGCCGGACCAACAATTTACCCTAACGCCCAGCGACCTGGATGCGGGCGCCAGCCGATTTACCCTCGAAGTCGATGGGCAGTCGCTCGACTATCGCCATGGTCCCATTCGCAGTATGGCGGCGAAATGGCCGGGACCTGCGCCCGGCACGGCGTCGATAGCATTCGAGGATTCATCGGGGGCTCATCCCAATTTAAGTTTCCAGGGTCCCTGGGCGTGGTTTCGATTGCTCGATGCGGCATCGCTGCATGCCGATTCGGATGTGCGATTTACCGCTTCGTTCCAAGCAGGCGGCCATCAGGGAGCCGTCATCATCGAACCCACGAGCATTCGCAATCCATATCAGCAGGCCGGGGTCTTGCATCAGTTTAAGTGCGGCAGCTAAATGGAGGTAGGCTTCTTCGGTAAGCTCCCCTCGCACGGCGATTTCGTGCGCCGGCGCGTCGCCGATGACTTCGTGACCGGATGGGATTCTTGGCTGCAGCAATGCTTGGCGCAAAGTCGTGAAACCCTGGGCGCCGCGTGGCTCGATACCTATCTGACCAGCCCGGTGTGGCGCTTCGCTTTGGCGCCGCGCGTTTGCGGCGCCGCGGGGGTCGCTGGAATCCTCGTGCCCAGTGTCGATCGGGTCGGCAGGTATTTTCCGCTCACGATTGTCTGGCCGACGCCGCCGGATTTGAGCACGTTGGAAATAGCTCTGCGTTACCGCACCGGTTTCGAGCATGCCGAGCGTCTACTCCTCGATACCTTGGCGGCCGAGCAGTTTGAATTTGGCGATTTCGATCGCAGTGTGATGGATCTTGCCGGCCATCTCGACAAATCGAGCAATGAAAAAACGCTGCGTCTGACGCAGTCATCGAGCGCGACGCTGGCCGCCGCGACTCTGCGGCCCCGCTGCGTGCCGCTGCGCGAAGCGGCGGCGCTCGAGGCACCCTCGCTGCAGCTCTATGGTCAGCTTTTGGACGCCCAGGGCGGCACGGCGTTTTGGTGGACCGATGGCTCGTCCGCGATCACGCCCAGCTGGCTGATCACACATGGGCTTCCGGACAGCGCGCGCTACAGCGCGATGCTGGACGGCGCATGGAACGAAGCGGGTTGGGATGTCGGTGAGGCCGCCACGGATGCCGCTCACGATTCGACCGCAACCGTGGTGCGAGAGCCGATGTCGGCGCTGGCCGTGGCCTCGAGCGCACATTCGGACCGTGGCACCGTGCGCACCAGCAACCAGGACGCTTTCATTGACCGGCCGGATCTCAGGCTGTGGGCAGTCGCCGATGGCATGGGCGGCTTAAGTGATGGGGACATTGCAAGCCGCATGGTGTGCGATGCGCTGGCGAATACTCCCATGGCCGCCAGCCTCGATGAGCAAATTGAGCTGGTGGTGAGTCAGCTCAGGCAGGTCAATGACTATCTGCGCCGCAGCGCGACCCGCGAGATCAATCCTATCCGGAGCGGCAGCACGGTCGTGGTGTTATTGATCCGGGACACGCAATACGCCGCGATTTGGGCCGGCGACAGCCGCGTTTACCGGCTGCGCGACGCCGTGCTGTCACAATTGACGACCGACCACAGCTGGGCCGAGGCTGGCGTCGATGATGACGATCCGCAAGCCATCACGCGCGCGGTGGGCGGGGAGGAGGCCTTTAGTCCTGAGACGGTGCGCGGTGACGTCAGACTCGGCGATCGCTTTTTGTTGTGCAGCGACGGCATTTACCGACCCCTGGACGGCTCAGTTTTGGCGCAGCTGCTGCAAGCGCGCGAGCCCGCCGTATGCAGCAAGGAGCTGGTCGTGCAAGCCATGAAGCGCGGCGGCACCGATAACGTAACGGCCCTTATCGTCGATTGCGGCTCGATCGCCCCGCCGGCGTTGATCGACGCTCTCGATATCGTCAGTCTCTGAAAGCCTGGGGTGGCCGTGACGATCTTGGCAGCCTTGACAGCCCGCGGCGCGAGGGTTTAGCTTCAACCGCCCCCCGCACCAACAATGGCACGCCGACCGGCGTCGTGCCGCCACCGAACCAGGCGGGACTTAAGGATCAGGGACAAGGGAACTAGCTGATGGGATGCTCGACGGCGCCCGGCCACTGTGTCGGGATGAACTCCAAAGAAACGCTCCTGCGCAGGGCGGCGGCGTGATCGACCCTGTGAAGTTGGCGGCGCCGTTTGCGGACGGCAATCCCGGCGGCCCAAATCTCGAATACGATCCGGAGTTCATGGCGCTGGAGCGCGCGCAGCAGACTCGTCCGGAGCAAGTGATTGGGGATTCTGTCAAGCCGGCTCAGGAACCCGATTGGCGCGACGTGACCGAGCGAGCCGAAACCCTCATGGGCCGCACGCGCGATCTGCGCGTGGCCGTCGCCCTGACCCACGCGCTGCTGCGAACTGAAGGGCTGCAAGGATTCGCGGCGGGACTGAGTCTTATCAAAGGTTTACTCGAGGGGCAGTGGGATTCCGTGCATCCGCAGCTCGATGCCGACGATAACAACGATCCGACCTTGCGCGTCAATTCGCTGCTGAGTCTTGCCGCATCCGACGGCGTTCTCAAGGCGGTGCGGGAAGTCCCCTTGGTCGCCTCGAAAACCTTGGGCCGCTTCAGCTTGCGCGACATTCGGATCGCGTCGGGCAAACAACCGGCGCCCGCCGGGCTTGCGGAGCCGCCGAAACAGGTACAGATCGACGCCGCCTTCCGCGATGCCGACTTGGGCGAACTTCAGACCAGCGCAGTGCAGATCGCGCTCGCGTTGGAAAGCGTCGGCGCGCTCGACAAGGTATTGGTCGACAAAGTAGGCAGTCAGGCGCCGGAGCTGAAACCGCTGGTGCTGGACTTGACCGAAATCAAGCATGTGCTGGCGGAACAGCTGTCAGCGCGGGGCGTTGGGACGGCGGGCGCGCAGGGTGCGGCCGGCGATGATGCCGCCAAGGGCGGCGGGCGCGGCGAGATTGACAGCCGCGAGGATGTCGTGCGGCAGCTCGACCGGCTGTGCGAGTATTACCGCAGGCACGAGCCGTCGAGTCCGGTACCGATGCTGCTGCGCCGGGCCAAGCGTTTGGTGTCAAAGGATTTCATGGAAATCGTCCGTGACTTGACCCCCGGCGGAGTCGCCGAGGCGGAGCTGCTGGGCGGAATTGAAAAAGCAAGCGAGTAGCACAAAAAATATTTTTCGATATGAATGGCGTCTTTTGGTCCTGAAATCCGTTTTAAGTACATATATCGGCGGCGCCGATTACCGAGGTGGCTAGTGGCAAAGCAAAGTAGTCAGAAATTCATCGCGCGTAACCGCGCTCCGCGAGTCCAGATCGAATACGACGTGGAGGTCTACGGCGCTGAGAAGAAGGTCCAGGTGCCTTTCGTCATGGGCGTGCTGGCTGATTTATCCGGCAAACCTGCCGAGGAGCTGCCCCCGGTCGATGAGCGCAAGCCCCTGGAGATCGACGTCGACAATTTCGACAGCCGGTTAAAGGCGATGAAGCCGCGCGCCGCCTTCGCCGTGCCCAATACCTTGACGGGCGAGGGGCAGCTGAGCGTCGACATCACATTCGAAAGCATGGACGATTTTTCTCCTGCCGCGGTGGCGAAAAAAGTCGGGGCGCTCGCAAAGCTGCTGGAAGCGCGCACTCAATTGGCCAACTTGGTGACCTACATGGATGGCAAGTCGGGAGCCGAGAAGCTCATCTCGGAGGCGTTGCAGAACCCTGCGCTGCTGCAGTCGCTGGCTTCTGCACCGAAGCCTTCGGACGAACCGGCCAAGACTTAAGGAGTACGAACCATGGCACAGGCCAAAGAAGATCAAGCACCGCTCGGCCAGACCACCGAGACCTCGGATTTTTCCGCACTGCTGCAAAAGGAATTCAAACCCAAGTCAGACCGCGCGCGCGAAGAGGTCGAAACCGCGGTGCGCACCCTGGCCGCGCAAGTGCTGGAGGACAAAGATCTGATCGCCGACGATGCGGTGAATTCGATCAATGCCATCGTTGCGGAGATCGATCGAAAACTCGCTGAGCAAATCAACCTGATCATGCACAATCCTCAATTCCAGGCTCTGGAGAGCTCCTGGCGTGGATTGCATTATTTGATCAATAACACCGAAACGGACGAAATGCTGAAGATCAAAGTCTTCAACATATCGAAGAAGGATCTGGCCAAGACCCTGAAGAAATACAAGGGAACGGCCTGGGATCAGAGCCCAATTTTCAAGAAAGTGTACGAAGTGGAGTACGGTCAGCTGGGCGGTGAGCCGTACGGCTGCCTGGTCGGCGATTATTACTTCGATCACAGCGCGCCCGATGTCGAGTTGTTGTCAGGTATGGCGCAGATCGCAGCCGCTTCGCATGCACCCTTCATCGCGGCCGCGTCGCCGACCACCATGCAGATGGATTCCTGGGGCGAGCTCGCCAATCCGCGCGATCTGACCAAGATTTTTCAAACGCCTGAATATGCCGCCTGGCGTTCGATGCGCGATTCGGATGACTCAAAGTATGTGGGCCTCGCCATGCCGCGATTCTTATCGCGCATGCCCTACGGCGCCAAGACCAATCCGGTGGAGGAGTTCGAGTACGAAGAAGACACGGCAGGCGCCGATTCCAGCAAGTACACCTGGTGCAACGCCGCCTATGCCATGGCGGTGAACATCAATCGGGCGTTCAAGCTCTATGGCTGGTGCTCGCGCATTCGCGGCGTCGAGTCCGGCGGTGCCGTCGAAGGGCTGCCCGTGCACACCTTCCCGTCCGACGACGGCGGTGTCGACATGAAGTGCCCGACTGAAATCGCGATCAGCGATCGGCGCGAGGCGGAGCTGGCGAAAAACGGCTTCATGCCGCTCATCCACCGCAAGAACAGCGATATTGCCGCCTTCATCGGTGCGCAGTCTTTGAACAAGCCGGCCGAGTACGATGATCCGGATGCGACTGCGAACGCCAATTTGGCGGCGCGCCTGCCGTATATGTTCGCCTGCTGCCGTTTTGCGCACTACTTGAAGTGCATCGTGCGCGACAAGATCGGCTCGTTCAAGGAGCGCGCCGACATGGAGCGCTGGTTGTCGAACTGGATTTTGAATTACGTCGACGGTGACCCTGCCAATTCGAGCGAGGAAACCAAGGCTCGCAAGCCGCTGGCTGCCGCGGAAGTCGTGGTCGAGGAAGTCGAAGGCAACCCGGGCTACTACACCTCCAAGTTCTTCTTGCGTCCGCACTATCAGCTCGAGGGCTTGACCGTATCGTTGCGTCTGGTGTCGAAGCTGCCCTCAGCGAAGGCGGCGTAATCAAGCGGATTGACAGTTTAAAACATTTGCGCGCCGGCAGCGGCGCGCCATTCCATCCACCCCAGGGAGAAGAACAATGGCAATAGATAGTTTCTTAAAGCTCGGTACGCTCAAAGGCGAGTCGGTTGTCAAAGGCTTCGAGGATCAGATGCAGATTCTTTCCTGGGGTTGGGGCATGAGCCAGACCGGCACCACTCACTCCGCCTCGGGCGGCGGCGCAGGCAAGGTCGATGTGCAGGATTTGCATGTCACCAAGAACCTCGATGCGGCAAGTCCGACTGTGGCGCTGTCCTGCTGCAAAGGCACCCATTACGACTCAGCCGTGCTCACCATGCGCAAAGCCGGCGGCACGGCGCTCGAGTACGTCACCATCACACTCACGGACGTGATCATCACCTCCTACTCGATGGCTGATTCAAGCGGGGGAGACCAATTGCACGACACCTTTGCGCTCAACTTCGGCAAATTCAAATACAGCTATCAGCCGCAGGACAACAAGGGCGCGAAGAAGGGCGGCGCGATCGACGCGACCTACGACATCGCAAAGAATACGGACGCCTAGTTCTTGGATGCGCAGGAGGCAGTGCGCGCCGGCGATCTCGACGGCGCGATGACTCAACTGCGAGGCGAGGTGCGTAAGCGGCCGGCCGATGCACGCCTGCGTATCTTTTTGTTTCAGCTGTTGTGCGTGCGCGGTGAGTGGAATCGAGCGCTCACCCAGTTGAATGTGGCAGGCGATCTCGACGCCGGTGCATTGCTCATGGTGCAGACTTATCGGGAAGCGCTGCGTTGCGAGGTCTACCGCGCCGAGGTGTTTGCCGGCAAACGCATGCCAATGGCGCTCGGCGAGCCCGACAGTTGGTTCGCGCCCTTGCTGCAAAGTTTGTCGGTCGCGGCAGAGGGACGCGCTGCGGATGCCGCGACATTGCGGCAGACCGCCTACGACGAAGCGCCGGCGATCACGGGCAAGCTCAACGGCGAAGCATTCGAGTGGATCGCCGATGGCGATGCACGCATGGGACCCTGCCTCGAACTCATCATTTCCGGCCGCTACTACTGGGTGCCGTTTCATCGCATTCACAGCATTGTCATGGAGGCACCGTCGGACTTGCGGGATTTTGTCTGGATGCCGGCTCAATTGACCTGGGCGAATGGCGGCGAGTGCGTCGCGCTGCTTCCCAGCCGCTATCCCGGCAGCGAGGCCGCGGCGGCGGATCCGGCATTGCGCCTCGCGCGCCGCACCGATTGGTTGGAGCAGTCGGAAGGAGCGTATTTCGGCTTGGGTCAGCGGGTGTTCATCACCGACGGCGGCGAGTGCGGATTACTCGATGCGCGCCGGATCGAACTTAACAACTTGATCGATAATCAGCCGGCGGTAGCGTGACGCGGGCGGCTCGATGGCCGACCTGACACCTCAAGAGCGCTTGCAGCCCTCATTGCTCGACCGATTGACGGATGAGAATCCGCAAGGCGGCTTAGAATCGCGCGATCAACGCCTGCTTTCCTGGCAGCGACTGCGCGATGCCGTGCGCCGTGACCTGGCATGGCTGTTGAATTGTGTGCACCTGGAGGCGACCCAAGATCTCTCGGCGGCGCCTCTGGCTGCAAGATCGACGATCAATTACGGCATGCCGGAGACCACCGGCATCCCGGTTGCCAACATCAATGTCGAGACGCTGCAGAAGCGCGTGCGCCAGGCGATTTTGGATTTCGAGCCTCGAATACTGCGCAACAAGCTCAGCGTCACCGTGGAGAAGCAGCCCGAGTCGATGAATCGCAATTCTCTGGTATTCATGATTCGTGGAGAGGTATGGGCTCAGCCGGTGCCGCAGAGCATTCTAATGCGCACCGAATTTGATTTTGAAACCGGCGCGGTCAAGGTCGACGAAGGATCACGGTAAGAGCATGGACCCCCGTTTATTGCGCTATTACAACCAAGAGCTGCAGCACGTGCGCGACATGGGTGCCGAGTTCGCGCGCGACTTTCCGAAAATCGCCGGCCGCCTGGGAATGGAAGGCTTGGAGTGCGCCGACCCCTACGTCGAGCGGCTGTTGGAGGGTTTCGCCTTTTTGGCAGCGCGCGTTCAGCTCAAGATCGATGCGGAGTTTCCGCGCTTCACGCAGCATCTTCTCGAGATGGTGTATCCGCGCTATCTCGCACCGACGCCCTCGATGGCGGTGGTGCAATTACTGCCTGACTTGCGCGAGCCCGCATTGGCCACGGGCGTCATCGTGCCGCGCGATGCCGCGCTGCACAGCATGGTGGGCCGCGATACGACGGTTTCATGCGAATTTAGACTGGCGAATGATGTGGCGCTCTGGCCTATCGAGTTGACCGAGGCAAAAGTGCTGGACGGTCCTGCAGCGTTGGGTGCGATCGGCGTGCGGCCAGGAAGCGGCACGCGCTCGGCGCTGCGCCTGAGTTTTCAATGCACCGCCGGCGTGCAGGTGCGGCAACTCGCAATGGACGAATTGGCGCTTTATCTTGTCGGCGCCGACAATTTGCCTGCCGAGCTGTACGCGCAGATATTGGGCAATGGTACCCAGGTATTGATCCGCGCTTCGGGCAGTTCCTCTGTCAATGTCACGACGTTGGGGCGCGAAGCGATTCAGAGGATGGGCTACGACGACGATGAGGCGCTGCTGCCGCCCGCCCGCCGGCAATTTAGCGGCTATCGACTGTTGCAAGAGTATTTCGCGTTTCCGCAGCGGTTTTTATTCGTGCGCTTGGCCGGCCTGCGCGGCGGTCTGCAACAGATTGCGGGCGATCGTTTCGAGCTCGTCGTGCTGTTCGAGCGGGCCGCACCGGATCTTGAACCCACGGTTGGCGCCGACAATTTCCGATTGTTCTGCGGCGCAGCGATCAATTTGTTCCCACGCAATGCCGATCGCATCCACCTCGAAGCCGGCGTTCCGGAATATCACGTCGTCGCCGATCGCACACGGCCGATGGATTACGAAGTCTATGACGTGATGGATGTGCAGGGATTCGGTGATCATTCGGAGCCCGATCAGCAATTCAGACCCTTCTACTCGTGCAACGAAACGACCTGGCACACGCGCGATCTTGCCTACTTCAGCCTGCGCCGCGAAGCCAGGCGTTTATCGGCGCGGCAACGATTGAGCGGTCCGCGCGCCAGCTACGTGGGCAGCGAGGTTTTTCTCTCGCTGGTCGATCCGGATGAGGCGCCGTTCAGTTCGAAACTTCGGCAGCTTGCGGCCACCACCCTGTGTACCAATCGCGACTTGCCCTTGAACATTCCGATCTCCAAGACGGCCACTGACTTTACCCTCGAATCGGCCGCGCCGGTGGAAAGCGTGCGCTGCGTGGCAGGACTGTCGCGGCCCCGGCCCTCGTTTGCGCATGGCGATGCCAGCTGGCGGCTCATCAGTCATCTGTCGCTCAATTACTTGTCGATCATCGATACACCGGGCGATGGCGCGGCGGCGCTGCGCGAGATGCTCGGCCTGTATGCCGATCCCAATGATTCCTCAGCACAGCGGCAGATCGAGGGTTTGCGCGCCGTGAGTTCGAAACCCATCATCGGCCGGGTGCCCATCGCCGGTCCGATTGCGTACGGCCGCGGCACTGAGGTGACTTTGACAATGGAAGACGCGGCGTTCCAGGGCTCGAGCAGCTTCATGCTGGCTTCGGTGCTGGAGCAGTTTTTTGCGCGGTTTGCTTCGATTAATTCGTTTTCCAGGACCGTGCTTCGATCAGCGGAGCGTGGGGAGGTCGCGCGATGGCCGATGCGCCTCGGCAATCGACCGACGCTCTAAAGGCAACGCAAGATCTCGAGACGCGATTCGCGTCCTATGAGTTCTTCGCTGCCATGCGCCGCGTCGAGTGCGCGTTCCCCGAGTTGCCGAGGCTCGGACTTGCGGCGCGCGCGGCCAACGAAGCCGTGCGGTTGGGCCAGGTTCCCTCGCTGACTTTCGCGCCCACGATGTTCGTCGAGGCGCAGCGCCGCGAGGACGGAAAACTTTGGTTGGGCGGCGTTTTCTTCGGAGTTTTCGGACCCAACGGACCTCTGCCGCTGCATCTCACCGAATATGCGCACGACCGGCGGCATAATTTCCGCGATCACACGCTCGCGCGTTTTGCGGACATTTTTCATCACCGCTTGACGTGCCTGTTCTACCGAGGGTGGGCGGATGCCCAGCCGACGGTGCAAAGCGATCGACCGGACAGCGACCGGTTCCGCGCCTACGTGGGGGCGTTGGTGGGGGTCGGCCAGGAAACGCTGCGTAACCGGGACGCCATGCCCGACCCGACGAAGCTCTACCACGCCGGGCGCCTGTCTTCCGAAATCAAAAATCCAGAAGGCTTGGAGGCCTTGCTCGAGGATTTCTTCGAAGAACGGGTGTGCGTGCGCGAGTTTCAAGGCGAATGGATGAGTCTGGCGGCCGAGGATCGCTTATATCTGGGCAGATCCTCGAGTTCCTCCACCTTGGGATTGAATGCAACGGTCGGCCGCAGCGTCTGGGGCGCTCAATCGCGCTTCCGAATCGTCGTCGGATCCTTGGGGTTAGCGGCCTTCGAACGATTCCTGCCGGGCAGCGCCGCGCTCAAACAACTCGCCGCGATTGTGCGCGGTTATGTGGGGTTCGAACTGCAATGGGACTTGCAATTGATTCTCAAGCGCAGCGAGGTCCCGGGTGCACAGTTGGGCAGGAACACCCGCTTGGGGTGGACTTCTTGGTCGGCGTCGGGCCCCCGGGCCTGCGACGCCGATGATGTCGTGCTGGCGAACACGGCACTCATTTAGAAAAAATCGGAGATTAAGATGGCTTCAATTAGTCGTGCGGCATTGTTCGGCAAACTCAATCGCATTGGATACCGCGCCATCGAGAGCGCCACGGTGTTCTGCAAAATGCGCGGCAATCCCTATGTCGAATTGGTGCATTGGATCCATCAGGTGCTGCAGTTGCAGGACTCGGACCTGCACCGCATCATCCGCCAGTTCAACCTGGAACCCTCGCGCCTGGCAGCCGACATCACCGAGTCGTTGGACCGCCTGCCGCGCGGCTCCTCCACCATTTCCGATCTGTCGGTCCATGTCGAAGAGGCCGTGGAACGCGGCTGGATTTTTGCGACCTTGATGTTCGGTGAGGCACAGGTGCGCACCGGCTATCTGATGCTGGGTATCGTCGATACACGGGGCCTGCGCAATGTCCTGATCTCTATTTCCAAGGAATTTGACAAGATCAAAGGCGAGAGGCTCAAGGATCAATTTTCCGAAATCGTCAGCGGCTCGCCGGAAGAAGGACAACGTCCCACGGATGGATTTCAAATGGGCGGCGGCGCGGCACCTGGCGAGATCAGCGGTGCAATGGCGCCGGCGCAAATGGGCAAACAGGAAGCGCTCAAGCAATTCACCACGGACTTAACCGAGCAAGCGCGCAGCGGCAAGATGGACCCGATCATCGGCCGCGATGAAGAAATTCGCCAAGTCGTCGATATCCTGATGCGGCGCCGCCAGAACAATCCCATTTTGGTGGGTGAGGCCGGCGTCGGCAAAACAGCCGTGGTCGAGGGCTTCGCGCAGCGCATCGTGCGCGGCGATGTTCCGCCGCAGCTCAAAGACGTGCAATTACGCACCCTCGATGTCGGGTTGCTGCAAGCCGGCGCCAGCATGAAGGGCGAATTCGAAAATCGCCTGCGTCAGGTCATCGATGAGGTGCAATCCTCGCCCAAGCCGATCATTCTCTTTATTGACGAAGCTCACACCTTGGTGGGAGCGGGCGGCGCGGCCGGCACCGGCGATGCCGCCAATTTGCTCAAGCCCGCGTTGGCGCGTGGTACGTTGCGCACCATCGCGGCGACTACCTGGGCGGAATACAAAAAATACATCGAAAAGGATCCGGCACTGACGCGTCGCTTCCAAACGGTGCAGATCGATGAACCTTCCGAGGAACGCGCCATTCTCATGCTGCGAGGCGTGGCCTCGACCATGGAAGCGCACCACAAGGTACAGGTCCTCGATGAGGCCATCGAGGCTGCCGTCAAGTTAGGCCACCGCTACATTCCCGCGCGCCAATTGCCGGATAAAGCCGTCAGCTTATTGGATACGGCCTGTGCTCGCGTCGCCATCAGCCAGCATGCCGTTCCAGCAGCCGTCGATGACTGCCGCAAACACATCGAATCGCTCGACACGGAACTCGCCATCATCGGCCGCGAAAGCGCGATCGGCATCGACGTCGGTTCGCGCCAAACCCATGCCGCCGAGCAATTGACCCAGGCCAAAGTGCGTCTCGGAGGATTGGAGGAGAACTGGCAGCGGGAAAAATCATTGGTGGAGAAGATTCTCGAGCATCGACAGCGCTTGCGCGCCGGCTCGTTGCCGGTCGAAGGCACAGGCAGTTCCTTGGAAAAAGCCGCGGCGGCGAAGGCTGCGCCCGGCGCGTCGGCTCCGGCAGCAGCGGCGAAGGCCGCGGCGGCCGAAGCCCCTGAACCGCCCAAGCCGCTGAATGACGAGGAGCGAGCGCAGGTCCTCGCTGATCTACGCGCCCTGCAAACTGAACTGGCCGTCCTGCAGGGCGAGAATCCGCTCATTCTGCCGAGCGTCGATGCGCAGGCCGTGGGTTCAGTGGTTGCGGACTGGACCGGCATTCCCGTGGGGCGAATGGTGCAAGACGAAATCAAGACCGTTATGCACCTTGCTGATTTGTTGGAGGCGCGCGTGATCGGTCAGCGCCATGCGCACGAAATGATCGCGCGCCGCATTCAGACCTCGCGGGCGAATCTAGCCAATCCCACGCGCCCCATCGGCGTCTTCATGTTGGCCGGCCCGTCGGGCGTCGGCAAAACCGAGACGGCATTGACCCTGGCTGAGGCTCTCTATGGCGGCGAACAAAATATCATCACCATCAACATGAGCGAGTTCCAAGAGGCCCATACCGTGTCGACGCTGAAAGGCGCGCCGCCGGGATATGTCGGTTATGGCGAAGGCGGCGTCTTGACTGAAGCGGTGCGCCGAAAGCCTTACAGCGTGGTGCTGCTCGACGAGGTCGAGAAGGCCCATCCCGACGTTCATGAGATTTTCTTTCAGGTGTTCGACAAAGGAGTTATGGAAGACGGCGAAGGCCGCATGATCGATTTTAAAAATACCTTGATCATCCTGACGACCAATGTGGGCAGCGATCTCATCATGAACATGTGCAAGGATCCGGAGCTGATGCCGGAGCCGGAAGGCATCGCGGCGGCGTTACGGCCGGCGCTGCTCAAGACATTCCCGGCGGCGCTGCTGGGACGGTTGGTGGTGATTCCCTACTATCCATTGAGCGACACCATGCTACGGGCGATCATTCGGCTGCAACTCGGCAGGATTGAAAAGCGGATTCGCGCGAACTACGGAATTCCGTTCACCTATACGGATGAGAGCGTCAAACTCATTGCGAGCCGCTGCACGGAACTCGAAAGCGGCGGGCGCATGATCGACGCGATCCTCACCAACAACGTGCTGCCCTCCATCAGCCGGCGGTTCCTGGAGAGCACCGCCGATGGGAAGCAGCTGCCGCGGGTGCACATCAATGCCGTCGACAGCGAGTTCGTGTACGAATTCTGACGCGTCGCCGCCATGAAGGGCCTCGACAAGCGCAGCGCAAAGCTGCTGGAGGCGGCCATTGAGGCGCATCAGATGGGTCAACTTGCGGCGGCGCGCAGCGGCTACGAAGCCGTGCTCGCCTTAAGGCCGGCCGACCCCGATGCGCTGCATTTTTTTGGCGTTCTGCAGCACAATCAGAGCAATAGCGCTGCAGGCGTGACCTCGATTCGCCGCTCGCTCCAGTGGGCCCCGAACAATCCCCACGCTTGGATGAACCTCGGCAACATTTTGCTCGAGCAGGATCAGAGTCAGGAGGCCAAGGCCGCGTACGAACGCGCCGCCGCGCTGTCGCCGGGACTCGCCGATGCCTGGTACAACTTAGGTATCTGCCTGCGGAAGCTGGACGATGCTCCGGGCGCGATCGACGCACTGGATCGCGCCATCGGATTGCGGGGAGCGCACGCGCCGTCTCACTATCAGCGTGGCATTGCGCAGCGTGATGCGGGGCACCTGGATGCCGCTGAGGTTGATTTTCGCAGCGCGCTCAGCCTCAAGCCCAATTTCTTCGAGGTTTACGAAAGTCTCGGCATGCTGCTGTATCGACAAGACCGCATTGCCGACGCTGCCAAGGTCTATCAGACGTGGGCGCGGACCGATCCGTCGAGCAGCACCGCGGCACATCTGGCGGCGGCGAATTCGGGCGAGCGGATCCCGGAGCGGGGCTCCGACTCGTATGTTGCCGAGACTTTTGATCGATTCGCCGCGACCTTCGATCAAAATCTCGCGAATTTGGGCTATCGCGCGCCGGAGTTGGTGACAGCGGCGCTGGTCGATGTCATGGGCGAGCGGCCCATCTTGGACTGCGTCCTCGATGCCGGCTGCGGCACGGGACTATGCGGGGTCCTGCTTCGCCCACTGGCGCGCCTGCTCGTCGGCGTCGACTTGTCATCCGGAATGATCGAGGGCGCTCGCGCCAAGGGCTCTTACGATGAACTGGCGGTGGGCGAGTTGGTGACATACATGCGCAGCCATCACGCAGTCTTCGACGCCGTCGTCTGCGCCGACACCTATGTATATTTCGGGGTGCTGGAGGAGGCCTTCGCCGCCGCGGCTCGGTGTGTCAAAAGGCCCGGTCATCTGGTGATGACATTGGAACAAATGCCGGATGGCGTGTCCGGCAATTACCGCCTCGAGCCGCACGGCCGCTATACCCATCGATTGGATTACGTGCGCGACACCCTGAGGAATGCAGGGTTCACTCTGCTGCGCAGCGATGAGCAGGTGCTGCGGCGCGAGCGGGGTGCGGACGTGCGCGGGTTGCTCATCGCCGCCGTTACCGAACCCTAACCCGAAGCCAGCACCTGCGTTCACTCGAACGCAGGCGTTGATTCAAGGTCCCGCTCAGGCATCGACATTCTTGGCAATGTCGTAAGTGGCGTCGATCGCGCCGCCTTTCTTCGCACCCTTGTTATCCTGGGGCTGGTAGCTGTATTTGAACTTGGCGAAATTGAGCGACACCGTGTCCTTCAAGAGGTCTGCACCGTCCGCGTCCGCCATGGAATAGGAAGTGACGATCACATCCGTGAGCGTAAGGGTGACATATTCAAGCGCCGTACCGCCGGCCTTGCGCATGGTGAGCACCGCTGTGTCGTAGTGCGTGCCCTTGGCGCAGGACAGCGCCAGGGTGGGGGAGGCCGCATCGAGGTGCTTGGTGACTTGCAGATCATGCACGTCGACCTTGCCGGCGCCGCCACCCGAGGCGGAGTGAGTGGTGCCGGTCTGGGTCATGCCCCAGCCCCAAGAGAGGATCTGCATTTGATCCTCAAAGCCCTTGACCACCGATTCGCCCTTCAAGGTTCCTAGCTTCAAAAAACTGTCTATGGCCATGATGATTCTCCTTTAAATCTTAGTTTTGAGTCCGGGAGCGGCGGTTCAAGCGTCCCGCCTTCCTTGGAGGCAACATTAGCCGCTCACGACCCCCCACATCCTTAGGAACTTATTAGGAAGTTCTGATCTCTTGGCAGCGCAGATCCCACTGCGGTACTCTCTGGTCACAAGAGTAATCGGACATCCTTCAGCCCGGCCGTTATGAGACTCTCGTTCGGCGATTGCACCCTCGACTTGAGCGAGCGCCAATTGTGGCGCGGCGGCGAGGTCATGCCGCTCGAACCCAAGATGTATCAGCTGCTGGAGATCCTGATAAAACGGCGTCCGGCGGTCATTGCCAACGAAGAACTCGATGAGCTGTTGTGGCCGCATGTTTACGTTGCGCGCACCAGTCTTACCCGTCTGGTCTCGGCTCTGCGTGCGGTGCTCGGGGATGAGTCTCGCGATTCACACATCATCCGCACCTCCTATAAAACCGGATACGCCTTTTGCGCAAAGGTGACCGACGCGGCGGCGGCTGAGGCAGTGCCCATCGCTGCGAGCGCAGCAAGGCCCGACGCGATCCACCTGGTATGGAATGAGCGAGTTATTCCCTTGGGTGAGGGTGAGTTTGTCGCTGGACGCGCCGAGGAGTGCTCGGTCGTGATCGACGCATCCACCGTGTCGCGGCGCCATGCGAAAATCACAGTCCGTGCAGGCAGCGTTACCATCGAGGATCTTGAAAGCACCAACGGCACGCGGGTCAACGGTATGCCCATCACGGTTCCCACGGCGATTGCCAACGGCAATACGGTTGAACTCGGCAGCGAGATGCTTCTCATCAAGAGGCGCAATGCCTCGGTGCTCACGGTGCGAATTACGCGCGATGAGTGCGCGCCCGGCCGCCTGACTTAGTTGCACTGAATTGTCGCAGTCGCGCTGGAGATCTTAAGTGGCCGGACCCGAAGACGACGCTCATGCGAGCTTGCGCCGAAACGGAGAAATGACTCGGCGCCGCGATTTGCCGGCAGCCGAGGCCGCACAAACTCGAACGCGGGTCACGACTACGCAAGAGCCTCCTGTCGCTGCCGGTACCATCATCCGCAGGCGTTATGTGCTGGAGCGATTGATCGGCAGCGGCGGTATGGGCCAAGTGTGGAAGGCCAAGGATCTGGTCAGTGAGCGGGCCCGCGATCCGAATCCTTACGTTGCAATCAAATTATTGAATGCCAATTTTGAAGCCGACCCCGACGCCTTCGTGTCATTGCAGCGCGAGACCAAAAAATCCCAAGAACTGGCGCATCCGAATGTGGCTACGGTGTACACGTTTGACACCGACGATGGCGGATCCGGGCGGGCGTTCATGTCGATGGAGTTGCTGCAAGGCGAAACCCTGGATGACTTTATCGACTCGCATAAGAGAGGGTTGACGCGAACTGAAGCGTTGCCGCTCATTGTCGGCATGGCCAAGGGCCTGGAGTACGCACACAGAAAGGGCATCGTGCATTCGGATTTCAAGCCCGGAAACGTGTTCGTTACCGACGACGGAAATCCGAAGGTTTTGGATTTTGGAATCGCGCGCGCCGCCAAAATTGCCGGCGTGGAACGCCGCGAAGATTCTTTCGATGCGGGTACGTTGGGCGGTCTGACTCTCGCCTATGCCTCGCCCGAGATGATCGAACAACGCGAGCCGCACCCGGCGGACGATGTTTACGCGTTGGGTTTGGTGGCGTATGAATTGCTGGCGGGCAAGCCGCCGTTCAACTTGAAAAGCGCGGTGGAAATGCGCAATGCCGGGATGGCGCCGCCGCGGATTCGCTCGATCCGGCGTTACGAATGGCAAGCGATCCGTCGGGCCCTGGAATTCGATCGCAGCAAGCGCTGGCAGAGCGCCGGCGAGTTTCTGCGGGCCTACGAGGGTAAGAGCATCGCAATCGCGGGGCTGGCGGCCTTGGCGGTTTGTCTTGCGCTTGTTGCCGGCGTATTTTGGTATCAAGGCTACGCGGCATCGCGGCCCGCGGTTCCGTTGGAAGCACTACCCGCGCAAACACAGGCCGACTTCCGAAAGGAAATGTCCGACGGCGACGGCGAGTGGCGGCTCGTTCAGCAAGGCCACCGTGAACAGATTTTGGAGGCTGTTAGGGCTTACGGCAGGGCGTATGCTCTGCATCCTCGGGATTCAGATGCGATTGCGGGTCTGCGCCGCACGGCTGATTACATATTGGATCGATCGCGGGCTGATCCGGATCCTGCCGAACGGTTGCAAATGTTAGAGTCGGTCAGTGAGGCGAGCGAGTACTATGCCGGCTACCAGCCGCTCAGGATTGCGATTAAGGAAGCCGGCGGGAAAGAGTAGAGGTCCCGAAATGTTCCGCAGCGCATTAACTTTCAAGAGGCTTGGTGCGATCGCCTTGAGTGTCGCGGCGAGCGTGGCGAGCGTGTCCGCCGCCACGGACAAATCCAAGGAAGGACTGGTAAAGCGCCAGGACTTCGAAATTGTCGACTGCTTGTTGCCCGGCGAGGTGCGATCTCTCGGCCACGCGACGTTTCTCTCGAGGCGTCGTCCGGTAAGAACTACCGCGTCGGATTGCCATATACGCGGCGGCGAATATACCGCGTACGATCGCGCGGATTATAAGTCGGCGTTGCGTGTTTGGATGGACTTGGCCAGTTCCGGTGATGCCGCGGCGCAAAACAACGTCGGCGAAATATTTGAACGAGGCGTTGGGGGAGAGCCGAACTATGCGACCGCCATTATTTGGTATCAGAAGGTGATCGATAACAAAAGCGCCTCCGAACAGATTAGGTCGCGGGCACTCTTTAACATGGGCAGCTTGTACGAGCAGGGACTCGGCGTCGACAAGGATCCGTTGCAGGCGCTCAATTACTACCGCAGAGCTTCCGGTATGCCGGAGGATAGCCTGATGTACACCTCGGCAAAGAATCGCGAAATCGAGGAGATGCGCACCCAATTGGAGCAGGCGGTTGCGGAAAAGAATCAGCAGATCGAGCTGATGAATAAGCAGCTGATTGTACTGCAAAAGAAATCCTCGACAGATTCCGCAACCATGAAGCATTTGGTCGAGCGGCTGGCGGCCGAGAAATCCGACAGCGAAAAGCAGCTTGCAGCATTGCCGGCGCGCACCCGCGAGCCCTCGGCCAGTGTCAGCACGGTCGGCACGGCGTCCGCGGGTCAGGGCACTCTGGTCGGCAAAACAGATTTTGGCCGCTTCTACGCGCTCATCGTAGGAAATCAGAATTACGATGTGCTCGAAAGCCTCAAGACTCCGCACTACGATGCTGAACGAGCCGCAAGGATCCTCAGCACCCAGTATGGGTTTACGGTTCAAGTGATCGAGGATGGGAACGATGTTGCGATCTTGAAAGCGCTCAATGACCTCAATGCAGTGCTGGGCCCCAACGACAATCTATTGATCTACTACGCCGGCCACGGCTACCGTCTGAAGACCGAGAAAACGGAAAACGGTTACTGGTTGCCGCGCAACGCTGAGCGACCGCCGAATGATACGTATTGGGTGCCCAATGAGCAGATCACCAGCCACATCGGCAGGCTGCAAGCCAAGCGTGTGCTGGTGGTCGCGGATTCTTGCTATAGCGGATTGTTGTCCACCGATCCCAGTTTCTTCTTTTTAGACAAGCCGACTGAAGTTTCGCCCGACTACATTCAGTTTAAGTTGCCCAAGCGCTCGCGTCTGCTGATCGCTTCCGGCGGCGATAATCCGGTACTGGATGAGGGCGGCCAAGGTGACTCGGTGTTCGGCAAGGCGTTTCTCGATGTGCTCGAGACCAACAATGGAATCCTGACCACGCCCGCCCTGTTTTCCAAGGTTCAAAGTAAGGTGAAAGAATTAGCGCTGCGCAATCACTTTGACGAGCAACCCGAGTTCAAATCCATCAAGGGTGCCGGGCATGAAGTGGGCGATTTCTTTTTCGTGCCTTTAGCTCGTGCCAAATCCTAATGCGGCCGCGAGAGAGACCCTGCGTCGGCTGCGGGGATGGCAACCTGGATATCGATGCGAGCCAAGATGCCGGGCCATTGCTCAGCCCAGCAGCAGTTATGATCGAATGTCGAAAAGTGCCAGATTTGATCATTGGACACCCGGTCTAAATAGCGGGCACTAATCTCGGGCGGAACGTTCGTATCGCGATCCCCGACGAGGTGCCACTGCGCAATGTGAGGATCGAGGGACGGCTGAGTAGCGGGATTGAGGCTCCCCTTGAGCGGTAGAAAATGATGCCAGCGTGTCCAGGCATCCACATCCAGGTCCGCCGCAATCGTCACCACCGCGCAGGTGGAAGGGACGAGCGGAGCGATCAATACGGACAACGCGCCCCCACCGCTGTAACCCACCAGTGCCACGCAACGCGAGTCATTCTCATCGGCATAGCGATTGATCACGGCCGCCATACTCTCAACGACTTGCGCGGAGTATCTTTCCGAAGTCCAGACGTTCGGCTCGCAGGCAGTGTCCGTTCTCGCCGAGAAATAGCAGGGCCGCCCAAGATATATCACTGCCCCGGGCGTTCGCGCTGCGAGTTCCAAGGCGAGCGCACGATGAGGCGTTGGATCTTGCGAAACATAGGAACCACCGTGACGCCACGGCGTCCCGTCGCCGTCTATGAATACAAAGAGTGGACTTCTGTTAAGAGAGGCACTGACAAAAATCTGATGTTCATATCCCGCTCCCTGCACGACAGAGGCGGCGAGACCGGCTTCCGATGCCGTATGGGTGGCGCTAGCGGTCAAATTCTGACAAGCACAGAGGGCGATTAATAGGCTGGTTATGTGCAGCCAACACAACTTTACGAGCAATGTAATCGTACCTCGAAGGCGAGCGAGCGGATTTGTAGGTCGAAACGGATTTGCAAGTCTAACTGTATACAAATGCACGGCCAAAAAGCTTTTGACAGCGAAGCTCTGATACGCCTAAGCTAAAAACGAGCAAAAAAAACACACAGACATGTGTACATCGGCCCTCGAATAACAGGCCGAAAGAAGGGATGAAGGCATGACAACCGATAAGGGATTGGTTCGGGGCATCAAGTGCAGGAGCCGTGACGCCCATCGGGCGGGCCCGGACTGTCTTTTGAGCCAACGCGTTGCAATTCTCGCCACCGTGGGGCTGGTGCTTCTCTCCTGGAGCTTGAGCGCCTCGGCGCAGACTGCTCCGCCTGCTCCGCCAGGGCAAACGCCCAGTCTCCTTATACTGGTGACGACATTAACCGACGAGGGTATCTTTGCTTATAACGCGCTCGATTTTGCTGCGGCACGGGCGAATGACGCTGCGTATGCCGATTTGCTGCCAATTTGTGCGGGCGCCGGCGCAACCACTGCCTGTACGGGTCCGAAACTGACATTATTCAATCGGCTGCGCGCGCTCGAAGACAATGCAAATGAGCTGCTTGGGCGGGGCGAGATAACGTTCAGCTTGCGATTGAGCCCATCCTCCCTTGCCGCTGCTCTGCAGTGGACGGCGCCGGAGGAGTATGCGGCTCAAGGATCAATGACGACGCAGTTTGCCAACAGCCAGGCGGCGGCGCTTCGCAATCGCTTCGACGCGTTGCACTTTGCGGCGATGGCCTCGCGCATGGCCAACAATGTCGATGATCCCTCTTCGGCTGCGTGGGCCGCCGCCTACCAAGCGCTTGGCGGCGCTGCCAGCGCCGACTCGCGTTCAGTAACGTTCGGACGGCTCAGCGCATTCGTCAATTATAGTTTCGGCGCCGGAGACAAAAGCCCAACCGTTTTCGAGGATGCATTTAACTTCGATAGCACAGAAGTGTCGGCCGGATTGGATTATCGGCTCACGGATCGTCTCGTCATTGGCCTGTTGGCGGGGCATTCTGAACGGCGCGTAGATTTCAACTCCGCAGAAAGCATTGTCGATGGCCAAATTCGCGGCAACGGTCAAAGCGCGACCCTGTATGTGCAGTACGAAGCCGGCGCCGCCTATATCGACGGATCGGTGGGGCAACAGCACATGAGCCTGAACACCGTACGCAAGATCACATACCCGTCGAATAATCCCTTGGTGCCGTCCGTGAACGATACGGCGCTCAGCAATGCGGGAGCTAACTCAACGACGGCCTCAGTGGCGGCCGGCTACGTGTTTCATTATCGCGGCGGATCGTTAGAGCCTTATCTTAATGGGCAATACACGCATACAATCATCGGCGACTTCGTGGAGAACAATACCAACGGCTTCGACACGAATGTGTCCGCGCAATCGATTTTGTCGACCGAAGCGATTGCAGGTATCAAGTTGCAATATGCATTCTTGAACCGCTTCGGCGTCATCGTTCCCTACGTCTATGGCGAATACCACCATCAATTTTCTGCCGCTGCGCGCACGGTTGTTTCCACATACGCGGCCGACAGCAGCCCGAGCGGCGGCTTCGATATTCCAACCGATGGCCTTCCGGGTCATTTTTACGCGGTTGGTGGCGGGGGTTCCTTGGTGCTCACGCACGGCTTGCAGGCATACGCTCAATATGTGCGCGTGCTGGATTACACCGATTACACCGATCACGTTTTCTCATGCGGCTTTCGCTGGGAGTTTTAATCATGGCGGCCTCCGTTTCCTGTTGCCAAGCGATTCGCCGCCACATCCCCATGGCCCTGGTGACCGTCCTGATGTTCACCGCCGCGTGTTCCACCAAAGTGGGGACAAATACGACAAGCTCCCCGACTGCCATCATCACACCTGTCGGAAGCAAAGCGACGTCCGGCGCCGGCACGGCCTCGATTGCAATCACGGTGCGATCAGGATCGGCTGTTATCCTGTCCGGCAAAGACAGCGACGGCAACGGCGTCGCGCTAGCCTCATTCAGCTGGCAACAGACCGGAGGGCCGACGCTGCAAGCTCCGCCCATTGGAGTGGGCCTCCTATCCCTGACCTCAAATACAGTAGAATTCACGGCACCGCAGGTGGCCTCGGACACCGTGCTGAAATTTCAACTGACGGTGACGAACGCGCTGAGCGTGTCGGCCACTGCTATTGCGACCGTTACCGTGACGGCAGCCAATGATCCAGATGAATTTCTCGTCCCCAGTGTCGTCGACAATCCCTCGCCGCCAAGACGTTTCGTCGTGGCGGTGGCGCCGCCGAGCCAAGCGCTCACCCCCGATGCGCCCGTATGCGTTAGCGTGAACCGAAGCCTGACTTACACCAGCCGGAGCAATGGTGTGGTGACCCTCGCCTTGCCAGCATTGTCGAACTTGCAAGCCAACGCGGAGTGGAGCCCAGCAGTCACCGCAGTTGGCGCCAGCGGCAGTCAACAGCAACTGCTGGCGGCGCTGCAATCGACAACAAACCCGCGGGTGGTATTCGATGTTCCCGCGTTCAATGACATCGAACTAGCGGCCATGTACACCCAGAATGCCGACGCACAACTCGTTACCTCGGACCTCGACAGTGCGGTACTCAATCTTTCGATCAGTGCGACGCCTGGTACGTGCAATGGGACCACACCCGATCCGGCCGCAGTGAGCGCATCCACCTTGGCGCTGGGTGTTTATGCTCCTGGCGTAGCCACTCTCGCTGCCGCTCCCGGCGCGGCAGTTCCTCTGACCAATGGAGGTTCGGGCGGACTCAGTTTGACGGCCGATGCTCTGCTACAGGCTGTTAATCCACCTAAGGCCGCGCCAGTGGAAACCCTCGCGGGTGTTCAGGCTTACTACGCTGCGATCGATCCGCCGTGGTCTGGGGCAACAGTGGGCGCAACCAAGAGCGACCTGAATACCTGGCTTGACGATAATTGCTTCGATCACACGCAATCTGACTTCGGTACTGGGGCTGCGGGAAGCAATGGCGCGCATGCCGTTTATACGAACAATTATGACTTGGGCTTTGGCCGCGATATGTATTTCATTAAGTGTGCGGCAAACCACACTGACGCAAACGGCAACATTACGGCGCACGCCGGCGACATGGCAGCCGTGGTGATCAACTATGGATCGCTGGAACAAGTAGCGTTGAAACAGGCGCCGATTCTGACGGTCGCCATGGAATTCCAGGGTGCAGGGCATAGCAACGGCAATTGCGGCACTTCCGGTAGCACCTGTTTTACCAAGTTCTATGTTTTCGCCCCCAACGATCGAGACGGCAGCTACCAGCGGATTTCAAGCGCCAACTTCGACCGGCGCGGAGAAAAATATGTTCCTGGCGCGTGTCTGTCCTGTCACGGGGGTTCAATCACAGACGCGACATATCAGACCGGTTCTGAGAATGTTCACGCCTCATTCATGCCATGGGATGTCGACGCACTGTTGTTTTCGGATACCGATCCGGCGTTCACAGGAAATCTAATCGGCGGCGGCCCCTACGCCAGCGCGGTACAAAAACCGAATCTTCTAAATTTGAATGCCCTCGCATGGCAGACTTATCAAACCCCCGAGATGGCGTTGCCCGCCGGCGGTCCCTGCACGGGCTCCACGTGTGTGGACCGTTTCGCTGCACCCATTGCGCTGTTGACGAAGTGGTATCACTGGTGCAACACGGCGAATAGTCAAGATCCCAGAAATTGCCCGACCGCGCGCTCCTACGACGACAGCGACGAGCCGAGTTCCGGCGACTGGCCAACTGACACGCAAACTGGAGCACCTACAACGCACTCCGGAGCGCCCAACGATCTATATCATGCCGTCTACGCGCATTATTGCCGTTCCTGTCACACGCAGAACAACATATCCAACAAGCAATTCACGACATTTAAGAGCTTCGCCGGCTACTTCGAGGGCAAGCTTGGCGCTGCGGCCAACGGAATTCCGAATCTCGCGTTTAACTACGCGCGCATGCCACTCGCCCGCCTGACGCAGGACCGATTTTGGGTTGACTATTATGGGTCGACCAGTGCGGCGCAACGACTTGCGCAATACATTAATTCGGACACGAACTCTACGTTTCCGAATGGTGCTTCGCAGATCGCAATGAGCGCGGCGACTGACGCGGCAGGCAACACAGTCGTGTCTCCGGGTACACCGGTGTTGATCGCGAACGTGTTCGAGGACGTGAATACCAGCGGACCCACGCCGACTTCTCGCGCCGCAGGTTCCAACAGTTATACGGTTGACCGATTCAGCGGGGCGCGCGTCGACCTATCGTCGAGCCTGTTCACCGCCAGCTATCAGTCTACGTTAACGCAAGCGGGCAATACGGTCGTTGTGGGGGCCGACAATGGTAGTCCCGCCTTTGATACATCGGTCGCCGGTACATACATGCTGCAGGTCACGCCGACCAGCGCCGCGTCGAAGACGACATCGCCTCTCTCGTACACGTTCAACGTCAACGCTAACCCTCCGACGATCGCGGCAGGGTGCCAGGCGTTGACTGTGCCCGCAGTGTTGAACGTGCATAAGGATGTGCCGCTGCCTGTTGCCAGCAATTGCATCGCACTGGGTACCGAGCCGCCCGGCATGTACAACATACTGCAATTCGCGCAGCTAACCGGCACCAGCTGCCCGAACCCCGCAAGCAGCGCATGGGCCGGGGCGGGCGCCATTGTTGGCGATGCTGCAGGAACATGGACGGCATCCTTGTCAACCGCGGAAACTTACGGGGTGACACTCACTTTCAGTGGAGCTGCGACGCCTAACGAGTCGGTCAGCCTGTGTTTCCAGATCACGGATGTGGACGGCAATGACCCACAAGGCACGATCACGTTTACTGTCACGGATACCTTGCAGGCGGTGAATCAAACGCTCAATTTGTGGCCATTGTCCGGTGTTCAGCCGCCGGGATCACCCAGCGCTTCGTATAACATTCTGTTCTCGACGTTGGCGTCCAACGACGTGATCCAACCGACGGGCGCCCAGGTTTCGTTGGTGCTGGTTGCCGGCACGACGTCGCTCGGCGGAACGATTGGACCTGCATCGTTAGGCCCCGCGTCGGTTAGCTCGACCACCCCGTTCACCTACACGGCCAAGGTCTTGCCGAACGGGCAGCCTTTCCTCACGTGCGACATCAATGGCAACGACATCAATACCGCGTCGGCACCGTGCACTTACGATACTTTTGCGTACTACTTGCTGTCCGCGGACGGTACGACCAAATCGGCGACGAATGCCACGGTGAGCCTAAATACCCAGGCGACGGCTTCGTTCTCGCGCGCTACGAACAATGCGAACAATGTGTACGCAATATTGAGTAGTAATTGCGCAGGCTGCCACAACTCTGGCTTGGCGGCGTCATCAGGCGACCCGGGGTATTATTGGCAGGTGACCTCCCCGCCAATGAACCCGACGGCAGCGCAAATTGCCGCGGCAGTCGACGCGACTTATGCGTCTATCACCGGCAGCAATAGCGCGGGATCGACCGGGTGCAATGACTGGACTCGTTGCCAAAACGTCGAGGCAACTCAAATGAGTTCGAGCGTCGGATTTACGCAACAGGCTTCTCTTTACTACAACGTCTGTGTTGCGCCACCCCCCGCCAACAACCATTACAGCAACAATTTCAATCTAGGCGGAGCAGGTTGTCCGGCGCTATCGCAATGGATATTGGAAGGAGGCCATAACGACTGAGGCTGCGATTCGAATCATCGATTCCATCGCCAGCGAAACGGACACCTGCCGCTGCTGATCTCATGGGCTGGTCGGATAAAGTGGGCACACTCGAGCCAGGCAAGTGGGCCGACATCATCGCGGTTAAGGGCGACCCGCTGCGCGACGTCAAATTGCCGCAGCACGTGCCTTTCGTGATGAAGTCGGGCGTTGTCCATAAGCAAGAGGCGGATTGAGGGACGTCGCGGATGATGTAAACTGAGCGAAGAACCCCGGCGCACCCGGGGTTTGCTGTTTTCAATAATGGGCTAAGTGGCAGAGTGGTCATGCAGCGGCCTGCAAAGCCGTGTACGCCGGTTCGATTCCGACCTTAGCCTCCATCAGCCTTATCCCGCCATGCCCAAGCTGTCCTGCCAGGTCTTATAGGGTCTGCCAACTAATTGATATTTAAGGAATAGAGTGTTCGTACACGTCCTTCGGTGTTCGCGCCTGTCCTAGGAAAGAGAAGAATTGCGGCCGCTGTTCGAACCAGCCATAGATACTTGCGGGTCAGATATCTTTTCCCTGTTGGTCGACCCGAGATTACTGCTATCAGAATAGCCGCTTGCGTCTGGGAATCCCGTCATGGAATTCGATTTTCGCTGCTCTTCGGCGCCTGTCGATAGGACTACGAGATTGGAGAACAGCACGCACCCGTCCATCCGCCACTCCAACTTTAATCCGGCGCGAGCCGCTTAGCCCCTTCAGTACACGTTCGCGATCATATACACATCTTCCTTGTGTCCATCGACCCCAAACGCCCGGCCGGTCTTAACGGGTCAGCCAATGACGCGGGAATTGGCCGAAACGATCCTGGCAGAATTCGAAACAGCAGCGACGATAGGTAGGTCGATCTAGGCTTGTGGGCCGGGGAGAAGCTGGGGGCGAGCGGCATCATGACGCTACCGCCTTCGCTCAGGGCGGTGAAGAGGCGCTTCACCTCGGCTTCGTTGGACTCATCCAGAGAAATATCGAAGGAACGCCTGGGGGTGCGTCGCCGTATTTCATGGTCATCAGCCGCTTGGTACCAAACACAGTTTCGTAGAACGCAAAAGCCGCGTCACAGTTGCCGGTAAATCCCAGGTGCAGGTTGGTCTTCATCGCATCGCTCCTTATCGATTCGGGGCTGACCGTCGCGCCGATCATAAAGGGCCGTGGTCCGCGCGCTTTCATGATGCGCATCTGCTGCGCGATTTCAAGCTTGCCGCCATTGCACAAACACTCGGTAAT
>JBDTAV010000068.1:0-7715 GCA_039924385.1 Steroidobacteraceae bacterium
CGATAAAGAAAAACTTCAGATCAATCTGCGCATCGACAAACCAATCACCGAGGGAGCATCATCAACAGCGAACAGACCGAGAAGATTTGGAAGAACAACCCGTCCACCAAAGCGGGTCAAGTCAAGAACCGGCGGCAAGGACTTGCCTTTACGAATTCGTTTGAGGTCGCCGTCAACGTGCGGATCGCCTTTTGAGAGCAGGGGTGACTGGCTGGCTCGCAACAAGTCTTTCGCCGCAAATCTTATCGGGGCTGTGCGACGAAAGGCTTCGATCAGTCTTTTTGTCTTGGCAGGCGCGAAAAGAAGTGTGAGGTAGCTCGAAGCCCCCTTGAAGTCCTCTGCTGCAGTAGGTCGCGGTCTTGATAGAGTGACTTGACCCAAAAGGTGAATCGGTGTGAATAAATCCTGGATTGAAGCAATCCGTTCGCCATCATGGCTTTGCTCGCCAGCGTGCTGATTCGCTTCCAGATTAGATCTTCGCTTTCGCGCCGTTCCACGAAACCGACTACGTGGCCTGAGAAATCGCGTTGGAAAATTCGGCGAGTCCTGGGTTGACCCGGTACAAACAGGACGTTACAGCTCTCAACAAGGATAGGTCCGGCGACCTTCCCTTCGCGTCCGGCGATAAGATGATCGCCAGCGAGGTCCAAAGTGCCCGATCGCCCGGGGCGAAGGCATCTAAGAGATGCCTGATCCTTGGCTTGCAGCAACGATTGAATTGACGGCTGTGCCGGATTCGGGTTTCCGGCCAAGCTTAGAGATGCAAGTAGTGAGATGAGCATCTTGTCTTCGATCCGTGCGATCCTGAATGCGATCGGTAGGGAACTTGTCAGACGTATTCTACATCGAGTCGAGAAAGAGAACGCGCATGCAATGTGACTTGGCAGTAAGCTGACGCTCAATTCACAAACCACGTCGGAAATTTACTATGGAACAAGCACTACTCATTCAAGCAGCCGCGAGCATTGCTGGCGGAATGGCGGCGGCGCATTACGACAAGTTCAGCGGACTGGTCGCCTCCCGAATCACGGAAATTGCAGAAACCGCCGTAAAGATCGCCAAGGCCATTGAAATTGAGGCTCGTAAATTGCCTTAGCTTGGGTTGCTCACTGTTTCGCCCCCGACAGCCCAACTTTGTGGGAAGCAGCTTTCCTTCCCATGGGGCTTCCCTTCTTGTTTTCGAGGTGTGTCACCCCGCTCCTCTATCCCATTTTGTCACTGAGCAGCCACTGAAGTGGGATGCCCTCGTTCCTAAACACCGTGACGGCAAGACCACGGTTACGAACATTTCCGAAAATGTAGTCGATCGTCTCGACCTGAGCCACGACAGCCATTTTCAGGCGCCGGTCGGCGCCACGCGCCAGCTCAACGCCAGCCTCGAATTTCTCGAAGGCGTATACGGGCCGACCAAACCGCTGCACGACGGCCATTACGGCAGCTGGGCACCGAGTCCCGCTGTGATGATCGCTAGCCTCATCGCGAGCCTTCGAGACGACGAAGGCCATATCCTCATTCCGCACTTCTACGACGGCGTCGCCCCAGTTTCCGCGGCGGCCAAGGCGGCGCTCAAGGCCATGCCGGCCGTTGAGAATGATCTCAAGTACGCACTGGGGCTCCGCGCTCAGGAGGCGCGTCTCGAAACCTCGCGCCTTTAACTGAGTTTCGATGTAGACAGCGTTCTTCTCGACGTCGGCAATGTTGGTAGATTTTTCGTTGCCCGGCTCGGCCGCTCGAGCCATGGCGCGCCCTCGAAACCCATGACTGCAGCAATCTCGCGTCCCTGATAGAACAGTCCTTGGAATAGTGCAATACGCTGTCGACGTCCGTTTCCAATTCACTGCCTCGACGGCCAGTAGCGAACCAGAACTCCGACGACAACGGCGGCGAGGACCAGGAACACCGCAGCAGCAAGCAAACGTTTTTTAGTCAGATAACTGGGTTTACGTTTCCGATCGGCCGGATCCCTGACATCAGTCCCCAAACCCGGGCTGACCCACGACGAGGGCGCCAGACGCTGTCCAACTGCTCGTGTGATCTCGGTCATCGCCGCGGGCATCCCCAGGGCCGCCACATCAATCCACTGCGATTCGCTCAAGAAATACTCAAGAGACCGGGTCAGTGGTGCCGCATCGGTCCGCAACCCAATAATTCGCCGCCGCTTTGACGCGGCCCGCTCGAGCTCTCGTCCTACATGCGGAGAAACGAGCGCGTGCTCTGAAAGCACCAATACAAGGACTTTGGTGCCATTAATCGCCCGCGCAATCTCATCAGCGTATTGCGACCCTGGCGTCACGTCGCGAGGCGCAATCCAGCAATTGATCCCGTGCCGCTCCAGATTCTGAACGACGGCATAGGCGACCGCTGCATCCTGCGATGCATAGCTGATAAAGACCGGTGCGGGCACGCCCGACGGCTGAGCGTCCCCCTCAGAGGAATTGTCCACCGCACTATTCCCCGTCATTCCGCGCTCCCGACAGCAGTTTTGGCAGTCTTACGGATACCACCGCTGTAGGCAAGCGCGACGCGAAAATCTTCCGGTTTCTCGAACGCCTTAGGTTCGGGAATTCTTCGTCGGCTGACGATTCGCTATCTGCCTCGCGCAGCGCAAACCTATCGCGAGGAAACCTATGACGACGCACCAGGAGAAGGCATCACCAATGCGGGTGTAGAAGGTGGGGCCTGGGCCGAGAGGGAGAGCGGCAACGAATACGTCATGCCGGAGGGTGCGGCGATCTTCTGCGCAATGAGACGTCCTGCGGCATCGCTGGCGGTCAGAAGTCCCTGATCGGCCGCGCGCACAATCGCAAAGCCGTTCTCGACCCCCCGCATGATCGCCATCCGTGCGTGCAGCCACGCATCTTTACCGAAGTCGCCTGCCGGCACCCCCATCAAGCGTATGCCGGATTTCGCGTCGCCCAGAATGGTGCGCGGAAAATCCATGTCCTTGCAGATCTCCATCGCGCAGGCATTGCCCAGCCAACCGGAAGCGTGGCCGGGCGTTAACTCCGTTTCCAGGAACGGAACGAGATGGCGTTTAGCGTAACTGCACGGCACGCTGCCGGCCTGTAAAGCGAATGCTAAGTCTGCAGGCGGGTCGCGCTCATAGATGCCGGCAATAATCTGGATTCCAGTCTGCTGCGCGACGGTCGAGAGTGGTGCCAGAATCGCCGAACGCCATTCCGGCCGCGTCACGATGCCCCTTCCAGCGTCACAGCGAATTGCACGCCTTGTGCTGCCGCCAGTCGGATTGCCTTCGCATACGCTGTGGAGACGCTGACCGTAGAATCGAGCGTGTCGCTGCGATAGGCGTTGAGCATCGCGCCTTCGTCGACGAGTGCACTGACTGTGACGGCAGCCTGCTGCGGCGAAGAAAGGCGTGCGAAGCCAAAGGCGCCGTCCAAGGCGCAGATGCTCAAGCCAAAAGCCAGCAGGCGATTTGACCGCAGTGACGCATGGAATGCCATCGCAAGAACATTGGCAAACAGGCAAATTAGGAAAGTCACGCTGTATATGCCGAGCACCGAAGCAGACTGTAAATGCTTAAGCGTGATTAAGCTTGATATATGATCGTTGACGTCTCGGTGAAACATCGCCGTTCACAATTGGCCGATGGTGAATTCGTCCGGAATCAGCTGTTCCATCTGCATTGGCGCATTCCATCCATTGTGAAGGGTTTAGGACTCCATTCTCCACGACCAGCTTGTACGTTGCCTCAAGCTCTGTGCTTCCATACTCCTCCGCGTAAGCCTGCAACGCGGGCTCGCCGAGATTCAGTTCATCGATCCCCATCCCCTCAAACACTATGTTGTCGCCATCCTCAACCGTCACCTTCCTCTTGCTGTTCATGACCGCAAAGGAAACCGTGGGTCCAAAAGAAGTCACGAATCGAACTTCCAGCACACGGGTCGGGAATCAAGCTGTGCGCAGCCTCAAGTGCCGGTCCTTTGGCTGATCACTTCGCTTCCTTGGATCCGGGCGCCGAATCGGCCTCGGTGCCGAGGTGACGCTGCGAACAAACGCAGCGACTTCGTCGACGACCGGTGTACGCCACCGCATCAAAAGCGCGAAAGGCGCCACAGTATCTGAATGCCCTCGATGCGGAAACAGATGCATCTCCACCCGCACGTGTTCTTGCACCAACGCATCATGTAACTCAATCGCTTCTTGCGGTAGCACTTCCTTATCCGAAAGGCCGTGCAACAAGAGTGTCGGCGGTGCGTGTGAATCTACGAAGCGAATCGGCTGCCAGTCTGTCTCGCTAAAGGGCGCCGCAAAAGCGTCTCGCAGTGCGGCAGAGTCCGGAGCCAATGCGTAGGGCCGGAAAGCCCGACGAGACCTACAATGTCCGTAGAGTTAGCGCCGAATGCTTCCAGAAAGGCATGATTGAGAGCGAGGAACGCAGCGGTATGGCCGCCCGCGGAGTGACCCATCAGTACAATTCGCTCCGGATCGCCCCCAAATTCCTGGACGTGCTGCTCTACCCAGGCAATGGCTCGCGCGCCGCCTTCATCGAATCGAGGGAAGGTCACCTGCGGGTACAGCCTGTAGTCCGGCAGCACCGCGACAAATCCGAGCTTTGCCAGCGCGGTTCCGACAAATCGGTAATCTGACTTGCTTCCTTCCTGCCACGAACCTCCATACCAAAAAATCACGGCTGGTCTGTTCACCGCCACTCGCGGGACATAGATATCAAGTTTCTGGCGCGCATCTGTGCCATAGGCAAGATTGGCGCGGCGTTCAACGTGGCTGAACACGGTCGGCGCATTTGCCGCGAAAAATTCGGAGTTCGCGCAACCGGACATCCACGCCAAGATTAATGCTGCGCCGAGAGTTGAAAGAACATCGCGGTATTTCGACACAGAACCTCTGCCTAATCATTCGTCGCGTTTAACAGGTTAACGCGAAATTTTGATACTCATTGAGGAATGGCCGCGTTCCTGAGGCCTGGATACCGAGCGGAGCCGGAATCGCTGAGTCGTGCAACTCCCACGCGTGCCGGGCGATTCTGGGTAGATGGACGTCGGAAAACATCAGACGCAGCCGCACGATCAGGAACTGTGGGCATGGACTGCGCCGAAACTTTTGTTCATCGCACGCCAAGAGCGCTGCCGAGACTCACCCCCAAAATTAAGTAGAGACACTCTTCGGAGTATAATTCTGTTCGCTCCTAGCGCTCCAACGGTACAGATTTTCGTCCTTACAATGTGGGCATTTGATCGCAGTCAATTGATCTTCGAAATCCGTCATCGCTTTGCCCGCCGGTGCTGCCGCCACAATCGCAATTACTTGCCCGCACGATCGATTCTTACATAGCCACCCAACGTACCCCTCCCCCGCTACCATCTGCTGCGGCACCCTGACATCGACGTGGCGCAACGGAGCTGACGCGACCGGTTTATGCGATGACGTACCCTTACCCTTTGATGGACGTTTGATTGCCATTACCGCCTCCTTGATGCTCACCGCGCGATCCGTGGCCAGCCTACCCAGCCCGCATCGTTTCGCTCCGCTTCCTGCCTCGTTCACGGGACGTATATCCCGTCGGCCCCGCCTAGTCGAACGAGATCAGAATCTTATGTCACAGCAACGGACGACGCCACCGTAAGGTTGAAACCCGCTAACCAGGCCGCGCCGCACATACCGGATTCCGAGTCGGCCTAGTTTCCGGCCTCGCACACGCAACGATCAAGCAGCCAGGTTCTACAAAAAATGAGGCTGGTTAAACACCGGACGGTAACCAATGATGTGGAAGTACCGGGTGTCCGTTTTGTAGTCGAAGGAACGCCCCTTAAGCATGCCACTGTGAGCCGCCACAACTGCAGGTTTGCATTGGACTATCTCAAGACAGCCGGTGGTGCGTCGATAGGCTTAATGTTCGGTCCCAAGTTATTGGCACAGTACGCGACGAAGCCGGTTAGCGCGGTCGCCGGGGATGAGGCGTTCTGGGCGGCTGTACGAAGCCAGTTCCGACTGACAAACGACTACATCAATCTCGAGAACGGCTACTACTGCTTCCAACCCGAGCCGGTACTCCGTGCATTCATTGACAATGTGCGTGCCGTTAGCCTGGAAGCGTCACACTACATGCGCTCGCGGCAAGTCGATGACAAACTACGGATCCGAGGAAAGCTCGCTGCGTTTCGGACAGGTACGTGGCTTCCGAAAGATAGTAGCGATCCACCATCCGATTTACAGCTTGGAGCAGATCGCCGCCATTAAAGTCTTAGCTCTTTCATAATCCGCGGATCTCAAGTCCATGCCGACCATCACGTCTGCCTTGACCGCCAGTAGTTGCGTGCCGTGCAGCAGTGTGGCGTTGTCCCACGGTCCTTGCAGCGTGCTATCGGTCTTGAATCCGATCTGTGTTGCGGCGCCGGGCGCGGCGCCTGCATCGCCGCCGCCGGCGAGCTTCATTAAGCCTCCGATCAGGGCTGCGGTCTGCGGATCTTGCGGCATCGAGTTCAGACCGCCCATGGGGATATTGCCGCCCATGGCGGATCCCATGGTCGCGGGGCCGTTTTTCAGCATGTTGTAATTTTTAAGACCGCCCTGCCAGACGTACTCGACGGTGTACGTGCGCTGACCTTGGGCGGTTGCTACTTGATAGTCACAGCGGGTGCCATCGGAACTGGCGGTCGGTGCGCCGGTTAGCGGGCCGATGGCAGCCTCGACCGCAGCTTTCGTCACCACAGAGCAGGCCCCTCCATGCGCTTTGGCCTTCGGTGCTTTCAAGGCCGCGCGGGCGCCGTCATAGGCCAGCGGATGATTGAAACGCGGTACCACCAGGCTGGCAATCGCAACGGCCTCATCCTCCTTGCCGCTGGCGCCGCTCATATCGATGTTGGCACCCTGATCGCCCTTGGTGACGAATAGCGTGCCGCCGGGAATCCAGTTGGCCTTGTCCCACGGCCCTTGCGGCCCTTGCGCGATTACGCGGTGCGCGTTTGCCGCGAGGTCAGGCTGGCCAGCCTGCTGGAATGCACCGCCCACGATGTTCGGCACCGAATCGATGATATTGCCTGCGTCACGCGCACCTCCGGCGTTCCAGTCGATGACGATCTGCCGACCGCCGGAACCGCGGTACACGCATTGCGTACCCTTAGGATCCGCAGCGTCACCGCTGGCTCGAAAGGGGGGCGTGGAGAGAGCGCCGACGTAGGTCTGCGCTTCACTCGCCGCGAGCAGCGTGCAGGGGTCGGTGGCGGCAGCCCCCTTGGCAAGAGGCGCCAGCAATGCCACCCCGACACCCAATGCGGCTACCGCGTTTCTAGCATTCGATCGAGCAACCATCAAAACCTCCGTGGGAATCGAAGCGGCGCCAGCCGTTTCATTTGGATTCTCTTCAAGTAGAACCGAACGGCAGCGAAAATCCCGCCAACGGTCAAGAAGGGGTGGCCTGCGCGATCGAAACGTCTTGCGGATGCTATGCCGGTCGCGAGAATTGAGAGTAAACCATCGTCGCAAGACAAAGTCGGGCAGAAACTTCGGGGAATCCTGCCGACCCACATAAGCGGACTGAAATGCACGCATCGGGAGCCCTCGCTGAGAGAGCTCGTGAGAGTATCGCCCGTTAGCTGACGCCCGAAGCAAAGTTATCCACAGGAAACCGCCCCATTTGGCATATATGGACCCGCCCGACTTTGCAACAAGAGTGATGAACTCGGCGAGTCAGGCTGCGTACATATATCCGGCCTCGTGTAGGCGTGGCTATTTGC
>JBDTAV010000069.1:0-12608 GCA_039924385.1 Steroidobacteraceae bacterium
CCCCCGACACTCTGTTATTGAGCGGGCGGCGCGTCTTTGAGGTAGGTGGCGAGCCAGCTGTGCACCTCTTCGTAGAAATGGCGGCTGTCCTCGGGTTTGAGAATCCAATGCCATGCGTCCGGCCAGACCAATAAGCGGCTCGGGACGCGCATGCGTTGCAGCGCGCTCCAATTCTCGAGCGTATTGTTGATTGGCACGCGAAAGTCGCGTTCGCCGATGCTGAGAAGCATCGGTGTCTGCCAACTCGCCCCGTAGGTGAGGGGGCTCTGATCGTGCCACACCGGATTTCCTTCCCATGGCGGTCCGCCATTGGTGACTTCGCGGCCATAGATGCTGTCGCTGGTGCCCCATTGACTGGTGAGATCAACCTCGCCGGCATGGCTGACTATGCATTTGTAGCGCGTGGTGGTCGCTTCGATCCAGTTGGCCAAATGTCCGCCGTAACTGGCGCCAGCGGCGCAAGCCCTGGATCCATCGATAAAGGGATAGCGCTTGATTGCCTCATCGACCGCCTGATTGATTTCATCGCCCGGTGTTTTCAAAGGATCAAGCTTGATGGCTTGCGCGAACTTCTCGCCAAAACCGGTCGAGCCGGTGTAGTCCGTCATCAAGATGACATAGCCGGGCGCGGCCAGCAGGTGATAGTTCCAGCGCAGTCCGATCTGATCCGGGTTGTTGCTCGCTGCTCCGCCGTGAATCAAGACCAGGAGCGGATATTTTTGTGCGGCGTCAAAGGCCGGCGGCAGCACGATCATGTTGTGAATGTTGCGGCCCTTCGCGCTCGTGAAATAGAAATGCTGCGGCGGCTGCCAATCGATCGCCGCGGCGGCGACGGTGTTCACCTGGGTGAGATTGGTGTGCTTATGCCTTGCGGGGTCGACGCGCACAATTTCCGCCGGGCTGACTGAACTGCCGTAGGTGGCGATGAGAATCGGCTTCGCCGCCTTTTCCGGAATCTCAAGCGAGGTATAGCCGCCGGTGGCGGGCTCAATGACCAAGGCCGGCTTGCCGCCGTCGGCGGCGACTTGATAGAGATTTTCCTTTCCGGCTTCCGGTACCAGCAGGTAGACCTGCTTACCGTCCGGGGTCAACGCATAGCGCGAAGGTTCCCGGTCGAAGTCACGCGCGATGAGCGCTGCTTCGCCGCCCGCCGGCCACGGGACTTTGTAGAGCCGCGGCAGATGATAGACCTCCAAGTCCTGCAGCTCATACTTGAAGAACAGCGATTTGCCGTTGGGGCTGAAGCTTGCCTCGATGTATTCCCCTGATGCGGGGCTCACAATACGAGGTTCACCGCCGTCGGCGGCCATCCGGTAGAGGTGATAGCCCACGTGCGCGTACGCGGCGTTCCATCGTTCCGTGGTAGCGTTAAAGACCACCTCGCGCCCGTCTGGGCTCCACAGCGGTGAGAGCGTCACGCCGGAATCCGTCTCGGATCCGGCATATCCCGGGGTGCGAGCCAAGGCGGTGCCGGACAGGATGTCCTTCGGCTGCGAACCCGGCTCGATCGATTGCACCATCAGGGTGGGTTGCCGATCGTCCAGCCATTGATTCCAAAAGCGGATCGGAAAGTGCTCATAAGTGCGCACGTTGTATTTGCGCGCCTTGCGTTCCGCCGCAATCCTTTTGTTGGCCTTATCATCCAACGCGTTGGGATAAACGAACGATTCGAACAGGATTGTCGTGCCGTCCGGCCGCCATTTGGGGTTTGAGGCACCCGTGGAGACCGAGGTGAGGCGGCGAGCTTCGCCGCCTTCGGCAAGGTTCAAAATATAAATCTGCTCGGCCTCGTCGGTTTCACGCTTGGTCGTGAAGACGATGCTGCTGCTATTCGGAGACCACGCGACGCTGCCTTCCGGGGCTTTGGTGTTGGTGATGCGACGCGGCGCTTTGAGGCCATCGGCGGGAACCAACCACAGGTCGCTTACCGCTTTATCAGTCTCGTAGGAGGGCTCCAATACGGAATACACCACCCACTTGCCGTCGGGACTCACGACCGGGACGCCGACGCGCTTCATCATCCACAGCGCCTCGTGGGTAATGGGCGTCCGATCGGGGGGTGCCCCAGCCATCGACGCCGCGGGCGCCAATGCACACACGACTATTGCGACGGTGCAGAATCCAAGCGGTAGGTTCATGCAGTGTTACTCATTTGGGCTGACACGCGCGCTAGTATACTTGCCGGGCCGAGATATTTTCCGCGCCGCTATCGGTCGGTATCCTTATTTCGCGTGCGCAACCAGCAGCACATTGGCAAAGTGCGTACCCTGGCTCATCGGCGTTGCTTGTACGTCGAAGCCGCACTCGCACAAGAGCTTGTGCCACTGATCCGCGCTTCGACAATGCGTGGCCACAGTTGCACGGCCGCGTAGCACCATGACCAGCTTGTCGATCCATTGGCTGTAGCGAAAGCGCAGGCCTCCATCCGCATCGCCTATGCGCAACAGCAGCAGACCGCGTGCGGGTAACGCGGCGCGGACGCGCTTGAGCACCTGCAGTTGCTCTTCCTGGCGAATCAAGTGCAAGACATCGAGGATGACTACGGCGTCCGTGCTCCCGAATTCAGAGTTACGGATATCGCCCTGTGATATTTCGCATTCGGGCCCGAGCGCAACGCGCGCACGCTCCACATCGCGAACCACCAATTCAATGCCGCGCGTGGAGCGCGGTTTCGGTGCCGGTGGCCAGCCTGGCGGCCAGTTGCCGTTCTCATAGCAGAGCAGGGCGGCTTTGAGCCAGGCGGCCAGCAATCCTTGACCGCACCCCAAGTCCAGAATCTGGCCGCGGCCAAGCAACAGCCCCCGCTCCAGCAAAGCGCAGAACACGGGGTCGCTACGCAGCTTGCGGCGCGCAAAATTGTAGGCGAAGGCCCCGGCGCTGCGATATGGCTCGCTGGCCCGATCGATCAGCGCCGTATGTTTCACGCAGGCTCCCTGGCTACCGCTTATGTGTGCGCGGCTCAGACAATCGCAATATTACTATCTCAGGCCAATGGCAGATGGTGCGGGCGCACCAGCATGTGCCAATCTTGGTGTTCCTCCAAAATCAGTTCTATGGCTTCCATGATCGAGGCTTTGATCGTCACAGCCTCGGGCGCAGATCCCGCCGGCTCCAAAGTCGCGCGAATCGCTCCAATGGCGCGCTGCAATTCACCCCACAACCGCTCGGAAGTGGAGCCGAGCCGATATGCCTCGGACTGAGCGAGAGCGCCGTGCAATGAGGCTCCGAGTGCAGGGAAGAAAGTGGTCAGCAGCGAGAGCCAAACCGTGTGCACGGCAAGGTGCAGCAGCGCACCAAAGGCGGTCAATCCGAACAGGCCGATATTCAGAGAATGGACCCGATGCAGCAGGGCGTGCTGCTTGATGGCGACTCGATGATGATAGTGTGCCTGCGCCTCGAGAATGCCCGTGGTCCAAAGCGCATATTTCACGATGAAGGCCGGGTCGGACCAAGCGGCATCGAGCAGCGTTCTCGCCAGAGACTCATTTTTCGAGCAAATTGCTTCCAAATCATCGCCGCTGCGCAGGTGATTGCCGGGATCGAACACCCGCATGTACCAATTCGCCGAGGGCTCGGGTTGCGAGAAATCGATGAGTGGGGCAACGAGGGGAAGATACCAGATCAATTCCGCAGCGGTGCGCGCGCGGAGCCACTGCCCTTGCCAGTCGCGCCGATGCCCCGCCCAATAAATCCCGCTCACCGTGCCGATGACCCCAACTTCGGCGAGTGCCCAAAGTCCGAGCAGCGGGTGCAACAGGTGGCGCCGATCATCCCACCCCAGTGCGAGCGGCAGCACTGCGAAAAGGACGGCGACTGCGCTCAACAAATAAATTGCCCAGAAACCGCTCCGATAGCGGTGACCATAGTGCACGGCGCGGGCGTCAAACATGAGGTGGGCGGGGGCGAGGGCTTCGATCAGGGGCAGCAATCGCTCCGGAGGGCTGACCGCGGCCGGGGGCGGCGGAACGTGCAATCGGGCGCCGATCAAGAGTACGCGTTGGATTGCCTGATGCAGCGCCATGGACTTAACCTAGCTCACGATTTCGTAAGTGGTGGCAAATATGCCACGGGCAACGATGCCGAGACTGCCGTCGCCGTAGTCCACCAGCCAATCACCGGGGTGACCGGAAAGCGTCGAGACTTCATCTGCAAGCTGCACATCGAATTGCTCCTGCATTTGCAGCGCCAGAATGTGGTAGGGAAGGCTCATGTAGTGACCGGACGTGCCGGCGACGGTCGGCGGAATAGGCCGGTATTTATGTAAAAATTTGCCATGCGATACCCGCCAATGGTGGCCGCCGTTGCCGGTTAATATTGCATCGCCGGGGTGCGCGTGCACGACCCCCTCCGGCGTGCGCACGATACAGGCTAACTCCGTGAAGCGGACTTCCACCGCACGTTCCAATTTTCTCGCCTCGACATGATTGGGATTGCCAGAGACCTCGGCGGAATAACCGCTCTTTCCGCTGCAGCGAAATATCAACTCATAGCATCCTTTGTTATTCTGTTCATCGCCGGAATCATACACAACAAGCAATCGGCGGTATTCAGCGAATCGGGCGTTGATCTCCCATAGCCAAACGGTATCCTGGCGCGGCGCGCCGCTGCTCGAATCTCTTCGCTGCGACCCGGGTCAGTCTGCGAGAAACCGAGCGAGGTCAAATCTCACTTCTTCTGCTCCTCCAGCGGGTAGGTGCGCGCAGGCTCCGCGGTGGGCGCGACTCCCGGTTGCCCGGCGGTGGCGGGAACATCAGCCTGCGGCGCGGGCGAGGCGCGTATCACCGTGCCGGTGGCCTGAGCCAGCCGTTCGAGGAATCGTTGCGCGGTATCCGGCGGCGCCGGCGCCTGTCCTGAAAAGATCTCCGACGCGGTCACGCCGCTTTTGTGATAGAACGACGCATTCGCCGAGCGGTCGATCGAGATTACGCTGCCGTCCAGCGCGACTCCGCCGAACAATCCGCGCGTACGTGCGTAAGAGTAAATTTCCGCATTGAAATTCATGTCCGTGGCCGCGGATCCCTGTCGTCCCACCGGTCCGGTGGCGACTGAAGCGTCCGCGCCCAACGTGAGCTTGCCGCCCGCGATGCCTTCAATCCCCGTCTTCGTGGTGAAGACCAAGATGATGTCCGAGGACTGCGCTCCTGCCTGGAAACCCCAGCTGCCGCCGGTCAGAGAGATGAAAACGGGATTGCTCCAGGGAGAGGTCAATTTGTCGCGCACCGACAGAACCCCATTGCCGTGACGCCCGCCGAAAATGAATGCTATTTTGGTGACGTCCGGAATCACCGCGATGCCATAGGCATGCGCCAGCAAGGTATCCGGCAGCCGTACGTCCGGCATCGCCCGCACTTCTTCGAGTACCTCAGTGGCAGTGAGCAGGCGTCCTTCTTCGCGTGCACCGGCGTGTGCAACATTTACAAGAGTAGCCGCGAAAATCGCCGCTAATAACGCCGCACCTGGGTGTTTTCTGTTTGGCATCAAGGAACCCTCCAATATTGCGGATAGTTTACCGCAAGACAGAGGCTGCAGGCTGCTTCAGTTCGTCGACAACGCGCAACGCCTCGGCTTCACGATGATGCGTACGATAATATTCAGCGAGCCGCTTCGTCGCCAACTCCACTTCAGGATGCATCGGCCCGACCGTTTTCAATAGTCTTGATCGCGCTGCAACCAACATGGGTTCGCCTTCAGCAGCGTCATTCTCCGCGATCAACAGCCAGCCTAAACTCGCTTCGGTGCGCGCGGCGCGCCAATCCCCCGCTCCCGCGGCGCCCAAATCGATATCCAAGGCCGCGCGCAACTCGACTTCCGCATCGCCAAATTGACCGCGGCGCAAAAGCACCTCGCCCAATAGATGTCGTGTAGCGGCTACATACAAATGCCGCGGCGGCAGCGACTTCTCGTAGATCTTGAGCACTCGGCGCGCCGTGCTTTCGGCGGCATCCAGGTTGCCGGCATCGAGATACAATTTCGCCACCGCATCCATGAAGTAGCCAGCCATATAATGGTCAGGGCCCAAGCGCTCCGAAATTATTCTCAAAGCATCTTGGGTCACTTTCATGGCGCGGAACGGGTCGCCCTCGCGCTCGTAAACCGTGCCGAGATTCGCTTCGATGGACGCGACGCGCTGATTGTCTGCACCAAAATCACCGCGCTCGATTTGCAAGGACTCGTTCAGCATTTGTTCCGCCTCGGCGTACTTTCCTTGCTGCATGAGCAGATAACCCAAATTCGCCATTGAGGCCGCATAGTCGGGATGATTGCGGCCGACCGTCGCACCCATCAAATTCATCGAGTCTCGCATCAGCCGCTCGGCGTCCACATAGTTGCCGGACCATTGCGCGGCGCCCGACAGACCGCCCAGCGTCGAAGCTATCCCCAAGCGTTGATCGCCCGGGACACTGCGATACAGGGCGAGCGCCTCGCTGAACAGTGTCTTGGCGAGTTCCGGATCGCTCTTCGCATTGAGCGAGAAGTATCCATATTGATACAAGATGTCGGCGGTCTCGACCGATGGCTGCGCCTTGCCGCTCCGAGACAGCGCGACGGCCTCTTTTATATTGGCCTCGGCACCGGCCAGGCGGCCGGCATCGCTCAGGGCTTGCGCCAAGTTGGCCAGCGCGGCGGCCAGCTTGCCGTTGTCAACGGGCCGCGCGTCGCGGCGAATGGCCACCGCTTGTTCGAACAACGGTATGGCGCGATCGCTTAATCCTTGTCGGCGGTAGGCAAGACCGATGCTTTCGAGCAGCTGGGCGCGCACTTCGGGCTGCAGATTCAAGTTGCCTTTGATTTTTTCAGCGCCCTGTTCCAGCAGGTCCTTGGCGGTCGGTACCTTGCCCTGGGTGTTGAAAGGGTCGGCTTGCGAAAAGACATCGACCATGAAGGCCGAAACCTGCTGTGCCCGATCGCGCTCGAGCGCCGTCGCATCCCGGGCCAGCAAAATGCGGTGATTTTCCCAAAGGGTCACGCCGGCGATCAATGCCAGGCCGACGAATACCGCACTCGTTGCGACCGCGGCGAATAAGTTCCGACGCAGAAACTTCGCCGTGTTGTAGCGCCAATCCCCTTGGCGGGCACGCACCGGCTCGCCGAGCAGGTGACGGCGCAAATCGTCGGCAAGCGCCTCGACCGAAGAATAGCGCCGGTCCGGCTCCTTGCGCATGGCCATTCCCACGATGGCGTCCAAATCACCGCTCAATCGTGCGCGCAGGCGGGGAGGAGAGAGTCCGCGTCGATCCGAAATACGGCTGCGATCGGCGTCCGTCTCGCCTTTGAGTTTGGCAACCACCACCTGACTCGGACGGGCCGGATCATCCATGCAGATGGCGCGCTCCAGCTGCAGCTGGCTGTAGCTCAACAGCCGATAAGGCGATCGGCCGGTCAGCAATTGGTATAGCAGGACCCCGAGCGCATAGATATCCGTGGCGGTGGTGATCGGACGCCCCAGAACTTGTTCAGGCGCCGCGTTCTCGGGCGTGAGTATTCGCTCCTGCAGACGGGTGACCGGCAGGGTATGCGAGAGATTTTCAGGCGCAAGCAATTTTGCGATGCCGAAATCCAGCAGCTTCGGATTGCCTTCGTCGGTGACGAAGATATTCGATGCCTTGATGTCGCGGTGCACGACCAAATTGCGGTGCGCATAGTGAACCGCCGCGCAAACCGAGATAAACAGCTCGAGTCGCTCGCGGACGAACAGGGTACGGCGATCGCAATAGCTGTCGATGGACTCGCCATCGACATATTCCATGACCAGGTACGGCGTGCCGTCCTCCAGATCACCGCTGTCGATGAGGCGCGCGATCGAACCGTGGTCAAGCGTCGCCAGGATATGGCGCTCACTGTGCAGACGGCTGCGCAGTCGCGGATGCACTGTTGCGTGCTGCAGCACCTTGATCGCAACCAGCTGATGATATTGCGAATCGTCGCGCTCGCCGCGGTACACAACGCTCATGCCGCCATGCCCCAGAATCGACACGACTCGATAGGGGCCGACGCGTGTCCCGAGCAACCGATCCTGATGATCCTCCAGCAGAGATTCGGCGGCCGCGCCGATGGCATGCAGCAGCGGATCTAGTTTGTTGCTGTCACGCGCCAACAGCGACTGGACCGAGGAGCGCAGGTCTGAATCGTCTCCGCAGCACAAATCCAATCGCGCGGCTCGCTCGACGCCGTCGATGTCCGCCACTTGCTCGAACACCGATTTGATTTGATGCCAGCGAGCGCGGGGAATCATGCTTTGAAGGCGCCGATTTCGTTGAGCAGCCAGGCCTTTGCAAGCCGCATGTCGCGATGCACCGTGGCCGCGGAGGCGCCGATTGCAGTTGCGATCTCGTCGTAGGTCATTCCGCCGAAATAATGCAATTCGATCACCTGGGCCAGACGTGGTTCGAGTTGCAGCAACCCCTCCAAGGCTTCGTCGAGAGCGACCACATCGACATCGATCGGCAGCGATATTTGCGTGAGGTCGACCCCGGTGTGATCGCGAACGCCGCCGTCGCGCTTAACCCGCGAGCGCGACTTAGCATGATCCACCAGCACTCGGCGCATGAGCCGCGATGCGAGGGCGAAAAAATGTTGGCGATCTTGCAGGTCGACGTTGGCCTGTACCAAACGAAGAAACGCTTCATGCACAACGGCGGTTGCCTGAAGCGTATGGCTGCCGCGTTCGGTGCGCATGTAGCCGCGCGCCAATCGGCGCAATTCGTCGTAGACCAGGGGGGTTAATCGCTCCAGTGCCTGCGGCTGGCCGGTACGCCATTCGGTCAGCAGCTGGGTGAAATTGGCTGGGACTTCCATCGTCATTTATCACAACCATAGACGATTTTTGGGGTCTCCCGCCGTTTAGGGCTTTCCCCTAAGCATACATTGTCATGCAATGTGAGGGGAATTGCCTCCCAATGTCGCTTACCCAAGTAGGCCACGCTTAACAATTGATCGTGGTCGTTTACCAACTTTACCCCGGAGCAATCACCATGAAGATGAGTCTAGTCGCTTTGAACACCGCTTGCGCAGCCGCCAGTTCCGCTTTTGTCTCATTTGATGTCCCGCCCCTCGTCCCGCCGCATTCGCCCGCTGTGATTGCTGCCTAAAGGACCCCGAGACATGCATCGTAGAAGGATTACGGTGGCCGTCGCGGCCGTTTTTGCGATCGGCGCCGCATTTGCGGCGCAACCCACGTCGCTGCGAGCGGATTGGGGCCAAGGAGTCGTGCAGCGGTCGCCGTGGATACCGGGCTCGGCCAGCCCGATGTCCGCACATGAGCCGTACGAGTTGCCGCTGGCCCCACCGCGTTAGGGCAACCGCGGGATCATGGGGCGGGGTTCTAAGAACCTCGCCCGGGCGGCGTGTGCGCTAGACTTGAGCGCATCGATCCGAAGGGAGCGTCGCTCTTGTCCAGCATTGTTGTCATTGCGCATCGCGGCGCGAGCGGTGAACGACCCGAGCACACCCTTGAGTCTTATCGCGTAGCGATCGAGGAGGGCGCCGACTACATCGAGCCGGATCTCGTCATGACGCGCGACGCAGTGCTCATCGCCCGCCATGAGAATGAAATCAGCGGTACCACCGACATCGCGCAACATCCGGAATTTGCGGCTCGGCGCCGCACGCAGATCATCGATGGCGAATCCTTTACCGGCTGGTTCACCGAAGACTTCACGCTCTCTGAAATCAAGATGCTTCGCGCGCGCGAACGACTTTCGGATTTGCGGCCGCAGAATCGTCAGTTCGATGGGCGATTCGACGTACCCACGTTCGACGAAATCATGCAGCTGATCATGAGCGCGAATCGGCGTCCAGGCCGCAATCGGCCCATTGGGGTGTATCCGGAAACCAAACATCCGGCGCATTTCGCCGCGATAGGCCTGCCGCAGGAGCTGTCGCTCCTCGATACCTTGCGGCGTTATCAATACGCCAAGCCCGGCGCGCCCGTGTTCATCCAGTCGTTTGATCCCAACAATTTGCAGCAACTGTGCCGCATGACCCAGTTGCCGCTGGTGCAATTGCTCGAACACGAACTCGGCGACCTTGCGGCGATCGCGCAGTATGCCGATGCCATCGGCATCGCCAAGGCGCTGGCCACGCCGGAGGCAGTGCTCGCGGCACACGCTGTCGAGCTTCGCGTGCACGTATGGACGTTTCGCGCCGAGAACGAGTTTTTACCGCCGGATCTTAAGGCCGGTGCCGACCCGGCAACTCATGGCAATCTCGAGGCAGAGATTCGACGCTACCTCGAACGGGGCATCGACGGGTTTTTCGTGGATTTTCCCGCACTGGGCGTGCGGGCGCGAGACGTCTATATTTCGGCGGTCCAGCCCGTGCACCAGCCGGCCGCAGACACGAGTTTGCCGGGAAATAAATTGCAGGGGCGGTAGGCGCCGCCCGAGCCCTGCAGCAGCAAGCAGTTGTCGCAGCGTGAGCCTTTCACGTAGGTCGGATATTTCTTGGCATCAACCTGGGCTGCTTTCTCGACGTAGCCGAGCGCCACGGCTGCGCGATCTTTGACATCGAGATGCGGCAACTCCGCGGCGCGGGAGCTGGCGCTGCGAAGAATTGCGGCCGCGCCGACCGCGCCGGCCAGACTCTTCAGCAGCGATCTGCGGTTGATTGCTCTGCCGAGCTTGATGCGGCTCATAAATTCGGCTCAAAAATAGACCGAAACGAACACCTGGAACACATTGGCATTGAAATTGTACAACGGTTCAGTGCCCGGGCTGTACTGCGGAACGCCGAAATCTTTGATGTTGCGAAAGTCTAGATAGTTGAAGCGAATTCTGCTGGCGTCAAATGTCACGGTACCGCGCTTGAATAACTTCCAGCCATCCGGCCAAAAGGCGTACGTGACCTTCGCGCCCACGGTCGTATTGTCCAGGGCCGCAAGGTTTTGATCGCGCGCCGTAAAATTCTGCGAGTCGGCAAACGGAAACAAATCGCTGTAGAACGTCGCCGCGGTCTGCTTGTAGTAGCGAACCCTGCCTTCGAATATCCATCGATTGCGGATCGGATGGGTGTAATCCAGCTCGTAGGTATTGCCGACCACGCCCCAAGTATCGGTGTAGTAGCGGTACAAGGCCGTCACTGCCGCCCGGTACGGTAAATAGTATTTCCCCTGCACCTGCACCGCCGTGCTGGTGTGCGTATCGGGATAGACTTGACTGGCCAGCGCATATTCCTTGGGGTTGACGGCGGCGGAGACCAGATAGCGGATCGAGCGGTACGGATTGGCCAGATAGCCGGCATCGGTGATGACCTGAAGATTCACCCCTGCGATAAAATTCTTGGTGATGATCTGCGACACGCCGCCGCTATAGGCGCGCGTCATGGCATGGCCCAGCCAGGCGACGTTCGGATCGTTGGCAGTGCCGTTGTTTTCTCCTACCTTATTCTTGGTATCCGCAAAGCCCAGAGTCACCGTGGTCAGATCGCCGAACATGTCCTGACTCAGCGAGAAGCTCGCGGTGTCCGAAATGTAGTCGCGCTCCACGCTCGAGGTATACGAGGCGGTATACGTGGTCTTGTCGCGCAGGTATTCGATTGTACCGCTCTTTTGCTTACGCTCATCCTTGATGACGCTGGCCTGGCTCAAGACATCGATAGATGCGCCGCTGACCTTGTCGATGAAGTAGTTGGCCTCGACCGCGAAGTTCTCGGTGATTTTGGCGCGCGCGGTGGCCGAATAGCCGGTGATGTCCATGCCGCCGCCGCTGTATTTGCTGTAGAACACATCGGCGCGATTGTCGGGCAGCACATCCGCGCTCGTGCTGCGCACCAGCAGCAGAGCAGCGATCACGGCCGCACGAGCGAGGATGTGTCTATGCATCATGTGCATGCGTACGCGTCAATTGCAGCCGCAGCCGCCGCCGGCGCCGCCGGTAGCGCCGCGTGAACCTTCTCTGGATTCCCGAATATGATCGAGATATGCGCCCGAAATGGCATCGCGGTCCCAGGCCATGATGGGATCGGCCAACCGATCACGCTCATACGGTTTCACCCAGGGTTGGATGCTGCAGCCGCTCGACAGCAGCAAAGCGCACAACACCGTTCCCGATAGCAGCATCCGGCGGCAGCGCATGGCCTACTCCCGGATGAGTTGACGAATTCGATCTTGGTACTCGTTTTCGTCGCCGGGCTTGTAGCCGCGGTGAATGTAGCGAATCTGACCCTTGCGGTCGATGATGACCGAACTCGGCATTTCATCGACGTGATAAGCCTTGCTCACCTGGTTGGCCGGATCCAAGAGCACGGGGAAACTGACCGGCTTGCGCTCCAGCAGTTGCTTGACCGGGGGCGCTTCCTTGTCGACGTTGATGCCAATCAAGGTGAATCCCGCCGGCTTGTACTTCTTGTACATTTGATCGAGCAGGGGCATTTCCTGTTGGCAGGGTCCGCACCACGTCGCCCAGAAATTGACCATCACCACCTGGCCCTTGTAGGCGCTCAGGCCGCTCGGCTGGCCGGCAAGGGTGCTCAGCGAAAATGAAGGCGCGGGACCACCGGCATCGGCGCCGGCGGCAAACGCAGTGGAGGCGATAACAACCGCCGCCATCGCACAGCGTTTCAATAAAACCTTAGTCCTAAACATGGATCTTAACTCCTAACTCAGTAGAAAA
>JBDTAV010000070.1:0-5488 GCA_039924385.1 Steroidobacteraceae bacterium
GCGAATAGCTGCGGCCCGGGCGAATCGTAAAGCCATCAACCAGCAGCGATTTAGACAGGCGGCCTAAGCGGTGAAAGTCTCTCTTTTAAGCTCAAGCGTTTTGTCCGACTTGACATGAAGCGCAACACCGGCTCGCTCTCGGTAGCGATGCCGAACAGGTAGTGCGACTCGCCGGAATCCCCGTGCTGCTGGTACGTGGCGAGACGTCTGATGTCATGAACCCGCTCGTTGGCAGTAAGCCTCTGACGACTGCCCCGACAGAAGGCTTTGAACTTGGTTAGGAACTGACAAAGGCGGTGCGCTTGTGGCGAGCGTTCCATACATTGTGAAATCGTTTGCGCTGCGCAACATTTTTGGTGGCGGTCGACAATCCGCGCAATCGCACCAATAACGCGGTCAAACGAGCAGCAAAATTGGCGCATAGAACGGGTGCGACGCCTTGCACGTGGCAGGTTTCACAATTGCGCGTGTCTTGAGGATAGAGCACGGTATTGAAGTTGTTGAGCGACTGCCTGAAGCCGACGATCCAGTAGCCTTGGCCGAGCGTCGGCGCAGTGTTCGGGCCACCGGCGGTCTGGCGTTTCGGCGCCAGCGGCGCTCGTTGGCTTTATTGCGGCCTCACTGTAGCCGCGCTCGCCGCAGCATTGGCGGCCATCGCCTATCGCGCGCTACCGCTCTGGTTCGCCGCTGCAGCTGTATTGTTCGCAGGGTCAGACTTTGGAGCTGTGCCTCAGATTTCGTGCGAACGCGAGCCACTACGCGTCGACATACCGGTCGATGGTGGGACTGGGCTTCGCGGCTTACGCCTTTGGATTGAGACACGCTTTCGACGCCGACCATATCGCCGCACCCATTCGCGTCCGGAATGACAATGATGGACACGACTGATGGAATTTTGATGGCCAAGGCCTCCAAATGGGCCCTGAGGGACCCTTTGGGAAAGGTTTTCTACAATGTGACTTGCACGGGATTGTCGGTTGCGGTTGCGCTGGGGATTGGGTCCATTGAAGTGGTGCAGGTCTTGATGGACAGACTGAGCATTCGCGGCGCATTGGTCGATTTTGTCGACGCGGTAAATTTCAGGATTCTGGGCTATGGGATTGTCGCACGTTCATGATGGTGTGGGCCTTTCCCGTGGTGTACTGGAAATACGCACGAGTCGGCGACCTACCCGTCAAGGCACCACCGGCGTTTCTGGAATGAGCCGCGCCCCGCGGCGTGCCTTCGGTACGCGGTGTTTGAAATGCAGAGGCTTGACAATGAGTAGGTCGCAGGTCAGCCGATCGAGCAGGTCCTCGGCGGTATTACCGATGAACATGCCCTTAAGGCCAGAACGCGAGAGGGCACCCATGACGAGGACATCGCTCGAGACGCCACGTGCGATGGCGTCGATGGCATCCGCTGGGGGTTCACCTTTGAGGTGTCGTCGGGCCCGCGGGATGGTGCTGGATTTCAGCAGTTTGTTCAATTGGGCCTTGGCCGCCGCATTGAATTCCGCGTTCATCTGGGCGGCTTTGGTGGGGTTGAAAGGATCTGTAGCGCGGGTCCCGCCATGTACGGACGGATGCGCGTGCACCACGTGCAGTGTGCCTCGCAACGCATGGGCGATAGTCGCGCCGACCTTGAGAATGGCCTCATCGAGGGCTGCTGGTTTCGCGAAGTGTGTTGGATCCACTGCGGCGAGCACCACAGGATGGCGATATCCCCTCGCGCTTTTGACGAGCAACAGCGGAACCGGGCAAGCACGTAGCAGTTCCCAATCGTTCAGATGCAAGAGCCACCGGGGGAAGTGGCGCGCTGCGTGCCGCTCCGCCACCACCAGGTCCGCTTTGATGCGACCCGCTCGCCGGATCACCGCCTCAAAGGCCGGAAAATCCCATTCCGCAGCCACGGTGACCTTTGCGTCGGTTCTCAGCCGCGTTGCGATGGTCTCCAGCCGCTCACAAATCAAAGTATGCGTCTTGCGCTCCAGGTCCTTGGCGCTACCCTGGCCTGTGACGTAGAGATCCGCATAGAGTGGCTGTGTCAGCGCATGGAATATCTCAAGATGCGCGCCGAGCGCTTTAGCGAGCTGCGCCGCTTTCTCGACGGCAGGTTGTGAGCGCGATAGCGGATTCTTAACGGCGACGAGTATGCGGCGAATAGACGGCATGTGGGCGAACTCCTTACCAACGCAACCCTAGTCCACACGTCGCACAATGGCATCCGTAAGTGTGCCTAGAATCAACGTGAAAGCACTTAACCGAACTTGCCGCCCTTTATCATGCGTAACAGAGACTCGGATGTTCACACCTGCAATAGATTCCTCAGCGAAACAAAAGCGGCGCGAAACGATTCAGATCGCGCCGCCAGGTTTGCCACTCGTGCGCTGTGCCGCTTGGCTCGAAGTACTCCACGCGCACCCCGGCCCTGCGCAGGGTCTCTACTACGCCGCCAGTCTCGGCGCGAAAGTCATCCCGCTCCGCAGTGCCCACGCCAAACCATAGCAGTTTCACGCGCTTATTGAAGCCGTACGGATCGGCAAATACGCCGCCGTAGGCAGTTTTCGCATCGAACGTTTCTCGGTTGGTGCTGACAATCACGTTGCGGATATTGGGAATGATGTCTCCGCTGAACGAACCGATATACGCAAACAAGTCCAAGTGTTCAAGGGTGATAAACAATGTCTGCATCCCGCCCATCGACAATCCGGCCATCGCCCTATGGCCGCGATCGGGAATGGTCCGGTAAGAGGCATCAATCATCGGTATCAGATCCTGAACGACAACATCTTCGAATGTGAGGTGGTGCTGTAGCCACTCATTCGGCCCCCGAGGGAGCGGGAGTGTTCCAGCCCGTTGGGCATCGCCGTGATCCATCACGAGAATCATCGGCCGCGCCTTGCCGGTGGCGATGAGATTGTCGAGGATGAATTGAGCTCGGCCCTGGCGCGTCCAGCCAGTTTCGTCCTCTCCCGAGCCGTGCTGCAAAATGAGCACAGGATAGCGGGTCGTCGGATGCGCATCGTATCCTGGCGGGGTGTACACAAATGCGCGACGCCACTCACCGGTGGTTTTAGATAGGTACCAGTTGGCACGCACTTCGCCGTGTGGAACATTCTGGATGGTGTAGAAATCGGTGCCGGCCTCCGGCACCTCAATTCCACTAGTTTCCTTGCCGTAACCAAAGTAGGTCTCACTGGAGGGATCATTGACCGCCACGCCGTTGAGCACAAACCAGTAATAATGGAATCCCGGAACGCTCGGGGGAGTGGTGACACTCCACGTGCCGTCCTTACCCTTCGTCATTGGAAAAGGGCCCATTCCTAATCCGTCACCGCCCTCAACCTGCAGACCGGTGGCATCGGGTGCTTTGAGCGAAAAAGTGATGCGCCGATCCGAATGAATGCTGGGAGTTTGTGCGCCCGGCACATTGGAGGCGGCCGGCACGCCTTGATTCTCGGCTCGTGTCGGCGCGGACAGCTTAAACGTAAGCAGGATTACGGCTACGGTCGCAAAAAGTTCCTTCGTGCCGTACTCCCCTTTCAGTTTAGCCCTAAAAACAAACCGAACCCGGTGCCATTGTATCGCGCGTAGACACATGGCTGCGCCGCCATCAAAGACGAGATCCCCTCAAAATGTTGCCAGATTTCCTAGTGCGAAATCTCGCCGTCGCTGGTGGCAGCCAGCGGGATTTGAGTATGAAAGAATTGGCTGTCCGACCCCGCAGGTGAGCGATTTACTCAATAACTATTATGCGCATGTTGCGGTGCGACACCGATGTTTAAGGTAGCGACTTGAAGGGCCCGACAGAAGCAGACCTGATCGACCCCGTCGGCGACCCGCAGCCGCCCAACAGTCGGCGCGGGATCCGGCTGTGTCATCCTTGCGTGGATGTTTATGTTTCGAACCCGCAGGCGAAGGTGGTGGCTCGGAGCGATCGCCACGGCGCTGGTCGTAAGCCTGGCCGCGATGATGCTGAGATCCACGCTCGAGCACGCGGTGCGAGCGCGGATCGAGTCCGCGGCCGTGCGCCATGGCGCAATTGCCCGAATCGGGCTGATACACGTCGGCGTCTGGCCGTTGCTGCGATTGGAGGGATTCGATCTCGACCTTGGGTATGGAGTGCGACTGCATGCCGACACGATCGCGGCCATGTGGCCCGGCCGCTTGCGACTCGCAGTTCGCGCCGCTACTCTCGCGGGGCCAGCGGGGGTGAGTGTCGGATCGCCGGCCACTGCCTGGGATATGGCGGGCTTTTTCGGCGAGGACCTCCGACTCATGCTGGTGCAGCCACAGGCAGGCCTGTCAATCCGCAAGCTGGCGTATCCGGTGGGCAGCGCGTGGAACCTCGAGGCACGTGGGCTCGACGTCGGCCGTCTGCTCGACGTGCGGCGCGATGCCCAACCGCTGCTCGATGGTGGTATCGCGGACGGCCGCGTGGACCTCCAGGCCAGCACCGATGCGCTCCGTTCCCACGTGGACATGAGAGCGCGCGGCGCGCGCTTGGGAGCGCTGGCGGATAACACCGCCGACGAGCCGCAGCTCGGCGATCCGACGGACGTTACCATACGATTCGATGGCGCCTGGCGCCGGATCGGGGGCACGATCGAGATCCCCGAGGTGCACGCGACCGTGGCTCGTGCCGCCCTGTCGTGCTCGATCACACTGCGCGATCTCGACACTGATCCGGTTGTCGATCTCGCACTCGGCATGCAGCATTTGGACTTCGCGCAACTGCTGGGTGCATCTGGGCTCGCGGTGCCTGAAAGCTTGGGAATGGCGCCCGGCGCCGGCAGTGATCTTGGCTCGGTCACGATCGACGTGCGTGTACGCGGACGGCTGGCGGACCCTGCCTCGCTCTCGTTGAGCCAGAAGATCGACTTCAAGCCGCCACATCAAATGCCGCCGGCGATCGCGCGCCTGCGCGGCGATTTCATCTTCAGATCCGAAGACGGCCCCGGGCCGCACCGCCCTATCGACGTCTCACTCGCATCCCCCGACTTCATCGCCCTGCGCGACGTTCCGCCGCTGTTCGTGCGCACTCTGCTGCTTGCCGAAGACGCAGGCTTTTACGGGCATCGCGGCATCGACCTGCGCGAACTACCCGCCGCGCTGCTCACCAACTGGTCGCGCGGCGGTGCCGCGCGCGGAGCGCCCACAATTACCCAGCAACTGGCCAAGAACCTGTCCCTGTCGCGAGACAAGCAGCTCGGACGCAAGCTGCAGGAACTGGCGATCACGTTCCTGCTCGAGTCGGCGCTCGGCAAGGAGCGTATTCTTGAGATCTACCTGAACATCATCGAATGGGGACCGGACCTGCGTGGCCTGCGGCCCGCCGCTATGTCGGTCGCGAACCAGCAGCCGACCCGAGTACTGCGCCGGCACCGAGTATCGATTGACCTCGAAGGCGATGCGGAACTGGCTCGTTGCACGGGCGGTCAAGACACGCGCGAGGTCATAGGACAGCACGTTCGCCGCTCGTAATTTCTCTCGTTCAGCCGTATACA
>JBDTAV010000071.1:0-5469 GCA_039924385.1 Steroidobacteraceae bacterium
CGCGCCGTGACAGGCGGCGCAGGTCTGAACGGTGTTTTGCACGGCGGGATCGGCCTTCTCGGCCACGACATCTGAGGCGTTCGCCAATCCGCCAAGTCCCGGCAGCGTGCCGAGACCGAAGGCAATAAGGTGGCTCAGTTTCATAAATTTGCTCCATCCGCGATGGCTAGAAGTTGATCCAACCCAGCAGGTACAGGGTGTCGTTGTCCGAGGCATTGCGGCCCGCGCCGTCGTAGTTGCTGCTGCCGCCGTTGAATTTGTCGTAGTGCACATACTGCAGTTCCAGTTTCGTATTGAGCCAAGGCAAGTAATTCAGCTCCGCGGTAATCCCGCTCGAGCCGGGATCACCATTCGCACTGCCGCCCACCGGCGCTGGTGCGTAGAGCAATGCATCCGTGCTGCCCGAGATATCGAAGTAGCCCAAGGCACCGCCAATCTTGCGCTGGAAGTAATACTCGCCCACGAGCTCGAAGGTCTTGAGCGTGTTGTTCGGATTTTGCGCGAGCTCGTTGGCGAAGCTCGCGTCAAGCTTCCACTTCTCGTCGATATAAGTGGAGATCACCGTGAACAAATGATCCTCGCCGATGAACTGGTACTGCCCATCCACCGCCGTATCGGTGTACTGATCGGTGACGCCTTGCAGCGCCATGCCGTTGCCCGGGTGCTGCTTGGCGACGATGCCGTAGGCGCCGACTTCCAAGGAATTTCGATCCCAGCGCTTCTCGTACGCAACACGCCAGTAAGGCAGAACACCGTGCGCAACCTGCGCTTGCGTGCTGTCGAGCAGGTGTGCGTCCCCTACAATGGCAGCTGTATACAGTGTTAGCTCGGCGTAAAGACCGCTGTCGAACCACGCATAGACGCCGGCGCCGGCGACATTTTGTCCGAGGCCGCTCCCGCCGCTGTCGATTCTCGCGGAGGTCGCCGGCGTCGGCGCGGTATTACTTCCTGCATACGGGAAGCCCCACGCCGGAGTTGAATTCCACGCATCCTGCACGGTGGGATTATTGTTGACAGTGATACCGACGATCAGCGTGTGCGCATTAGGGTCGCTGTCGCTGCCGAAGGAAAAATGGTGCGCGTAGCGAATGTCCGTATTATCGATACCGAAATGATCCGCGGCGCCATCGTAGGTCAGCTGCATGAAGGCGCCGAAGTTATCGGCGATCTTTCCCGCATAGAAGAGGCTCACCTGCTGCGGAAACAGCACGTCGCCATCCTTCGCGAGGGCGCCTTCGGCCGCGCTATCGGGCAGAGCAGCGCCGGTGTGCGTAGCGCATGATTTGTATCACCCCTTGATTGTTCGACTCGCCTTGTTTTCGATTGAAAGATACCCGGACAGATTACGAAAAAAGAGAGATTTTTTGCGATACGGAAAACCCGAAGATGCGACTCGGTAAGCCGCATTCTTTGCGCGGCCGATGCCAGCTCTGGCTACTTTGCTGAGCAAAGGGCGGGGTCTCAAGCCCTCGCCGATAGAAGCCTTGACCCCGTCTTCTCTAAAGACTCTCGAAGACAACAGAGGCGCGCTGGCACATCCAGGATTGACTGGACCGCGGGAGAGTTGTTCGTCATGCCATTGCTCCCAACGGCGATGCGCAATGCACGATCGAAGTGGCTTTGAGTTTACGCCTAGCAGAACTGCGGAGCCCTATCGCGACAACGATTACGGGCGATTGACTTGGCGTGGATAGCCTCTATCGATTGCGGTAAGTACCGATGGTTTAGTGCCGTGCTCACCACGATAATATGCGTTGATTTCAACCAGTGCATGCGGAGTATCTATGTCTACTCAACCATTCGCATCGAGCGAATTTTTAAAGGATGGCAGTCGAGTCACAATTCGGCCGCTTAATAAGGGCGATATCGGGGCCGAACGCGAATTTATTTTACGACTTTCACCAGAATCGCGCCGCTACCGCTTCCTCAGCACCATAGTGTCGCCCAGCGAGCAACTATTGAAGCGCCTCACCGATCTGGATGAATCGACCGAGGCAGCGTTTGTCGCGCTTACCGAAGAGTCCGGTGTTCAGCGCGAGGTGGGTGTGGCACGGATGAGCGCGGTCGGTGATGGACGCGCTGAGTTTGCGGTGACTGTCCGGGATGACTGGCAGCACAAAGGATTAGGAACGATGCTGACCAAGCACGTGATGGAAGCTGCCCGCCAGCGCGGCGTACGTGCCTTATTCTCGGTCGACGCAAGCGCGAATCAGCCGATGAAGGAATTTGCCAAGCATCTCGGATTCGTGCGCGACATTAATCCGCAGGATGCAACCGAAGTCATCCATACGCTGCAATTGAACTAGAACTCGGGTATTGGAGAGAAAAGCTGCGCGACGTCCAAGTTGGGCTGTTCGCAGTGTGGAGTGGTCAGTGGTGCACAGGGCGATAGGCGCGCGGCAGCTACCTGAGGCCCCCCCGGGAGACGTGCATGGAACAGCGTGAGCAGAAACGCGTACTGCGAAATTGGAAGGATGAGCGCGATAGTGCCGCCTTATACGAGGCGCTCGCAACGATCGAACGCAATCCCCGGCTCTGCAGTATCTTCACCAAGTTAGCCGCCTCCGAGTTCGAGCATTCGCAGTTTTGGGCCGAACGCCTTCGTGCCCAGGGACAACCGCTACCGGGATTTCGTCCGTCGCATCGCACGCGCATCATGGCCGGCCTTGCCAGGCGATTTGGTGTCGCGTTTGTGGTCCCTAGCATCACGGCGCGTGAATTGGCCGATCGCAACCGCTATTCCAATCAAGAAGATGCGAAAGCTGCTGGACTGACCGAAGAGGAGCGCGGCCATGCGGCGGTGATGCGAACGATTGGGATCTATGACCAGATACCGAGAGAGGCAGGCGTTGCTCCCCGGAATAAGGGCGGCAATGCGCTGGTCAACAATTTACGAGCTGCAATTCTTGGCGCCACGGATGGATTGGCCTCCAATTTTTGCTTGTTGATGGGTGTCGCGGGCGGCGGTGCGCACACTTCGACAATATTGCTAACGGGAGTGGCCGGATTGGTCGCCGGCGCGTGCTCCATGGGTCTCGGAGAATGGCTCTCCGTCACCAATGCTCGTGAAATGGCCAAGAGCCAGGTGGACACGGACGTGGACGAGATTCAAGCACGATCCGCCTGGCAACATAAGGAGTTGGTGCTGCTGCATGAGGCGAAAGGCATGTCGGAAGAAGACGCCAAGCATGCGGCGGAGAGAATTCTTGCTCATGATCCAGGCGCGATTGAATCGCTGACTCGAGACGAGGTTGTGTTCGACGCCGCCCACATGGGGATCAATCCGAGCAGTGCCGCTGCGTTTTCGTTTTTCCTGTTTGCCGCCGGCGCGATTGTTCCACTTCTACCTTTTTTCCTTGCCTCTGCGACTCCAGGCATCATTGCAAGTGCTACCCTTTCTCTGGCCGCTCTTTTTGTTCTCGGCTTACTGACTTCCTTCTTCAATGGCCGCTCGCCGGTGTTTTCGGGTGTTAGGCAGGTTGGTATCGGTGCCGCCGCCGCGCTTGTCACCTTTCTCGTTGGGAGCATCTTCGGCGCTGTTATCAGCTAGCACTTGCGTGCCGCTCGAGCGGGTCAGGTGGCCAAACAATGTAGGCCCGGCGCATTGTTCCTTTCGGCTCATCATGCCGCCCGTCGAGCCACCGGCCGAGTAAGCATAATCCGCATATTGGGAAGGACAAGTACGAAGTGCCGAGTGACGGCTCGCGATGATACAAACACTTGGCCTCTATCGTAAGTTGACACTAGGCGCTGCAATGGGTCCGCACAACGGAGGAGAATGTCATGTTTAGCAAAATATTAGTGCCGGTCGATGGAAGCGAAACGTCGACCTATGGGCTTGCCGAAGCCATCAAGATGGCTACCAGACTCGGCAGCCGCCTCTACCTCGTTCATATCGTCAACGAATTCATTCTCGACTATACCTACAGTACCGCGCAGTACGCGACTGTCTTGATCGATTCGATGCGCGAGAAGGGTAAGACCGTGCTCGCGGAAGCAGTCGCCGAAGCCAAAAGATACGGAGTAAAAACGCACGCTGAACTGTTGGAAACCAGCGGAGGTCGGGCCGCCGACCTGATTGTGACGCATGCCAAGCAAATTGGCGCCGAGATAATCGTTATGGGCACGCATGGGCGACGCGGATTGCGCCGGTGTGTAGCTTCAGCGACATCCGGACAAAATGCTAGCGCGGAAATGAGAGACTTCGAGCTGCTGCGGGCTTTCTGCAGACGGAGCGAAGTTTATGAGCAAAGGCGAGCACCGACGGTTTACGGCTGAGCAGAAGATTGAGATTTTGCGCGAGGCAGATCAGCCCGGGGTGACGATCAGCGAGGTGTGCCGGCGGCATGGGCTGGCGGCATCAGTGTTCTACCGCTGGCGAGCGGTGTCCCAAGGCGGCTCGACGGTGGCGCTGAAGCGTGATGCACACCGGACGCCGCGCAAAGACGATGCCGAAGTGCGACACAAGGCGGAGATTGAGCGGATGCGGGCGGTGATCGCGGAGATCACAGCCGAGAACTTGGAGCTTAAAAAAAAGATTTGAGGTTGGAAGATTTGTACCGAGTACCAGCGGAGACCAAAGCGGCCGTGATGCAAATTGTTGCGCAAACGAAGAAGCGGTCGGGGTGGCGGGTGTATCGAACACTCGCCGCCTTAGGATTGCCGCGCAGCGTCTATTACGCGTGGAAGAAGCGCGAAAGCCTCGAGGATCGAGCCGGGAAGCCGTGCCGGGTCTACGAGCTGCTGCCCGAGGAGCGAATAGCGATTTGCGATTACGCGTTGCAATTTCCCAAGATCGGCTATCGAAAACTCACATGGATGATGGTCGACGCCGGCGTAGCGTGCGTCGGGGAAAGCACGGTTTATCGTACATTGAGCGATGCGGACCTATTATCGCGCTGGAAGCGCTCAGTGGTGTCCTCGGGTGAATATAATTTCCGACCCAAGGCACCAAATCAACAATGGCATACCGACTGCATGTATGTTTGGGTGGCGGCGCGGTTCTACTTCTTGCTGAGCTTTGTGGATGCCTACAGCCGCTACATTGTGCATCACAAGTTACTGATCAGTCTGGACGGAAAATCCGTTGCCAACGAGTTGCAGGTAGCGCTGGAGTCGGTCCAGGGCGCCAAACCGCCACGAGTCGTGCACGATCACGGCGGGGAGTTCGTCAACCGCGATGTCTCCGCGGTAATCAAGGCGCATAACCTGATCGATATCAAAACCAAACCGCGGCACCCTGAATCAAATGGCATCGTGGAACGCTTCAACGGCACAGTGCGCGACGAATCGAATAATGATTATGGCGATAACTATTTGCAAGCCGAGGCGATCATTGCCAAGCTGATGCACCACTACAACGAAGAACGATTACATGCAGCCTTGGGTTACATGGCACCGGCGATTTGGCATCGTGGTCAACCCGATGAAGTTCGAGACGAACGTGCGAGGCGAATAGCTGCGGCCCGG
>JBDTAV010000072.1:0-26578 GCA_039924385.1 Steroidobacteraceae bacterium
TCGATCTGAACAAAGATCTGTTCGTGCTGCAGGAAGAACTATTGTTTCCGGCCAACACCCAGGTTGCCCTCTACCTATCCATGGATGTGGGGACATTTTTTGCGCTGGACTCTGTGACCGTCAAGATAGACAACAAGGAAGTCAAAAATTATCTGTACACGGCACGCGAAGCGGACGCGCTGCTCAAGGGCGGCGTGCAGCAGATCTACCTAGGCAATTTGAAGGTCGGTAAGCATGAACTTGTCGCCTTCTTCACCGGCAAAGGTCCGGTCGAGCGCGACTACAAGCGCGGCGCAACGATCAACTTCGACAAAGGCGTGGGCGCAAAATATCTGGAACTTAAGATCACGGATCGTGTTCCCAAGCATCAACCTGAGTTCATGATCAAAGACTGGGAATGATGTACTCGGGCAGGCTCCTACACGTGATTAACAGACTGCGGCCGTTTCTTCTCGGCGGATTGCTGCTGGCGATGCCGCTGGCGGCAGCGCAGGCAAAAAACGTCAAGCCGGACCCCAACGGCTTGGCGCCGCATCGGGTGCAGGATCTCGCGTACGGCGATGTGCTGTACTACTTTTATCAGGACGACTATTTCGACTCGATCACCCGCCTGTTGGCCGCGCGGCAACTGGGGCGGGTTCCGCATACCCAAGAAGAAGCTGAGTTGCTGCTCGGAGGCTTGTATCTGTCGCTCGGCGAACACGTCGAAGCGGGCAAAATATTCGAGGCACTGCTCAAGAAGAACACTTCCGAATTCGTGCGCAACCGCGCCTGGTTTTATCTCGGCAAGGTTTGGTACCAGCGCGGCTATCTCGAAGAGTCCGAGCGGGCCCTGCGCCAGGTATCGGACAAGATTGACCGGCGCATCAGCGCGGAACGCTACATGATGCTGGCGCAGCTCATGATGCGTCAGGGACGCTACGACGACGCGATTACCGCCTTGAGCAACTGGAAGGGCGCGCCCGACTGGACCGCCTACGCGCAGTTCAACCTGGGCGTGGCATTGGTGCGCCGGGGCCGGTTGCAGGAAGCAATCGGCTACCTCGACCGGGTGGGGACGATGCAGACCCGCAGCGAGGAATTGCTGGCTCTGAAGGACAAGGCCAATCTGGCGCTCGGCTTCGCGCTGCTTCAGGGTAAGCGCGCCGCGGAAGCGAAACCCATTTTGCAGCGGGTGCGCCTCCAAGGTCCGTACTCGAGCAAGGCGCTGCTCGGGGTCGGTTGGGCGGATGCCGCGATGGGCGAATTCAAGCGTGCCTTGGTGCCTTGGCTCGAGCTGCGCAAGCGCAGCTTGCTCGACTCGGCAGTGCAGGAGTCGTTTCTTACCGTGCCCTATGCCTACGTTCAACTCTCGGCGCTGGGGCAGGCCGCGGAGTTCTACAACACGGCTATCCAGTCTTTCGACGGCGAACTCGAGCAAATCGACGACTCGATCGAAGCCATTCGCGGCGGCAAGCTGCTCGATCGTCTGTTGAACGACGACAAGAAAGACACGCTGACCTGGTATTGGCAGCTCACGAATGTGCCCAACGCGCCTGAGTCGCGCTACTTGTACGCACTGCTGGCCAGCAATGAATTCCAGGAGGGGTTGAAGAACTACCGCGAGCTCAATTTCATGAGCCGCAATCTGGACGACTGGCGCGACGACGTCTCCGCCTACGACGACATGCTCGATACGCGTCAGGAAGCCTACAATCGGCGCGTGCCGAAGGCCGATGCGGTATTGGCCGCGACGGATTTGGATGGTCTGACGCAAAAGCGCGTGGATTTTGAATCGCGCATCAACGAGATCGAAAAATCGAATGATGTCGCGGCCTTGGGAACGCCGCAGGAGCAGGAAACCTGGGCGCGCCTGAAGAACATCGAGGACTATCTGGCGGCTCATCCCAACAATCCTGGCTTGGCCGAGATGCGGGAAAAGCACCGGCTGATGAAGGGCGTCATGTACTGGCGGCTGTCGGAGAGTTTCAAAGCCAGGCTCTGGAATGAACGGCGTTCGGTCAAGGAACTCGAGGGCGAATTGAAGGAAACACAGAAGCGCGCCGTGTTGGTGCGTCAAGCGCGCATTGGCACGCCGCTGACCACCGGCGGGTACGCATCGCGCGTGGCGGCTATCCGCGCGCGCATCGATCAGCTGCAAGAACGCCTGGCTGACATCTCGGAGCGGCAGAACGAATTTCTGCAGTCCCTTGCCATTCACGAGCTCGAGGGTCAGAAACAGCGCATCGAGACCTACGAAGTGCAGGCGCGCTACGAACTGGCGGCGATCTACGATCGTACCGCCAACGGCCCGGCGAATCCGGGTCCAAAAGCGCCGGCCAATGAGGCGCCTGCCGCGTCCCCTGAACCGCCACCGCAGGCGAAGCCATGAAAGGCTTGGTCTCACAACTGACATGTAGCGCCGCCATACTGTTGGGCGTGCTGCTCGGTGCATCGACGCTGTCGGCCGCCCCCAAAAAGCCCGCGACCATCAAGGACCTCGACAATCAGCAGGTCGATGTCAGCCCCGATCCGCCCAAGAATGTCGATGCGGCCAAGACCATGGCGAGCTACAAGCGGTTTCTCGATTTGAATGCGGGGGATGCGGCGTTGCGTGCCGAGGCGCTGCGCCGTCTGGGCGACTTGAATCTCGAAAGCTCGGAATCCGAACGGATTGAGCGTGAACTCGCGACCAACGAAGGATTGCGTGCCACGGAAGCCATTCATTTGTATACCGCGCTGCTCAAGACCTATCCAAAATACGAGCGCAATGATTCGGTGCTCTATCAATTGGCGCGCGCCTACGAATTGAACGCGCAGTCTGATCGGGCGCTCAGCTCCCTGGATCAGCTCGTGGCGCAATATCCCACCAGCCATTTCATCGACGAAGCGCAGTTCCGGCGCGGCGAACTGTTGTTCTCCGACAAGGCTTACCCCAAGGCGCAGGCGGCTTACGAGGCCGTCATCAAGACCGGCCCGAGTTCCGCGTTCTACAAACAAAGCCTTTACAAGCATGGCTGGTCGCTTTTCAAGCAAGGCGAGAATGAGCGCAGCCTGGATTCTTTCGGCGGCGTCCTTGACTCCATGCTCACTTCCAAGCGCGATCCGAACGCCTTGGTCGAGATCGATACGTTGAGCCGGGCCAACCGGGAATTGGTGGAAGACACCTTCCGAGTGATGTCCATTACCTTTTCCTATCTCGACGGTCCCAAGACCATTCAGGAATTCGTGAGACACCGCACGCCCCGGGGCGGACAGCCGCGCCCCTTCTCGTACCTGCTGTATGCAAGGCTGGGCGATCTCTACATGGAGAAGGAGCGCTACACGGATGCCGCCGACAGCTATCGCGCCTTCGTGTCTCAGGACCGCAATAACGAGAAGGCGCCGCTGTTGGAAATGCAGGCCATCGAAGCCTATCAAAAGGGCGGCTTCCCGCAATTGGTGCTGCAGGGCAAGAAAGAATTCGTCGAAAACTACAGTTTCGGCACGGCGTTCTGGCAGGGGCGCCAGCCCGCTGCTGAGCCGAAAGTCGTCGCAGTACTGAAGACCAATCTGAAGGACGTCGCGCAGTACTATCACGCGCAGGCGCAACGCACCAAGGACGTCGCCGACTATCAAGAAGCTGCGAAGTGGTATCGCAGTTATCTGCGCTCGTGGCCGGACGAGCCCGGTTCGGCGTTGACCAATTACCTGCTCGCCGACACGCTGTTTGAGAGCAAGCAATACCTCGATGCCGCGCAGGAATACGAGAGCACCGCGTATCACTACGGCGATCACGAGAAGGCGGCTGCCGCAGGTTACGCAGCGATCATCGCGTACGGTAAACAAGAGGAATCCTTGTCGGGCGACGCGAAGGCAACGCTGCATTTAAAGACGATCGACAGCTCTTTGAAATTTGCACAGACCTTTCCCGCGCATCCGGAAAGCGCACAAGTCCTGACCAAGGCCGCCACAGAATTGTATAGCGCGAAGGATTATTTGCGGGCCGTATCCGCCGCGGAATCGCTGCTTGCCAAACAGCCGCCCGTGGACATCGCGAAACAGCGCATCGCCTGGACAGTGATCGGCAACTCGAATTTTGATCAAGGCGTGTTCGACAAGGCGGAAGCAGCCTACACGCACGCACAGGCGGTCATGCCGCCGACCGATCCGGAGCGGGCTGTGATCGTCGAGAGGCTCGCGGCATCGATCTACAAGCAGGGCGAACAAAAGAGCAAGTCCGGCGACGGCGCGGCCGCGGTCGATGATTTTCTACGCGTCGCGGCGTTGGCCCCCACTTCAAAGGTGCGCGCGAATGCCGATTTCGACGCCGCGGCGCTGCTCGTGACGCAGAAGCAGTGGGATCGCGCCATCCCCGTGCTGGAAGGGTTCCGCCGCAATTTTCCGGAAAACCCGCTGCAGGCAGACGTCACTCGCAATCTCGCCGTGGCCTATTTGGCCGCGAACAAACCGGCGCAGGCAGCGGTTGAGTTCGAGCAGATCTCGCAGTCGCCCAAGGAGACGCCCGACGTGCAGCGTGAAGCCACCCTGCAGGCGGCGGATCTTTACGACAAGGCGGGCAATACCGCCAAATCGCGCGCGATGCTCGAAGCGTTCGTGAAGCATTTCCCGCAGCCGCTGAATCCGGCCATGGAGGCGCGCAACAAATTGAGCTTGATTGCAGTCAAGTCCGGCGACTATAGCGGCCGCGATTACTGGCTCAAGGACATCATTGCCGCGGACCGCTCCGCAGGCGCCGCCCGCACCGATCGCAGCCGCGCGCTGGCGGCGAAAGCCACATTGACGCTGGCGACACCGGCACGCGAGGAGTTCAAGAGCATCAAATTGGTGGTGCCTCTCAAGAAATCCCTCGCCGAGAAGCGCAAGGCGATGGAAGCTGCGCTCAAGGCTTACGAGGCCGCTGCCGACTATCAAGTTGCCGAGGTTACGACTGCGGCGACCTTCGAGAGCGCGGAGTTGTATCGCCAGCTCGGCAAGGACTTGATAAGTTCCGAACGCCCGAAGAATCTCAAAAAAGATGAATTGGAACAGTACGACGTGCTGCTCGAGGAGCAGGCTTTCCCTTTCGAGGAAAAGGCCATCAAGCTGCACGAAGTCAACGCAGCCCGGATCAAAGATGGAACCTATGATGAATGGGTGCAGAAAAGCTTTGCGGCGCTCGCGCAGCTCAATCCAGGCCGATACGGCAAGGTGGAGATCGGTGAACAGCAGGTCGAATCGATTCGTTAGCCTCGGCGTGATCGCGCTGCTGGCCGGCTGTCACAGCACGCCGCCGAAGCCCGCGCGCGCGCCCGCGCCTGCGGTGCATGCGAGCACGCCGCAATCGAAACCGGCTGCCCCAAATGGCGCGCCGGTCGCGGGCGCCACTCCGGCAAGCAACGCCGGCGGCACCGCGGCTGCGTCCGGTACTGCCGCGACCGCCAACGCTGCGTCCGCGGCGGATGCGGCGCCGATCCCTCCGCGTGCGGCACAGCAGTACAGCCAGGCGCTGCAAATGGTGAAATCCAACCGCCTCACGGACGCGGAACTCGAGTTCAAGCAGCTCACCGTCGCGTATCCGCAATTCGCAGGACCGCAATTGAATCTGGGCCTGCTGTATTTGCACGCTTCTCGGCTGCCCGAAGCGGAGGCCGCATTCAAGGCGGCCCTGCAGGTCAGTCCGGCCAACGCGATCGCGGGCGACGAACTCGGCATTGTTGAGCGTAAGCTGGGCAAGTTCGCGGATGCGGAGACGGCTTACCTGGGTGCGATTGCCGCTGAACCAAACTATGCGCCGGCGCATTTCAATTTGGGCGTGCTCTACGATTTGTATTTGCAGGAACCGCAAAAGGCGCTGGAGCAGTTTGAACGGTATATCGAGATAGCCGGCGAGAACAAACAGGTTGCCGGCTGGGTGATTGAATTGCGTAAACGCGTCGGTGCGCCGGCGCCTGCCGCCAAGAAGGAGCCCGCATGAACGCGCTGCTAAAGACCTCAAGCTTGATCGTGCTCTGCTGCGCCATAAATGTGACGTATGCCCAGCAACCCGCGCCATCAACCGCGCCATCAACCGCTACCTCCGACACAGCCGCGCCGCCGGCAAAAAACTCTAAGGCGACCCCCCAGTCGGAAGCCGGCGAGCCGCGCGCCAATACCTCTAGGGCCCCGACCGCACAGTCGGAAGCCGGTGAGCCGCACGCCAACACCTCCCGGCCGGCCGCCGCCGGTCGCTCAAGCGCCACGGCAGGGGCAAAGGTTCCGGGCGCCGCGGACCGGTTGGAATTGGGCACCGCCACCGTGACCGGCGATCGGGAGCAGCCGAAGGTCATGTACATCGTCCCCTGGAAAAAGTCCGATATCGGGGATTTGGCCGGTAAGCCAATGAACAGCCTGGTGGATGAGATCCTCGCCCCGGTGGACCGGGACGTATTCAAACGCGAAGTCGTCTATTACAAGGCTGTGCAGGCCGATTCGTCCCAAAATGGTGCGCCGGGCCACCCTTAGGACCTAAGGTGAGAAGTAAGTCATAGCCGATTTTACGGAATCTGGTTGAATCGCATATTCGAAAGATAGAGTTTATTTAGGAGCGCGCAGATGAATTTCATGAATTCGGCAGTCAATTTCTTCAAGGACGGCGGGATATTCCTGTACCCGCTGGCCTTGATATTCGTGGTCGGCGTCGCCATCGCCATTGAGCGATACGTGTACCTGACGCGCGAAACCATCCGCAATCGCAGTCTCTGGGACTCGCTTGTGCCGGCCTTGAGCGCCGGAAACTTCAAGCAAGTGGTGGGCCTGTGCCACAACTCGAAGGCCTCGATCGCCACCATCCTGAATTATGGTGTGGCGCGCGTCGCCAGCGCCCGACGCCGCGATGACATCGAAAAGGCCATGGACGAGAGCCTGCTTGAAGTCATTCCGAGAATCGAGAAGCGCACGCACTATCTTTCGTCGCTGGCAAATGTCGGCCTGTTGATCGGATTGCTCGGAACCATCACCGGCCTGATCGGCGCGTTCAGCGCCGTGGCGACGGCGAATCCTGCCGAGAAGGCCAGCTTGCTGGCCGCGGCGATTTCGGTGGCCATGAATAACACCGCATCCGGCTTGTTCGTCGCCATCACGCTGCTGCTCTCGCACATGTTTCTCGAGTCGAAGACCACTTCGCTCATCGATAGTCTGGAGATTGCATCGGTGAAGTTCCTGAACTCGATCACCGAGCGCCAGACCGACAAGGCCCATGAGCCGGCGCCTGCACCGTCGGTGAGAGGCCCGGCCACCGCTCGCGGCAGCATCTAGCTCAAAGTGACAGCATCCTAGGTCGTCTCTCATGAAGTCAAAAGCTGCGCGCCTCGTCCGACGCAATCACGCCCGCTATCACGAAGGGCGCGATGATCTGAACATCGTGCCGATGATCGACATGATGGTGATCTTGGTGTTCTTCCTGATTTTCACGGCCGTGTTTTCCAAGACGAATATCCTTCAGCTCAACCTTCCGGCTAGCAACACCGCTCCTGTTGAATTGCCGAAGGGACTGAAACTCGAAGTGATCATTCGGCCCAACGATCTGGTGGTCAATGACCGCAACTCGGGTCCGCTGAAAGTCATCGCAAACACGCCGGCCGGCTATGATTTGGATCATTTGTCGGAGTTCATGCGTCAGGTCAAGTCGCAATTTCCCCAGATGACCGATGCGACGATATTGCCCGGACCTGCCGTGCCATACGATGTGCTGGTGCAGGTGATGGACACCGTGCGCGTCTATCAGATCCCGACTCCGCCGTTCTCGAAGGCGGAATTGTTTCCGGACATTGCCATTGGAGATGCGCCGACATGACGTCCTATCGCATCAAACGACATCGGCGACGCCGGCATGGTGCGAACCACTTTGCCTTGATCCCCTTCATCGACATGATGACCATCTTGGTGGTGTTCCTGCTCGCACATACCGCCGACGTCGACATCCTGCCGAACGCCAAGAATATTTCGATTCCGCAGTCGATTTCCGACCGCAAGCCGAGCGCTGCCGTGGTCGTCATGATCACCAAGGATTCGCTCTACGTCGACGGCGTCTTGGTGGGGTCGCTGCGTGATGTGGTTGCCAATCAAGGTCCGTTCTTCGCGCCCCTGAAGACCGCGCTAATGGCGCAAAATGACCGTAGCCTGCGTACCGCGCAGCAGACCGATATCGCCAAGCGCGAAGTGACCATCATGGGCGACAAAAGCACGCCCTACAGCGTCTTGAAAAAAATCATGTTGACCTGCAGCGAAGCCGAGTATGGCAAGGTGTCCTTCGCCGTGGTCGAACGCGAACGGGCGGCTACTTAAATGGCTGCCTTAAATCCCGCAAACCGAGTGCCATCCGGCCTGGTGCCTTACTACCGGCGCTATGATCTGCCCTGGGCGCCGTCCGAGGAGACAGAGCGGCGCTTCCGCGTCATTCTGCGCAATCTCGCAATCGTATTTTTTATCATCGCGGTGATCATGCCCTTTCTGCCGCGCACCGAGCGCGTCAATAACACGGATTCTTTGCCGGAACGCGTCGTGCAGTTGGTCTTGGAGCCGCCCCCGCCGCCCCCGCCGCCGCCGAAGGAAAGGCCGGCGGAAAAGGTGCCCGTGCAGAAGATGCCGACGCCGCCTCAGCCGGTCGACCCGCGCGTAAAGGCTTCCAAGAGCGGCTTGCTCGCAAATCTTGACGACCTCGCGGCGCTGCGCGACCAAATTGATCTCGATAAATTCCAGAAAAATCAGCAGAAGACCACCGACCCGGGCGACGTCACCCAGGTGACCCGCAGCATTATCAGCTCCAAAGCCGGCGGCACCAGCGGAGGCATCAGTTCGCCTACGAGCAGCGGACTCGCCTCCGGTTCCGGTTCATTGCGCGGAATTTATACGACGCAGGTAAAAGATCCGAACCTCGGCGCCTCGGGCCAGGCGGCCACGCGCGCCGGCGGCAGCGGCAGAGCCTCGCGCAGCGCCGATGAGATCGCGCTGGTGTTCACCAAGAACAAGGGCGCAATCGATGCCATGTACGCGCGCGCGTTGCGGGACAACCCCGCGCTGCAGGGCAAGGTTGTGATCGAATTGACCATCGCTCCCTCGGGCGACATCACCGCTGCGCGCGTTATTTCCTCGGAGCTGCACGATCCAGAATTCGAAAGCAAGCTCGTCGCGCGCATTCGCCTGTTCAAATTCGAGACGAAGGATGTCGCGGCGCTGACGGCCACCAAACCCATCGACTTCTTCCCAGCCGGATGAACATCCAGTCCGAAATCGAATTCTTCTCCGATCTTGGCCTGGTCGACAAGGCCCGGTTTATTTCGCGCTTGATTTGCGAGATCGCGGAGGAAGCCAAGGTCGGCAATGGCGACGGCAGCGACGCGGTGCGCTACAAGTTCGCGAATGAAATGAGTCAACGGCTGGCGCGCTTTACGTATCAGCTGCTAGGCGAAGACCTGGGCCGGCCGCAGGATGATGTGGTAATCCGCATGCTGCTGGGTGCGCGTGCCGACAAGAACGCGGAGCGCATCATGCACAACGCGTATCGGCGCGTGCTGACCAGCTTCGAAAGTTTCGATACGACGGTATTGCTGAATCCGCACTAACACCTCGGCTCCGTGACTATGAATGGTTGACGAAGGGCTTACCCTTCCTGGCGAGTACTCGAGCCTAGGAATTCGCTGCGATGCGCTGCACCGGCTCGTCGCGCTGGCTGGGGTCGGTCTCGAACAAGTGCAACAGCTGCTCGGCCGACTCGCGGCTGGTTTCCAAAAACTTCTTCTCATCGTTCTTCACGGCATGCTGCTTGGCCATGGTCGCTTCGTCGTGCACGCGAAATTGATGCACCGTCTCAACTGCTTTGGATTTTGACAGGCCCAATGCCTCGAGCACCTGCACCGACATTTCCAGGCTCGATACCAGGGTTTCGCGAATGATGTAGCGTACGCCGATATCCATCAGGCGAAATGTGTGCTGGCGATTGCGCGCACGCGCGAAGATCTTCAAATGCGGAAAGTATTGGCGGATCAATTCCGCGGTTTTCACCGACGCCTCGACATCGTCGATGGCGAGCACGAAGACTTCCGCATTCTCGGCATGAGAGGCACGCAGCAGTTCCAGCCGCGAAGCGTCCCCATAGAAGACCTTATTGCCGAAGCGCCGCAAAAAGTCGACCAGGGTTTGACTGGCCTCGAGCGCAGTGAATGCAATCTGCTTCGCGCTCAGAATGCGGCCGACGATCTGGCCAAAGCGTCCGAAGCCGGCGATGATGACTTTCGGATAGAGCTCGACCGGTGTATCGAATGACCGGCCGTCGGACTCGCTAGCCTTGAATGTCACGTCATAGAGGGCAAGCAGCACAGGACTCAAGATCATCGAGGCGGTGACCACCAGCACCATCAAGTCGGCAACCTGTGTGTCCAAGATGCGCAATCCCGCCGCGAGACCAAACAAGACGAAGGCGAACTCGCCGCCGGAGGGCAAGCTGATGCCCAAGCCGCGGCTGGCATTCGCTGAGAGCCCGGATAGGCGGCCAACCGCCCATAAAATGAGGATTTTCAAGACCACCAACCCAACTGTTAAACCTATGATAAGAAGGGGTTTTTCTCGCACCAGCCCTAGATTGGCCGACATGCCGACGCTGATGAAGAACAGGCCTAAGAGCAGGCCCTTGAACGGTTCGATATCCGCCTCGAGTTCGTGGCGGAATTCGCTGTCAGCCAGCAGCACACCGGCCAGGAACGCCCCGAGCGACAGCGATAGACCGACCTGGCTCACGAGCAGCGCCGTTCCCAGCACATAGCGGCCGCCGATGATGACTGTGGCGAGGACCGCAATGAGCTTGATCACCCGCCAGCCGCCCGGTCCCGCGGATTTCTCCGAGGCCACGCCGAGCAGCGGCAGCAGCGCGAGTGCGGGCATGACCGAGACGCGCGCCGCGAGCAGCTGAAGCGCCAGCGCCGTCGAGGACATCGACAACGCGAAGCCCATGACGAGTGCCGATTGCCAGGTTTGTTGGAAAATGAAATAGGCTGCAGCGCCTATGGCGATTGTAGTCGCGACGACCTGTGCCGACCCTAAGCCTAAAATTGACCTGCGCAGCACTCACAGCCGTGAGGGTTGCAACTCCAGGCCGATGACAAACATCAGCAGCACGATTCCGAACTGCGCGATATTCTGGGTGGTCTCGACGCTGCTGATCAATCCCAAGCTGGCAGGACCGATGATGATGCCGGCGGTGAGGTAACCCAGCACCGATCCCAGCTTAAGGCGGCGGAAAATCGGTATTGCGACCACTGCGGCGGCGAGAAATATAGCGATCTGCGCCAACAAGCTCATACTATTTCTCCGTGATCTCGCGAGAGCCTAGCATTATGTATCGCCAAAGCATCGAATTTCCGGTCAAAGACACAGCGCTGCGCGAGGATGTACATGCGCTCGGCGGCTTGATCGGCGAGACGATTCGCGACCAGGGCGGCGAGGGATTCTTCAAGCGCGTCGAAGGCGATCGTCTCGAAGCGATCCGCCGCCGCGAGGGCGACTCACAAGGCGCCGCCGCTCTGACCAGCCGTACTGAAGGGCGATCGCCGGCCGCGGCCACCGAGTTGACCCGCGCGTTTTCCATCTGGTTCATGGCGGTGAATACGGCTGAAAAAGCGCACCGTGTGCGCCGGCGCCGCGAATACTTGAGCGATTCGAGCACCTCTCAGCCCGGCGGCATCGCCGATTGCATCGGACGCCTGCAGCGCTCCGGCCTGTCGCTGGATCAAGCGCTGCAGCTGATCAGCGTGATGAGCATCGAGCCGGTGTTCACGGCGCATCCCACCGAATCCACGCGCCGCACGATATTGCGCAAGCAGCAGCATATTGCGCATGACTTGCTGGATCGAACTGATCCCGGGTCGACGCGCGCGGAGCTCGACATGCTCTGGGCGCGCGTGCGGCTGGAGATCACCAGCATCTGGCAGACGGAGGAACACCCGCGCGAGGGTTTGACGGTGGTCGACGAGCGCGAGCACGTGCTGTTCTATCTCATCGACATTCTCTACCGCGTCGTGCCGTTGTTTTACGAGGAAATCGAGGCTGCGCTGGCCCACGCTTATTCGGTGCCGGTCGAAACGCTGGACGTGCCCAACATTCTGCGCTTTGGCTCATGGGTGGGCGGCGATATGGACGGCAACGCGGACGTACATGGCAAGACCATTCGCGAGACCTTGCACCGGCACCAGCAGCTGATCGTGTCGACATATTTCGCGGAGTGCGGGCGTCTGGCGGAATCCTTGAGCCAGAGCGCAAATCGCGTCGAGATCAGCGCCAAGCTTGCCGAACGCATCGATTCCTACTCGGCGATTTTGCCGGGAGACAAAGCGCTGGTGCCCACGCGTCACGATCGCATGCCGTACCGGGTGTTCTTCGGGCAGATCAGCGAACGATTGCAGGCAAGCTATGAGGGCCGGCCTAACGCTTACCAGAGTTCTGACGAGTTTCTGTCCGACGTCGGATTGGCGGCGATGAGCTTGCTTGAAAACAAGGGCCGCCACGCCGGATATTTCCTGGTGCGCAGGCTGATGCGCCGCGTGCGGACTTTCGGATTTCATCTCGCCACCTTGGACATCATTCAGCATGCCCGCGTCCACGATGAGGTCATCGCGCAGGGTCTGGACCAGAAGTCCTGGCCGGCGCTGCCGCCGCAGGAGCGTCTGCGGCAATTGCGGGATTTTCTGGTGCGCGATCTGGGCCCCGCGGCATCCTTCGACGCGGTGGGCCGGCGTAGCCTGTGGGTTTTCCAGGCGATCGCTCAAGCGCGCCACAAATACGGCGGCCGGGCGATCGGTCAATACATCGTCAGCGGTGCGCGCGGTCCTGAGGATATCCTGGCAGTATTGCTGCTGGCGCGGTGGGCGGATATCACGGACAAGCGCAGCGACGAATGTCCGCTCGATGTCGCTCCGCTGCTCGAATCGATTGATTCCTTGCAGGCAGCGGGCGAGGTGCTGCGCGCATTGCACGCCGAACCCGCCTATCGTCGGCATCTCGAATCGCGAGGCAATCGCCAAATGGTGGTGATCGGCTATTCGGATTCGAACAAGCAGGGTGGAATTGCGGCATCGCGCTGGGCATTGCAAGTGGCGCAAGTTCAATTGCTGGAAATGGCCCGGGTCATGGGAACGAATCTGCAGATATTCCATGGGCGCGGCGGCACGGCTGCGCGCGGCGGCGGACGAACCGAACAGCTGGTCGAGTCTCTGCCGCCCGGCGCGATGCGGGGCGTTTTGCGCCTGACCGAGCAAGGCGAGGTCGTCAATCAGAGCTACAGTCTGCGCCCCATTGCCATGCGCACGTTGGAGCGGACCTTCGCCTCGGTGGCGCTCGCGACAGCCAACGCGACGGAGGCTGAGCCGATCGCTCCCGAACTCATCGCAGCCATGGGCACCATCGCGTCGCAGAGCCTGAAGGCTTACCGCGAATTAGTGTTCGGCAGCGCAGAATTTTTCGAGTATTTCCGCGAGGCCACGCCGCTCGATGTCATCGAACGCATGCACATTGCATCGCGTCCCGCGACGCGCGTGGGCGCGAGCGGCGTTCAGTCGCTGCGGGCGATCCCCTGGGTATTCGCCTGGACGCAAAGCCGGCACATGTTGCCGGGATGGTTTGGCTTTGGCAGCGGCGTGCAAGCCGCGCTTGAGCTTCATGGCGATGAGATTTTGACGCGCATGACGGCGCATTGGCCCTTCTTCAGTCACTTGCTCGATGATGTGGAGGCCATGCTGGGCCGAACGGACCTGGATATCGCGAGCTACTACGATGCGCTGGCGCCGGACAAGCTGCGCATTTACGCGGAACCCATCGCGAAGGAATATGAGCTGACCTTGAAGCTGGTGCTGCGCCTGCGCAGCTGCACCCGATTGCTCGACAGCGATCCGACGCTGCAGCGTTCCATCAAGCTGCGCAATCCCTACATCGATCCGATGCATCTCATGCAGGTGGATTTGTTGCGGCGCTGGCGGGCGACGCAGCGTCAGGACCAGGCGTTGTTCGGAGCGTTGCGTGCGACCATCAGCGGCATTGCTCAAGGGCTGCAGGCAACCGGGTAGGTCCCGAGCAGCGGAAGATCTAGCATTCCGGCACGTTCACCGCGAGGCCTCCTTGCGATGTTTCCTTATAAATCGTGGACATGTCGAGGCCGGTCTGACGCATGGTGTTGATCACTTGGTCGAGGGAGACCTTATGCGAGCCGTCGCCGCGCAGCGCCAGCCGCGCCGCATTGATGGCTTTGACCGACCCCATGGCATTGCGTTCGATGCAGGGGATCTGCACCAGGCCGGCAACCGGGTCGCAGGTCAAGCCAAGATTGTGTTCCATGCCGATTTCGGCCGCATTTTCGATTTGTTCGTTGCTGCCGTGAAGCGCCGACACCAATCCGGCCGCCGCCATGGAACACGCGACGCCGACCTCGCCTTGACAGCCCATTTCGGCGCCCGAGATCGATGCATTCTGTTTGTACAACATGCCGATTGCCGCCGCGGAAAGCAGAAAACGGACGACGCCGCTGTCATCGGCCCCCGCTTCAAAACGCCGGTAGTAGTGCAGCACCGCCGGCACGATGCCCGCAGCGCCGTTGGTTGGGGCGGTCACGACCTGTCCACCCGCAGCATTTTCCTCGTTCACGGCGAGTGCGTAGGCGTTGACCCAATCCAGGGCGTGCATGGGACTTAAAGGGTCGCCGCTCATGAGCTGCCGGTAGAGTTTCGGCGCCCGTCGCCTGACGCCCAGCACACCCGGCAGAAGGCCTTGCGCATCGAAACCGCGGCGCACGCAATCTTGCATGACTTGCCAGATCCGCAAGAGCCCGGCGTGAATTTCGGCATCGCTGCGCCAGGTGCGCTCCCGGGCCAGCATCAATTCGTGGATCTCCAATCCTTGCGTCCTGGCGAGTTCGAGCAGCTCCTCGCCTGATGCAAATTCGTGCGGCGGCACAGGGCGCGTCGCACCTGCATTCATTTCCGCCCCAGCGCGGGTGATGAAGCCGCCGCCGATGCTGTAATACTCCTCGCGCGCCAGGAGATTTTGCGCGGTATCGTGCGCAGAGAAGCGCATGCCGTTGGAATGCCCGGGCAACACTTGATCGGTGTGGAACAGGAGATTCAACGGTTCGTCGAAATCGATCTCGTGTCTGCCCAGTAAGCTTAGACGCTTGGCGCCGCGAATGCGTTGCAGCGCAGTCTCAACGGTGCCCGAATCGATGCTGTCCGGGCTCATGCCCTCCAGCCCTAAGAGGATTGCCCGATCGGTGCAATGCCCGCGCCCGGTGAGCGCCAAAGAGCCATAGAGTTGCGCGGAGACCTGGGCGGTGCGGTTCAGTAAATCGCGCGTGCCAAGCAATTCAGCAAAATCGCGCGCGGCGTTCATGGGCCCCATGGTGTGCGAGCTGGATGGGCCGATGCCGATTTTGAAGATATCGAAAACACTCAAACTCATACACGAGAACCCACAGTTAGAGGGTAGCCGCGCATAATACGCCGCCGTACCAGTCAACGCTCAGCCGCTCCCGCGTCAACCCGGCGCAAATGCTAAACTCGCGCCATAACTAAAGTGTTTCGCTGGCTGCCAATTCAACGGAGTGTCATATGATTCGCTACCCACTGATTCTGGCGGTGTCGTTCGCCGCGTCGCTGTCGCTTTCCGGCTGCATGCACGAACCCACCGCGCCAAGCGCTCCGGGTGCGGCCAGCAATCCGGGCTACATCGCAGCGGCGGTCGCCGACAGCAATCGGCCCGATGCCGACAAGCTGCGCGATGCCAACCGCAAGCCGGTGCAAACGTTGGAGTTTCTCGGTGTGAAGCCGGGCGAGCAAATCGCCGAAATCTTGCCGGGGGGCGGATACTTCACGCGCATATTTAGTAAGGCAGTCGGTCCTTCGGGCCATGTGTACGCCTTGGTGCCGGAGCGTCCCGCCAATGCGCCGGCCGACATGCCGGATCTCGCCGGGAAAGTAACCGCGATTGCCGCCGATCCGAATTATCCCAATGTGACCGTGGTGATTCAGCCGCTGACCAAACTGGTAACACCGGCGCCGGTTGACTTGGTGTTCACCGCGCAGAACTACCATGACCTGCACAATTTCCCGGTGGACGTCGTGGGGTTCAACCGCACGATTTTGGAGTCGTTGAAACGCGGCGGCCTGTACATCGTGCTGGATCATTCCGCGCCGGCGGGTTCGGGGCTTTCGGATACGAAGACCCTGCACAGGATTGACGCCGATGCGGTGAAACAGGAAGTCACAGCGGCGGGCTTCGAGTTCGTGGGCGCCAGCGAAGTCCTGGCGAACCCGAGTGATAGCCGCAGCACCATGGTGTTCGACCCCTCGATTCGTGGCAAGACCGATCAGTTCATATTAAAATTTCGTAAGCCAAAATAGCGGTCTTTGGGCAAGCCTTGATCCCGGGCCGCGCCCGGGCTCAGAGCGGCTGCGGCCTTAAAAAGCGAACTCTGGGGCTTGTTTCCTGTCAACTTAGAACAATGTTCTACGTTGAGTTCGAACGGGACTGGAGGGTCTTAACGCATGAAATTCGTCAATCACCCACGCTTTGTACGTGCCTCCGTAGGAGCCATTCCGGTTGTGCTTGTGGGACTCTTGAGCGCTTGCGTCACGCCGCCGCCGCGCACCTATGCCGTGCCTGCGCCGCCCCCGCAGCGAGTATTCGTTTATCCGGCTCATGGCCAGAGCCCGGAACAAACCGAGCGCGATCGCTACGAGTGTCATACGTGGGCGGTTCAGCAGACCGGGGTTGATCCCAGCCGCTCCACCAACGCATACGAGCGCGTGATCGTGCAGCCGTCAACGCCGCCGGGGTCGAATGCGGTCGGAGGTGCCATCGCCGGCGCCATCATTGGTACGATTATCGGTGGGCCGCGCAATGCGGGCGCGGGCTTGGTGTTGGGCGGCGCGACAGGAGCCATAGTAGGCTCAGCCGCGGATGCAAACGCACAGCAGCAGGCTCGAATGACGCAACAGCAAATCAATGAAGCTGCCGCCGAAGGGCGCGCTCACGCCGATGCCTATCGGCGTGCGATTGGCGCCTGCCTGCAGGGGCGCGGCTATACGGTTACCTGAGGAGACATTCGGAAAGACTTATGAACAAGACAGCAAAAATTCTCGCCTTGAGTCTTTCGATTCTGCTGCTCGGCGCCGCGCAGCTTGCGGCGGCCGCGGATGATCATGGCCGTCCCGAGGCGGCGCGCGCCGAGCGCGCCCGTCCGCAGGCGAGACCCGCACCTGGCCGGCCCGGCTTTGACGCCCGCGGACAGGTGCTCGATTCCCGCTATAACCATGGCCGCTACTATCCATCGTTCGGCAGCGTGAGACCCTCGTTACCGGAAGGCTACCGGCCTTACTATCGTGGCGGGAGTCGGTTCTATTTCAGCGGCGGAATCTGGTACTCGCCCAGCGGGCCTGGCTTTGTGGTCGTCAGACCGCCGACCGGATTGATCATTTCCGTGCTGCCGCCTTATTACTCGACGGTATGGTTCGGCGGCGTGCCTTATTACTACGCGGATAATGTCTACTACTCGTGGCAGCCCGACCAGAATGGCTATGCTGTCGTCGATCAGCCCGAGAATGCAGATGCGCCTTCACCGGCGCCGGACGCGGCACCGGCACAGCAGGATCTGATCATCTATCCCAAGAACGGGCAATCGAAAGAGCAGCAGGCGGCCGACCAGTTTGAGTGCCATACCTGGGCCAAGGGCCAAACCGGGTTTGATCCGACCCTGCCGGGCGGGGGGACACCGGGCGGTGCCGCAATGAACCGCAGTAACTACGACCGTGCCATGTCAGCGTGTTTGCAGGCTCGCGGCTACCAAGTCAACTAAAATTACTTAACTAAAATCAGCGGGTAAAATCCTACGACCGTCGCTGTTTGGCGCCGACTATGAGTTCGCTGCGCATCGGGGCATGATGCGTCCGAATCGGTGAATCTTCTGAAGGAATTTTTGATGCTCGTTACCCACGCCAGCGTCGTTGAGCAAGAAAACGACGTCAACGCCGTTCGCTTAGGGTTGGACCTTCCTGCCGCTGCCGCCAGCGCGTTTGAGGACATCAAGGAAAAGTTCACTAACCAGCGTCAGTGGCGCGAATTCGTCTCGGCGGTACACTGCACGGTGAATTATCCGGCCGCGATCAATTCGCTCCGGTCCGGCACCAAATGGTTCAGCGATGGACTGGCGCAAGCGTCTTCATGCCTCAAGCGAACGCTGCTCGGCGCTCGAAACCGCGAGCGCTCATCTCAATTTCGGTAGGTAATCGTCAGGCCGATGGTGCGCGGTCTGAACGTGTATTGCCTCTCCAGGGCAGGGGCGTCGCCCGGATAGATGGAGAAATTATAGTTGGTGACCGTGTGCGTGTCGGTGAGGTTGTCGACGAACGCCGCAGCCTGCCAGTTGCCGAAAGTCATGCCGGCACGCGCTGACGCCAGATTGGTCGACGACAGGGTGTAAAACGCCGGATTGAATTGCAGTGAGTTGGCGTCTTGAGCCGCGGACGGCCACTTGTTGCGGCTCTGGTATTCATCGTCAACCCGCACGAACGCCGGCAAATTGAACAGATTGAATTTGTATTCCAGTCCGAGCGTGAAGGTGAAAGGAGCGCCGGGTTGACCGGGCGGCTCGCCGCTTTGGCCGACGATGGCGTCCCCTTTGGACACGATGGGCTGAGCCTGGACGCCCGAGAATCTTGAATCCTGCGTATAGCGCGCACTGGTATAGCCGGTCGCGATTTCAGCCGTGAAATTATCGGTCAACGCGATTTCAGCTTGGATGTCTGCGCCCTTCGCGACCGCCGCGCCTAAATTCGCGATAAAGGTGATTTGACAGGTCGGCGGCAGCACGCTTTGCTGAATGTTGTTCCAGCGGATGTAGTAAATGCTGCTGGCGAGCTTCACGCGGTTATCGATGTTGTTCTTCGCACCCACTTCGAAGCTGTTGACGGTATCGGATCGAAAAGTCGGGGGCGATTCCGTAATGCCAAAAGTCTGGAAATCCGGGGCACACGCTGCCTGCGGCACGGGATTGTTGGCGCCGCCGGGGCGGAAACCTTTCGCGTAAGTCGCGTAGTATAAATTTCGCGCGTCGTACTGGTAGGAGAAGCTGGCCTTGGGCGTGAAGGAATTCTCCGTTTGCGAGACATCCACGGTTTGCGGCGGCAGAAACAGCTGCGGTCCGCCGGTCAGCGAATCATTGGTGAACTTGATCTTCGAGTAGCGCCCACCCAACGTCAGCTTGTACTGATTGGTGAAGGCGTAGGTTCCTTCGGCGAACAGCGCATATTGCTGATCGGTCGCCTTGGTTTGCAGAAAATAGGAATCGGTGGGGAAACGCGGATCATAGGTAACGGGCAACCCGGTATTCGGATCCACGAACCAGTCGGTGTAAGGCGCTCCCGTGGCCGCGAGCGACAATTCATTGAGCAAAGGATCATGAATCTGCTCGAGATACGTCTGCCGGTCGGCGCTGAAGAAAACACCCGCAGTCCAGAATAGCGGCGAAGCGGCATCTGCGGACTGCAGGCGAATTTCCTGGGTGATGTTTTGCTGCCCATTGTCGATGGAGTTTGGCGAACGATAATCGGTTGCACCGGGGGGCAGATGCACTCCTGCGTTATCGAGCAAGGGATAGGGAGTGGACGCTGAGGATCCGTCGCTGTTGAGAAATACGCCGGCTTGATAAAACCCCAGGTTATAAAGCGTACCCTCGTAGCCGGTTTGTTCCTTGCGATGGAAGTACGAGGTATTCGAGATCAGCTTGGCAAACCCTAGGTTTCCTTCGGCCTTCACGGACGCCAGATAGAAACGATCGGGATCGGAGCGCTGATCCGGATCGGCGCTGACGAATTGGTGGTTGCCGGGATTCGAATACAACGGCCAGTAGTCCTCAACTTGATTACGGTATCGGTCCTGGTAGTAGATGCCGGGCGTGATCGTCCACGCTTCCGAAGGCGCATAGACGAATGCCAGCCGATACAGCACGGTCTGATCGAAATTGGCATTCTTTTGCACGGTCGCGAGCGACACCGGATCAATGAGGTCGATGTAGCCGCCGTCGCGGCGGTACCAGACGGTCAGGCGCGCGCCCAGCGTGTTGTCTATCAAGGGTCCGCCGGCTGCGATGCCCCCCTCATAGTTGATGGATCCTCCTTCAGTGAAGGAAACCTCTTCGCGGCTGTAAAAGCTGTTTTGGGTGAGACTGGGCTGCGTCGTGATATAGCGTACGGTGCCGCCCTCGGATCCCGCGCCGAACAGGGTGCCCTGCGGGCCGCGCAGTACTTCGACCCGGTCGATATCGAATGCCTTCGGCAGGGCATCATCGGGGTTGAATGCGGTACCGCGGATTTGAATCGGCGTATCGTCAATGTAAATGCCGGTGGTGCCGGCGCCTCCGGTGGAGGCAATGCCGCGGATGGCGATGTTGTTGGTGCCCGAATTATCGATGTTGACGCCGGGTGTGAAGCGCACGATATCCTGGAAATCCTTGATGCCGCGAAGGTCCATGGCATCCTGGGTCAACGCCGTGACGCTGATCGGCACCTTGCTGAGGCTTTCTTCGCGGCGCGTCGCGGTGACGGTAATCTCCTGCAATGGACCGCTGGTTTCCTCGGCCGCAGTGGTAGCGGCTGCGGAAGCAGTCGGTGCGAATGGAGCCGCTGCGCAGAGCGCGGCCAACACGGCGCAAATCGCCGCAACGCGCCGCGGCTCGATCAGGCCAAAATGTAATTGGCGACGTACTTGGACTTCCATATGAGATGCATCCCCAGCTTGTTTCGAGCGCACGCAGCGCGACGGTTGCCTTCACATTGCAACATAACGGCTGGACGGTTGAAAGGCTAGGGCGGCGTGGCGGGCGCGCCCCCGGTTGGTGCAAGCCGAGACGCCATGCATCGATAAGTTATGGGATCATGTACCCATGAGCAGCCCCGCGGAGCGTCCTCTGCCTAAGTCTCTGAATCCGTTGCTGGCGTTGTGGCCTTTTCTGCGTCCTTATCGGGCCATGATGGTCGGTGCTGTCTTCGCCCTGCTGATCGCCGCGGCCGCTCAATTGGCATTGCCGGTGGCATTGCGCCGGCTCATTGACCATGTATTTGCGGAAAAAAACCTCGGAACCATCAACAAATGGTTCTTCGGTTTGATCGCTGCCGCTGTAATTTATGGAGCTTTTGCCGCTCTGCGTTTTTACATGGTGACCTGGGTTGGGGAGCGCGTCGTCGCGGATTTGCGCAGCGCCATTTATCGGCGCGTGGTGCGCATGGATCCCCTGTTTTACGAGACCACCCGGGTGGGGGAGGTGCTGTCGCGCCTCACCGCCGATACCACCCTGGTGCAAGCCATCTCCGGCGTCAATCTATCCATCGTACTGCGCTCCACATTGAGCTTGATCGGCGCGCTGGTGCTGATGGGCCTCACCAGCGCCAGACTCATGGGCGTGATTGTGCTGTTGATTCCCGTCGTTATCGTGCCCTTGATCCTAACCGGCAGGCGCGTGCGCGGCTTATCGCGCGCTTCCCAGGATCGACTCGCGGACACGAGCAGCCTCGCAGACGAGACGTTAAATGCCATCCAAACCGTGCAGGCCTTCACGATGGAGGAACTGCAAAGTGAACGCTATGAAAAGGCGGTGGAAGGCAGCTTCGCGACGGCGGTGCGGCGCACGAAGGTTCGCGCCGCGCTCACCGCCATTGGCATCATGATGGTTTTTGGCGGCATCACCTTGGTGCTGTGGCTCGGCGCGCGCCAGGTCATATCCGGCACGATGACCGGCGGGCAGCTCGGGCAGTTTTTGCTCTACGCCGTGTTTGTCGGCACCTCGGCGGCGGCGCTCACGGAAATGTGGGGCGAGATTCAACGCGCCGCCGGCGCCATGGAGCGCTTGAGCGAACTGCTGCAGGCGCGGCCGGCCATCAGCGCGCCAGAACGACCGCTTGAGCTGCCGGCGCGCGTCCAGGGCAACATTCGGTTCGACAACGTCACGTTTCATTATCCATCGCGGCCGCAGCATCCGGCGCTGGATAATTTTAATTTGGAGGTGGCATCCGGGGAGACCATTGCATTCGTGGGACCCTCCGGGGCGGGCAAGAGCACCACATTCCAGTTGCTGTTGCGATTCTACGACCCGGATTCCGGCCGCGTTCTGATCGACGATAAGCGCCTTGCGGATTTGCGCCCGGAAGACATCCGCAGCCAGATCGGCTTGGTGCCTCAGGACACGGTGCTATTCGGTGCGAGCGCGCGCGAGAACATTCGCTACGGGCGGCCAGCGGCCAGCGATGCTGAAATCGAAGCGGCTGCGATAGCCGCGGCGGCGGATGAGTTCCTGCGCAAATTACCGCAAGGATACGACACCTTTCTGGGCGAGCGCGGTACGCGCCTGTCGGGCGGTCAACGCCAGCGGATCGCGCTGGCGCGCGCCATTCTCAAAGATCCACCCATTCTCTTGCTGGACGAAGCGACCAGTTCGTTGGATGCGGAGTCCGAGCGCCTGGTGCAGCAGGCGCTGGAAAAACTGATGCAGGGCCGCACCACCATTATTATCGCGCATCGGCTTGCAACCGTGCTCAAAGCCGATCGCATCGTGGTGATGGATCATGGCCATAAGATCGCGGTAGGAACTCATGCCGAGTTGCTGATGCACAGCCCGCTTTATGCGCGCCTGGCGGCGCTGCAATTTACTGCCGCCTCCAGCGAGACGCTGGAGGCGGCAGTAACCTGAGAGCTTACTTGATCAGTCCTTCGGCTTTCATGGCCTCGATGACTCTGGGTCGTTCCGCAATCCTGGATTTGTAATCGGCAAGAATCGGCCACTTAGCCAGATCAATCTTGACGTGCCCGGTCCAGTTCAGCACGGTGAACAGATACGCATCCGCGACCGTGAAAGTATTACCCAACAAAAAAGGCTTCTTGCCGAGGAAGCCGGACAGCCAGTCGAATTTTTTGCCCAAGCTGGTAACTGCAGTTTCCTTGATGTCCGCCGAGCTTGCCGGATTGAACAGCGGTGAGAATGACTTATGAATCTCGGAGGTAATGTAATTGAGTATTTCCATCAGCTGGTAGCGCTCGAATGTTCCAGCGCGCGGCGCCAAACCCGATTCAGGCTTAAGATCGGCGAGATACTGGACGACCGCGGGGCCTTCCGTCAGCACTCGACCGTCGTCCAATTGCAGTGCGGGCACGGCGCCTTTCGAATTTAGCGCCAGATAATCCTCGCCGCTCTCAGTCTTCTTGGTCTTGGAATCGATTTTGACCATGGTGTGCGGCAGCCCGGCTTCGAGCAGCACGATATGAGGCGAAAGCGAGCATGCACCGGGAAAATAATAAAGTTTCATAGACGTCCTTAATGTGGGGTGTCGAATGATACTACGCGCCTTGCCGCGACGAACCCTTTCGCATACGGCTCCGCCAGCAGCGAGTCAATGCGTACGCGCCCGCCGCTCGAGGGCGCATGCACAAAGAGCTGGCGATCGAGCGCAATGGCGACGTGCAGTTCCTTGCGGGAAAGATGCATGAAGACCAGGTCGCCGGCTTGCAGTTCCGCACGTGCCACGGGCACGCCGAAACGCAGTTGTTCCGCCGCCGTGCGCGCCACGCGGATTCCCGCGTTTGCGGCCGCGTAAACCACCAGACCGCTGCAGTCGAAACCGCCCGGCGCCGCACCGCCGAAGCGATAGGGTTGGCCGATCATGGAAGTGGCGCTGTCGATCAGGAGTCGAGCCGGAGTGGGCGCATTTTTGGCGGAGATGTCAGCCGAGGGCGCCGAATCGTTCGGACCCGAGGTCTGATGCGAAGTTGTCGCGCAGGCTGCGAGCGTCAGCGACATCAATCCCGCAACAATCGCCTTATTCAGGGCCGCGGTGCGGATATTGTCGTGGCAAACGCCGCGCCGACGATACCGGCTTCCGCGCGCAAAGTTCCGACGCAAAGACGCGCCTCGCAATGCAGTTTATCCATGAATTTTTCGGGCTCCTCGGTAATGCCGCCGCACAAAACGATGAGATCCGGCCACAGTAAGGCATGGTATTCGTTGATGACTAAATTCAATTCATTCGCCCACGCGTCCCAGCTCAGTCCGTCTTCGACTTTCGCGCGCCCGGAAGCGCGCCTTTCCGCCTCGCGTCCGGCGACCTGCAAATGGCCGAATTCGGTGTTCGGCACCAGCCGGCCATCGACAAATAGTGCGCTGCCAATACCGGTGCCGAGCGTCAGCAGCAGCACCGTGCCCGGCACGGCGCGCGCAGCGCCGTACTGCAATTCGGCCAGTCCCGCAGCATCGGCGTCATTGATGGCGATTACAGGGCGTTTTAAATGCTGAGCGGCAAGATCTGCCAGCGGTTGACCGATCCACGCCTTGTTGAGATTGGCCGCCGTGCGCACGATGCCATCGCGAATCACGCTGGGAAATGCCAGGCCCACCGCGTGAGCTCCCCGAATATTCGCGACCACCGAAGCGAGTGCGCTGAGCAGAGCCTCGGTGGAATCTTGTGCCGGTGTCGGCGTACTGAAGCGCTCGCCCGCAAAAGCGCCCGTGGCCAAATCGATGAGCGCGCATTTAATGGATGAACCGCCGACATCGACGCCAACGGCCAGGGAGGAATTTTTCAATCCGAGTGCCGCATTGTCACGTTTGCCCCGCGTGCCCGATAACAACCTTATAATGACCCCTAGTATGGACTCAATTGACAGCCAATTTGCCACTCGACGAAATGCCGCCCTGCAGCCTGGCACGCTGCACGCGGCGCTGCTGGATCGGCTCACCCGGACCCTCGGAAGGAATCCCGAGTCGGCCACGCCGCGGGATATCTACGATGCGCTGTCGCTTGCGATCCGCGAGGAACTCAGCCTGCGCTGGTTGGCAACGCAACGGCACGTGGCGAACGCGCATGTCAAAAGAGTCTGTTATTTCTCGGTCGAATACCTGCCTGGCCGGTCGCTGATCAATGCTCTTTCCAGCCTCGACGGAGATCTGGTGCACGAAGCACGCATCGTGTTGCGCGGCATGGGCTATGCGCTTGAAGACATCGCCGCCCAGGAGGTGGACCCGGGATTGGGCAATGGCGGTCTGGGCCGCTTGGCAGCTTGTTTTCTGGATTCGCTGGCGACGCTGCATTTCCCGGCGGTGGGTTACGGTATTCGCTATGATTACGGAATCTTCACGCAGGTCATTGATGCGGACGGCAGCCAGCGCGAAATTGCCAGCAGTTGGCTGCGCCTGCGCAACGTTTGGGAGACGCCGCGCGGCAACGCAGGCTATACGGTACGCTTCGGGGGGCGCAGCGTTGCACCGGCCGATGCCGAGGTGGGCGACGCGCACCGTTGGATGGATACCAGTGACCTGTATGCCGTTGGATTCGATCAATTGATTCCGGGAAACGGCGGCCCCACCGTCAATCATTTGAGACTGTGGTCCGGCCGCGCGATCACCCCTTTTAAGCTCGATACTTTTAATTCCGGCGACTATGCGGCCGCGGTTCAAGATCAATTGGAGGCGAAAAACCTGTCGCGCGTGCTGTACCCCGACGATTCAACGCCCCAGGGCCAGGAACTTCGCCTCAAACAACAGTACTTCTTCGTGAGCGCAAGTCTGCAGGACATCTTGGTGACTCATTTGAGCGAGGGACGCTCGCTCGCCTCGTTGCCTGACTCGATTGCCATTCAGTTGAATGACACCCATCCTGCCGTCGCAATCCCGGAGCTGATGCGGCTGCTCATAGATGAGCATGGCCTCTCTTGGGAGAAGAGCTGGCAAATTACTCAGGGCGTTTTTTCGTATACCAATCACACTTTGCTGCCGGAAGCCCTGGAATCATGGCCGGTGGCGATGTTCGAACGCTTGTTGCCGCGGCATTTGGAAATCATTTATCTTTTGAATCGGGATTTTCTCCAGGCTGTGGCGAAGATCTACCCTGACGATCAAGAGCGTCTCCGTCAGATGTCCATCATCGATGACGGCGGCGGCCGGCGCGTGCGCATGGCGCACCTCGCCATCGTCGGCAGCCACAAGGTCAACGGCGTCGCCCAATTGCACTCGGATATCATGCGTAAGTACGTGTTTCGAGATTTCGCGCAGATGTACCCCGACCGGTTCATCAATGTGACCAACGGGATCGCCGTGCGTCGCTGGCTCAAGCAATCGAATCCCGGACTCTCCGCACTGCTCACGCAACATTTGGGCCGGGCGTGGGAAAATGACCTCGAAGAACTCGGGCGTCTGACCGGCGCAGCCGATGATCCGGAGTTTCGGCGCCAGTTCCGCGGCATCAAGCGCACCAACAAGCAAAGATTGGCCGATGAGGTGAAACGCCGCACCGGATTGGAAATCAGCGTCGATTCGCTGTTCGACGTCCAGGTGAAAAGGATCCACGAATATAAGCGCCAGCTGTTGAATCTCTTGCATGTCGTAACTCGCTATCAAAGAATTCGTGAGAATCCGCGCGCGGAGGTCGTGCCGCGAACCGTAATATTTGCCGGCAAGGCAGCGCCGGGCTATGCGATGGCCAAGGCCATCATCAAGCTCATCAATAACGTGGCGCGCACGATCGATGCGGACGTTCTCGCCCGCGGCAAGCTGCAGGTGGCATTTCTG
>JBDTAV010000073.1:0-6724 GCA_039924385.1 Steroidobacteraceae bacterium
GACGGCGGCGGCGATACTCAAGTTGGGAGAGAGCAGTCAAATGCGAATCGGACAGGGAATGGACGTGCACGCATTTGGCGCCGGCGATCACATCGTGCTGGGCGGGGTGCGCATCGCGCATGCACAGGGCATCATCGCGCACTCGGACGGCGATGTCGTCATTCACGCGCTGTGCGATGCGCTGCTCGGCGCGATGGGTGATGGCGACATTGGCCAGCATTTTCCCGATAGCGACCCGCGCTACCGCGGCGCCGACAGCCGCGTGTTTCTGCGCGTCGTGGCACAGCGCATGAAGTCGGCCGGATTACGCCTGGTCAACGCGGACATCACGGTGCTCGCAGAGGCTCCGCGTATTGGCGCGCATCGCAGTGCGATGGCGGCGAATCTGGCGCAAGACCTGCAAGTCGCGGTGACGGCGATCAACATCAAGGCAAGCACCACGGAGCGCCTGGGATTTATCGGCCGCAAGGAAGGTCTTGCCGCGATGGCCTCAGTGTTGCTGTCCGGCTGAGGGCTGTTCCCGACTGCGTTTATTCAAGATCGCTTCGATGGCTTCGAGCGATACCAGCAGGTCCTTGTGAACGACCTGGGCGTGCTCGGTGGGATTGACACCGGTGCTGCTGCGCGTGAAGAGCGGATCGGCAAACATCGCGCGCAGCTGCTTGAGCGCATGGCTTACGGCCGGCTGCGAAATCATGAGTATTTTCGAGGCGCGGGTAACCGATCTTTCACGCATCAGCACGGCGAAGATCACCAGCAGATTCAAGTTCACGTTGTCGAAGTTCTTTGGATTCAAGTTCGCGCCCGTCGGTTTTGCCGATCCTTAAGACTGCGCGGCATTTTGCCCAAATTCTGATCGATTTCTTCGCGCACCACGCTGCCAATCAACGAAATCGCCTTACGTGTAAAGGCGCTCTTCGGGCGCCGCGTCGATGTCACGATCGACAGCGGAAACGTCAGCGTCGGATTCAAGATGGGCTTGATAAGTACATGAGCGGCCCAAGGCGAGAATTTGATCGCATTGAGCGACAGCACCCCGAAGCCATGCCCCTGGCGCACCAGATCGACAATCGCGGGGATGCATTCGACTTCATGCGCGATCTGAATTTTCTTGCCGATGTTCGACAGTGCATGCTCCACCGTCATGCGATTGGCATGCGGCCGGCCGGGGATGACCAGCGGATAGTCGGCAAGTTCGCTCAAGGATATGGAGGCCGGATATCTTTTGGTCCGGGATGCGGATGCGACTAGAAATAACTGATCGTCGAGCAGCGGGGTCACCTCGAAGTCCTCGGAGGGCGTGGCATTGTAGGCGAGGGCGCAATCGATGCGCCCGACGCTCAGGCGCTCCAAAATATAGGCGGACAGACCTTCCGAGAACGCCAGCCGGGATTTAGGCAAGAGTTTGCTGAAGGCCTTGACCAACGGTACGGTGACGATGTTGCCGAGACTCGAGGGCAGCCCGAGGGTGATGTGACCGGCATCGCCGCTGCGCGTGGTTTCCAATTCTTGGCGAGCCCGCCCGACCTGCATGAGAATGCCGCGAGTGTGCTCGAGCAGCTGGCAACCCGCCTGCGTGAGCACCACGCCGCGCCCATTGCGATCGAACAAGTCCTGCCCGAATTCTATTTCGAGATCGGCGATCTGACGGCTCAAGGTCGGCTGGCCAACCGACAGAAAAGCGGCGGCATTGGTGAAACTGCCGAGCTCGGCAACGTGGCGAAAATATTCGAGCTGTTTGAGATCCAATTGGCCGATCCGATAACAGTTATCTGATATTCACATATCAGTTTGAAGTCATGCGAATTTAGTATACCTGGGGTGTCGGGGCGGAAGCTAGTCGCGGCGAGTTTGACTGTCTGCGCTAATATGACTGTCATGATTTCGACGGTTCTCATCGTAGGCGGCGGCCAGGCAGGCGCCCAAGCCGTCGACACCTTGCGCCGCGAAGGATTCACGGGACGTCTCGTCTTGATCAGCGATGAGAGCATGTTGCCGTATCAAAGGCCGCCGCTGTCGAAGAAATTCCTGGCGGGCGAGCTGGCGGCCGAACGGCTGCTGTTTCGGCACCGCGGCTTCTACGACGAGCATGCCATCGAGCTCAAACTCGGCGTTCGCGCAACTCACATCGAAGCTGCCGCGCGCCTTGTTAAGTTATCGAGCGGCGAGGAAATCCATTACGACCGCCTCTTGTTGTGTCTCGGCGCGCTGCCGCGACGCATGAGCTGCCCCGGTTCCGATCTGACGGGAGTGCACTATCTGCGCAACGTGGATGATGCCGCGGCCATCGCGACGGGCCTAAAACCGGGAGCGCGCGTGATCGTTGTCGGCGGCGGCTATATCGGCCTGGAGATCGCAGCAACGGCACGCGAAATGGGTTGCGGCGTCGTGGTTCTGGAAATGGCGGATCGCGTCATGAATCGAGTCGTGGCCTCAAATGTTTCGGAATATTTCGAGCACGAGCACCGTTCGCAGGGCGTGAAAATCATCTGCAATACCCGGGTGGTGCGATTTGAAGGCAACGGCCGCGTGGAAAAGGTGATTTGCGCCGATGGCAGCATGCATCCTGCGGACCTCTTGGTGGTGGGGGTTGGCGCGATTGCCAATACTCAACTGGCCGCGGACGCGGGCCTCACGTGCGACAACGGCATCGTTGTCGATGAAACCTGCCGGACCAGTGACCCGGAAATTTTCGCCGCCGGCGATTGCACCAACTATTTCTCGCCGCGCTACCAAGCCCGAGTGCGGCTCGAATCGGTCGACAATGCGTTCGAGCAGAGCAAGGCTGCGGCGCTGAATATTTTGGAGCGGCGCACTGCATACGAGCGGGTGCCGTGGTTTTGGTCCGATCAATACGACAACAAGCTGCTGATTGCCGGATTGTCTTCCGGCCACGATCAGCAATTGACGCGCGGCGATCCGGCCACTCGCAGTTTCAGCGTCTGCTATCTCAAGGGTGGGGAATTATTGGCCGTGGAAGCCATCAATCACTCTAAAGACTATATGGCCGCGCGCACCTTGATACCCAAGCGCTTCCGGCCCGACCTGGACAAGCTCGCGAACCCTCAGTTCGCGCTCAAAGATGCCGGCGGCGAGCCCGCATTGACGCCCTGAACTGATTTGCATGACTGATGCGCACGTTCGAGCGTTGCGCAGGTGGAGGTTGCCGCCGCCTGGCTCATCGGCCCGGAGATCACGTGATACAGGGTGGCCGGGGCACTCGGCGCAACGACTGCAATGCCCGACAGCTCTAGTGCGAATCTGCGTTGCAGTTCCGCGCGCTTGCGCTCGGCGGCGGCGGCGCTGCGCGAGTCGGCCAGTTGCAGATGGTAGAAATCCTTGAGTTTGGCGCGGGCTTCGTTCGATTCGCGCCCCTGCGGATAGACACCCAAGAAGGCCTGCAAGGAAGCAGCCGATGGGTCGTTTTGCAGTGTCTTCCACGCAGCCGCGCGCTGCAAAGCCGTGATTTGATAGGGGACGTCTGAGACATGCACGCCGCCGCTCCACGCCTTCAGGTATCCGTCATAGCCTGTGATGGTATTGGTTGCCAGCGCGGCGCTCCAAGCGTGTTCATCCCGCAGCGCGAGAATTCGACCGCGGGCGTTGTCGGCTTGCTTGTTGTGGGGATGTTCCTGCAGAAATGTTTGATAGCTTGCAATCGTGTTCGCCAGCGTCGCCTTGTGCCAGTCGCTGTCGGCCATCAGGTTGCAGGCGCTCAAGGCGACCGCCGCACAAACCAGCGCCGGGATCAACAATCGAGTGTTCATGGCATAACTCCTTCACCCTAGCCATATGGCATATTTGATTCGATGGATATTCCGAAGTTCCCAGGCTGCGTGGGTGCAGAGCAGCATTCAAGCGCGCAGCAATACGTAGAGCGCTCCAGTCCCGCCATCAATGGCCTTGGCTGAGGTGAATGCCATGACGTCCAGATGCCGGCGCAGCCAGAGGTTCACCGCGGTCTTGAGAATCGGTCCGCGCGCTCCGGAGCGATAGCCTTTACCGTGCACCACTCTGACGCAGCGGCTCCCGGCATCGCGGCTGCGCGTGATGAAGTCCGCGAGCTGGTCGCGTGCTTCGGTCTGATTCAGACCGTGAAGATCAAGTTCATCCTCGCTGGGGATTAGGCCGCGCCGCAATCGGCGCACTACCTGATCGCGGACGCCGCCGCGTTGAAACGACAGGGATGCAGCGGCATCCTCGCCGGCGGCCGTGGCGATCAAGGGCATGGTCGCATCGAGCGCCTCGTCGGCGCGCCGCTGCAGCGGCCGAACGTGCGCGCGGCGCGTAGGCGGAGCCGGGCGTGGCGAGTGAGCGGTCAACGGTTTGACGTCGCGCATCGCCGTGCGAAAGGCTGCGGCGTCGGTCGAACCATCTTCAGGGTCCCGGTTAGGTGTGCGCTTTTTGCCCATGGATCCAGTATAGTCCGCGAGGCACCCGCCAGTGCGGCGCAGACTGTTAAGTAGTGAAGATCCTTCTTTCCAATGACGACGGCTACCGCGCCGAGGGCCTGGCGGCTCTCGGAGAAGCGATCAAGCCGCTCGGCGCCGTAACGATTGTGGCTCCTGATCGAAATCGCAGCGGCGCGAGCAATTCACTGACGCTTGATGTACCGGTGCGAGCCGTGCGTTACGATGCCGATGCTTACTACGTCAACGGCACGCCGACCGACTGCGTGCATCTGGCGATATCGGGGTTGTTCGATTTCGAGCACGACATCGTGGTGACCGGCGTCAATGACGGCGCGAATCTGGGCGATGACACGCTTTACTCCGGCACGGTTGCCGCGGCAGTCGAGGGTCGTTTTCTGGGTCTGCCGGCCGTCGCGGTTTCACTGTGCCTGACGCCGGACGGCCCGCGCAATTTCGCAAGCGCGGCGCGGGTGGCTGCGCTGCTCGTGCAGCGCATCGCGCAGCACCCTTTGCAAGGTTCCGAGGAGGGCCCGGTCATCCTGAATGTCAATGTTCCAGACCTGCCGGACGGGCAGCTGCGCGGCATCAAAGTGACGCGGCTGGGCAACCGTCACCGGGCGAAGCCCATCGTCAAGGCGAGGGATCCGCGCGGCCGCGAAGTGTATTGGGTGGGAAACGCCGGCGCCGGGCAGGACGCGGGTCCGGGCACAGACTTTCACGCGGTGGCAGAAGGGTACGCGTCCGTCACGCCGTTGCAAATTGACCTGACGCGGCATAGTGCGCTGGCCGATCTTAAACGCTGGCTCGAGATTGAGTAATTTTATGGAAGGCCCGCGCCTCAGCGGTATTGGCATGACCTCGGCGCGGACCCGCGAGCGCCTGGTGCAGCGATTGCAGGAACAGGGGATTGCCGATCAACGGGTCCTTGATCGGATCCGCAGCGTTCCTCGCCATTTATTCATGGATGAGGCGTTGGCGAGCCGCGCATACGAGGACACCGCATTGCCGATCGGATTCGGCCAGACCATCTCACAGCCCTTCGTGGTGGCAAAAATGACTGAGGCGCTGCTGGCCGCAGGAGAGGCGCCGCGGGTGCTGGAAATCGGCACGGGGTGCGGCTACCAGACGGCCGTGCTCTCGCCTCTGGTGGCGGAGATCTACACTCTCGAAAGAATTGCGCCCTTGCTGGCGAGGGCGCGGCGCACGTTGCGAGAGCTGAGAATTCGCAATGTCAATTTTCGCCATGACGACGGAAACATTGGGTGGCCGGCGCGCGCGCCGTTCGACGGTATCCTGCTGACAGCCGCACCGCACACCGTGCCGCCGGCGCTCTTCGAGCAACTGAAGATAGGCGGCCGCCTGATTGCGCCGGTCGGGATTGAAGGAAAACAGGAACTGTTCCGGTACACGAAGGGCGAAACCCGGATTGACCGTCAGTCGTTGGGCGCGGTGAGCTTTGTTCCGCTGGTCTCAGGATTGCAGCGTTAGGCACCTGATTTATGTTCTGGGCCTGTGCGCTGGCTTGTTGCTGCATGGCTGCGCCGAAACACCGGAACGTCCGGAGGTGTACGTGGTCAAGCCGCACGACACGGTCTACAGCATCGCCTGGCGGTACGGCCTCGATTTTCGCGACCTGGCACGCTGGAACCATGTCGGCCCGGACTTTCATATCTCGGTCGGTCAGGCGCTGCTCTTGACGCCTGGCCGTTCCGGGCCATCCACGGCGATGCGGCAGCTGGCGCCGCCATCGAAGCCAGCGGCACCGTTTGCATCAAGTGGCTCCGGACTCAAGTGGGATTGGCCCACGCAGCGATCCGGCGGGACGCGACCGGTGCCGGGCGGCGGGATACTTCTGTCAGGTCTGTTGGGCCAGGACATTCGGGCTGCCTCAGCGGGACGTGTCGTGTACAACGGGACCGGCATTCGAGGCTACGGGAATCTCATCATCATCAAGCATGGCGAGAACTTCCTTTCCGCCTATGCGCACAATCGCGAATCACTGGTGCGTGACGGGCAGGAGGTTGCCTTAGGAGAGGTGATAGGACACATGGGGGAGGGCGCGCCGGATAAGCCGGCGCTCTACTTCGAAATTCGACGCAACGGCAAACCTGTCGATCCGCTAAGATTCCTACCAGATATAAAGTAGAATCTATATAAATAGTCCAATTACATGAATTCGTTAAATATTCTATATTAATTAAAGTTGTCGGGGACTTGCGACAGATAATTTCGTATGTTTTACTGCGACCCGTCGGGAAGATCCATTGCGGGGCGCTAGGCTTACACGTTTAATCAAAAAACAACAACAAGAT
>JBDTAV010000074.1:0-5999 GCA_039924385.1 Steroidobacteraceae bacterium
CGCCGCCGGATAATCTAGAATTCCAAAAAACATATGACGACATCACAATAGTAGCTCCCCCGTGCTACGACACGCTACCGACCACGGTGCAGGTTATCGATGCTGAAAATCCGGGTGGCGTCATTCAGTTTAATGATGTCCCGGCCGCCGAAACCGCAATCCGTGCGGCGGTATTCAAAGTTTTCTCATGCGTGGATAGCACCCTTCGGGTCACGGCGGGACCTGGCGCGCCTTACTCAATTCTTATCCCACCCGGATCGGTCACCGTTATGCATGGCGCGCATTTGTATCAGGAAGCGCGCATCTGGTTTGCCTTTACAGGAGGCGTAGCGGGCGCGACAGCGCCGACCGGAAATGTAACCATCCACTGCAACGAGACGGGTCAAGATTTCAACTTTACCCTCGAAGCCAATACGATTGCACGCCCGACAGTTGCTGTAATGCTGATCCTTGATCAATCCGGTAGCATGCAATGGCCGGCGGGGTTCACCGGCAGCACCCGAATCCAAGTGCTGCACGATGCTGCATCGCAGTTCGTGCAGCTGGTTCAAGCGAACAATGGCGTCGGCATGATTCGCTTCGACAACAATGCCTACCTAGGCACACCCGTCCAAACCTTTGGCCCGGGGCCGTTCGACCCCAACCGAATCGCGACCCTGGCCGCAGTGCAAGCCATTACGCCAAACGGTGCGACCTCTATCGGTAACGGCATTACCCTCGCCCGATCTACACTCGATCCTGTTACGGGATTCGACAAGAAGGCAATGATTGTGTTCACCGATGGTCTTGAAAACACTTCGCTGTACATTGCCGATGTCAAATCCTTGATTACAAGTCAAACTTTCGCCATCGGTCTTGGCAACACCGAACAAGTCAGCACCGGAGCACTCACGGCACTGACCAATGGAACCGGCGGCTATCTGCTCCTCAGTGGGTTACTCGCATCCAGTACGGATGATTACTTCAGGATCAGTAAATATTTTCTTCAAGTGCTTGCTGGGGTTAACAACAACAGCGTTGTTCTCGATCCGACCGGCTCACTGACTCCTGGAATGACGGTCAAAATTCCTTTCCTCATTAGCGATACTGACATCGACGCGACTGTCGTACTCCTGACCGACTACATGGGGATTGCGTTCGATTTGCTAAGTCCGTCGGGCGATCTTGTCACACCCGCCTCGGCCGCATCGAGTGGGGCTGAGTTCGCAATCGGAACCAAAATGAGCTACTACCGGTTTACCCTGCCGCTAGAGATCGGCGGGAAGAAGATGGCAGCGGGCACCTGGTACGCCGTGCTCGGCGTCAGGGCGAAAGGGCAGGGCGGCTTGCGCGCAGCTGCGGTCGAGGGTCGCCGCAAGATCCGCTACAGCCTTAATATCCACGCTTTCTCGAATTTGCGCATGCGTGCCTTCCTGTGGCAGAACAGTTTACAGCCGGGAGCGACAATGACGATGCGCACGCTTCTGTCCGAATACGGAGTTCCAGTCGCCCATCGGGCGACCGTCAAGGCATATGTCCAGGCGCCGGACTCGACAATCAGCAAGATTGAAATGCACGAAGTCCAGCCTGGAGCGTTCGAGGCTACGATTCTCGCAGTGCAGTCCGGTGTATATCAGGTCCGTGTTGTGGCGACCGGATCCACTTGGCGCGGCTTGCCCTTTACCCGTGAGCAACTGGTGGTTGGCACGGCTTTTGCTCATGGCGATGATCCATCCCAGATCACTCCACCGGACACATCGCAGGCGCGCGATCTTTGTACGCTGGTCGAATGTGTTCTGAAGGACTTAGGGCCACTGCTCAAACAGCACTCAGTGGATTCGGTGGCTATCCTTGCATGCGTGCAGGCCTATTGCCGCAAGCGCCTCGCGCCCCCATCGGCTGCGGAACTTGCGCAGCGGGAGGGCATTGAAATTAGCCTGCCCAGTTCGGCTTTGTTGAACGATTCCGCGCTCATAGCGGCTATCGCGAGTGAAGTGCAAAAACGCATGGCTACTATGTGAGCAGCGGGGACAGCGCCCGCGTGCTCGCCCATCAGATCAGCGCCATGCTCACGGTGAGAACGCCCATCACATCCTCTCCAGAGATCGCTGGCCATGGAAGTGGTCGTAGCAATGGCTTTTGCGCATATGTTAAGAGCGCGGGCGCGTGGGTAATTTTGAAGCGCGGTACATGATGACGAGATGGGACTTCAGACGACCTCCTTCGCCACGGCGTGCCTCCTGTCCCTTGAATGTTATTCGGAGACTATCCAAAAGCGGGGGCTGCGGAGGGGGTCAACCCTGGGTACCAACGCTCGAACGTAGCACGCAGATCATTATTCAATGCCGAGGTTCGTAAATGCAGCAACAAGTGGGCGTTCTCGGGCTGCCAGCGCATCTGCTGCTTTTTCACAAATCGATGACTGATGACTTGATTGACGGTTGATTCGGCGACCGAGGATGCGATGGCTTCCCCGTGTTGACGTCGATCTCCATAATCCGGGATCAGATTCCGATTCGAATCGATGTAGTTATAGAACTCGTTGAGCATGCGTGACAGTTTGCGCCGCTCGGGGCTCTTGGGTATCCGATCATCATGCTCGATGAGACTCACCAATTCATCGAGCCGATCGAGCGCCCTATGCACATTGCCGTGCCACAGAAGCCACTTGGCGCTGGTCAATAGCGTTGCCGGCTCCTCGGCCAGCGCGCGCCCGTCGACATCCGGGATGGCAATACTCTTGGCCATCTGCTGTAAGACGGTCAAACGCATCGTAATATGAAACCAATCGAGCACGTGCTCGGCACCGGGATGAAGCCGAGATGGCCAGCAACGCACCGTTTCACCCCCGTCGGAGACGAAGGTCACCGGCTGGTGATAGACCATGCCTTGACCCTTGAAGATCCGGCACATTCTGGATTCTGCCTGCCGATCGACCCGCTGGACGAACGCAAAGCACTTGCTGCCGCCGTCCTCGACGCTGGACTTACCGGTGATCGCTTCGAACCATCCCTCGCGCGGACTGGGAGCATCGCGGGCGCGAATATAGCCGCCGTCCAGGCCGACGGTAATTCTTGGTTTGGGCGGAGGGATATTGTCTTGCGGCCACTGTTCGGCCTCGATCCGATGCGACTTCGAATCGATGGCGAGATCTTTCTCTAATCGGCGCGCGCTGCGGTAGGCGTGATTGCGCACGGAATCGACGTGGATCTTGCCCTCGAGCGGTAGGGTGTCTTCGAGCAATCGGGTGGTCATACCGTAAGACATGAGTGATGCCCATTTACTCTCAAGATACAGCCGCTCTGGCAGTGTTCAGTCTGGCAGCTGCTGGGCCAGCGGGCTGAAACTGCTGCCGCGGCGCTGATGTTCGATGTCGCAGGCACAATGATATAACCTCGGGCTCGACAGCTTCAGCGTGCCAAACAAGCTGCGGACTACCAGGCTGTGGTGACCCTTTCGCCGCATGGGTCGCTGACAGGCAGAGCAGCGTTCGAAGCGCGACACATGGGCCTGCGCCTGAGCCTCGACCAAAGCGGATTGGGTTGCCACGAGCAACTGCTTGGCCTCCGATAGCTGCAGACCGAGCGTATCGGCGCTCAGCGCAGCGCGTTCAATGTGCGCGATGTCGCGGCGCGTGCTCTCGTTGCCATCGATGATCACTTGGATTTGGATGTTCATTCCTCACCTCCGCCGTCTGTCAGATGCCCCGAGCGGGAATATTGCTGCAGCCTGCCATTCGCTGCGACTCGATTAAATGACGCCGGCGGGCGATCGCTCAGGATTTCGCGAGCCCGCTCGACGAGCCCTTGCGCATCAAGGCCGTGATCCTTGACCAGCGCTACGAGCAGGGTCACCGTTCTCCTGTCGTGCGTCGCACGAATTTGCTTCGGGTCGGCTTGCCAGCGTTCCATGAAATGCTCTGAACCCCCGCAATCCTCGGCAGGCGCTCGTTGCGCGCCTGCCGCGCAGCGCGGATAAGCGTATCGTGGGTCCGCGGTGATTGCTCCCTCAAAGCGAATCTCCAGCTCCCATTCATCATTGAAGTTGTACTCGTAGGTGAAGCGCTCATACTCGCGGAATTCGAACTGCTCTAGCCGCATTTCACTGGGATTGCCGAACAGCAAAAGTCCACCGGGTCTCGAGATGCCCAGGCGATGGTTGCGGATGACGAAGCGATGCTGAAACTCATCCGTCCAGCCCATGACGACCTGAATCGAGAAGTGCAGGTCTGCCAGAGACTGGGTGCTCAATAGCTGCAATCGCCGCCAGATTTTAGGACTGATTTGCCGCAGTGCGATGCGAAATTGATATGCTATTGCCTCGGCCATGGCCGGACAGTACTCCAATGTCCCGTTACCTACGAAACGGCACCGTCAGCCCCCGCTTTTGGATAGTCTCCTAAATCCCAGGTGCAGGTTGGTCTTCATCGCATCGCTCCTTATCGATTCGGGTAGGGCGGGGCGCTTTCACCAGATCTTGGTGCGCGGCCAAATCAAGATCTGCTCGACCTCATCGAGGGTGAGCTGACCGTCGCGCCGATCATAAAGGGCCGTGGTCCGCGCGCTTTCATGATGCGCATCTGCTGCGCGATTTCAAGCTTGCCGCCATTGCACAAACACTCGGTAATGCCAGTCGCCCGAAATGTATGGCAACCGGCGGCCGTATCAATGCCGGCGGCGCGCGCGCAGCGGATCATGCGATACACATCGGCACCCTTGCCTCGAATTGAAACAGCTCGCTCAGCCTCAGATGGATGGCGGACTGTTCTTACCCCCGGGGATCGCCTCTCATCTTGTTGCGTTGTGACCACGGCGGCCCTGGGCAAACTCAACCGCATAACCATCAGGATCAAATGCCGTCATGGAGCGCTCCCACGGTTCATCGTGCGGAGGTTCATGAAATATTACACCGCGAGACTGCAGATCCTTGTAAAGCCCGTCAAGATCATCGGTGCTGAACTCAACATGGATCGAGCGCTTCTGCAGCGCGCTGGTTTCCTCGGCCCCGTCTGACTTCGCTCGAGCAATCGAGAGTAGGCCAAGGGTCCCGCCGCCGGCTTTATCGCCGATTCTTATCATGGCGAAATCGGGCGCCGCGTTGTGCTCGACCGTCAGGCCCAGCTTCTTTCCGTAAAAATCAAGGGAACGTTCGATGTCTCGTACGGTAAGCGTAAGACCTTCAAATCTGAAACTAGAAAGGTTCATTTTCGTCCCTAAAATGTAGGAATTCTCAAATTGTCAGCTGTCCGACCCTCAGCTCTAACATCTTATGTAGGTTACTGTAGCCTCAAACCGCTGCGCGTGCTCCTTAAGCTTCACGGGTGAGTTGCGGTTCCGATGTTTGTTGCGACCATTCCGGCCATCAGTGATTGGACGATTCAAACCTCTTCTGTTTCCAGCTTGATAGCGACTCGGATTGCAGCTTCGCATTTTGCGGAAACATGTGGCGCTTCGCTTCGTCATCCATTTCGGTTTTAAACGAATGTTTCGTCGCTAGCGCGTTCGCGCGCGCCCACCCGCAAACTACCATATCGATAATCGTGTATCGGCCACCCAACATTATCTCGTAGAAGGACTCGGCCGCTGCGGCACCTGCGAAACCCGACGCGCGAAGACGATGAGGCAATTGCAACGTCTCTCAAGGGCATAGCGCCCAATAGACAGGATGATCCTCAGCCACCGTCACACGGCCTAATGACTGTTGGCGAGAATCTGTGCCGGCTTTCGGCGATCAGCTCAGCGACGAAGATGTTGCTGCTTTGCTGCGTTATGTACGCAGCGCATGGGACAACCAGCAAGGAGCGGTTACGGCGGACCAAGTCGCGAAGCAGCGCTGACTCGCATTTGGCCCTAGAATCATCGAGCGGGGCGGGGCGGGGCGGGGTGGGGCGGCGACGCCTGACACCCAGTTTATTGAACAGTTACCGTCTCACATCATAAGTTACTGAATTTATAGTATATTCAGCGGTTTGTCCCGTTGAAATCAAGCTGGGTGTCACCCGAGAAAATGCCTCGAATGGA
>JBDTAV010000075.1:0-19052 GCA_039924385.1 Steroidobacteraceae bacterium
AGGTGCCGGCCGAACGCTACGCCTCGGTGGGCGCCTTCGCGGACGATTTGAAGTGCTATTTGACCCACCAACCCGTCAATCAAAGCTCGTGCTGATACGGCAACTTATCGATTGGGGAAGTTCGTACGGCGGCATCGCGGCGGTGTTTTGTCGGGCTTACTGACCGCAATGGTTCTATGTGCAGCGACCATCACGACGTTCTTGCAGAAGCTCGAAGCGGATCGCCAGCGAGACGCCGCGCAATTCGCGGCGCGCCACGCAGAATCCGCGAACGAATTCCGGGATTTCCTGCTTCAGTCCGACGGTGGCACGAGCCAGGGTTCGCTCTCGCCTGCTGCGCATTGAACTGGGAGCCCGCATGCTCGAGCTTCAGCATGGCGGCGACCCGCGCTTCGCCGGCCGCATGTTGGTTGAACTCAGCGACCAATATCGGGGGCAGGACTTTACGCGCCAAGCCGTCGCGTTGGACACCAAGGCGTATGCGCTGGGTCGAGACGCTCAAGACCCCGAATGATGGCGCTTGCGCAGTGCGAGGCCGCGTACGCCGGCTCTATGTGGCCAGGCGCGGCAATAACACCGGCGGGGCCGATGGCTCAACGAGCACCCCGGGGCAACTCGAGATCTACGGGCTCACGCAATAGCGCGATTGGCGCTCATTTCAAGCTTCGCCGCAGCGGTCGACTAGGGGATTGGGCTGGCGCCGGTTTGCGCGCGCGTGGCGACAGGCGTGAGCAGGACATTCACTGTGCCGAGTATTTTAATCGGTGGCAGCTCGTGCGTACTGCCGTCTCGGATGGCAATCTTGACGTCGCGCGCTTGGTTGGGCGGCACTGACGCAGCGGATAGTCCGTGCTGGTCGAATACCGTCGTACAGACGGCTTTGATGCAGTCCTGCACCACAAGATAGTAGCCGTAGTCGGTCAAAGTGTACGTCGGCGAGTCGTTGTACAGCCGCGCCACAACCGCGCCGACGCTGCCGCGTTCCGCACCAGCCTCAGCGCGTATTTGATTGAATCGAATCTCCGCGACGGGTATCCGATTTTTCGCCTCCGGATCTGCCCTGTCGATATTCTCGATATGAAAGCGTTCGAAATCGACTGGCTTTTGCGCGACCGCCGCCGGCACCGCGGCCCCCAATGCAACCGGTCGCCCGCGCTTTGCAATGACGACGATGACAACGATCGCGACAATGGCGACGCCAATGGCGGAAAGGCTAAACGCTCGAGTTTTCGGAAAGAGAAACGCCAGCGCCACCAAGACCAAGACCACGATCCATAGCATTGCCTCTATTTTCATATGCTCAAGTCGACCATCCGCTGTCCTAACGGGACACGACTCGGCGGCAGGGCGGCGATTACCTCACCTTGGAGGCTGATCCGCCTCGGTGCCGGGCTCGAACGTATCGGAAGCGGCGTCATACTCAAACTCGGCATATCCCCATCCGCCGCTGTCCACAAACCTCTTACTATCGTTTACCATGAAATCAACATCGTGGAGAGTGCTGGGCACCAGCGGTTGACCGGGAGCCGCCTCATTCTTTTTTGGGTTCCAATGAATCTTTGCCATTTTGCCGCCGTCGGGGAAGGGCTTACCGTTACCGGGGACACCGCCCCTAAAGGCCTCGATCATCGCGGAGTTCTCAACGATCACAGCGAACAGGCCGCCGTTATGACTGACAGAGATGACCTTCCAGTCTTCGTAGCCCCTAAATTCAGAGAGCGCGAGCCCATTTGGCACCTTCAGGGTGTACTTGTCCTGCGCGGAAATGGCAACCCCAGCGACCAAAACGGCAAGAGCCGTAGCACCTGCAATAGTCAGTATGCTTTTGACCTTCATCGCAATCCCCTCCTCTACGACCTACGCCACGAATTGTATGTCAATCGGCGACCGTACATAAATGCTACAATGTGCGGTAGCGAACATACGCCTGCCCGCGATGTCGCTCATTTATAGATTAATGCGAGCGCTTCTTTGTCTGCCAGCAACTTTAAGAAAAACTTACTTCTCGCATCCTTACCGACAACGGTATGGAAGCGTTGGTCTGCATCCCTCGAAGAGATTGAAATGCCGCTCGGAGCGGTGCTTTACGAGCCTGGCGTGACGCTCAACCATGTGTATTTCCCAGTCACCTCGATCGTATCGCTCCTATACGTCATGGAGAACGGGGCATCGGCCGAAATTGCCGTGGTCGGCAATGAAGGGATCGTCGGTGTTTCTCTATTCATGGGCGGCGAATCGACCCCCAGCCGCGCGGTGGTGCAAAGCGCAGGTTCAGGCTGTCGGCTGAAGGCCCAGGTCATGAAGAATGAGTTCAACAGGGCCGGTCCGGTACTGCATTTGCTGCTGCGATATACCCAGGCCTTGATTACGCAGATGTCGCAGACGGCAGTGTGCAATCGGCATCACTCCCTCGATCAACAACTGTGTCGATGGTTGCTGTTGAGCCTGGATCGCCTGGAAGGCGATGAACTAGTGATGACGCAGGAACTGATCGCCAACATGCTCGGTGTCAGACGCGAAGGTGTGACGGAAGGCGCGCTTGCCTTGCAGAAATTGGGCCTGATCAAGTATGCACGCGGGCATATCACGGTATTGGATCGGTCGGCGCTCGAAAGGCGTACCTGTGAATGCTACGCCGTCGTCAAGCGCGAGTACGATCGATTGCTTCCGCCGAGAATCGCGACCTAGTCATAGCGGACTGAATACCAACCATGATGAGAAACCGCAGCCTCTCTGTGTAAACGCACAGACGGCCTTGCGATAAGAGCCAAAATATAGAGAGGCAGAGCGCTATATTGTCACGGTTCAGACGGCCACCAAACGAGCCGCCGCACTCACCCATCGGTTGCTGGCCTTTGCCTGGCGTCAGCCTTTGCAGCCAAAGCCGACCAACATCAACTGGCTGGTCGCCGACATGGAGGAGTTGATTCGCCGCACCGTCGGTCCATCGATAAAAGTCGAAGTCGTCGGAGCCGCGGACTTATGGATTTCGGAAGTCGATCCGAATCAGCTGGAAAATGCGCTTCTGAACTTGTGCATCAATGCCCGCGACGCCATGCCCGACGGCGGGTCGTTGATGATCGAAACAAACAATCAGTGGCTCGACGAGCATGGTGCTCGCGAACGCGACGTGCCAACCGGGCAATACTTGACGCTGTCCGTCACGGACACCGGCGTCGGAATGACGCCTGCGGTGATCGCGCGCGCGTTTGATCCTTTTTTCACGACCAAGTCTTTGGGCGCTGGGACTGGGCTCGGGCTCTCGATGACCTACGGTTTCGCGCGCCAATCGGGCGGCCAAGCCCGCATCTATTCAGAGGTCGGTCGAGGCACGACCGTGTGCCTGTATCTGCCCCGCCATATCGGCTCGGCTGAGATCATCCACGCACCGCCTGAGTTATCGGATATGGCCCATGCGACGCACGGCGAAACGGTCTTGGTCGTCGACGACGAGCCGCTGGTGCGAATGCTGGTCACCGAAGCGCTGAGGGAACTCGGTTACGCGGCAATCGAGGCGGCAGACGGTCCAGCAGGAATGAAAATACTTCGCTCGGCCGCGCGCATCGACCTGTTGATTACGGATATCGGACTGACTGGTAGGTTGGACGGCGGGCAGGTCGCTGATGCGGCGCGCGAATTGCGGCCGGCAGGCCTGCTTTGACCAAACCGCTTTGCGATGGAGGCGCTCGCGAGCCGAGTGAAAGGGCTGCTTCTTTTGAGGTCCAAGTCTCAGCCCCGCCGCTCACGCTCGGCAGTCCCGCCTTCCTCAGAAAGCCGAACCAGCCAGGGCGTGTTGAAGACAATGCGCCACAAGGCACCTGCGCCGGCTCTTTTCACCATCAGCGACAAGGCTTGAAAGTCCTGAACGGTCGCGGCCGATCCCGCGATCACCATCCCAATCGAGTGGTATTTAGGCTCGGCAGCGACGCCATTGATGTAGGGAAACAGCAAATGCGTCTTGCCTGCGTGCATGACAGCGCGCGTCAGCGTCTCATCGATGTCCGCTGCATCGAAAGGTTTTGAGTCGCTCATATTCATGTCAAACGCCCGCGAAGCGCCGCCTCTGCTTACCACCCGCCAAGGGGAGCCGGCTTTCGTCAATAATCTGGCCGCCCTTCATGACGAATACAATGGACTTGGCGTTATTGATATCCGCCGTTGGATCCTTGCTCAACAGCACCAGATCCGCGAGTTTGCCTTTGTCCACTGAGCCAAGTTGATCTGCCTTCCCGAGAAAAACCGCGCCGTTATACGTGGCGATTCGCAGGGTATCGAGCGGCGAAATACCGGCCGTCACCAATAGCTCCAGTTCCCGCTGCGTGGCTGCCCCGCTGCTTTGGTCCGTGCCGCAGGCCACGACTCCGCCCGCCGCCTGAATCTTGCGGATGTTCTCCGCGGCGATCGGAGTCATGATTTTCATCCACCACGTCCAGGGTCGCGCCTGCCACTCGGCCCGGATTTTAGTCTTAAGGTGCTCGCGCTCTTCGGCAGTCAACGAAGCGGCGTATAGCGGCTGGTCCAGGTATTCGGGGTGCTCAGCCAACCGGCTGTAATTCTCTCCGATGGTGAGTGTGCTTGCGAAAGGTATTTTCTTGGCGCCCATCAATTTGACAAACGAGTCGCTGACTGGTCCTTGAATGACCGGATGGGCCAGTGTATCGACGCCCGCATAAATGGCCTCGAGCGAACGCAGTTCACTTGAAACGTGCACGGTGGTGCGAATCCCGTGCTGATTGTAGTGCCGGGTGATCTGCTCCAAGAGCGCCACCGGCATCAACGGGATCATCGGTCTTGAACCCCAGCCCTCCTCCTCCAGCGTCAGTTTCAGAATATCCGGTTGTTGTTCCGCGATATGTTTGTCCAGCAGCGCTTTGTCCTTCTCGAAATCGCCGATCCGCACCGCGATACTGTCGCCATGGCTTCCGGGATAAGTGATCAGATTCCCGGTCGCAAAGATTCGAGGTGAGAGAATCTTGCCGGCGCGCTCGTCGGCCCGCAGCGGCAATATGTGGTCAGCACGATTGCCTGCGTCGAACACGGTTGTGACGCCGGCGTAGAGGAAACTTGCCAGCGCCGCCTCCCCTTCCGCGCGATTGGCCCGGCCGAGCGGTGCATCCACGCTGCCGCTGACATCGAAGCCGCCGCGCAGGTGAATGTGCACGTCGATCAGGCCGGGGATCAAGTACTTGCCCTCGCCGCCAATACGGCGTCCCTTAAGGCCACGCGCGATCGCGCTGGGCGTGACCACGGTAATCCGCTCGCCTTCAATTGCCACCGTCATGTCCGGTTGCGGTTCGTGAATGCCGTCAATCAGCGTGACGTGCTCGATCAACCAGTTATCCGCGCGCGCAGTCACCGATGCCAGTTGCGCAAACGCGCACGCCGCGAGAACAATTCCGTGCCTCATGTATGATTCCCTTTGCTCAATGTTCATGTCGATGATGTTCGTCTGGAAAGTGCGGGTGCGCATGACTTAACGGCGCGTGTGTATGTGTATGCGCATGCGGCTCGGCGCCGGTTTGGCCCACATCGTGATCATGCTGATGGTGCGAGTCGTGGACATGCAGATGATTGTGGGTCAGGTATGCATGAGTGTGCTCGTGCTCGTGCCGCTCGGTGAGGTGCAGCCAGAGGCCGGCCACCATCAACCCTCCGGCGCAAACCAGCCGAGTCGTGACCGGCTCGCTAAAGAAGGCGACCGCGATTAACGCACCCACGAATGGTGCGATGGAAAAATAGGCGCCCGTTCGGGCAGTTCCGAGATGCCGTAGGGCAATCACGAATAATACGAGACTGAGACCGTAGCCGGTCAGCCCGAGCGCGCCCGCGTCCAATATGACCGCCGCACTCGGCACGGAGCGTCCCAAGGCGGCCGCAATCGCGACATTGACTGTACCGGCAGCCAATCCCTTCAGCATCGCAATTTGCGCGACATCATTCAGCGCGACTTTGCGGGTGAGGTTGTTGTCGATCGCCCAAGCAAGACATGCGCCGGCTATTGCCGCTGGCCCAACGGCGTCACTCCAGACGAGCCGGCCACTGACGCTCAATAACAGTGCGCCTGCTGTAATCGCCAGGGCGCCCAGTGCAACCCGCCTGTCGAAGTTTTCTCGAAATACAAACCAGGCAATCAGAATGGAAAACACGCCTTCTAGGTTCAGCAACAGCGACGCGCTCGATGCCGCCGTGGCATTGAGTCCATACATCATGAGAACCGGGGCAATGATGCCGCCTGCAATGATCGCCGCGGCCAGCCACCAACGATCCGCGCCGCGAAGGCGAGCATCATCTGCCCCAGGCGCGCGCATAAAATAGCGCAGCACCTGATAAATTCCAAGCCCGATACCGGAACCCAAGTAAAGCAGTCCCGCCAACATCCACGGATCTATGCCGTGAACCAAGCTTTTTGCCAACGGCGTGCTCGCGCCAAACAGCACCCCTGCCGATATCGCGCTGATCACACCCGGTTTAATGATTGTTCGATCCATCGTTCCGCTGCAAATAGTCGCCGCCAAATTGGTTGTCTTGCTGCATATCGGGCGTGCACTTGCGCATACGCGCTGACCACCTGGTGCATCTTGCCCTGACTCGCGAGCAACCGCGCCAGCGAAGCCCGCCGGTAGCGCCAGTCTCGCCAGGCGCCATCCGGCCAATCCTCAATTCTCGCCCGCTCGGCCGCTGAGGCGTAATCGCCGAAGGATTGGGGCTCGGTGTTCGGATCAAGCTCTGCTCTCTCGGCCAAGCGCGCGAACGCGGGATGAACGAGTTTCAGGGCGACTTGGCGGGTGAACGGGCTGTCGGCGCGCTCTGCAAGCCAAACATTGCCCATTCCGCCATGCCCCAAGAGCGAAAGCACGCGATAAGGACCGAACAGTCTGCCGACCAGGGCGGATTCATTGCCAGCCAGGGTCCCTGCCTCGCGTGCCAGCAGGCCCCGTATCTCCAGACTTTCTGTCGGTCTCGATTCTGAGAACCGAACATATTGCGCAGAAATGCAGCCCAGCCAGGCTCCGACCCATCAAGAAGGCCGAGCCACTCGGCGCGTTCCTCGGTGGACAAGTCAATGGATTCGTCGAGCCGCTGCGGTAGGCGCTGGTACTGCGAGGCCGTCAACCCCTGGAGCGGCGTGCAGGAAACGGGAGGATCAGCAAGCGTCATGCATTTTCTTTACACGCCGAAGTGGGAAGCATACCGCAGTCCACGCTCCGATCCAGCCCGACTATGGCGAATCGCAATCCCATTGATTTGGCCCCGTAAAGCCCGCAGCATTGAAGCAAGCTTGAGCTCTAAGGATTGCCGATGCGCGCGACAGTTTCCGTGGAAAAAATCCAGGTCGACAAAGCCTTATATGACTTCGTCAATAGCGAGGCCATTCCAGGCAGCGGCGTTCAAGCTGACGATTTTTGGCGGGGTTTTGCCTCGCTGGTTCGCACCCTGGCACCGCGCAACGCCGAACTGCTGCGCAAGCGCGACGAATTGCAGGCAAAGATCGACGCCTGGCATCGACAGCATCCCGGTCGCGGCTTCGATCACGCAAAATACAAGTTCTTCTTGAGCGAGATCGGCTATCTGCTGACAGAGGGCGCGCCCTTTGCGGTTAGCACGGCAAACGTCGATGCGGAAATTGCCCGGATCGCCGGCCCACAACTGGTGGTGCCGGTAAACAATGCCCGATACGCGCTCAATGCGGCCAACGCCCGTTGGGGCAGCTTGTATGACGCGCTCTACGGTACCGACGCGATTCCGGAGCAAGGTGCGCCGCGTGGCGCCAAGTACAACCCGCAACGCGGCGCCAAGGTCATCGCTTTTGCGCGAGATTTTCTAGATCACAACTTCACGCTGATCGAGGGCTCGCACCACGATTCGCTGAACTATCGAGTGGCAGCGGACGGGCTTGAGGTGACCTTCAAAAATAACCGGACTACTCGCCTCAAGCACTCCGCGGCATTCAAGGGCTATCAGGGCGAGCGCGGTTCACCGAATGTGCTGTTGCTTGAGCATCACGGTTTGCATGTGGAGCTGCATATTGATCGCACGCACTACATCGGGCGTGATGACCCCGCGGGAATCAGCGACGTGGTGCTGGAATCCGCGATCACGACGATTCAGGATTGCGAGGATTCGGTCGCGGCGGTGGATGCCGAGGACAAGATTCGCGTTTACCGCAACTGGCTGGGATTGATGAAGGGTGGTTTGGAGGCCCAAGTCGACAAGGCCGGCCGCAGCCTCGTGATTCGTCGCCTCAATGGCGATCGGCGCTATCGCGCGCCCGACGATACGGAGTTCGAGCTGCCAGGACGCAGCCTCATGTTGGTCCGAAATGTGGGCCATCATATGCAGACCGGCATTGTGTCCTTGCAGGGAGCACCCGTCCCGGAAACCTTTATCGATGCGGCGGTAACGGTGCTTATCGCAATGCACGATCTGCGCGGCCAAAACGCGCATCGCAATTCGCGCGCTGGGTCCGTGTATGTCGTCAAGCCCAAGATGCATGGACCCGATGAGGTGATCTTCGCGGGCGAACTCTTCGGCGCGGTTGAAGATTTTTTGGGGCTGCCGGGAAACACTGTGAAGATCGGCATCATGGATGAAGAGCGCCGCACCAGCGTAAATCTCATGGAATGCATCCGTGGCGCTCGTGAGCGGGTGGCATTTGTCAATACCGGTTTCCTGGATCGCACCGGCGATGAGATCCACACCTCGATGGATGCGGGCGTTGTACCCCGCAAAAGCGAACTGAAAAAGGCGCTGTGGCTCGATGCGTACGAGCGCCAAAACGTCGACATCGGCTTGGCCTGCGGGCTACCCGGACATGCGCAAATCGGCAAGGGCATGTGGGCTATGCCCGACCTCATGGCCGACATGCTCAAGGCCAAAATCGCCCACCCACTGGCCGGGGCAAACACGGCGTGGGTGCCTTCGCCGACGGCCGCGACTTTGCATGCCCTGCACTATCATGCGGTGAATGTTGCCGAGGTTCAATCGCGCCTCGCGCACCGCCCGCGGGCCTCTCTCGATGAGATCCTGACGCCGCCGCTGGTCGCCGAACCGCAATGGAGCAAGCCGGATATCGAGGAGGAACTGAACAACAATGCGCAGAGCATTCTGGGCTACGTCGTGCGCTGGATCGACTCGGGCGTTGGCTGCTCCAAGGTTCCCGACTACTACGACGTTGCTCTGATGGAGGATCGCGCAACGCTGCGCATCTCGAGCCAACATGTGGCGAATTGGCTGTTGCACGGCATTTGTTCCGCCGAGCAGGTCATGGCGGCGCTGAAGAATATGGCTCGCGTGGTGGATCAGCAAAACGCGGGTGACCCTGACTACCGGCGCCTGGGAGACGATCCCGATCGGCATGTCGCATTCAAGGCCGCATGCGACCTGATATTCAAAGGGCGCGAGCAGCCCAACGGCTACACCGAAGGCATACTCACGGCGCGCAGAATCGAAAGAAAGGCGCAGGCCGCGCGGCGCTTTAGTTAGAGGTCGCGTCACAGCATGACCGGTTGGAGCGATCGCGCCGCTAGGCGCCTAATTGCACCGCAAGTTCGAGGACGGAAGCGGCCGACACATCGACTTCACGCCATCCGCGCGCATCTGAAGCCTATCGGGCAACCGTGCGCATTCTCACGACGACGCCGCCCTTCATCACGAACGACACGTGCTCCACCGACGTGATGTCCTCGAGCGGCGAGCCCGGCACCGCCACGATATCCGCGAAGTAACCCGGCTTGAGTTCGCCGATTTGGCCGCCCCAACCGAGCAGCTTGGCGCCATTGATCATGTCGGCTTGCAGCACCGCCAGCGGCTTCATTCCATACTTCACCATCAGCTCCAGTTCCCGCGCCTGGGTACCGTGAGGAAACGGGCCGACATCCGAACCCACCGCAAAGGGAATTCCAGCCGCGATCTGCTTTTTGAATTCCTTGACCTTGTATTCGAACATCGGGCGCTCACGCCTTGCACCCGCTTCAGACTCGTTCATGAAATACTCGAAGATTGTGAAGGTCGGCACCGCCGGAATGCCCTTTGTCTTCATGATTCGCATGGTCTCATCGCTCAGCTGGGTGCCGTGATCGATCGAGGCCACGCCTGCCTGCGCGGCGTACAACGTGCCCGGCTCCCCCGTGGCATGGACCGCGACAGTACCGCCGAAACGTGCGGCCTCATCGATCGCCGCCCTGAGTTGCGCGACCGTATATTGATAAGGCGTATGCAGCGCGCCATCGCGCATGGAGTCAGGACCGGTTTCATACATTTTAACGAAATCGGATCCTTCCTTATGCTGTTGCCTTATGGCGGCGACAATTTCATCGGCGCTATCGGCATACGTTGCGTTGGACAGGACGTGCTGCGCGGGATTGAAGTGGTTTGCGTCCTCGTGGCCGCCGAGAATATCAATCGCGTTTCCCGAGACGCGCAGCCGCGGACCCAGGATCAGACCTTTGTTGATCGCATCGCGCACCGCGCTGTCGGCGGAGCCCGCGCCCTCCGTGCCCATGTCGCGTTCGGCGGTAAATCCCGCCATCAAGTCATCTTTGGCTGCCAGCATGGCCAGGATGGTCCGCTGCGGTACCGACTCTTCAACCGTCTGCAGATCCTCGGCGCCCGGATGCAGAAAGAGATGCACATGGGCATCGATGAGACCCGGCAGCAGCGTGCTGTCGCCTAGATCGATGATCTCCGCGCCGGTTGGATGAGAAACTTCGGACCCGATCGCAGCAATGCGTTCACCTTCAATCAGAATCTCGGCCGGCGAAATCATGCGGCCGGTATCGACCTCCAGCAGCCGTGCAGCGTGCAGCACGATCGGATGTCCAGCCGCCGGCAGTTGGGCGCCTTGGGCTTGCGCTAGCAGTGCGAACGCCGCACTGAGCGAGAGCGTTCCGGCCCAATGCAGCTGGTGTCGCGTTGCGTTTGTTGCAGCATTGGAGTTTCGGTAAGGCATTGAAAATCTCCGGAAGACCATCAAGGATTGAGAGAGGCGGCATAGGCCGCCAGATCGATCATCTCCGATAGCGTCAATTTCGCAACCACGGACAGCTGCGGCACGAATTCGCGCTCCATCACGTTAAGAAAGGATTTTGTCTTTTGGCGTGAGAAATACTCTGCCGCCTCGGCAATCTCTCGGTGCGAAAGATCCGCAATGGCGTCCTTCATCAGCGCGCTCGGAGCCCATCCCGGTCTGGCCGGCTGCCTGTCCCCACTATGAATGCTTCTGATCTGAGCGATGATATAAGCAACCGGCAGACCGGCAATCTTGGCGTTTTCTGGGCGGCCGCTGCCGTCCGCCAGATGACAATAGCCGCAGCGATCTTTTTGTCGGAGCGGCTTGCAGCCATGACCGCCGGCAATTTCGCATGTTCCAGCGGAAACCAGTCGGACGTTTTCGGCGCGCGCGCCAAAGCCGCGGCAGTGAAGCGCAGCTTGGAACCCGCAACGCTCAAGGGTTGGGTGTTGTCGGGTTCATTGCTGGGAGAAGCTCTGTCGCAGGGCGGACAGGCCCAGTCCGGAAAGTCAGCGGTTGGCGCCGACATGACGCAAGTTGCGCCAAGTGAGACAACGCTGAACAAGTAAGCTACGGCGGCGAGCAAAGCAGCAGTCGCTACTTCAACGGCGGAAACAGCGACGGCGGATGCCGATGCTTTGTCGCCTGCTCGTACGCGTACGCGAATTTTATCAGCGTACCCTCGTCGAAGGCATCACCCAAAAACGTCAAGCCCGCCGGCAGATTTTCGTGCGTGTAGCCCATCGGCACCGTAATCGCCGGAAACCCGGTCTGCGGCGACAGCACCTGACTGTTGTCGCCCGCGGGACTCTTTTCGTCACCCACTTTGCGAGGCGCATTGCTCCAGGTTGGATAGACAACCGCCTGCACCTTATTGGCGGCCATTGCAGCGCGCAACGCCGCGCGAAACGCCAACTTCTTATCGTTGTGATACACATCCGGACAGACGGCGCGGTCCGCTTCGCTTCCGGGTTTGGCAGCCGCGGCGCTTTTCAGCCGGCCTTCTATATAGGGAAGGTAGAGGCCAGATTCGATAATCTGGGCAAGCGTCTTGTAGGGTGCGCCCTGGCCGTGTTTCGCAAAATAGTTATTCAAATCAGATTGAAAGTCGCCGCAAAAGATACCTTTTGTCAGCGCCTCAAAATTGGGTATCTCAAAAGGGTCCACGATCTTGGCGCCCTGCGCCTTCAGGTCCTCAATTGCCTTTTCGGTCAGCGCCTTGACTTGCGGATCGCCGCTCGGCGCGTCCAGGTACGTGCGAAACACGCCGATGCGCGCGCCGCGCAGTCCCTGCCAATCGAGGAACGCTCGGTAAGACTTCGGGATATGACCCTCGGAATTCTGAGTGACCGGATCTTGGGGGTCGTATCCTGCAACGACATCGAGCAGCGCGGCCGCATCCTCCACGCTGCGCGCAATCGGCCCGCCAACATCGGCGCCGAGAAATAAGGGAATGATACCGTCCCGGCTGGTCAGGCCGATGGTCGGGCGAATTCCGACCAGAGCATTATGCGATGAGGGCCCGCGGATCGAATTGCCCGTATCCGTGCCCAATCCCACGGCTCCGAAGTTTGCCGCCACCGCAGCGGCAGTTCCGCCGCTCGACCCGGCGGGCACATAGTCCAGATTGTAAGGGTTGCGCGTGATGCCGACGATCGAGCTGACCGTTTCATAGGGACTAAAGGCCCATTCCGCCATGTTCGATTTTGCCAGGATGATGGCGCGGGCCTGGCGAATCCGCTGCACCATGAACGCATCTGTGGCGGGAACAAACCATTTCATGGCGAGCGAGCCGCCGGTGGTCTGCAAATCTTTGGTGTCATAATTGTCCTTGACGATGACCCCGATACATTGGAGCCCATGGATTCTTTGCGTGAGCTTGAACTCTGCATCGAACTGATCCGCCTCAGCCAATGCATTGGGATTGACCAACACCAGGGAATTTAGGCGCGTGTTTTGATCGTAGGCGCGAATGCGCGCCAAATATTGCTCGATGACCTGGTGACAGCTGACTCGATGTTCACCGATGGCGCGTTGCGTTTCAGCGATCGTGACTTCGCTGATGTCGAAGCGGGCGGCGGCCTGCGCCGAATTCGAGAACATGGCGGCGCAGGTCAGAAGAACGGATAAGCGGCAATGTGTCATCGGCTCCATGACTGGCAGCTCTTATTGCGGATAACACAGTATAGCCTCACCTATCTTCGCTCGGGACAATTAACCAAGGTGTCGATCGGAATGGATCAGCATCATGTAGTTCGTCTTGTCTCCTATCGCTTTCAAAGGAGAATTTGTGCTCCGACCAGACATGTCGGGCGAGACGGACACATTTCGACATGTCTTTCCAGAATAAAGCCACCGGGTTGTCATCGAGGCCCGAGGTGAAACGTTGACCTAGGACACGGTGTGGCGGGTCTTAAGTTGAAAGGATACGCCGCCGCCTGACTCGTTTAAGGCGTTTCGTCCTCATCAGACATGCCTTTTAATGATTTAAACGAGTGAAATATCAGCATGTTATACAAACTAGTTCGTCTTAATTCATTTCAATGGCCGCTGCTTGCCGTTTGCGCAGTGCTCGCGAGTTGCGGCGACTATCACCACGGCTGTTATGGCTGTGGAAATATTACACCCACGGAATTTGCAAACGGCGTCGTGAGCGCCGATTTCAACGGCGATGGCTTCGCCGACGTGATTGCGTTGAGCACCGTACAACCGTCCGCATCTCCAATCGCTTCTAATATCAAAGCCTACCTGTCGACCGCGGCAGGCGCATTGGCCGCGCCAGTCGCGGTCCCCGACGGCTTCAATCCCTTATATATAGCCAGCGCGGATCTCAGCGGGGACGGCCTGTTGGACGTGGTCACAGCCAGCTACGATGATGGCGCGCTCGATGTGTTCTTCAATGACAAAACCAGCCCCGGCAGCTTCAACCCTGCGCTGGTGTTGAACTCTCCAGGCGTCTCGCCGGTAGCTATCGCAGACATGAATGGCGATGGCCTCTCATGCATACGGGCGCGGCTTCCAGCACCACATTGTTCCAGGGCTGAGCGGCCCTCTCAGCCTGCCCCGTTGCGACGTGCGCGCTGTCGGCGCCGCATTATGTAAAAAATGCCGCCCCCGTAGGAAAAATCCGTCAGAGGGCGTAGCAATAAAGGTGTCGCCTCTTCGATAAACTCCGATCGACGAAAAACATTCTTCTCCGCACGAAAGGAATGTTTGGGCGAACACCAATAATCGAAGGATTCAAAATCAATGAGCGCGAAAGATTTGACCAGCGAGATTAAATCCTCGCATGCCCCCGTAAAGACAAACCGGCGTGAAATCTTAATCGCGCTGGGAGTCGGCATGACTGCGCCGCTATTTGGATGTGGCGGCGGAGGCGGTGGGGGTGCTGCAGCCTCGACGCCTTCCGCGCCGCCGCCACCGCCGCCACCGCCGCCGCTGGACATCACGCCGTCGGTGACCTTCGACGCCACCGCAACATCTGGCCTAATCACGAATAACGCCTATTTGACCGGTTCCTCTGCCGTCAATCCCGCGTTTACTTTTAGCGGCGCCGCACCCGCATTGATTACGCAGTTTGGCCCCACGGCTCCGCGCCTCAACATGGTCAGCGCGGCAGACTCAAATGCCGATACTTTTGCGGAGGGCACGGTATACACGACGTTCTATCACACCGGCACGATGCTCGATGTCATGCAATACGGATTCAGCGACAACGTAATGCTGTACATCAACGACAGCTTCACCGCCCGTTACGGTTATGCGCTGGTTTCGGGAACCGCGCAAGGCGGCGGTGCGAGCGCTATCACGTTGGCGGCGGGCGCATCGACCGTCTCCGGCTATTACAACGAATACTATGTGCGAATTGCCGGCGGAAGCGGCACGCTCAATGAAGTGAAACAGGTGACCGGCTACGACGGCACCACGTTTATCGCCACCGTCGACTCCGCGTGGACCACGCCTCCCGACAGCACCACGCAGTACGTTATTCAAGAAGGCACGCAACCATTTGTGCTGGACGCCTCCACTGGCGACGTCAAGTATCTGCACTTGAGATGGAATGTTTCCGGCCAGCGCAAGATCACAATTGAGCAGGGCATTTTTGCCGGCGTCAGTTCGGATGGCACCATCGCGGCGGCGCCGGTTGCCGCGACGACGCCGTTTATGGCCATCGGCGATAGCTTCTGGGAGGGTGACGCCGCGCCGAACAATGTTGCGAATATGATCGATATCTTTGCCGCGGCATTGAACTGGCAGGCGATCAATCTCGGTGATGGAGGAACCGGCTTCATCGGTACCGTTCCGGGACGCCTTAATTTTCAGGATCGGATTGCGCCGCCCGCCGAAGCCTGGCGCGTGTCGCTTGCGGCCAGCGGCGGCACTTTTACCATCAGCATTGTCTTCAACACGGTTACCAGCACCACATCGCCGCTGGCCTTCAATGCGACTCAAACTGTCATCCAAAGTGCGCTGGATGCCCTGACCAATGTCGCGTCGGCCGGCGGAACCTTTGCGGTGGCACGCGGCGATATCTCGACGCCGCTGCTGATCGTCGGCCACGGAATTCCGGGGGCAACCTTGGGCGTCGACGGCAGCCAATTGACGGGCAGCATGAGCGTTCTGGGCACGTATGTAGGAGACGTTGCTGAGAACGTGCCCACTGACTCGAGCGGCAAAGCGTTGCCGTTCTATCTGGTGGTGTCCGGTTCTGGAAACGACACCGCCTATACCGATGCGCAGGTGCAATCCGCAGCAGGTTACGTTGCGCAGCAGATTGTCGCCCGATTCCCCACCGCCAGTACCATCTTTGTCGGTGTACTGGGCGACTGCAACGCGAATTCAAGCCTGATCGGACCGACCGATGTGTCGCGCAATGCTGCCATCGCGGCAGCGGCGGCGATGCTGCCCATGATCAATGGAAAGCTGCCGTTTGTTGACACGTACGCGGCCGGCGTCGGCCAACCCAAGATCATCAATGGGCTGGGTACCGTGGCCAATCCGCAAGCCGGAACCAATTCGAATCTGAAGAGCATCGTCCTGGCGGGCCACCCGACCGGCGCCGGCGCTCAATTCCTGGCAAACTGGCTGGCGCCGCAGGTTCAGAGCATTCTGAAGACAACCTAAGGCCGCTGCAGGCATGAGCGCCGCGGGTGCGCCGCGGGTCCACTGCAGCGTATTCGACGCGCAGGTCGAAGCTGTGTATACTACGCGCAGCTTTGTAGGGCAGGCACTCGGTCAGTGCCGCCTTCAGCTCGCGGTCCGTCCTCGACGCACTTCGTTTTTTTACCCTCCTCGCTGCTGACCGCTGTGGGCGCTTAAGTGCCCCGTCGTGCGAGTCCATTTTTCATAAGGTTTAATAATGTCATTTTCAGATCTCGGGCTATTGCCCGAATTGCTGCGTGCTGTCGCCGATAAGGGTTACGACACGCCCTCTCCCATTCAGATTCAAGCGATCCCTGCGGTACTCGCGGGGCGCGATGTTCTCGCGGGTGCGCAGACCGGCACCGGCAAGACGGCGGGCTTTGTGCTGCCCATTTTGCAGCGACTCGCGGCCGATGCGGCCAATGCCGCCAGCCGGGCGCCGCGCGCCCTGGTGCTTACGCCGACCCGTGAACTCGCCGCGCAGGTTGCGCAAAGCGCGCGCGACTACGGCAAATACATGCCGCTGCGGACTTATCAGGTGTTCGGCGGCGTCAGCATCAATCCGCAGATCAGCTCCTTGCGCAGCGGCTGCGATATCTTGGTCGCGACCCCCGGCCGCTTGCTCGATCTTGCCCAGCAACGCGCGTTGGATCTCTCCAAAGTTCAGGTATTGGTGCTCGATGAGGCCGACCGAATGCTCGACATGGGTTTCATCCATGACATTCGCCGCATCATCAAATTGCTGCCGCAGAAGCGCCAGAATCTGTTGTTCTCCGCGACTTATTCGGACGATATCCGCGGCCTGGCGGAACGGCTGCTGCACAACCCGATGTCGGTGCAAGTCGCTGCGCGCAACGCGCCGATCGAGCTAGTCGAGCAGCGCGCCTATCGCGTGCAGAAAGAACAGAAGCGGCATCTGCTGGTGCATCTGATTCAGGAAGGCCAGTGGCGCCAAGTTCTGATCTTCACGCGCACCAAGCATGGCGCCAACCGCCTTGCACAACAATTGGAAGGCGCCGGCATCCAAGCCGCCGCAATCCATGGAAACAAGAGCCAGGCCGCGCGCGTCAAAGCACTCGACATGTTCAAGGCCGGCCAGGTCACCTGCCTAGTCGCCACAGAAGTGGCGGCGCGTGGACTTGACATCAAGGAACTGCCGCAGGTCGTCAATTATGAATTGCCGAACGTGCCCGAAGATTACGTGCATCGCATCGGACGCACCGGTCGCGCCGGCTCCGCAGGGGAGGCGATTTCTTTGGTGTCCTCCGATGAGTCCGGATTGCTGCGCGATATCGAGCGGGTACTACGGCGCAGCATTCCGACGCTGCCGACTCCGGTATTCAAGATCGTCGAATCCGCCTCGCCTGCGCCTTCGCGTGAAGGCCGCCCTCCGCACTCGCAACATCGACATGGCGGTCAAAACCACCACGGCGGCGGGCGCCGCGATGGCAATTCCGAGCGCCGCGATTCGCGTCGCCCGCAAGCTTCAGGTGCGCGGTCAAACACCGGCACAGGATCGGGTGGCGGAGCGAGAAGCTTTGGGCAGCCGCAGCGGGGGCGATTCCGCTAGGACACGTCCGCTAAGCGAGCTTGGGAACCATGCCGCGCAGATAGTTGGCGAACTCTGGACCCAAGCTCGGATGTTTCAAGCCGTATTCCACGGTGGCCTGCAAGTAGCCGAGTTTGCTGCCGCAATCGTAGCGCCTGCCTTCGAACTCGAAGGAATAAACCGGTTCGCGTTGCATGAGGCGGGCAATGCCGTCGGTGAGTTGAATCTCGCCGCCGGCGCCCTTGCCGATTTTCGCCAGATCCTCGAAGATCGCGCCGCTGAGCAAGTAGCGGCCCACCACGGCCAAAGTACTGGGAGCTTTGTCCGGTTTCGGCTTCTCGACGATATGCGACATTTTGCCGATGCGCGGCGCAATAGTCTTCTCCAATGTCACGATTCCATATTTATCCGTGTCCTGCCTTGGGACATTCTGCACGCCAAGGACACTACCCTGATGCTTTTCGAACACCTCGGCCATTTGCTTGAGGCAAGGCGTCGTCGCATCGATCAGATCGTCTGCGAGATGCACCATGAACGGCGCATTGCCGACGACGGGCCGCGCGCACAGCACGGCGTGGCCTAGACCCAGCGGGGCCGGCTGGCGGATATATACGCAAGACGCCCAGCTCGGCAGAATGCCGCGCAGGGTATCCAGCAGATCCTGTTTTCCTTGTGCCTGCAATACGGCCTCGAGTTCAGGATTTGAATCGAAGTGATCCTCGATCGCGCGCTTCGAACTGCCGGTAATGAATATCAGCGTGTCGGCGCCCGCGGACAGCGCTTCGTCGACCGCGTACTGGATCAACGGCTTGTCCACGATGGGAAGCATTTCCTTGGGACTTGCCTTGGTGACGGGCAGAAATCTCGTGCCGCGTCCTGCAACAGGAAACACGGCTGCTTTTACTGGGTTTGTCATGGCGAAAGCATACCGGATTTCCCCATGCAAAGCCGTCGGACGATTCTCACACAGAAGCTTCTATCAGCGCTGTTTCCTCAGCGCAGCTTCACGATCGCATACGCCTCGAAACTGTCCCACGAGTGGCACGCGGGACAATGCCAATAAAAATTCCGCCCGGAAAAACCGCACTCGTTGCAGCGATATTTCTCGGCTTGCGCCAGCAGCGCGCCAATCTCCTGGGCGATGCGCGCCGATTGCGCCGGACCTTCCTGCCAGACGGCCTGAAGCGTTGGGTCTTGAGAGAAGACCTTTTCAATCGAGGCTCGAAGCGGCGCGGCCGCGCCCAAGTCCGCCGCGATCGCAGCAAACACCAAGCGCCTGAGCTCGTCGAAGTTGCGCAATTCCGTTTGCGCGACCAGCTCGGCTAGTATGGCATCCCGCTCAGCGAGCCCCAC
>JBDTAV010000076.1:0-53562 GCA_039924385.1 Steroidobacteraceae bacterium
TCGCGGCCGGCACCAGCGCGCCGATGCCGATTGCCGCGAACGCGACGCCCGCAAACCACGCCGGAAAGCTGTGCAACAGCAGCGCGGGCACCGCAAAGTTATTGCCGAATTGCTTGAAGCCGGCCGCGTATTCGGGGAGTTTATCCACGCCGCTGGCAATGACGAAGAAGCCGAACAGCGCGAGCAGCCCGAGCATGAAGGTGTAGCCGGGCAGCATGGCAGCGTTGCGGCGGATGACTCTACCGCTGCTGGCACTCAAAATTCCGGTCAGCGAGTGCGGATACAGAAACAGCGCGAATGCCGATCCTAAGGCGAGGCTGGCATAGGCACTGTACGCACCGGTGGTGTTGGGTCCCGGCACCGCCAGCAGCAGCTTTTGCGCCGGCACCGAGGCGAAAATCTTTCCGAATCCGCCCAGCTCGTAAGGAATCACAATGACGGCGGCAATCGCCGTCACGTAAATCAGAATGTCCTTGACGATGGCAATCGAGGCCGGTGCGCGCAGACCGCTGGAATAAGTGAAGGCCGCCAGAATCACAAATGCGATGAACAAGGGCATGTCGGCCATCAATCCCGTTCCCGATACGCCGAGCGCCCCGATGACCACCTGTAAGCCCACCAGCTGCAGGGCGATGTAGGGCATGGTCGCGACGATACCCGTGACGCACACCGCGAGCGCCAGCCAACGGTTGCCGAAACGGCCCTTCACAAAGTCGCCGGCGGTGATATAGCCGTGCTTGTGACAGACATTCCACAGACGTCGAAAGATCAGGAACATCAATGGATAAATAATGATGGTGTAGGGCACGGCGAAAAATGCGACTGCGCCCTGGCCGAACGCCAGTGCGGGAACCGCAATGAAAGTGTAGGCCGTATAGACATCGCCGCCGACCAAGAACCAGGTAATGACGGTGCCGAAGCGCCGGCCGCCGAGGCCCCATTCATGCAGCAGATCCAAATCGCCCCGGCGCCAGCGGGCCGCTGCGAAACCCAACCAAGTGATAAATCCAAACAGCAAGACGAAAATGATCAACGCGGTCCAATTGAGTTGCGGCACGGACGCTCCCTGAAGTTTTTCTTATTCTTCTACGGCGAAATAGACGATGGCCGTGAACACGGCGCTGACGATGACCCACAGCATTTGGAACCAGTAAAAGAACGGGATGCCAAACAGGTAGGGTTCGGCTTTATTGTAAAAAGGCGGCCAGAGAGCCACCGCAAATTGCACTACGAAGAGCAGGTACCACCAGCTCCAGCCACCGCGCTTTTTTTCTATGGTGTTCATCGCGTTCCCCTAAAGGATTCCGGTAGCGGCCTATGCTACCCGCGGCGCGGTGGGCGTGTCGACCATCCCCAAGGGGAATGCGGTTCATGGCCGTCAAGCCATGAACCGCGTCTGCAACGATCTTAGAAGTTGAAGCGGACGCCGACCATCGGGGTCCAATCATTCTTGAACAGGAATCCGCTGGCTAGACCATCCGATACGGTCGAGTAATTCACGCCGGCATAGGTGTCGAATCGCTTCGTGAAATGATAATCCGACACCAGCGAGATGTCATGCAATTCGCCCGCGCACGAGGTGGCGCTGGTATTGGTGCAACCGTTGGCCGCAAAGCTCTTCTGGTTGTATCCATAGCCCGCCAAGGTCAGATCCAGTTGCGGCGTCACAGACCATCGCGCACCGATCCAGGAGATGACGAAGATCTTCTGGATATTGAATGCGGTGTTGTTGGTCACGCTCAGGAGATAGCCGCCGATGTCGATCGATCCCGCGGGAATCGTATGCTCGGGATTGTTGTACTTGATGCGCTCCCAGCCGCCATAGAGTTTGACCGGGAAGTACTCCTTGGCGTTGTAGCTCATCTGCAGCGAATAACCCGTGTTATCCGAGATTGTGGCCGCCAGGGATCCGACCGGCATGCTCAATGCTTGCGCTGCGTTCAACGATGCAGCCGCCACCTCGCCATGGACCAGTCCGTACAAGGCATCGATGGAGAAGCCGCCGAACTCTGCGCCGACGTTGAGCTCGTTGGAGTTTTCCGGCACGTAGCCATCGCTGCCGAACCCATGCATATAGGCAACGTGCGCAGGTCCGAAGTTGAGCACGTATTTCACAGAGTTATCGAGCCGATTGCTTTGCGTATCGCCCAAGCCGCCGGACGTTCCGGACAGGGCGATGGGTGAGAAGGCCTGCGCCTGTAGCTGCGGATCGTACTTGCCAAGCATGTCGAGCATGAGACCGTTTTGGCGGCCAAAGGTCAGGGTCCCCAACGACTTCGAACTAATCCCCGCATAAACTACACCGTTGAATGCCTGGCCTGCGCGGCTGGAATCGCCGGCAGAGATCTTTGTCGCGGCGCTCCTGCCGTTGTCGGACGCCAGGGAGGCCGGACCGTCGGTGAGCCTGCCTGACCAGGGATTGAAGCCGGTTTCGGCTCTGAAGACCCCGGTCAAGTCGCCGAACAGCGGCTCGACCCCCGATATTCCCACCTTTGATTGGCTCAACCCGTTGCCAGATACGGAAAGAATTGAGTGATTGCTGAAGTTCTGGACGAAATACGGTAGTCCCGGGCCCCAGCTTTGACTGAGCGGAGCGCCATGAGTCAGGTACGCTACACCGAGATCAACCGTGCCATACAGCGTCACGCCGGCAAAGGTCAGCGACCCGTTCGAACCACTCGCCGCTTTGGCGGCTGGCTTCGCGGGCTCCTGTTGGTTGCTAAGATCGTCGATCTTTTGCTGCATGACGCGCACCTGATCCTTCAGCTGCTGGATATCCTGCGCATTATCGGCAAGAACAATTCCCGGCGAGATGCCAATGGCGCAGGCCCCCACAGCAGCCAGGATAGGCTTGCGCAGTTGAAACTTTTGCATTGCGATGACTCCCGCTGTTGTTCGATTGTTGGATTTAATCGACGTATTGTTGCATCAATATGACACTGGCTTTTGTGGGTAATTCTACTGCTTTTCAAAAGGTATGCTACATATATCACATACGTTACAAGCATCTATCCAACGTTGTATTTTTTTTGCAACAGTTGGTTAGACCTATGCCCCTTGACATAATTCTAACGTCACCTACTCAGCGAACCGAACAGCATGCTTCGAGACTTGGATCCGCGACGTAGCTTGGTTGGCGGCATCATCTGGCTGATGGTGGCGCTCGCCGCGAGCTTCGCCATCGCCGCATCCGTCTGGGCGGGCAGCGTTGCCCGTGACATTGTGGTGCAGCAGCACGTCAGAAGGCTGTCGCTTGAAACACAGCAACTCGCGTCTGATCTGGGCCAGGCGATCAGCGCCAGGATCGAAGCGGTTCGATCCTCGGGAGCGCTGGCCCCGGCGCAGCTGTTCACGCACTTGACAAGTTCCTATCCGGACTTGGGGTGGATCGCGGTGACCGACGCGACGGGGGCCATTATCGCGGGCAATGGCGCCATTGGCGCCGACACGGGCGCCAAGCCTAATCCGTGGCTTTCACAAGGAGCCTCCGGACTGTGGATCGGTCTCATCGGGAAGTCCGCGGTTCAGGGCAACGCGTCTTTCCTTGGGGACATGTCCGCGCCGCTCAGAGATACCTCCGGCCATCTCATCGGTGTGATTGCCGCGCATTTGACTTGGCCTTGGGCAGCCGGCGACGCCGAGCGTCTCAGCAATGCATTGGATTCGCATGGATCCGCGCAATCGTTGATTTTGAACGACGCAGGGATGGTAGCCGTCGGTCCTGCAGGGCTGCGCGACACGATTTGGAAGGGCGTACGCGTCGCAGTACCGCCGCCCGAGTCGGAGTCGGCGCATTTTGAGCGTCTGCCCAACAAGGACATCGTCTTAGTCATTCGCGCGCCGCTCAAGATCATCGGCGCCCCGAATACGCGCGGCTGGTCGATGCAACTCAGCGAACCGAAGGAATTTGTCTATCAGCGCGCCAACGCACTTGCGGTGCGCATTTGGTGGATCTCAATCTGTCTCGGCGCCGCGACCGCCTTGCTCGGCGCTTTTGGCGCGGGGCACTTGACCAACCGGCTCAAAAATCTGACGCGTTCGGCAGCCGCCGTGGGCCGCAATGAAATCGCGCGCATTGAGGTGCCGGCCGGTCGTGACGAGGTTGCGCAACTCGCCGGCGCATTTGCGAAAGTGCTCGATGATCTGCGACAGGAGCGCACGGGGCTGCTCAACTTGAGCAGCGAACTGGAGCGCCGCGTTGCCGTGCGCACCCGCGAGGTGGAGCGCCTGGCCGAGGAGTCCCGCTATGCGGCGATCGTGCGGGAACGCTTGCAGATCGCCCGCGACCTGCACGATACCTTGGCGCATTCCATGATGGCGATGCTGAGCGAGGTGCGCCTGCTGCGCAAGCTGCAGGTACATGATCCAGACTCGTTGCCGGATGAACTGGTACGCGCCGAGGAGGTTGCGCATGAGGGCCTGAACGAAGCACGTTCCGCCATTACACAAATGCGCGGCAATTCGGTGCGGGACATCGGCCTCGGTCCCGCGCTGTCCAAGGCAATCGAGCGTTTCGAGGATCGAACGGGATTGAATGTGCAATTCACCAGTGACGCAGAGGCAGGTCGTTTTGGCGACGAGCGGGCCGAAGTGATTTTTCGCATGACCGAGGAGGCGCTGCGCAATATCGAGCGGCATGCCGGCGCGTCGCGAATCAACATCGGACTACGCAGCGAAAACGGCACTCAGCTGGCGCTGCTCATCGAAGATAATGGCGTGGGCTTCGACCCAGGCACGGCGCGCCCTGGTCACTTCGGATTGGTCGGCTTGCGCGAGCAGGCTCGTCTCATCAATGCCGAATTGGAGATCGACAGCAGCCCCAATCGTGGCACGTGCTTGAGAGTCGTGTTGCGAATTGCACCGGAAGCGCTCTAGGCGGCCCTCATCGAGAATTGCTGCGCGGGCTGAGCGAATTCACGACGTCTTTCACGTTTGGAATCCGCAGCACCAGCGCCTCCGCACTTTGCCGCTCCATGTCCGAATTGACGAGACCGTTCAAGTAAACCACGCCATTGATGCTCTGAACACGGATGGTCCCGGGCGGCCCGAATTCCGCGTGCTGACCGAGCATGTCGCTGACGTCGGCGGCAATTTTCGCATCCGTCGCGCAATTCTGCGGCGAACATCTTTCGAACACAGCACAGCCGGAAAGAGCGCCTGCAAGAGCAAGGGCGAGCGCGGCAGCGTAAAGCGTTTTCGAGTTGTAAATGATGAGTCCCTTGCCCATAACAAATCCTACGAGACCAGCAGGAGTTCCAAAGTGCGTCTATAGATGGAGTGTAAGCGATCGATATCCGCGACTCGAACGCATTCGTTCACCTTGTGGATGGATTCGTTGATCACGCCCAGTTCGATCACCTGTGCCCCCATCGGCGCGATGAACCGGCCGTCCGACGTGCCGCCGCCGGTGGTCAGCTTGGGACTGATTTGCAGTTGCTCTTGCACTGCGCGAGCGGCGGCCTGCGACAGCGTGCCCGGAACAGTGAGAAAGGGATGCCCGGAAATGAACCACTCCAAACTGTATTTGACGCGGTGGCGCTGCAGAATTTCTTCGACAATCTGTTTCAAGCCATCGACGGTTTGTTCGGTGGAGAAGCGCAGATTGAATCGTGCCCGCAGTTCGCCGGGGATCACATTCGGCGCACCGGTTCCCGCGGAAATATTCGACACTTGGAAACTGGTGGGCTGGAAATGCTCGTTGCCCTGATCCCAGACGCGCGCGGCCAATTCCGTAAGCGCGGGCGCCAGTGCGTGCACCGGATTGTCCGCCAGCTGCGGATACGCGATGTGTCCCTGGACGCCGTGAACCGTCAGACGGCCGCTCAAGCTGCCGCGGCGACCGATCTTGATGGTATCGCCCAGCGTGTTCTCGCTGGAGGGTTCGCCGACCAGACACCAGTCAATGCTCTGCTGGCGCTCGCGCAGCACTTCAACCACCCGACGGGTGCCGTCGACGGACGGCCCCTCCTCATCGCTGGTGATCAGGAAGGCGATTGTGCCGCGATGTTTTGGATACTGACCGATAAATTCCTCGCTGGCGGTCAACATGGCCGCCAGGCCGCTTTTCATATCGGCCGCGCCGCGGCCGTAGAGCAGACCATCCCGGATGACCGGTTCAAAAGGATCGGAGCGCCATTCATCCAGGGGCCCCGAAGGCACCACATCCGTGTGGCCGGCAAAGCAAAAGACGGGACCGCCGCTGCCGCGTTTCGCCCAGAAATTATCGACTGGACCGAAGCGCAGGCTCTCAACGTTAAATCCCACGGCCGCCAGACGCTCGATCAACAGCGCCTGGCATCCGCCATCGGCGGGACTGACCGATTGGCGCGCTATCAAATCCTGCGTCAATTGCAAGGTTTCCGACATCAGAAGCGCAGCACCGGCGGTTGACGTCGCAGGTTCACCCACAATGCCCAGCCGCCCAACACCAGAGCGCTGATCAAGGCCCATGCGGGCATGGCCAGCCCGAGGAATTCCCAGGTCACCTTGGCGCACTCGCCGGATCCGGTGAGCACCTTGACCAGCACCTCGCTAAAGGAAAACACCTTGAGCATGAAGTCGAGCGATGCGCCGCAGGCCGGCACGGCGTCGGGAGGCAAGCTTTGAATATAGAGATGGCGCAGCGCAACGCCGATCGTGGCGAGTGCTGACAGCGATAGCAGCACCGCATAGACGCGTCGGCCGAAGGCCGCGGGGTCGTGCAGCGCCGCGATCAAGAACATCACGCAAAGCACGATGATCCCGAACCTTTGGAACATGCACAGAGGACAGGGCTCCAGGTGCATGACGTATTGAGCGTAGTAGGCGTAGGCCAACAGGCATACGCAAGCCAAGAATCCGAGAAGGTTCCCGCGTCGCGCGGTCATCAGCGACGCATTAGCGCGTGCGCCGCGTCGATCTGCTTGGCGACGTCCTCGAGCGAGGAATGGCGAATATCCTTGCCGTGCACCATGTAGATCACGTATTCGCAGATGTTTTTCGCGTGATCGCCGATGCGCTCCAGCGCACGCACGATCCACATGATCTCCAGCGCGCGGCGAATGGTACGCGGGTCTTCCATCATGAAGGTGATGCACTGCCGCTGAATGGACTCGTACTCTTCGTCCACCATTTTGTCTTCCTGGGCGGTCTTCAGGGCCGCCTGGGAATCCATGCGCGCGAAAGCGTCCAGGGCGTCATGCACCATCTGCGCCACCTGCCGGCCCAAATGCTTCACTTCGCGGTATTTGTCCGCCGGCCGCTCCATGGTGGCCAGACGCGAGGCGATATAGCCGATTTTTTCGCCTTCATCGCCGATGCGCTCCAGATCGGTGATGGTCTTGATGATGGCGACGATCACCCGCAAGTCGCCCGCCGCCGGCGCGCGAATCGCCAGGATCCGGCTGCATTCTTCGTCAATCGACAGCTCCATGCCGTTGACTTTGTAGTCGTCCGTGGCAACGGATTCTCCCAACCGGCTGTCGCCTTCGACCAGGGCGGTGATCGCCTTGTGAAGCTGCTGCTCAACGAAGCCGCCCATCTGCAGCACCTGATTGCGCACCTTCTCCAAGTCTTCATTGAAGCGGCGGGAAATGTGATGGGTAAGATCGGCGGTTTCCATAAATTTGACCTTGAAGCACTCTAATATATGCGTGCAGCGTTCGTTTACATCTGATTACGGCGTACGTCAACCGTGTACATGATATTTGTGACCTTCATGCACTCGCGGCGTTCCGCATCTCCAGCTTCCAAATGCGTTGCTGCGGAAAATGGCAAGTGAAGGTGCTGCCCTTGCCCTCGATGCTTTGCACGTCGAGCCATCCACCGTGGCGCTGCAAGGCGTGCTTGACGATGGCGAGGCCCAATCCTGAGCCGCCCTGCTCCCGCGAGCGACCCGCATCCACTCGATAGAAGCGTTCGGTCAGGCGTGGGATGTGCTCCGCAGGGATTCCGATGCCGCTGTCGATGACGGCGAAATAGGCGCCCTCGTCGTCCGTCCACCAGCGCATTCGCACCGTGCCCTCAGGGAGGGTGTACTTCACGGCATTGACCAATAAATTCGTGAAGGCGGATTCGATCTCATGCGCCGATCCATACAGGCCGTCGCTCGTGTCCAGTTCGAGCAGCACCTGCCGCGGACGATCCGGGCTGATCAGCGCATCGCGATGCAGCCGTTCGAGCATTCGCGGCACGTCGATCGGGTCGCGCGCCGCCTCGCCGTCGGCGGACTCCAGGCGCGACAGCTCGAGCAGGTCGGCAATGATGGTGTTCATGCGCTGCGCCTGCGCCCGCATGTCCTTGATGGGGCCGCCCCAGGCCGGATCCACGCACGGATCTTCGGCGAGCGTATCCAAATATCCGGAAATCACGGTCAAGGGCGTACGCAATTCATGCGAGGCATTGGCAACGAAATCCTTGCGCATCGCCTCCAGACGCATTTGACGCGTCACGTCGCGCACCAGCAGCAGCGACTGGCCGCCGCCGTAGGGGACCATCTGCAGCGCCAGAAACATGTCGATCTGCACCGGCGGCCGAATCACCAGCGGCAGCGCAAAATCATCGCCGTGGAGGTAATGCGCGAATTCGGGGGCACGAATCAGGTTATCGATTCGCAGCCCCACATCGACCGGCCTGCGCAGACCCAGGAGCCGCGCAGCCTGGCGATTGAACCAAACGATTTCGCGTTGCGTGCTTAGGATGATGACCCCGTCGGGAAGTGCCGCGGTCGAGCGGCGCAGCTCACGGTATAGCTGCACCAGGCGTTGCTTATGATATTGCTTGCGTCGATGCAGACGGATGACCTGCGCGATGATGTCGCCCCAGATTCCGCCGATATTGGGGGGATCGATTTGCGAACGCAGCCGCAACCAGCGGTCGACGCGGTACAGGTTTAGTAACTGCCAGGCAAGATAGAAGCAGGCAGCGCCCAAGATCCACAGCCAAATAGGTCCTATCAGCAGACCCACGCACAGGCCCAACAGCAACATGCCCGCGAGGCGTGCGAGCGCGAAGGTCCACATTGCTGCCATGGGCTAGAGCCTGCTTAGGCGTCCCGCGTCGAAAACCGATATCCCGCGCCACGCACTGTTTGCACCAACTTTTCCAGTGAAAATGGTTCGAGCGCCTTACGCAATCTGCGAATGTGCACATCCACGGTGCGCTCTTCCACGTAAGTATTACCTCCCCAGACACGGTCGAGCAACTGACCGCGGCTAAATACCCGCTCCGGGTGGGTCATGAAGAAATGCAGCAAGCGATACTCGGTGGGTCCCAGGGCAATTTCCCGTTCACCGGCGCTGACGCGGTGGCTGGAGTCATCGAGCTTCAGGCCGTCGACCTCGACGATGTCGTCCGCGCCGGCGGGCACCGCGCGTCGCAACACGGCCTGAATCCGCGCCAGCAGTTCGCGCGGCGAGAAAGGCTTCGTGATGTAGTCATCCGCGCCTCCCTCGAGACCGTTGACCTTGTCCTGCTCCTCAGCCCGGGCGGTGAGCATGATCACGGGAATTTCCTCCGTGTCCTTGGCTCGCTTGAGCGAACGTGTCAGCTCCAGACCGCTCATATCGGGCAGCATCCAGTCAATCAACATGAGATCGGGCCGCACATCCACGATCCTGGCGCGCGCTTCGCGGCAATCCTCAGCCTCGCGAACTTCGTACCCCGCGCGCCGCAGCCCGAAGGCAATCATGTCACGTATGGGCTTTTCGTCGTCCACGATGAGGATGCGTCTGGCAGACATAGGTTAGTCCCTTGATTCCAAAGCCGAGTATTACAGGCTTCGATTGTGGCACTTCCGTTACAAGGACGATTGCACCGCCCTCTCTGCCTCCGTGAAGGCTACTTTGTCTCTTAAATAGAGAGGCTTGAGATCCGCGGCGTCGAGGCCGCCGGTTCGAAGGCGCAGAGCGCCGAGGCGGGCGATCTCCCTGGCATTCGGCAGGGCAGCGCTTCGCGCCGCATCGGTGGTCACGCCGGGAAGCGCGGCGAGCACGGGATAGGTCGAAAATCCTCTGCCAACACCCAAGTATTGTCCTGTTTGATCCAATGACACGGTGCCGGGCGGCCCCACATGCAGCGCGCCGCTTGGCCGCACACCGCACGCCGCGTCCCAGGCGAAGCAACCCCAATAAACCTCTCCCATCCGCGCATCGAGGCAGGCCAACGCGCGGCTCTCAGGAACTTCGAGTGCTTGCAGCGCCAACGCCTCCAGAGTCGTGACCGGCACGACCTTCAGGTCCGCACCGAACGCCAGACCCTGCGCGACCGCCACGCTGACTCGGACGCCGGTGAAGGCGCCCGGGCCGATGCTCGCCGCAAGGCCATCGAGCATCGACAAGGAGAGCTGCGCTTCAGCCAGCACTTCTTCAACCAGGTTCAATATTTTCAGCGCACTGCTCTTGCCGGATTCAATCGTGCGGCTGATGAACACACCGTCTGCCAGCAACGCCACCGAGCACACCTCGGTCGCCGCATCCAGTGCGAGCACGCGCATCAGGTCGCCTGTACGGCCGGCACTGATGCCCGGCGCATGCGCAACCGATCTCTTAAAAATTCCGCGGCCACGGCAACTTCGCTGAGCACGGGACTTGGCGGCATCGACTCGAGGAACACGCGCCCATACGCTTTGCTCTTGATGCGCGGATCGCCGAGGACGATTACACCGAAATCGTCGAAATCGCGGATCAAGCGCCCGACGCCCTGCTTCAATGCCAGCACCGCCTGCGGCAATTGATATTCAAAGAACGGATTGCCGCCGCGCCGGCGAATTCCCTCGAGTCGTGCCTTCAACAAGGGATCGTCGGGCGCGGCGAAGGGCAGCTTATCAATGGCAACGATGGAAAGCGCGTCGCCTTTGACATCCACGCCCTCCCAAAAACTTCCGGTCGCGAGCAGTACCGCGTTGCCGAGCTCTCGAAAGCGATTCAGCAAGGCTTCACGCGGCGCCTCGCCCTGCACCAGCACCGGAAAAGGCGGATTGGGGAAGCGTGCTTTCAGCGCCCGCACCCCCTCCGCCAAGCCGCGGTAGCTGGTGTAGAGCAGAAACGCGCGGCCGCCGCAGGTTTCGATGAGCGGCGCACAGGCCTCGATGAATTTCTCGGCGAAGGACGGATGCTGCGGATCCGGCATGCGCGGCGGCAGAAACAGCCGCGCTTGGTCGCGATAATCAAAGGGACTATCGATGCACAAGGTGCGCGCGTCGGGCAGTCCGATCCTCTCGGCGAAATGCGAAAAATCTGCGCCGATCGCCAGGGTCGCGGAAGTAAAGATCCACGCGCAGGGCCGGGACTCGACGTACTCGCGCAGGCGTTCCGCGATTTCAAACGGCGTGAATTGCAGTGTCAGTCCGTTGGCCCCCGCCTCCACCCAGCGCAAACCCGCCTCCTCCGAGAGCTCGCGCAAGCAGGCCAGCGCGTTGGCCAGATGCGCCGCACGGCGCGCGCAATTGGCCGTGCCGGCGCCGCCCCCCAACCCCTCGAGCTGCGCGCCGAGTGAGCTTAACGTGGTTTCGATTTCCGGCAGTGCGTCCAAGAACGTGTCCGGCAGATCCTTCCATTCATAACGCCCATTGCCAAGACTCAGCGCAAATCTCAATCCGTCGAGGTGGCCATCGACGCTCAGCACGGTCTCGACCAGCAAGGGCGCGCGGATCGCCGCCGCGCTAAGCTCTGCGGTAATGTCGCGCATCAGCACTTGAACCTGCCGCACCGACCAGGTTTGACCGAAGAATTGCGCGGCGATATCGGGCACTTGGTGCGCCTCATCCAGGATCACCGCTTCGGCGCCGGGCAGCAGATCGCCGAAGCCCTCGTCTTTGAGCGCGAGATCGGCGAGCAGCAAATGATGGTTCACCACGACAATATCGGCCGCTTGCGCATTGCGGCGCGCCTCCATCACGTGGCAGCGCGAAAACTGCGCGCATTCCTGGCCGAGGCAGTTCTCGCGAGTCGAAGTAATGCTCGGCCAGATCGGCGACTGCTCCGGGAGGTCGGTGAGTTCGGCGAGATCGCCGCTCTTGGTTGTCGCGGCCCAGCGCGACACGCGCGCGAGCAGACGTGCCACTCCGCGCTCCGCTCCCAACAAAACGCCCTGCTGCGTGGCAAGCTCCAACCGATGGCGGCATAGATAATTCGTGCGCCCCTTGAGCAGTGCGAGTTTTGCAGGCAGCCCGAGCGCCCTTGCCAGCGTCGGCACGTCGCGGCGAAACAGTTGGTCCTGCAGCGTACGGGTGCCGGTGGAAATAATGACGCTGCGTCCGGAGAGCAGCGCCGGTATGAGATAGGCAAAAGTCTTGCCCGTGCCGGTGCCGGCCTCGACAATCAGCGGTTCGAGTCGAGCCAGCGCCGCGCCCACCGCTTTGGCCATCACCGCCTGTTCCGGCCGATAGGCGTAGTCAGGCAGCGCGTGCGCCAACGGCCCGTCCATGGTGAAGATATCTTGGTAGTCGGTATTCATTGGATGGTTGCGTCGTAGCGTAACCTACGACGAAACGGCGCCGATTATTTCACCCGTGCGCGAAACCGCACGAACGCCACCGAATTGGCTTTCAAGGCATTTTTGAGCTGCCAGCGGATATGGGTATAGTCCGCTGCCGTGGCCGCGCGCAGTTGTCCGCCGGGTTCTTGGATCTTCAAGTTCTCCGGCACATCGAAGCTGCGGCCGACGTCGACCGAATAAGTGACTTCGGCCCCCGGACCGACCGCTGAATCGGGTGAGTAGGTCATGTGCTCAGGGACGGCGTATGTGACGACCGCCCGCGGCACGGTGATCGGCGCGGTGTTGCGCACTTCCAAGGTATAGATGACCATATCGCCGGAGACCACGCGGTCGGCGGGAATTAGTTTGGTGGTTTCCCGGCCGTGGGCTTGGCTCGATCGCTGCACCTCCGCGATCGCCCTGATGCTGATTGGATCCGTAGCCGCCCGGCAATTGAGGGCGATGATTGCACCGAGAAAGATCAGCAATCCGCGCGTCGGACACAAGAGCGCTCTGTACATATTGTCAGTGTACGTCATGCGTCGCTGTTATCGCAATAAAATATTTAAAATCAAATAGTTATAGATTATTCTATAGCTAATTTCTATCTTCAATCAACAATTCTCCACCACTCTGAAATAAATTTCGTTCTAGGAGATATCTCACGCGCGGACAAGAGTTGGCGCGCCCACACCCATCTGTCATCCTTATCGGTCTATCAAGCTTTCTTCTAGGGACAGCCAATGGCCACAGCACCTCAGCACGTAACGCTCGCCTCGATGAATCATGACGTCGCGGCCTGGGTGGATGAAGTTGCCAAACTGACGCAAGCGGCGAAAATCCATTGGTGCGACGGCAGCGAGGCTGAGTTCGAAACCCTGAAGCGCGAACTGATTGCAGACAAGCAGTTAGTACCGCTCAATCCGCAAAGCTTCCCCGATTGCGTACTGTCACGCTCGAACCCGTCCGACGTCGCGCGGGTCGAACATCTCACTTTCGTGTGTACCGTAAATAAAGAGGATGCAGGTCCCAATAACCATTGGATGGCGCCGAAGCAAGCTCACGCTCAAATGGATGCTCTGTTCGCCGACTGCATGAAGGAACGAACGCTTTATGTTGTCCCGTACTGCATGGGTCCGATTGACTCGCCCTACTCTCGCTGCGGCGTTGAGATCACGGACAGCGCCTACGTCGTGCTGAACATGCGCATCATGACGCGCATGGGCCGCGCGGCACTCGAACGGATCACGCGCGATGGGACCTTTGTGAAAGGTTTGCATTCCACTGGCGATTTGAATCCGAAGCGTCGCTTCATCATGCATTTCCCCGCGGAACTGTCGATCAAGAGCTTCGGCTCCGGATACGGCGGCAACGCGCTGCTCGGAAAAAAATGCCACGCGTTGCGCATTGCGAGCTGGCAAGCGCGCACCGAGGGCTGGCTGGCGGAGCACATGTTGATCGTGGGCATCGAGAATCCGCAGGGCGAGACCCACTACCTGGCCTGCGCCTTCCCCTCCGCCTGCGGTAAAACCAATTTGGCGATGTTGATCCCGCCGGCGAGCTACCCGGGCTGGAAGGTATGGACCATCGGCGATGACATTGCTTGGCTGCATCCAGGCAAGGACGGGCGCCTCTACGCCATCAATCCCGAATCGGGGTACTTCGGCGTCGTGCCGGGAACCAATGCCAAAACAAATCGCAATGCATACGAGATGATTCGCAGGAACACCATCTTTACCAACGTCGGATTGACGGCGGACAACCAGCCTTGGTGGGAGGGATTGACCGAGGGCAAACCCGTCACCGACTGGCAGGGCCGTCCGTACGATCCCAAGAATGGACCGGCTGCGCAGCCCAATTCCCGCTTCACGGTCTCGGCCAAGCAGAATCCCGGCTATTCAAAGCTTGCCGATGCTCCCGGCGGCGTGCCGATCTCGGCGATCGTGTTCGGCGGCCGCAGACGTGCGCTCGCGCCGCTCGTGTTCCAGGCGCGCAATTGGCTGCACGGGGTGCTCATCGGCGCCGGCGTCGCATCCGAAACGACGGCGGCCGCCACGGATGCAATCGGCGTGGTGCGGCGGGATCCCATGGCCATGAAGCCGTTTGCCGGCTACAACTTCGGCGATTATTGGGCGCATTGGATCAATGTCGGTTCCAAGTTGAAGTCCCCGCCGCAAATCTTTCACGTCAATTGGTTCCGCCAGGACAGCGCCGGAAAATATTTATGGCCGGGCTTCGGAGAAAATCTGCGCGTGTTGCGCTGGATCATCGATCGCTGCAAAGGCAAGGCCGGTGCGCGCGAAACGGCCATTGGCCATCTGCCGGCTCGCACGGATTTGGATTTGCAAGGATTGGACGTCAGCCCGGCTGCAATCGAAGAATTGTTGGCCGTCAGCCCGAAGCTGTGGCAAGAGGAGTTCGCAGGGATCGATCAGTACTTAAACGGCTTCGGCGAGCACGTGCCGGCCGCTCTTAGGACGGAGCTGCGAGACTCGATGCAGCGCGTTCATTCCTCGCAGGTATAGCGAATCACCTGGGAAGAATTGCTGTCGGGCGCCTTGCCGAGTCCGATCAAGCCCTCGCCGCGAATTTGCATCGAATCGCGGCGAACGAAGGCTTCTTCGCCATCCTTGCCGAGAACGAACGTGCCATTGGTGCTTTGATCGATCAGCATGAATTTGTTGCGGTTGATCTCGACGCGCGCATGCAGCCGCGAGATGAGATTGCCCTTCACGACCAGATCGTTTTCCTCGGCGCGGCCGATGGTGATATTCGCGCGAGTTTCGTTGACCAGCACTTCCTGCCCCTGATAGCGCAGCCGCAGCCGTTGCGATTTGGCGCCCTTCTCGCGCTCGCGCGCGGCGATGGCGATGGAGGGCACCATGCTGGTGACATCCTCGGGCTGCCATAGCACCTCGAACAAGGCCACCTCGCTGCTGCGACCTTTCAGGGTCGCGACGTCGATCTGCCGCACCTGCGCGCGCCAATCGGAGGACAAGCGATCCACCATCGTGGCGGTCGTCATGATTTGGCCGGCTTTCGCCTGGCTCGTCATGCGATTCGCGGTGTGAACGGCCGAACCAAAGATATCGCGGTTCTCGAGCACGACGGGGCCAAAATTGCAGCCAATCCGGATGGCGACCGTCTGTTCATCAACCTTCAGCTGAGGATGCGTGACGATTTGCTTTTGCATCTGGGCTGCAGCATTCAGGGCATCGTCCGCGGTGGGGAAGGTGGCCATGACCTCATCGCCCATCGTTTTGATGACCGTGCCGTGATTCTGGTCGGTTGCCGCGCGCATCACATCGATGCAAATGCCCACCATGTCGCGCGCACGCAGGTCGCCCAGCAACTCATAGAGCTTGGTGCTGCCGACGACATCGGCAAATAGGATGGCTACTTCGATTTCTTTGCCCATGGCCCAGACTATTATACTTAACGTAAGGTTGAGGCGCTTAAGACGTTAGGCTGCAATACCCTGTTTTATTATGGGAAGGGCCGAAAACAACGTTTCGGGTGCCGCTTCCGGGCGCGCCGCCACTTCAGATAGAAACCGGCGCCATGCTCGGGCACCTTCGCGTCCCGTCATGACGCCGTGCATGTGACGCGTGATCGAATGCAGGCGCATGCCCCGCTGCGCGCATGCCTTGGCGTAAGGCACCATCCGCTCAACAATCTGCCAGGGTTCGGGAATCGGCCACGTAGGATCGATCAAACTTCGCTCGAGTTCGGCCAGGAGCGCAGGCCGATGGTAGGCAGCTCTCCCAACCATCGCGCCGTCCAGCCCCGCGCTGAGGTGTGAGCCAATCACGGCGCTATCGCACAACCCGCCGTTCAATATCACAGTCAAGTCAGCGCAATCGCGTTTCAGTTGATGCACCAGATCGTGCTTGAGCGGCGGAATCTCTCGATTTTGCTTGGGCGACAAGCCGCCGAGGATGGCAACGCGCGCGTGCACGATCAGCGCATCGATTCCCGCGGCGCGCACCGTGTCGGCGAAAGCGCGGAAGAACTCATAGTCATCGCGCTGGTCAATGCCGATTCGGCACTTGACCGTTACAGGCAAATGAGTTGCGTCGCGCAAACTTCGCACGCAGTCCGCAACCAACGCGGGCTTCAGCATGAGGCACGCGCCAAAGGAGCCATTTTGCACGCGATCGCTCGGGCAACCCACATTCAGATTGATTTCTGCGTATCCGGCCGAGGTGCCGATGCGCGCCGCCTTGGCCAGTTCCGCAGGGTTGCAGCCGCCGAGTTGCAAGGCGACCGGATGTTCGCCGGCGTCATGGTCCAGCAATTGACGCACGTCGCCGCGGACGATGGCCGCGGCAACGATCATCTCCGTGTAGAGCAACGCATGGGGGGCGTAAAGCCGGTGTAGGAACCGGCAGTGACGGTCGGTCCAATCCATCATCGGCGCCACGCACACCCGACGATCCAACGGACGGGGCGATTCGGTGCTCAAACGCTGCTGTTCAAGATGGCGCATTTGTCAGGTAAGGCCCAGATTCCAAGGTGCAGATCCCGCATAGTCGCTGCAAAACGTTCGCAACTCAAGCGTCCGCCCAGTAGTATTGATTGACTCCTCCCACAAACACGCAATTCATACAGGTAGCCGGATGAATCGACGTCAATTTATTTATGTCATGTCGGGCGCGTCGCTTGCGGCGTCGAGCACGGTAGCGGCGGCCATGGACAAATCACGCCGGCCGCTGCGCATCCTGGTGCTCGGGGGCACCAAATTTTTAGGGGTCCATATCGTCGAACTGGCGCTTCAACATGGACATTCGGTCACCCTGTTCAATCGCGGCAAAACCAACGCCGGTATATTTCCGCAGCTGGTTCACCTTAAGGGCGATCGCGACGCCCAGCTCGATGCCCTCAAAGGCAAGCACTGGGACGCGGTCATCGATGATTCAGGCTATGTGCCGCGGCACGTCAGATTGTCGGCCGAATTACTCGCGCCCAATGTGCAGCGTTATATCTTCATCTCCACCGTCTCGGTTTATGCGAGCTTCGCAAATGCCAATACCGAGGATTCGCCTGTGGGCAAGCTCGCAGACGAAACCACCGAAAAGGTCGACGGCGGCGCTTACGGAGCGTTGAAGGCGTTGTGCGAAAAGGCGGCTGAAAAAGCGATGCCGGGGCGCGTTGCCGTCGTGCGTCCGGGCCTCATCGTTGGACCGCGAGACCCGACGGACCGATTCACCTACTGGCCGGCGCGCGCAGCGCGCGGCGGTGAAATGGCGGCGCCCGGCAAACCCAGCGACCGCGTTCAATTCATCGATGCCCGCGATCTCGCTGCATTCGTGCTTCGCTTGGTGGAGCGCAAGACCGTGGGGACGTTTAACGCCACGTCGCCTCCCGGCGTGTTCACGATCGGCGATGTGGTCTCGGCGAGCATTGCCGCGGCCAACGAGATGGTGAAGCCCAGTCCGGCGCCCAGTCCCGTGTGGGTGCCGGCGGACTTCCTCGAGAAAGAGAAAATCCAGCCTTGGTCGGATATGCCTGTTTGGATCCCTGCGTCGGGGGAGTATGCTGGCTTTGCCGATGCGAGCGTGACGCGCGCATTGCGCGAGGGGCTCTCCATTCGTCCCGTTCAACCGACCGTCAACGATACCCTGGCGTGGCATCTGCAGCGTCCGGAGGACGAGCGAGCGAAATTGAGCGCCGGCCTCACGCCTGAGCGCGAAAAAGCCTTACTTGACGCCTGGCGTGCGGCGTCAGGCAACGGCCATTGAGGGGCGATTCTCGGGTCGCGGTCCTCGTTCACCGCTTAGCGGTGGTTCAGCCGGAAGAACTGCCGGCGCTGCTGGCGGCCTTCGCGACTTTGTTTTGCATGTTCTTCGCCTACACGATTCTACGGCCCATCCGCGACACCATGGGTATCACCTCCGGGGTGGAAAAGCTGCCTTATCTTTTCTGGGGCACTTTTATCAGCATGCTGGCGGTACAGCCCGTGTACGGCTGGTTGACCTCGCGCTTTCGCAGGCCGGTTTTTCTGCCCTGGGTATACGCTTTTTTCACCGCCAATTTGCTGGCTTTTTATCTGTGGTTCAATCTGCAGCAGGATCACACCTGGATCGCGCGCACCTATTACGTCTGGGTGAGCGTCTTCAATTTCTTCATCGTTGCGGTGTTCTGGAGCTTGATGGCGGATGTGTTCACCCGCGAGCAAGCCGGGCGCATGTTCGGATTCATCGCGGCCGGCGCCAGCACCGGCGGCCTGCTTGGCCCCCTGGTCGCGGGCAGACTTGCAGTGCCTCTCGGCACCATCAATCTGCTGCTCATCTCCGCAATTCTGCTGGCGAGTTCGCTGTTTTTCATGAGGCGTGTGATTCGCTGGCACCAGCATTTTGGGACCGGCACTCGCGGCGCCGACGTTAACACGCCGCTCGGCGGCCACATTCTGGCGGCCTTTCATCAGGTGCTCCGCTCGCGCTACCTGCTCGGAATCGCGCTGTTCGTGATTCTGCTCTCCTGGGTCTCGACATTTTTATATCTTGAACAGCAGGCCTTCGTTGCCAAAGTCTTTGCGACTCGCGACGAACGCACCCGTTTTTTTTCCGACGTGGATTTCTGGGTGCAGACCTTCTCCTTGGTCACGCAAATGTTCTTGTTCGGACGGCTTTTTAAGTGGCTCGGCCTTCGCCCGCTGCTGGTGTCCGTGCCGCTGATCATGACCGCCGGCTACGCGATATTCGCGCTGCTGCCGAGCTTTGCGGTCCTGGTCGGGGTGCTCGCGGTGCGCCGAGTGGGTGAATACGGCATTACCCGACCGTCCCGAGATTCGCTCTACACGGTCTGCACCAGTGAGGAGAAGTACAAGGCCAAGAGCCTGATCGATACCTTCATCTATCGGGGCGGCGATGCCACCAGCGCATCGGTGTTCCAACTGCTGACCACCGGTTTTGGTTTGGGCCCCTCTGGGATCGGCTGGGTCGGTGCATGCACTTCGGCCGTCTGGATGGCGATCGCATTGGCGCTCGGGAAATCACACGATCGTGCCGGCTCGCAACCGGCCGCCGCGGCGGTACGCTCGGTTTAAGTCAGGTCGGCATTGAAAAGCCGGGCCATGAGCGGGATGCGTGCATGATGCTGCATCTTGAGCGCAGAGCGCTTGCGACCAGCGGCGACTCACGACGCATTGTGCTTCGCGATGGAATACGTTACGGACATGTCCTTGATCCGAAGACGGGGTGGCCGGTATCGCACGCGCCCAGGCCGGTGACCGTAGCCGCCAGCAGCTGCACGGAGGCCGAGATGCTCTCAACGTTCGCGATATTGCACGGCGCCAAAGCGCGCCAGTTTCTCAACGAGCAGGGAGTGAGGCACTGGATACTCGAGTGAGTAGAAAGAGCAAAATCCTAACCCTTGATAGTTTTGCCCCCGCTGATGTGCCAGGCCCGCAGCGTATCCATTTCCTTTTGCGGATCCAAACCTGCGCGCAATTTCGCCTGGCGCTCGGCCGGCAGTGTATGAAACCAGTCGAGCGTATCGCGCACCGTTTGCTGCATCGGACGGGTCTTTAATCCGGCTTTTTCGGCGCGTGTGGCCGAAGTAAGCGAAGCGCCCGCGGTTTCGCCGCTCATCGGCGACCACGGCGGCAAGTCGAGCTCCTCCGGCTTCCAGCGTTTCGCCAGGAATCCTTCCGACACCCAGGTCGCCTTGGTGCCGGCGCTTGGGCTGGCGTGCAGGCTCGCCGTGATGAGATCGCCCATGGTGAATGCGCGCGCCGGCGAGATGGCATTGAAGTAACCCGTGGTGCGCTCTTGGGCGAGCTTCATCATCCATGCTGCCAGGTCCCGAACGTCGATGATCTGGATCGGATCGTGCGGCGTGCCCGGCGCCAGCATTTCGCCGCCCTTGGAAGCGCGCACCGGCCAATAAGTAAACCGGTCGGAGCCGTCAAGAGGACCCACGATGTAGCCGGGACGAACGATGCTGGCGCGTCCCTTGAATGCCTCCGCCGAATACTGCTCGCACAATGCCTTCATCGGGCCGTAGGTTTCATCCGTGGTCTTGTCGATATCAGGATTCGTAAGCTTGGCCGTGGGCGAATTCTCATCGTTGGGCCTGGCAAAGCTGGCGTACGCGGAGATGCTCGAAATGTACAAGCAATAGCCCACATTCGGCGCCAGTAATTCGGCCGACATTTTGACGTATTTTGGGATCTGTCCCGTATCGTCGATCACCGCGTCCCACTTGCGGCCGCGCAGCGCGTCGATCTGGCCATTGCGGTCGCCGATGAGCGTCTCGACATCCGCAACGCCCTGAGGGCTGCGCTTGCCGCGATTGAAATGCGTTACGCGCCAGCCCAGACGCAGCGCCTCCTGCGTCAAATGCGGACCAATGAAGCCGGTGCCGCCCAGAATCAACAGCGTCTTCGGCTGCGAATCGGCGGCAATGGTCCTGGGCAACAGACTATTGGCAGCGACACAGACGCCCAATTGAAGCAGTTGACGGCGGGATGTCATGGTGGCCTCCGGTATGTTCTTTAGGAGCGTGGCCAATTATGGGGTCGCGCTCGGATTGAGAGCAACCGAGCGCTCGACGCCTCCATGTTCATGCCGCCGCGCATACGGCGTACTCCGCTTCGGGCGACCCTGGATCAGATTTCCAGGAGCGCGATGATGCGCATGCCGTCCAATGGACTTATCATGCCTTTCGCAATGCATATCCAGAAACCCACAGCGAAGCGGCGATGTTGATGCAGGAACCCCGCGCCGCGCTCGAGGCCGACAAAGAAAAGAAATTCCGGCAGCTACTGCGCCACGTCAATGCGCGCTCGCCCTACTACGCAAATATCATCCGCGACCGGGGACTGGATGTGGGGACCTGCGGGATCGGCGACTTTCCGCTGCTCACCAAGACCCTGCTCATGGCGAACTTCAATGACATCGTCAGCGATCGCCGCATCACGAAGCAGATCATCGCGGATTTCCTGACCCGCTCCACGGATCCGAAGGAGCGGCTATTCAATGAGATTACCGTCATGCATACTTCGGGCACCTCCGGAGAGGTCGGCTACTTTGTGTACGCGCGGGCCGACTATGGGCGATTGCGTGCCGCGGCCATGCGCAATCGTGAGGTTTATCGCGGCTTGCTGCCGGGATTCGGCCGGCGTCTGAGGCGGCTCCGTCTGGCCTTTTATGGGGCGACCGGCGGACACTTTGCCGGCGTCACCGGCATGGCGTCGATCCAAACCGGTATTCAGCGGCTGCTTGTCGATGCGCGTTCATTTGAAGTGAACACGCCGCTTCCGGTGGTGGTTGAGCGGCTCAATCAATTCAAACCGGACGCGCTTTGGGGCTACACCACGGCCCTCAAAATGCTCGGCGACGAACAGCGAGCGGGAAGACTGCATATCCGGCCTGCGGCAATCGCAGCCAGCGGGGAAATGGTAACCACGGCGGACATGCAATTTCTGTCCGCGGCCTTTGACGGCGCGAAGGCGCTGAGCATGTATGCGTGCACAGAACATCTAATGCTCGGCATTTCGAATCCTGACGGCGACACCATGACGCTCCTGGACGATGACTTGATTTTCGAGTTCTACGAAGATCATTGCGTCATTACCAATCTTTTCAATTACACCCTGCCGTTGATCCGCTATCGAATGTCCGACATCCTGCGTCCCGTGAGCGCGCCGCAGGAGCGCCGCGTCGTGATTCAGAATCTGGTGGGCCGCACCGAGCAGATGCCCGTATTCGTCAACGGCGCAGGATCCAAGGACTTCATCAGTCCGCACATCATCAACGAGATATTCGTCAAAGGCGTCACGCGCTTTCAAATGCAGATAACCGGCCCCGGTTCATTTCGTTTTCCGATCTGTGTTGAGGCCGGGCTTGACGACACCGAACGGGCCGCTGCAGCGGCCGGCATCAGAATGCGGCTCTCTGAAATTCTGGCGCAAAAAGGTCTGAGCAACGTGGCATTCGAGGTTCCGACCGTCGCTGACATTCCGCTCAACGAGCGCACTCGAAAATTTCAATTGATCATCAATCAAATCCCAGGCTGAGCTGCGGCGTGTCCGGTTTCGGCGGCCTGAAAAGCTGGGTATTCAGCTCGTAGCGTTCCTCTGCACCCGCAAGTCCGAGCTTGCGCTTAGCAAGATCAAAGCGGGTGCGTAGCAATTCGGCGTACGGACCGGTGCCGCGCATGCGCGTACCGAACTCTGAATCGTAATCCTTGCCGCCGCGGGACTGGTTGATAAGCGACATCACATGTTTGGCGCGGTCCGGATAGTGCTCCGCAAGCCATTCGCGAAATATAATCTTGAGTTCATGCGGCAGGCGCAACAGCACATAGCCGGCGCGGGACGCGCCAGCCTCTTTGGCGGCGGCCATGATGTCTTCGATCTCATGATCCGTAATGGCCGGAATCACCGGCGCCACCAGCACACCGGCGGGAACGCCCGCCTCGCTCAGTTGCTGGATCACGCGCAATCGCGCTTGGGGAGAGGCCGTCCGCGGCTCCAAGGTTCGCTTGATGTCATTCGTCAGCGAGGTAATGCTCAGCATGACGGAAACGAGCTTGTCCTTGGCGAGGTCCGTCAGCAAATCCAGATCGCGAACGATCAATGCGCTCTTGGTGACGATGGTGACCGGGTGGCGGCAGCGCGTCAGCACGGCGAGAATGCCGCGCGTCACCTGCAGCCGCTTTTCCAGCGGCTGATAACCGTCGGTGTTGATTCCAAGCGCGATGGTCTTGCACACATATTTCGGCTTGGCCAATTCGGCCTCTAGGAGATTGACGGCGTCGGCCTTGTAGAAAAGCTTGGTTTCAAAGTCCAGCCCCGGCGAGAGGCCGAGATAGGAGTGAGTCGGCCGCGCGAAGCAGTAGACGCAACCATGCGCGCAGCCCCGGTACGGATTGATCGACGCCTCGAAACCGACATCGGGCGAGTCGTTCGAGGTGATCACGCTGCGTGCGTGATCCGGCAGCACCGTCTCGATTGGGTTCCCGTCAATCTCGTCCTGGTACCAGCCATCATCGGCTTTTTGCAGAATCAATGAATCGAAACGCCCTGCAACGTTGGACGAGGATCCTCTGCCCTTAAAGGCTTGGTGACCGATGAAGTTACGCGGCATGGCGCAAACTTTACGCGTCGTGACGCCCCGCGTAAATCCAGTAGTCAGGACCGTCGACTACTGTATATGCGCGGCGAGCTTGGCGGCGGGCGGTTCACTCGGCGCAACTCAACGGGCGACGAACGCACGCTCGATGACGTAGTCGCCAGGTTCGCCGACGTGCGGGGAAATTTTAAAGCCTCTCGCGTCCAACATGGCGGAAAGATCCGCGAGCATCGCCGGGCTGCCGCAAATCATGACGCGATCTTCCTTGGGATCCAGCTCGGGCACGTCAATGTTCTCAAAGAGCTTGCCCGTTTCAATCAATGCCGTCACACGGCCCTGATAGCGAAAGCGCTCGCGCGTCACGGTGGGGAAATACACCAGTTTCTCGCGCACCTGCTCGCCCAGATACTCGTGATGCGTCAATTCCCATTCGATGTAGTCGCGATACGCCAGTTCACTTCGATAGCGCACGCCATGCACCAAAATGACCCTTTCAAACCGATCGTAAACCTGCGGATCCTTGATGAGGCTCATGAAGGGCGCCAGCCCGGTGCCGGAACTCAAAAGGTATAGGCGCTTGCCGGGCTTAAGATCGTGCAACAGCAGGGTGCCGGTCGGCTTACGGCTGATCAAGACCTCATCGCCGGGTTTGACATGTTGCAGACGCGAGGTCAGCGGCCCGTCCGGGACTTTGATGCTCAGGAATTCCAGGTGCTCCTCGTGGTTCGCACTGGCAATGCTGTAGGCGCGCATCACCGACTTCTCACCAACTCGCAGCCCCAGCATGATGAAATGCCCGTTCTCGAATCGCAGCGCCTGGTCGCGCGTCGTGGTAAAGGTGAACACGGTCTCGTTCCAGTGGTGCACCGTCAATACGCGCTCTGTTCCAATGGTAGCCATGATGCGTATTATCCGGGCATCGCGCCAAACAGCATAGTCGCCGACGGATATATGGCGATGCCAAAATGATATTGATTTAAGGCCTGTAGGACGCCGATGACAGCAGCCCTAGCGATCGGCTCATGAGGCCATGCGCCCTGCACTCCTCCCGGCCGAGGCGCCTGGTTACGCAGACTCGCCGGGCTCATCGACGACGGTGGTCTGCCAAGACGGTAGCACGCCGCCTTGCAACTGAGATCTTGCAACCAAGATATTGAAGGTCTACGTGCGTTAATCGGACGTGCCGGAGAGCAGAGAAGCTCCAGCGGCGGTGGCTTGATTTTGGAGGCGTTTTAGGCGCCGAATATTTGCGCGTTGTCAGGAAATAGGCGCTGCCCTGGTACGGACCGTCGCGAAAAACTTTGAGCAAGCCGTCTTGAGTGCGCAAGGATCGACAACCCGGTCGTCAACACAATGCCGGCCCCGGGGAAGAGCGCCGACAAGAGGACCGGCGCGTGGTGATTTTTTGCCAGCAAATAATGTTTGTCTGCGAATCCAAAAAAAACATAGCGCAACCGGGAAGCACTGCGGCCGCCTGATTCAGCGGCGGCTGCAGATCTTCCACCGCCATGCCGATATCGATATGCCAGCCGCGGCGGGCGACAAAGACTGTCGAGGGTTCCGAGCCGGCGTGTGCGGCCGCGACGCCGCCTAAGACCCATACCAGCGCCAGCGAATGAGGAGCAAGCCACCTCACTTGGCTGAATCACGTCCATACTGCTGCGCTGCTAATATCAGCAGCAGAGCGCTGCTGGTCGCCCATGTATTGCTAATCGAGGACCGATGATTCCGGTAAATTCGTTTATCGGCGCTTTGCATAAGTTAGGACAGCATCGCGCGGCCTCTCACCATGGGCGAAAAACGGCAACGTTTCGCGCAGTCGGCGGCCTGGTCTGCCTCGCAATTGCCATGCCGGCATGGGCAATTGACGAGATCGTCGTCGTGGGGACCACGCCGGTGCCGGGAATGACGGTGGATGTGGACAAAGTGCCCGGCAATGTGCGGACCCTGCGCGCCAGCGATTTGGCCCAAGACGGCTCGTCAAGCCTCATCGGGGGCTTAAGCAACCACCTTGGCAGCGTGAACAGCGGCGCGACGCTCGATACCGCGCAGACGAATTTTTTCTCCGGCACCGAGATGGGCGTTCTTGATGCCACGTTAACCGTGCTGCCTGCGGGATTGTTCGTCGATACCCCAAACCTGGATGCCAACAACAAGTATTACGGCTTTTACCTGACGGATACGCTCGATCTGACTTCGCTGCTGTCGGTCACGGCGAGCGGGCGCTACAACATCGCCAAAACCGGCCTGTCGGATCAGCTCGGTACGGCCTTGAGCGGCAATAACCGCTTCACTCACTTCAACCCGGCGCTGGGGGCAACTTACTTGATCGCAGCCGGCGTGACGGCCTATGCGGGCTATTCCACCAACAACCGAGCGCCGACAGCAAGCGAGATCGAATGTTCCGATCCCCTGCAGCCCTGTCTGCTTCCCCCGAGCCTGGCCGGCGACCCCCCCAATTTACGCCCGGTCATCGCGCACACCGTGGAGTTGGGACTGCGCGGCTGCTCATCGTCCGCAGGCAAGCACTTTTCTTGGAATGCCAGCGCTTTCAGAACCAACTCGGACGACGACATCTACGGCATCGCCACCTCTGTCAGCAGCGGTTTCTTTCAGAACGTCGGATCGACCCGGCGGCAGGGATTTGAAGCGGGCATGAACTACCAGGGCCCGCAATGGTCAGGATATGCGCAATACAGCTATATCGATGCCACCTTTCGCTCGCCGCTGCTGCTCAATTCGCCGTCAAACCCATTCCATGACGTGGACGGTAATATCCAAGTGCTGCCCGCGGATCGTCTGCCTCTCATTCCGGTGAGCCGCGTCAAGCTCGGCGCCGACTATTCGCTGTCGCACAATTGGTCGGTGGGCGGCTCACTCGTGGTGGCCACCAGTTCGTTCTACCGCGGCGATGAATCGAATCAGAATCCGCAGTTGCCGGGCTATCACGTGCTGAGCCTGCGCACCTCGTATCGCGTGTCCAAACAGGTTGAGCTGTTTGCCAATGTGCAAAACCTGTTAGATGAGCGGTACTCGACTTTTGGCTTGTTCAGCGATCCGACTGGTGTGGGCGCCCCGGGCGTGCCGCCCGACGCCGACTCCAACGGCCCTGGTGGCGGCGTGAAAATTAGGTTCAACTAAAGTATCTGATACCATCGCCCCCGGCGAGCCGCTACCCTTCGGTGAAGCATGAATGAGCAAGTAACCGAGCTTCTGCCGGCTGCGGAACCCACTGCGGTGTTCCGCAAGCCCCTCCCCATCCAGCGATCCTCAGTTCTGGGCCAGATACTGGCCATGCGCAAGGATCTCGTCGGCCATCTGATGGCGCTCGAGAAGATTCATGGCTCGGCGTGGAAGATTGCCATCGGCCGCGGCGGCATGATCAGCCTGTTGGGACCGGACGCACTGGAGTTCGTCTGGAAGAACCGCGACGGCGCATTTTCCAGTGCACGCGGCTGGGAGCCCTACATCGGCAAGGTTTTTCCCGGCGCCATCATGGCGATGGACGGCGATGAACACCGCTACCAGCGGCGCATCATGCAGGTCGCCTTTCGCAAGTCGGCCCTGCGCACCTACCTAGAGCAGATGAGCCCCGCCATCGATTTAGGGCTCACGGCGTGGCTGCCCGCAAACGAGCGTTCTGCGGAACGTCAGATGTTTCCGCTCCTGAAGCAGCTCACACTTGATCTGGCCGCCTCGGTATTCATGGGCGTGAAGCTGGGGCAAAGCGCGAAGGCACTGAATCGCGCTTTCATGGCGACCGTGGCGGCCTCGCTGGCAATTGTGCGCGTGCCGATACCCGGACTTTCGATGTGGCGTGGAATACGTGGCCGCGAACTGCTGGTGAGCCGCTTCCGTGCGCTGCTGCCGGAGAAGCGGGACACCCATACCAGCGATTTCTTCAGCGAGTTCTGTCATGCCCAAAGCGAGCAAGGCGAACGGTTCACCGATGATGAAATCGTGAATCACATGATTTTCCTCATGATGGCGGCGCACGACACGACCACCAGCACGCTGACCACCATGATCTACTTGCTGGCGCGACATCCTGAATGGCAGGAGCGTCTGCGCGCCAAGGCCAGGGCACTCAGGCGCAAGCGGCTCGAATTCGATGATCTCGACCGGGTCGAGGAACTGTCCTGGGCCATGCGGGAGGCGCTGCGGCTAACGCCGCCCCTCACCTCGATGCCGCGCATGTGCGTCAAGGACACGATCTTTCAAGGATTTGAGATTCCAGCCGGCATGCTGGTCGGCGTTTATCCGATCCATGTGCACTACATGGATTCACTTTGGACCGACCCGTTCAAGTTCGACCCGGAACGATTCAGTCCGGAGCGCCAGGAAGACAAACGCCATGCCTTTGCCTGGGTGCCGTTTGGGGGCGGCGCGCACATGTGTATTGGGCAGCACTTTGCCACGCTGCAGGTGAAGGCCATCATGCATCAGCTGCTGCTGCGCTATCGATGGAGCATTGCTCCCGGATACGTGATGCCGCAACAGTTGGTGCCGATCGCCAAACCCAAAGACGGCCTGCAAGTCACCCTGCAGCACATCGCCTGATGCTTCAACGCGCTCGATTGGCCCAGCCTCGGGCGTCGATCTTGAACACGACATTGGGATGGCTCGGTTCACCGGAATAGCTGACCGACTGCTCGCCGATGTAAATGCCGCCGAGCTTTTCCATGGCCTTGCGCGAGCGCCAATTATTGATCCCCACCTTGAAAATCACTTGATCCACGAACTTGAAGGCGTGATCGAGCATCAGGGTCTTGAGCGCGCGGTTGTAGTGCCGGGCCCAGCGGCTGCGCGCGATGAACGTGTAGCCGATGTCGATTTGGCGCCGGTCCTCCTCATAATTGCTGTAGCGGGAACTGCCGATCAACTCGCCATTGGTGTTGTCGATTACTCGAAACGCACCGCCCGACTCCATCGCACCGTTGAAGAAGTTTTCGAACACCACGCGCTGATAACGATCCCGGCTGGGATGTTGCTCCCAGATCAAAGGATCCGATGCGACCGCGTATAGCTCTTCAAAATCTCCGGCCCGCAGGGGCTCGAGCCTGATCAGATCATTCTGAAGCTGTGGTTGAAGCTCAAAGCTCATGGACCATCCTCAATAGCCGAACTTGTAATGAATCTGCGCATAGACCTGGCGCGGGTCATTGTAGTGCACGCCGCCGAAAGTGAGGCTGTTGTCGACCAGCAAATGCCGATTGGTGAGGTTCAGGATGGTCAAAGACGCCGAAAAACTCTCACCAAATGGTTTCCGCGGCGGCGCTCACAGTCAAGGTGTCCAACGCCGGCCCCTTGATCAGTTGCACATGGGCGACCGGCGCGGAACCCGATGTCACAGTCACCGCCTGCGCCGCCGGCGCGAAGTCTGCGGCGCTGAAGTTCAAGACATAGTCGCCGAGCGGCACCGTCATGAATGAGAATTCGCCCTGTGCATCCGTCGTCGCGGACTCAACCCAGTGGGATGTGGCGGAATTCAGCTTCACTTGAACGTCGGCCAGCGGCCGGTGCTGCAGGTCGTGGACAACACCCCGCACGCTGCCCACATCCGCGGCGCGCAGCGGCGCCGCTGCCAATAACATTGCCGCCAGCAGCGCAGCACGCAGACTCATCGGCATCAGAGTAATCATGGACCTCTCCCTGCTCGCCAATACAGACGCGCGCGCGCTTCAAGAGCGACCGCAGCGCTTCAGTATCAATTCAAGCGAGCGAAGGAGGTCCCCGAGGTGGGTGGGAGCGCTCTGCGTGATGGGCTAAGGCGGGAGCCGCGAAGGCGACCATCTGCTGGGAAGGCGCGAGCCCAACAGATACGAAATCAATGTGATGCGAAATCGGGCCTGCGGCAGGAACGCTGCCAAATGGACACAATTCAAACTCTGCATGCGTACCGGCTTGGTGATGCAGGTGGGCCGGCATTCCGGCCATGGCGGCAGTACACAGTTCCAGCGCGAAAGGTACGCGGTCCGCAGGCATGAAGCCCGCGGGAATATAGGAACGAAACAGCAGCAGGGCCAGCACGAGGATGCCGGCCCATGAGCCTCTTTGTCTAGATTTGAAGGCCTTTCGCATGCCTCATGCCGCGGCCGGGGCCCGCGCCAGCGGCACGAAGCAATTGAAGTACAAAGCCACTATTGCACTGATCACGTAGATGCCGCGCCACGAACCGGCCAGTTTGTAGCTCCGATGACCTTGGCCGGGTCAAGCGATCCAATCACGCGCGGCGCATCGACCGGCGTGGGAAACATGAAGCCGGTGACGCTGGTCGCCAGCGTGGTAATCAAGAATAGCGTGGTCAAGCCGGGCATCAGTCTCGCGCTCAACATACTTATGGCGACGATGATGCCGCTGATGATGGCAATCAGGCTGATGATCACATGCAATTGCGTAAACGCGCCGACCGACATCCCAAAAATCATGGCGAATCCCTCTTGGTTGGCTGATTGGACCCCCCCCCTTTTCGGTCCTAAGCCTACGCCGTTCGAAGGAATTCTTCAGCGCAGATAAGGAAATTCGCGCGTCGAGCGGGGCTTGGCGATGTAAAAGCCCTGCGCGAACCCAACCCCTAAGCGGCCTAACTCCGCCAGGACCTCGGGGGATTCCACGCGCTCGGCGATGGTTTGAATGCCCATGGCATTGCCGACTTGGCTGATGGCGGCGACCATGCTGCGATCGACCGGATCATGGGTGACATTTTCGACGAATTGTCCGTCGATTTTCAGGTAGTCGACGGGTAGCGTTTTCAAATACATGAACGATGACAGACCGCTGCCGAAGTCATCCAGCGCGAAATGGCAGCCGCGACCTTTGAGTTCACGCATGAAATACACCACGTTGCTCAAGTTTTCGATGGCCGCCGTCTCGGTGATCTCGAAGCACATGGCGCCGGCAGCCAGTTCCCCGGCGCTGAGCTCGGTAATGAGGAACTCGAGAAAGCGCTCATCGTTCAAAGAGCTGCCCGAGAGGTTCACCGCAACGGTGAACGGCTTGACGCCGGACTCGATGCGATGCACGACATGATCGAGCGCTTGGCGCACCACCCACCGGTCAATTGACGGCATGATGTTGTAGCGTTCCGCCGCGGGAATGAATTCGGCCGGCGCCACGATGGTTCCGGTCTCATCGCGCAACCTCAGCATCAGCTCGAAGTGCTCGCGCTCGTGCAGCTTCGCGCCGATCGGCACGATCGGCTGATAGAACAATTCGAACCGGCTCTCGTCGCGGGCACGCGCGAGCTTGGAGACCCATTGCATCTCCCGATGCCGCTCCGGCATGGCGTCGGGCTTGTATAGCCGCACGCGATTTCGGCCGGAATCCTTGGCGGCATAGCAGGCCACGTCCGCGGCACTCATAACATTGGCGACGGTGGGTATCTCATTGGTGATTTCCACGATGCCGATGCTGGCGCCGACGGCGAGCACCCCGCCCTGCCAGGTGAATCGATAGTCGCGGATGCCTTGACGCAGGTTTTCCGCGATGCGCAACGCCTGATCGAGCGCGCAGTCCTGCAGCAGGATGCCGAACTCATCGCCGCCCAAGCGCGCCAGCGTGTCACCGCCGCGCACCCGCGACTGAATGACACCGGTAATTTGCTTCAGCAGCAAATCGCCGGCTGGATGACCGCAGGTATCGTTCACCAACTTGAACTGGTCCAAATCGAGGTACAAGAGCACGTTGCGTGCCTGCAGGTTCTGCCGCGTCTCCTCCACGGCGACGGTGAGGCGATTCTCGAATTCGCGCCGGTTGATGAGGCCCGTCAGGGCATCGTGACTCGCCTGATAGTGCAGCGCGCGATGCAGGCGGCGCTCCTTGCTGACGTCGTGGAATACCATCACGGCGCCGATGAGATTGCCGGCGCGATCGCGAATCGGCGCCGCGGAATCCTGGATGGCGATTTCCTGGCCGCGGCGATTGACCAGGACCGTGTGTTCGGCGAGCCCCAGCACCTGGCCTTCGCGAAGACAGCGCGCCACCGGGCTTTCGCCGCCCTCTCGCGTGATCTCGTCGACCATCGTAAAAATGTTGCCGATCAGCTGGCCCTGCGCCTCGCGATTCTCCCAGCCGGTCAGGCTTTCGGCGACCGGATTCATGTAGTCGATACGCCCTTCCGAGTCGGTGGTAATCACGGCGTCGCCAATCGATTGCAGCGTGACTTGCGCGCGTTCCTTGGCTTGAAAAACCGCGGTCTCCGCTTTTTTGCGCTCGGTAATATCGGTCAGCGTGCCTTCGAAACCACAGGCGCGGCCGCTGGCGTCGCGCACCACGCGGCAGTTATCGACCACCACGAGCATTGAGCCGTCTTTGCGGCGCATCACGTATTCTTCGTTGCGCAGCTCGCCCGCGGCTTCGGCGCGCCGTGCGAAGTTTTCGCGATCATTGGGATACCAGTACAAAGCGCCGGCGGGTACTTGATACAGTTCCTCGGCGCAGGAATAGCCCAACAGATTCACAAAGGCCGGATTGGCGACGAGAATGCGGCCATCGCGCGTCGTTTGATAGACGCCCTCCATGACGCTTTCAAACAGGCCACGAAACTTCGACTCGCTGTTGCGCAAGGCATCTTCCGCGGCGCGGCGTTCAATGGCGATGCCGGCAATCTGCGCCATGCGCACCATGAGTTCGTGATCGCGGGACGACGGAATGCCGGCTTGCCGGCGGTACACGGCAATCGTGCCCACTACTTGGCCGTCCGATGCCACGATGGGCGCGGACCAGGCGGCCCGGAAACCCGCCTGACGCGCCGCCTCGCGGCGATATTCCCAGAGCGCGTCGGTCTCGATGTCGGCGACCGTTACGAGGCGGCTTAAGTAAACCGCCGCGGAACACGAACCGAAGCGGATGCCGACGGGCGCATAGTCCATCGCCTGCACGAATTCACGCGGCAGATTCGGCGCCACGCCGAAGCTCAAGGCTTGTTTGTCGCGATCCAAGCGGTTGATTGCGCAGCAGCTCGCGGGCATGGCGCGCTCAATCAATTCGCAGATTGATTCGAGCGCCGCGCTCAACGGGGCATTGGCAGCGATTTTCTCAAAGACGCGGCGCTCGCCGGAGGCGATCGCATCCGCGCGCTTTCGCTCGGTGATATCGATGATGCTCGCCCGCAGCAGGCGCCGGTTGGAACTCGGCAGCCGCACGAATCGCACTTCGCAGGGAAAGTTCTGTCCGGCGGAATCGCAGTGCACCCACTCGAACACCGGCAGCTCGCCGGCCAGCGCACTTTCGATGTAGCCGCGCGCCACGCCAAAGGAAGGCGTGCCGTCCGCCTGCAGCGGCGGACTGATCGTCTCCGGCCCGCTGCCGAGCAGCGCTGCGCGGTTCATCTTGAAGAAGCGGCAGGCGTTGTCGTTGACGTCGACGAACTTTCCCGAATCGACGTCGAACACGACAATCGCCTCCGGGGCGTGTTCCACCAGCGTTCGGTAGCGCCCTTCGCTTTCGCGCACCGAGATTTCGGCAAGATGCCGCTCGGTGATGTCGCGGGCGCAGACGATGTAGCCGTCCAACCAATTGAGCTTGGCCTTGCTGACGGCAATTTCGATCGCGACCCGGCTGCCGCCATTCACCAGACCCCAGGTTTGGGTGGCGGCCAAGTCCACGTGCGCATCGTCGATTTTGGTCGCGAGGCGCTCGAGATAGTCGCAGGGATGTTTCGCATCCACATCGGCCAGCAACAGGCCGACGCAGCGGCCGAGAACCTCGGCGGCCAGATAGCCGAAGATCCGCTCGCCGGTGTGATTGAATGATTCGATGCGGCCGCTGTCGTCGACCGTAATGATCGCATCCTTGACGTTGTCGAGAATGGCCTGCAAATAAGAGGCGGTTTGCTCGCGAATTTCGCGAGTCATGGCCTGCGCCTCATCGGACATCAGCTGCATCGAGCGCACCACGCCGCGCCGTTCGGCATCGAGCCGATCGTAATGCGCGCTGATGGTCTTCAGGAGCTGGTCTATATCAAGCGTGCCGGTGCGGCTTTGCGTCTCCGCGATCTGGCGTTCCAGCAGAGGGTTGAGGCTGTCTGCAGACTGCGCTGGCTCGCTGCGAACGGCAGCCGCGGTATCGCGTGACAAGGCCTAGGATCTCCCGCACTTGAGCCGGTGTTGGCCGGCACCTGAATGCGGTAGATGTTAGGGAGATCCCGGATACGCGGCGTGACGCGCGTCTCGGTTCGGCCAATATTTCGTCAAATTCCCTGATCTGCCGTTTCGCGCTCCGAGCGCTTGCGGTCGGTTGCTTTCAAATTGCGCTTGCGCAAGCGCACCGAGCTGGGCGTCACTTCAATGAGCTCGTCGTCGTCGATGAACTCCATGGCCTGTTCCAGACTGAAGCGAATCGGCGGGGTGAGAATGACATTCTCGTCTTTTCCCGCCGCGCGCATATTGGTCAACTTCTTGCCCTTAAGAGGATTGACGACCAGATCGGCGTCGCGATTATTGAGGCCGATGATCATGCCCTCGTAGACCTCCTCGCCCGGACCGATGCACAATCGGCCGCGTTCCTGCAAAGCGAACAACGAGTACGCCAATGCCGTTCCCTGACCGTTGGCGATGAGCACGCCATTCGGACGCTGGCCCAGTTCGCGCTGCACCACCGGACCATAATGATCGAACACATGATGCAGCAGCCCGGTGCCGCGGGTCATGGTACGAAATTCGGTCTGAAAGCCGATCAAGCCGCGCGATGGCACCATGTAGTCCAAGCGAATCCGGCCGCGACCATCGGCCTGCATGTCCTTCAGCTCCGCACCGCGGCTGCCGAGCGCCGACATGATGTCCCCCTGTGCGTCCGCATCCGCGTCGACCGTGACCTGCTCATAGGGTTCGTGAGCCATGCCGCCGACTTGCTTGACTACCACGCGCGGCCTCGAGACCGCCATTTCATAGCCTTCGCGCCGCATGTTTTCCAACAGCACGCCGAGATGCAGTTCGCCGCGGCCGAAAACCACAAACTTGTCGGGATCCACGGTCGGCTCGACGCGCAGCGCGACATTGTGAATGGCTTCACGCTCGAGACGCTCACGAATCTGGCGGCTGGTGACGAACTTGCCTTCGCGCCCCAGGAAGGGCGAGGTATTGACCTCAAAGGTCATGCTGATGGTGGGCTCGTCCACCGTCAGGCTGGGCAAAGGTTCCACGGTCGCCGGATCGCACAAGGTGTCCGAAACCTTGGGCTCCGCGATCCCCGCGAAGGCTACGATATCTCCCGCGCCGGCGGATTCCACTTCAACTCGCGTCAGGCCGTGAAACCCCAAAATCTGCGTGATCTTTTCGGCGCGCTGTTTGCCCTCGCGCGATACCACGGTCACGGTCATGCCGCGCTTGATGGTGCCGCGCTTGATGCGGCCGATGCCGATGGCGCCGACATAGCTGGAGTAGTCGAGCAGCGTGACCTGCAGTTGCAGCGGACCGTCGACGTCCACATCCGGCGGCGGGCAATGCTCGACGATGGTTTTGAACAATGGCTGCATATCGCCGTCGCGCACAGTCGAGTCGAGGCCGGCGAATCCGCGCAGCGCGGATGCATAAACCACGGGAAAATCCAATTGCTCATCGGTGGCGCCCAAACGGTCGAATAGATCGAAGGTCTGGTCCAGCACCCAACCCGGGCGCGCCTCGTCGCGGTCGATCTTATTGATGACCACGATGGGCCGCAGGCCGTGTTTGAAGGCCTTCTGCGTCACGAAGCGCGTCTGCGGCATGGGGCCGTCCACCGCATCCACCAGCAGCAGCACGCAATCGACCATGGCGAGCACGCGCTCCACCTCGCCGCCAAAGTCGGCGTGCCCCGGCGTGTCGACGATGTTGATGCGATAGTCGCCCCAGGTGATGGCAGTATTTTTCGCGAGGATCGTGATGCCGCGTTCGCGCTCCAGATCGTTCGAATCCATGACGCGTTCTTGCAAATCCTTGCGCGCATCGAGCGTGCCGGACTGACGCAACAATTGATCGACGAGCGTGGTCTTGCCATGATCGACGTGCGCGATAATGGCGATGTTGCGAAGTTTCTGGGTCACGATGAGGCCTTTAAGGGAAACTCACCATTATAGGACGTTCGGGCCCCAAGCGCCTTAGGTTTCAGCGTTCGGCGATGAGGGGGATCGAAAAAAACCGTTGATCGATGATTTCGTCGTGCTTAAGGGTAACGGTCACGCCGAGCAGCACCACGCCTTCCGCATTTGGCGTAACGCTGACGGTTTCGCGATAAACCTCGCCGGGTTCCTCGGAGGGAATATCGAATTGATGGGCGCTGGCGGCGACCGAGACGTCGTCGGCGCCGTTCACCTGAATCGTGGCGGGGCTGGCTGCGATTTGGGCAATGAGCGCGAGATTGATGTCGAGCGGTTGTCCCACTTTCGGCCGCTGCGCAATATCGAATTTCAATTCGACCGGTACCGTCGATTTGCCCTGGCTCGCCGCCTGCACCATGCCCGCCGTTTGTTCGGCCGCCGTGGCGCCGGGCTTGGGGGCGACGGTCGACCTGGGTTTGACATGCGCTGCCGCATTGGGTGCCGGGGTCGAGCCTGAGTCTTTATTGCAGGCAGCCACCGCCAGCGCCGCCACCGCGCAGAGCATCACAACCTTCACGCTCGTGATCATGTTATCGCCAGCCATCCCTTATCATTACCAAATATGCCGCTGATCACAACAGGCGTCGCGCCGTGCCCGCGTCACAACTCCAGCGGCTGCTCGAGTACCGCCGCCAATTGGTCTTGCAGCGAGCGGTGGTGCTGTTCCCAATAGCGCGGCTCCGCAAACCACGGAAATGCCTTCGGAAAGGCCGGATCGTGCCAGCGCCGCGCCAGCCATGCGGAGTAATGAATCATCCGCAGCGCGCGCAGCGGCTCGATCAAGTCGATCTCACGCCGGTCAAAGGGCAGGAACTGCTCATAGCCTTTGAGCAGATCCTGCAACTCGGTCCGCATTTCCTGACGGCCGCCGGCCAACAGCATCCACAGATCTTGAATGGCGGGCCCGGTCAGGCAGTCATCGAGATCGACGAAATGCGGCCCTAGATCAGTCCAGAGGATGTTGCCGCGGTGGCAGTCGCCCAGGATGCGTCCGAGCCTGGCGCCGCCCCAATTGCTCGCGCGCGCCTCCACTGCCTCCAACAACTCATCCGTCACTTCGGCATACTTCGTCGCCAGATAATCGGGCATCCAATCGCCGTCCAGGACGAAATCCCGCGCATGGCGGCCCAGTTCGTCCATGCTGAGCGATGCGCGTTCGCTGAACCGGCCCGCGCGCCCGACCGCGTGGATCCGCCCGAGAAACCGTCCGACCCATTCGCGCTCATCGCTGTTGCCCAGTTCCGGCCAGCGTCCGCCGCGCCGTGGAAAGACGGCGTAGCGAAAGCCCTGATGCCAATGCATGGATTCGCCCGCCTGCAGCAAGGGCGCGACCACAGGGATTTCCTGCGCCGCAAGCTCGCCGGCGAAGGCGTGTTCCTCGCGGATCGCCGCATCGCTCCAGCGCTCCGGGCGATAAAACTTGACGACCAGAGGCTCGCCGTCCTCGATGCCTATTTGATACACCCGGTTTTCATAGCTGTTGAGCGCCAGCGTCCGGCCGTCGCACCGGAATCCCAAGGCCTCGATGGCGTCGAGCACCGTCTCGGGAGATAGCTTCGAATACGGCGCGTCGCGACTCATGGCGTGGATTGTACAGTTACGACCCGGTCACTCCTTTTTGGCGCTTACACGCTGCTAGAATGCGGCCCATGCGATGGCCCCGACCGAAGTCACTGAGCGGACTGATGCTGATCGGCTTCACGATCGTGGCCGCACCGCTGCTCTTTGCAATCGTGAATGCCGCCGTGCAAATGAATCGCTTGTCGATTCGCAGCCAGCAACTGGTCGCTCACGGCATGCAGGGAACCCGCAGCAATCAACGCATGTTCGAAGAGATCGAAGCGCTGGATCGTCAGGCACGCCTGTATCAAGTGACCGGCAGCGCGAATCTGCTGGATGCCTATGCGCAGCATCACGCCCGCTTGATCACCGCCACGCACGGCCTTCTCACGCTGCCGTTGGATGAAACCTCGCAAGACGGAGTGCGTGGGGTGGAATCCAAGGCGGATCAATTGCTGCAAGATTTGCGGCGTGCGGCCCCGAACTCCAGCCGGATGGCGGAGCTGATCGCCGCTTATCCGCAATTGTTGGAGGCGGCATCCGGCGTCTCCGACCGGATCAACCTGCAGATCGACAAGGAAACCGCGAGCCTGGAGCTGGCGACTCAGCGCGCGCAGGAGAATCTTCTCTGGCAAACGCTGCTGCTCGTGCCGATGACGCTGGCCGTGGTGGGCGTTTTTACGTACCTGTTCGGCCGGCCGATTCGCGCGATCGACCGCGCCATCAGCGAACTGGGGCGAGGCACGTTCTCGCGGCCGATTGCCATTCGCGGGCCGGCCGATCTGGAGCGATTGGCGGCTCAATTGGAGTGGCTGCGAGGCCGGTTGCTCGATTTGGCGCAGGAAAAGAACCGATTTTTGCGACATATGTCACATGAATTGAAAACGCCACTGGCAAATATCCGCGAGGGGACCGAATTGTTGATGGACGGCGCGGTGGGCGAGCTGCAAAGCGGCCAGCGCGAAGTCACCGCAATCTTGCGCGAGAACGGCATGAAGCTTCAGCGACTGATCGAAAACCTTTTGTCTTTCAGCGCCTGGCAGGCGAAGAGCGTCGGCTTGGAGATTTCCGAATTCAAGCTGCGCCCCTTGATCAAGAGCGTGCTCGAGAACCAACAGCTCACCCTGGTGGCGCAACGCGTCCGGCTCGATGTACAGGTGGAGGATCTCACGCCCTTGGCCGATCGCAGCAAGGTGCGCCTGATTCTCGATAATCTGCTCTCTAATGCGGTCAAGTTCACACCGCGGGGCGGGACCATTTCTCTGCATGCGCGCGCCGAGCGCGAGCAACTGATACTCGATGTCATGGACAGCGGACCCGGCATTCCGGCGGATGAGCGCAATCGAATCTTCGAGGCGTTCTACCAGGGAAAAACGCCGCAAGGCGGCCACGTGAAGGGCACGGGAATCGGCCTCTCGGTGGTCACGGAATTCGTCAACGCCCACGGCGGCAGCATCGAGATCTTCGAATCGAAGACCGGCGGCGCTCATTTCCGCGTGCGACTGCCCCTGCGCGCCGCCGGCCCCGCCGCGGTGCGCGAAAAAGCTCATGCCGCATAAGCATCATTGCATTGCAGCATGCGTCGTCCTATCGCTTTCGGCCGCCGGTTGCGGCGCGCTCGGCGCCCCCAAGGCACCCGCCCCGCCCGCGCCTGAGCGTCCCCAGCAGGACATCAGCCCCGTGGCGCCCTTGCTGGAGATGATGAGTAATCTGCCGCAGGGCGATCCTGCGCGCCAGGCAGAAATCTTCCAGCAGGCGAAGGATGCAGCCGAACTGCAGCCGACGACCAGCAATCGACTCCGATATGCGCTCGCCCTGGCGACGCCGGGCTACAGCGGGGCCGATCCCGTCGCAGCGCAGCGACAGTTGGCAGAATTGCTGGCAAGGCCTGAGACTCTGCTCCCTGTGGAGCGCCTATTGGCCGCAGTGCAGCTCAAAGAGGTTGAGCAACGCTTGATACTGCAAGCCGAGAACGCGCGAATGCGCGATACCGTGCCCAATGACTCGCATGACAAGCTCCAGGCGGTCAATCGTCGTTTGCAAGCCGAAGCCGACGAAAATGCGAAGTTGCGCAAGGCCTTGGATGAGGCTAGGGCTAAACTCGAGGCGGTAACACATATCGAGCAACGATCTGTCACCGACCGCGGAACCGGCGCCCCCCACAAGCCATAACGCCTAACCGGAGAGACTGCACTGAACGCCTATTCGATTGCCGCCACCACCTCCCTGTCGTTCGGCCTGCAGCCGGGCACCCGTGACTCACAGACCCCGCAAAAGCGCAAAGCGCGCATCCTGGTGGTCGACGATGACCCGGGTCTCCTGCGCCTGCTGACGATCCGTCTGCGCGCCGAGAACTACGAGGTCGAAGCGGTTGAAAGTGCCGCCGCCGCGTTGGCCGCCTGCGTACGTTTCCGCCCGGATTTGGTGATCACCGATCTGCGCATGGACCAAATGGACGGCATTGGGTTGCTGAAGGAACTGCAAAGCCGCTGGCCGGGTTTGCGGGTCATCATTCTCACGGCGCACGGCACGATTCCCGATGCTGTGCACGCGACCCAAAGCGGCGCCTTCGGCTTCCTCACCAAGCCGGTCGACAAGCAGGAACTGCTCGATCACGTGCAAAAAGCGCTCAAAGTTTCAGGTTTCGCGCACGTCGACGAGGATTGGCGCGCCAACATCGTCACGCGCAATCAGCTCATGGAAGACAAGCTGGCCCAGGCCAATATGGTGGCCGGAACCGATGCGCGAGTTTTATTGACCGGCGAGAGCGGCACCGGCAAGGAATTGCTGGCACGCGCCATTCATGAGGCGAGCCCGCGCCGCAATAAGCCCTTCGTTTCGATCAATTGCAGCGCGATGGCCGAGAATCTTCTGGAGTCAGAACTATTCGGTCACGAGCGCGGCGCCTTTGCCGGCGCGACACGCGCCCAAAAAGGCCTATTCGAAACCGCCGACGGCGGCACCTTGCTGCTCGATGAGGTCGGCGACATGCCGATGCGGCTTCAAGTCAAACTGCTGCGCGTGCTCCAGGACAACACGATTCGGCCTGTGGGCGGCGCCGATGCCGTGCAGACCAATGTGCGCATCATTTCCGCGACGCACCGCGACTTGCACGAGTTGATGGTCGCCGGTCAATTTCGCGAGGACTTGTACTACCGCCTGAACGTGGTGCACATCGAGGTGCCCTCGCTTGGACGCCGCCGCGAGGATATTCCCTTGCTGGTCGCTCACTTTCTGGAACAGATCGCCAAAGAGACCGGTCAGCGCAAGATCTATGCGCCGGAAGCGGTTGAATTGCTGGCAACAGCGGAGTGGCCCGGCAACGTGCGGCAGCTGTACAACGTCGTGCGCCAAAACGTCGCCCTGTCGCATGGACCCATCATCACGGCGGAACTGGTGCAGCAGTCGCTCGGCGGCAATCCGACCCGCCTGCCTTCATTCGACGAGGCGCGCGATGAATTCACGCGCAATTATCTGTCGCAGATTCTGCAGATCACGACCGGCAATGTCAGCCAGGCCGCGCGCCTGGCGAAGCGCAACCGCACGGATTTCTACAAATTGCTGTCGCGCCACCAGCTATTGCCGGACGACTTCAAGAAAGGCTAACCGGCGGCGCGGCGGGCCGCACCGCTGCGATAGAATTCCGCGACGCTCGCGACCACGTGATCGAGTTGCGCCTGAGTCAATTCCGGGTAAACGGGCAACGCCAAGGTCTCGGCGGCAGCGCGTTCGGATTCTGGAAAATCACCCCGCGCGTGCTTTAAATAAGCAAAACATTTCTGCAGGTGCAACGGCATCGGATAGTAAATCTCCGTGCCGATGCCGCGCGCCGTCAGGTGATCCTTCAGTGCGTCGCGATTGGCTACGCGCACCACGTACTGGTTGTAAATGTGACGGCCCGGCATGGTCGTCTGCGGCGCGATGAGTTTTTTGGCGAAGTCGGCGCCGCCAAATGCCGCATTGTAGTAGGCGGCATTGCGCTGCCGCGCTGCGGTCCAGCCGTCCAAGTACTTCAGCTTCACGCGCAACACCGCGGCCTGCAACTCGTCGATTCTGAAGTTGCCGCCAATCACGGCATGAAAATATTTTGGCTTGCCGCCATGCACGCGCAGCACACGCATGCTTTCGGCCAGGCCGGCATCATTGGTCGTGCACAATCCCGCGTCGCCGAACGCACCAAGATTTTTGCTGGGAAAGAATGAGAAGCAGCCGATATCGCCGATCGAGCCGACACGCACGCCCTTATATTCCGTGCCGATGGCCTGCGCGGCATCCTCGATCACCTGTAAACGATGTTGCTTCGCCACGGCCATCAGCGGATCCATGTCGGCCGACTGACCGTAGAGATGCACCGGCATGAGCGCTTTGATGCGCCCGCCTGTGGCGCGGTTGATCAATAGGCCACCCTGCACGCTGCACTGCCGGTCGATGAATTCGACGACCGCCTGCGATGATAAGTTAAATGAGACCGGGTCAATGTCGCAGAACAGCGGCCGCGCGCCGAGGCGCGCAATCGTTCCCGCCGTGGCGAAAAAGGTAAAAGGAGTTGTAATTATTTCATCGCCGACGCCCACGCCTAACGCCATCAACGCAAGCAGCAGCGCATCCGTGCCGGAAGAGACGCCGATGCCGGCGGAACTCGCGCAGTACGCCGCCACTTCGGCCTCCAGCGCCAACACGTGATCGCCGAGGATGAAGCGCTGACTTGCGCAAACTTCCTCGATGACAGGCATCACTTCAGCACGAATCTGCGCATACTGTGTCTTAAGATCGAGTAATGGAACGTTAGTCATAGGCGCCTAGAATATCATTCGTGCGACCAATCGCGTTCGTGCTTCAAGGGATTTTGGATGACGCAGCCGGTATTGCTGAAACAGAGCTTTATGATCGCGCTACTGACCGGCGTTCAGGCACTGATGCCCGCGGTGGTCGCCGTCGGCTCGCTGTACGCCACCATCGTTTTATTCGGACACCATTTCGATCCCTCCTCAGCAGCCGTCGTCATCGTGAGTGTCTTGTGCCTCGTTCTGGTGCAGCCGCCGCGCGAAGTCAGCACCGAGCTGTTCGAAGCGCGGCTCTCCAGTGTCGCGGACGTGGCCCTGCGCTGGATGATGATGCTGGTGGCGTTGCTCGCAGTGGGCTATGTCACCAAAACCTTCAGCGTTTATCCGCGGCGTATTTTTCTCACGTGGGCGGCCGTGACACCGGTGCTGTTGATCGCCGTCACCCTGGCGATGCAAGAAGCGCGGCGCCGCTTCCTGGCGAGCGCCGTCCAGACGCGCAGCGCCATCATCGCCGGATTCAACACCAGCAGTTTTGAACTCGCACGCCGTTTGCAGAACAATGGTGGCACGCGCGTGCAAATGGCCGGTTTCTTCGACGACCGCAGCAAGGATCGGCTGGGTATGGATGCCGAGACCCACTTGCTCGGCTCCTTGAGCGACTTGTCTCAGTACGTGAAAGATAACCGCACGGATGTCATCTTCATTTCCCTGCCGATTCGGCATGTAAAGCGCGTGATGGACCTGCTGGACGACTTGCGCGACACCACGGCATCCATCTACTACGTGCCCGACATCTTCGTCTTCAACCTGATTCAGGCGCGCCCCGCTGAAATCCACGGCATCCCGGTCGTGGCCATGTGCGAAACACCGTTTTACGGCTATCGGGGCGTCACCAAACGCGTCACCGACGTCGGTTTCTCCTCGCTCATCCTGGTGCTATTGCTGCCCTTGCTGGTGATCATCGCCCTGGCGATCAGGCTCTCATCGCCTGGGCCGGTCATATTCAGGCAGCGCCGCTACGGCCTGGACGGTAAAGAGATTGCGATTTACAAGTTTCGCACCATGCGGGTAACGGAGGATGGCGCGTACATCCGTCAGGCCACAAAAACCGACAGCCGCATCACCCCGGTCGGCAGAGTACTACGCCGCTCATCGCTCGATGAATTGCCGCAGCTCATCAACGTACTGCAAGGCCGAATGAGCTTGGTGGGCCCGCGGCCTCATGCGGTGGCTCACAATGAGGAATATCGGAAGCTCATCAAGGGCTACATGATGCGGCACAAAGTATTGCCGGGGATTACGGGTCTTGCGCAGATCAATGGCTGGCGCGGCGAGACCGCAAATCTGGAAGAGATGGAAGCCCGGGTGAACTACGATCTCGACTATCTGCGGCATTGGTCGCCATTGCTCGACATCAAGATCCTTCTCCTGACGATCGCCAAAATATTTCGGGATGACAAGGCGTATTAAATGAGCGGCAGCAGCCAAGGTCCGCTCGCGCGGTGATTCAGGCCAAGGCAATGCCTGAGCTGATGAATTGCTCATGGAATAAATACTGACCTGGCAGCGGCAGCGCGGCGTGGCGTTCGAATTCAATGCAGCGATTCGCAACTATCCTGAACCCACCGCGCTTCTCACCCCACGCCGGCAGATCAACCGAGACGTCGTGAAAGCTTAAGCGTTCTTGTGTGAAGGCGAATTGGCATTTGTAGAACGCCTCCTTGGCCGAGAAGATCAGGGTCGCTGCGGCGAGCTGCTCGGACTCGGGCAAGGAGCGCAGCCAAGCCGTTTCCAAGGCCGTGCAGATGCCCGGCCACAGCGATGTTTTGACGCTGCCCGCGATCTCGGTATCGATCCCGACGGATCGCAGGTGATTTTTGGGGGCGGCCACCGCCGCGCAAAACCCCGTGGTGTGAGTGATACTGCCCACCAGGTCTATAGGCCACAGGGGTTGCCGATGCGCGCCGACTTCAAGGGCGAAATCGTGGATGCCAAACTCGCGCAGCAACAAACGGGCGCACATCCTGCCGGCCGCGAATTCCTCCAGTCTTTTCTGCACCGCCTTTTGCAGGTGCCGAGCTTCGTTCGGATACAACGCAGCCGGATCGCCGCGGCCGCGCAGTTCCGCGATCAATGCACCGCGCGGGAACAGCTCGCACAAGCCGGTCGAGAGACTCGCGGAATGGGTTTCGATGCTATGCACGGAATCGCTCACGTATGAGTCATTTTGACAGAATGCCGCGAAGCAGTGTCGAGCCCTCGCCTGCCGCTGCTAGAATGCCGAGATGAGTTCGTTGTGGGAATCCATTTCGTCGAGCGGCCCCGCCGCCGGCACATTTCACGGCCGTTCAGGCTCGGTTGCATTTAAGGACTTGACGGCGGGTTCGATACTCGGCGGCGAACTCGAGTCGTTTCGCGGCCGCTCGGTGCTGCTCACGATGCGCGAGCAGCTCAGCACCGCGCTCGCACTGCTGGAGCTCGACGGCGTGGCGCGCCGGCTGGTGCTTTGCACGCCGGACTTGACGTCCGAGCAATTGGCCTTAGTACGCGCCACCGCCGAAGCCGACATCGTACTCGACAGCGTCGCGGCGCAGCCCCGGCCTGAAAGCTTGCTTCGCCGGGTCAGCGAGACAACCGAGTGGATCCTGCTGACCTCCGGCACGACGGGTGTGCCGAAGTTGGTAGTGCACAGCTTCGAGAGCCTGGCCGGCGCGCTGCCGCGGCATCCTCCCTCCACCAGGCCCATGGTTTGGAGCACGTTTTACGACATTCGCCGCTACGGAGGACTGCAAATCTACCTGCGTGCCGTGCTCTCCGGATCGCCGCTGGTTCTCTCCAGCGCGGGGGAGCCCACCGTTCAGTTTCTGGCGCGCGCGGGAGCCGCTGGAGTCACGCACATATCGGGAACACCGTCGCACTGGCGTCGAGCGCTGATGAGCGGCGAGACAGAACTGATCTCTCCTGAATATGTGCGTCTGTCGGGCGAGGTTGCCGATCAAACAGTGTTGGATAATTTGCGCGCCGCCTATCCTCAGGCACGTATCGCGCACGCGTTTGCGTCCACTGAAGCGGGTGTAGCTTTCGACGTCAATGACGGACTCGCAGGTTTCCCGGGGAGCTTGCTCGCCAATGCCGCCAGCGGTATTGCGCTCAAGGTTCAGGACGGAACGCTGTGGATTCGCTCGCAGCGCAACGCCACGCGTTACTTAGGCAGTGCGCAAGCGCCGATCATCGGCGCCGATGGCTACGTCGATACCGGCGATCTGGTGGAACTCACCAACGGACGCTTCCATTTTCGCGGCCGCAAGGGCGGGATCATCAATGTCGGCGGACTGAAGGTGTTTCCGGAGGAAGTCGAGGCGGTGCTCAATGCCGACCCGCGAGTCCGCATGTCCCTCGTTAAAGCACGGCGCAACCCCCTGACCGGCTCGCTGGTGGTGGCGGAAGTCGTGCTGGCGGACGGCGAGAATTCGGCCGACGCGACCAGGGTAGACAAGATCAAGAGCGACCTGCTGAGCGCCTGCCGGCGCATTCTGGCCGCTCACAAGGTGCCCGCCCAATTGCGTTTCGTGCCTGCATTGGAATTGAGCGGGGCCGGCAAGCTGGTGCGACCAGGCTCCTGATGCGTAACGTCATCGTCACCGGCGGCAGCCGTGGATTGGGACTGGCCATGAGCAGCGCACTGGCCGGTGCGGGTTACCGGGTCATCGCCGTCGCCCGCAACAACAGTGCGGAGCTTACGACGGCGGCTGCTAAGGCGACCCAGGAAGGCCGCGGCGCGATCGAATTTCGGGCCTGCGACCTGTCGGATGTGGAGGCGCTCGCGCCCCTGGTGCGCGCGCTGCGCAGCGATTTCGGCGCGCTGTACGGATTGATCAATAACGCGGGACTGGGCACGAGCGGCATTCTGTCCACGATGCGCGATGCGGAAATTCAGCGGCTGATTCAATTGAACACCGTTTCGCCCATCGTGCTGTCGAAGTATGTGGTCAGGTCCATGATGACGCAGCGCGAAGGCCGGATCGTGAACATCGCCTCCATCGTTGCCTCGACCGGCTATAGCGGCCTGTCGGTCTACAGCGCGACCAAAGCCTCGTTGATCGGGTTTACGCGCTCGCTGGCGCGCGAGGTGGGTCAGCTCGGCATCACCGTGAATGCGCTGGCGCCCGGCTTCGTCGCGACTGAAATGACGCATGATCTGAACGACTCGCAGCGCCAGAAAATCGCCCGACGCAGCGCCCTGCATCGCATGCCCGAGCCGATTGATGTCGCCCACAGCGCCGTGTTTCTGTTGGGCGAAGGCGGCCGAAACATCACCGGCACCGTGCTGACCATTGATGCGGGCAATACGGCTTAGGTCGCGTCGCCACGGGGATTCCGCCTAACGCACGAAAATATTGAATCGCCACAGGTGCAATTGCGCTTGCGAGGGAATGAGGCTATATTGGCCATATGGAGAAAGCCACTGTGTCCAAACTTAAAAACAACCTTAGCGCATACCTGCGAAAAGTCCGGGCTGGGCACGCCGTCGTCATCTACGATCGGGACGTCCCGATTGCGCGCTTGGAGCGTATTGAGTCAACCGGGCGTGGCGCGGATCGATTGGCGTTGCTCAGCGCGCGAGGAGTCACCCGGGCACCGCTCCGCCCACTGCCGACGGCAAAATTGCGATCCTTGCTAGCGACGCCGGCCGCCGACTCAGCCCGATTGCTGCAAGCACTTCAGCAGGACCGAGCGGAAGATCGATGACTGCACGCAGCTCATGAGATTCTGGGATGCCTCCGCGGTCGTACCACTTCTTGTCGGAGAACCCTTGCGAGATCGTGCCATTGCCTTGCTCAAGCAGGACGATGAAATGCTTGCCTGGTGGGGCACACCCGTCGAAATCGCGTCCGCGCTGTCGAGAAGGGAGCGTGAGCGTTCTTTGACGCCAGACGAAGTTGCCGCGGCGCTGTCAGTCGTCAAAGAATTGCAGGACGGTTGGCATGAAGTTGTGCCGAGCCCCGCTGTTCGATTGACGGCACAGCGCATGCTACGCATGCATCCGTTGCGCGCTGCCGATAGCCTTCAACTCGCCGCTGCGTTGATCGCCGCTGACCATGCACCTGCAAGTCTCGAGTTCGTCTGCTTCGACGAACGATTGGCCTCTGCAGCAGCACGGGAGGGATTTCTGGTTATCGATCGGTAGCGCTTCGCCGCTGCTCCGTGCGAGCGTTAAAATTGGCGTCGCCACTGGAGATTTGGCTCCATCGCCGAAGATGGATGCGGCTTGACAAGCCCTCGAGATGGCAGACTCTATGGGGCTCGGCGCGTACGTCACGCGGGAGAAACCATGTTTCGGGGCGTAAAACTCTATTTAGGGACGGTGGGGGTTCGCGGACTGCTATCTGCGACACGGGCTAAGCGCATGAAGCCGGGGTGCAATCGCACTTTCTACTGCGGATCGAATGGCTTCGATAATGAATGGCTGCAAGGGGAAAACATTTACTTATCGAGGGGAAGTTCCATGACAAGGCGCTGCACCTGACTGTCTGCGCGATAGCCCTCGACCCGCTGCAAGCGATAGATTCAATGGCGTCCCCACGGGGATTCGAACCCGGGCGCACGGCTTAAGCGCAAGACCTCGGGCGAGCCCGTCACAGTTGGAAAAACGCATGCAACGGATCCTGCGGATCACGGCTATTCTGTTTTTGCTCTCGCTCGTGGTGTTTGCACAATTCCACGAGCCGACGCGCTTCGCCCACACGCTGCAGAAGCTCGCACACCCCGTCACCTTCGGGGCAATCGCACTCCTCTTCCTCACGCTCCTCCGCCATCCGCGGCCGCGACCTTTTAGCTCTTACGTTGTTGCGTTCGCGCTCACCGTATTCTTTGGTGCCGGCACCGAAGTGGCGCAGGCGTTCGTGGCCCGTGATCCGTCGCTTCTCGATGTACTTCGCGATGCGCTCGGCGCAAGTACGGCACTAGCGGGCTTCGCAACACTTACTCCAGGTGCCGATGCCCGCGGCAGTGGCAACTGGCGGGTGACGGGCGCGATGTTCGCCTGCGTAGGGTTCGCCATTATGGTGGCGCCGATCTGCATTTCGCTCGCGGCCTATGCGCATCGGGACCTCGGCTTTCCGACACTGCTCGAGGCGTGTTCGCCGCTCGATCGCTATTTCCTCAGTCATGGGGGCGCCGATGTGACCGTCGCGTCAACGACGCGGCCCACAACATCGCCATGCGGCCGCGTCCTCAGGGTACAGTTCGGCACTGCACCGTTGTATGCGGGAATCAGCATCGACGAACCCTATCCCAATTGGCGCACGGTGCACACCCTGGTCCTCGATCTCCGCAATCCCGGCGACTCCGACCTTTCGCTGGTGCTGCGGGTACATGACCGTGCGCACATAAACCAGTTCCAGGATCGCTTCAACCGCGAATTCACCCTGCGCGCCCGCGAGCGACTCGAGATCGCCATTCCGATCGCCGAGATCGAGCACGCGCCGGCAGGGCGCCTAATGGATCTCTCGCAGATCGCCGGAGTCATGGTGTTCCGCGATCGCGGCACGATGGCGGGGAGTTTCGAAGTGGAACGTATTCTGCTGCGACGTTGAACTGCGTCCGATGAGTCGCGGCCCTTAGTAAGATAGAGATTGAACTACTGATGCGTGATGCGCTAGCATCTGATGCATGAGAACGACGCTCGACATTGCTGACGATGTGCTGCAGGCCGCCAAGGAGCGGGCTAAGCGGGAACGGAAGACCATCGGCGAAATGATCTCCGAGCTGGCTCGGCGCGCTCTGACGACTGCGCAAGAACCGCTCTCCGTGAAGGAACCTAAGGCAGTCTATGGGCTTAAGCCGTTTGCACGGCGCGGCGGTATCGTCACAAATGAGTTGATCGACAAGCTCCGTGACGAAGATGCGTACTAGCCGCGCCCGTCTAGGCTGGCCACGTGCGCGTCACCCCGCAACAAGTGGGCTTGAGATCGGCGGACTTTGACAAGTGCGCGCACTATTGGATGTCAATGTGCTGATCGCGTTGCTGGAGTCCGATCACGCATCCCACGACTCAGCGATCAATTGGTTCGCGAAGCATGCGCGGGAGGGTTGGGCATCATGTCCCATCACGCAAAACGGATGTATCCGTATCATGTCGAATCCAGCCTATCCAAACCCGTTACCCGTCCAAGCTGTCATTAAGCATCTAGCCGATGCCTGCCTCCAAGATATCCATGAATTCTGGCCCGATGAAGTCAGTCTATTGGACTCGGATGTCGTGGATTCGACCCGAATTCATGGACCGCGGCAACTGACCGACATATACCTGCTTGCCCTCGCGGTTCAGCATGAAGGAAGGCTCGTTACTTTCGATACCGGTATACCGTTCGCCACGGTCAGGAAAGCTACCACGCAGAATCTGTTGATTCTGTAAGTGAATAGGATCTGTTGACCGACCCATCGGGATCGCGGCTCTGCAATTCGCGGGCACTCGCCAAAGCGCGCTTGGCTTTTTGTCGAAGGTCTCGAGCCAGAGTAGAGTCCGTCAAAGGACGATGCCGTCGCGAGCAACGTTGCGTAGGAAACCTGGCCTCGGGAACCGCTCCGGGTGCAACCAATGACCTAACGAAATGGGCACCGGTTGAACTAGGATGCCGCTTTCGAGAAACACGTCGTAAGCGAGTTCCGCCAAGCTCCCGACGAGTTGCCAATCAGCTGCGACGCCAGCGATTATCAGCGCAAGGTCGGCATCGCTATCCGGCGTGTCCTCGTCGCGCGCGCGAACCATACAGAATCGCATATTCCAGCCCCAATTCGGCTGGAAGCCGGGCTAGAAACGCCCGCAAAGCGCTCTCTGTGTCTGGATCCAAGAACTTCATAGCCCGTATTTTGGGCACAACGACGCCAGCAGGCAATCTTCGCAGAATTGTTGGGCACTAACCGCTGGAGACTGTCCCGCCGCCGCTGACCATGCTCCGCTCAGGCTGACCTCGCGTTTAAAATTGGCGTCCCCACGGGGATTCGAACCCCGGTTCTCACCGTGAAAGGGTGGTGTCCTAGGCCTCTAGACGATGGGGACAATCGAGGCAATCAATCGAATCGCTCGCGTAAATCTGGTGGAGCCAGGCGGGATCGAACCGCCGACCTCTTGCATGCCATGCAAGCGCTCTCCCAGCTGAGCTATGGCCCCACATGGAGGCGCGGCACGTTACCTTAGAGGGGCGACTTCGTCAAGAAAATGAACGAGCTACGCGCTCCAGAGCGCCTGCGCGCCGGCCAAGCGGGACAGCGCTTCGACTTTGCCCAAAATGGCGAGGGTCGCGTCAATGGGCGGCGAGACGGTTCCGCCGCAGACAGCCAGGCGAATCGGTTGAGCGAGCTTGCCGAGAGAAATGCCCTTTGACGCCGCAATGCCGCTGATCAATTCGTGAATCGCTACCGCATTCCAGTGCTCCAGCCGTCCGAGGGCCGCCACGGCCTCGGCCAGTAACGCCGGAACGTCGGCCGTGATGTGCTTGCGCACGGCCTTCTCGTCATAGGCTACAGGCGCCCTGAAAAAGAACACGCTGCTCTGCGCCATTTCACGCACTGTCTTGGCGCGTTCGCGCAGCGAGAGGACGATCTGCTCGAGTTTGGCTTCATCGGCAGCCTGAATACCTTCGCGCTCCAAATGCCAGCGCAGCACGACTGCCACGCGCGCCGGGATTGCCCGCATCATGTGCTGTTGATTGAGCCACGCCAGTTTCTCGAAATTGAACGCAGAAGCAGACTTGTTGACGTCGGCGATATCGAACAAGCGAATCATTTCCTCGATGGTAAAAATCTCTTGATCGCCGTGCGACCAGCCCAGCCGAGCCAGATAGTTGAGGACAGCCTCGGGCAAAAATCCATCGTCTCGATACTGTAATACGCTGACCGCGCCATGACGCTTGGAGAGTTTGGCGCCGTCCGCTCCGAGAATCATCGGCAGATGCGCATAAACCGGCGCCTTGGCCCCCAACGCCAACAGCATATTTAACTGTCGCGGTGTGTTGTTCAGGTGATCATCGCCGCGGATCACATGCGTGATTTGCATGTCCATGTCATCGACGACGACACAGAAATTGTAGGTCGGTGTTCCGTCGGAGCGAGCGATGATCAAATCATCGAGCTCACTGTTCTGGAATACGACCTTGCCATGCACGACATCGTCGACGATAACTTCGCCGGTCAGGGGATTTTTGAATCTCACCACGAAGGGGGCACCCGATAGTGAATCGGTGCGTTCGCGCCAACGGCCATCGTAGCGCGGCTTCTCGCCACGCGCTGTCTGCTGGACGCGCATTTGTTCCAGTTCCTGCTTGGTGCAATAGCAACGATACGCCGTACCCTCGGCGAGCATTTCGTCTATGACTTCCTTGTAGCGGTCAAAGCGCTTCGTTTGAAAAAATGGACCTTCATCTTGGACCAGGCCGGCCCATTCCAGGCCGTCGAGAATTTGCTGAATCGCCTCGTCGGTCGAACGCTCTAAATCCGTATCTTCGATGCGAAGGATGAACTGACCGGCATGCCGGCGCGCGTAGAGCCAGCAAAAAAGCGCGGTTCGCAGCCCGCCGATGTGCAGGAAGCCGGTAGGACTTGGAGCAAAGCGAGTGCGGGCGATCATGAGTCTGGATCTGATTTGCGGGACGCGAGTTTAGCAGAGCCGCCTAGCAGGAGGCAGATCAACGCGCCGCCGTTTGTTTTAGAGGATTGTCGATGTCATACTTTGCGCGGAACTTGGGCGGTTAGCTCAGCGGTAGAGCACTGCTTTCACACGGCAGGGGTCACAGGTTCAATCCCTGTACCGCCCACCATCCCGATTCACTGGCGGAAGTAAGGATCTAGGAAGTTTCCTAGGTCGTTGTCATTTTCTGGATGGTTGCTTTTGAAGGCTTTTGGGACAGTTCTGGGACAGTACCTGTGGCGCGGCCGATGAGACGGCATCATAGGAGACCTGTCCCATGGCGACCCTCGAGAGACGCGGTAATTTCTGGAGAGTGAAGATTCGCCGCGCCGACCTGCCGGCGCCAGACGCGAACCTTCGATACCAAGACGCTCGCCCAGCGCTGGGCACGCGGCGTCGAAGCGGAGATGGACCAATGGATCACCGTCGATCGGCGCATTGCTGATCGAACCTCCGTGGCGGAACTCCTCGAACGCTACCGACGCGAAGTGACGCCCACCAAGCGAGGCGCGGCCGATGAGAACCATCGGCTCAAGGCGATGTCACAGCGACCCTTTGCGCGCATCCGCATGTCCGCGCTCACGAGTTCGCGTCTTGCAGTCTATCGGGACGAGCGATTGAAGATCGTCTCCGGCGCGCCGTTTAACCGCGAGTTCAACGTGCTCTCGCACGCGATCGACACGGCGCGGCGTGAGTGGGACATCTACCTGCCCGCGAATCCCTGCACCCTGGTGCGCCGCCCGTCTCAGGGACGCCCGCGAAATCGTCGCCTGCGAGGCAATGAGGGGGAGCGGCTCCTGGCGGGCGTGCCGAGCGGCGCGAAACCCGTGGCTCGCGCATTTTGTGGCACTTGCCATCGAAACGGGGATGCGGCGCGGCGCGATCCTCGGGCTACTCTGGACAAACGTCGACCTCGAGAAGCGCGTGGCACATCTGCTCTTGACCAAAAACGGAGATTCGCGTGGCATGCCGCTGTCGAGCCGCGCGGTAGCGATCTTCCGCGCCGTTCCGCCCTCTACCATCCGCCCTCTACCACCGGACGCGTCTTTGGTGAGCTGAGCGCGGATGCTTTGAAGCTCTCCTTCAAACGCGCCCTTTACCGCGCGGGCATCGGCGGCCTGCACTTGCACGATTTGCGGCACGAGGCGACGAGTCGCTTCTTCGAGAAGGGCCTGAACGTGATGGAGGTCGCATCGGTGACCGGTCACAAAACCCTGCAGATGCTCAAGCGCTACACGCATTTGAGCGCCGGGGATCTGGCGGCAAGGCTCGGCCAGGGGTTTCTGGCCGGAACCCAAGCGATAGGTTATCATCTATGCCAACGATTCTTCGCTTGGGAAACCTGCGGGTCCTGATCTACTTGAACGATCACCCTCCTCCGCATGTTCATATCATCGGAGCAGGAGCCGAAGCGAAGATTGCGCTTGGCGCTGAGGGCGAACGGCCCTCGCTGATCACGAACAAGGGGCTTTCGAGGCGGGAGGTGAAGAAGGCTCTCGCGGAGATTGACGGAAACCGCGCGCTTCTACTGCAGCGCTGGAGGGAGATTCATGGCGACGCCTGAATGGGTGAAGAAAGAGGTCAGCGCGAACTTCGCGCGGGCATCCCGCGCGGGGCGCCGCGCAGCGAAAACCGAGCCGCACGCATCTCGCGCGACCTATGACGCTCGGAACGACGCGCTGCGGATCGAACTGACAAACGGGGCGGCGATCACGATCCCCGTCAAGCTCATCCCGGGCCTAAGGGGGGTCGCACCGAGCGAGGTACGCGCCGTCGAGGTCTTGGGTCGCGGCGGCGGTCTGCACTGGGAGAGACTCGATCTGGACCTCAGCGTCCCCGCTCTCGTTTCGTCCGTTTTTGCGGGACCCGAATGGATGGCCGAGCTCGGCCGCGTCGGCGGCCTGCGATCGTCCGCCGCAAAGGCGG
>JBDTAV010000077.1:0-32298 GCA_039924385.1 Steroidobacteraceae bacterium
CGATCCCGGCGTCCTTGAGTATCCCGGGTAGCTCGCGGCGCAGCCGTGCGACACCTTTGGGTACTACACGCCCGAACTCACCCAGAAGCCCGCGGATCTGGTTCACCTGTGCAGTGCGGTTGGCCACGATCAGCGCTCGGGCCCGATGCACCATCAGCACCGACTGCTGCTCCTCGCTTTTGATCGCCACGAAATGTATCTTCGGCCGCCCGACGGCCTCGCAGATCGCCTCCGCATCGTTGGCGGCGTTCTTGCCGCGTTGCTGGTACGAATGACAATCTGCGCTGCGATGAGCTTCACGCTTTGTCATGACGTGATTTTCTCTACCTCGGAATTTATGCGCCGCCAGTCTCAGGACGCAGATGTCGATTCTTGGAACGCTGATTGGGGTGTGCGGTAACGTACAGACGCGCCATTCGCCAATCGGGCATCCTCGCGCGGAATCGTTGAGGGATTCCGCGGCCAAATCGTGCCGACACCGCTTGCGGTGAAACTTTTCTCGATCTAGGGAGGTGTCATGCCCAACAGGAACGTTCCCTGCACTCCATGGCTAATCTCCATATCTGTGTTGGCAGCGTGTCTGCTTATACTTTTGCCGAAAAAGGCGCAGGCGATTCCCCAATTCGCACGGCGTTACAATCTGAAGTGTTCCGCTTGCCACACGATTGTGCCCGTACTGAACGAGCAGGGGTATCTGTTCAAGCGGCTTGGCTATCATCTCCCGCCGCCCCTCGAGAAGGGCAAGCCCGCGCCCACGATTGCCGATCTGGTTAAACAAGAAACCGCATGGACTCTGACTAACAATGCGGCACTTGCCGTCACTGACTTTAGCTACTCGGCCGAGCGAACTACGCAGGACGGGCAACCGAACTCTTCGACCTCTGCATTCCAGGTGGCTGCCTGGAACGCCTATTTTGCGGGCTGGCTGCCCGATACAAACTTCTTTTACTTTGCCGAATACGACATTGTTTCTGGAGGTGCCACCAATCCGGATCTTTCGAATGCTTACTTCGGCTACACAGGCGGAAATGCGAGGAGCAGTTGGTATGTGGCTCTCGGGCGCGAGCACCTGCAGGTTGGTGAGGGAACGCGTGCGGCTCAGGTTTACAGTCTGCTTCCACAATCCGCGTTGCTATTCGAGAATTCGAGTCCAACCAATTTCGTCGTCGATCAATCACCGGTGGGGATCGATCTCGGTTACACATGGGCTTCCAGCAACTACCGAAACGTCTTCGCTGCTACGGTAAAGATCACAAACGGCGTTAATGCCGATGGCAGCGAAATCCTTGGGAGCTCTCCGCGAAAGTCGAAGGATCTCTACCTAGATTTGGACTATTGGTATGCGCCCGAAAGCGGCGTGACTTTCTTTGACTACTACGGGACCAAGGATAACCTGCAGACGGATTCTTTGGGTAACCAATTCACATTCACTCCGCACATCCGCCGGCAAGGTTTCTTCGCCAACTACAAGCTTTTTTCCAAGATCGATTTTCTCGCTGGCTACCTGCACAGTAACGATGAATAGGCGACTTCTCAAGGAGGTCCCATTATCAGTAGTTTTATGGGTAGCGATTACTACGGCGCGGTGGACTATTACATAGCGCAGGGATTTGCCGTGTCGGCGCGATATGACCGCTTGAACCAGAAAATCACTGGACCGACCGGAGTGGGGCCGCAAAGCATTCATGACTGGACGATCGGGGTGAATAAGACGCTTACGCCGTCCGGGAACGTCATCGCTCGCGCTGCCTGCAGCAGCTTATCCGGACGCGACCCGGTTGCCGGTGCGAAAGGCACGGACCAGCTACTGCAGCTGGACATTGCTTTTAATTACTAGAGGTTTTCGATGGGGGCTTCCACGTGACGAGAAGACTAGAAACCGAGAGCCTTGAGAATATGGTCCTCGCTGCGCGCATAGCGGACGCAATGGGCATTACTCACCGGCAGTCCATCGTCAGGAGATTTATCAGCATTCGCCCAGCTCATGGCGTTGCCAGCATAGAGGCTTCGATGGGGCGATCCCACGGAGGAGGCACATGACCGATCGCCTCGCACCAGAAGTAGATCGGCGAAAAATGCGGAGTCTGCGCCAATGAATCTGCGCGCTATTGGGAGCCTACGGTATCTGCAAGTGTCGAGCGGCTTGATTATTCTGGGCCTGCTTGTGGAAATCGTCAGCCTCCTATGGTTTCACCCACTCTCGTTTTTGCTGTTTATCTTTCTTGGCATAGTTCTAATCGGACTGGGAGCCCTCGTTTATCTGCTTTCTTTGATCTTCGCTGCTTCTTCACCCGCCGGCAATCGCGAATGAAATGTGAGAACCGACAACTCAATTCATACACCGCGTGCGCAGCGGCCGAAAGCGAAGTCGTTCGCGACCCAACGTCGGTAAACTTTCATGGGCACAAATGGGAACAGGACCATGAGCGGGAAACTCGCGATGCCGGTTTCAACTAACGCGCGGCACAGGAAGCGACCGGCGAAGGCGCTGATAGCGATCACGGCGGATGAGAAAATGCAGGCCACGATAAAATATTTTGAGGAGGCGCAGATCGATCACTTCATCGCGTATGTCTGTCAGCTGCGAGGGCTTGACAAGGAGGAGTTATGTTGGGACTGAACGGAGTCCTCATTGCATTGATCGTGCTGACGATCCTGCTGGCTGGAGTGTTTCTCGTGCGTTCCTCATTTGCCATGGGAACCACTGGCAAGATTCTCGCATTTTTGGGGCTGTTCGTTCTACCGGTACTCTGCATCGACACAGGCGTTTCCGTTCATACACAGCGTTCCCAGCAGACCTCATACTGCGTTTCCTGCCACAGCATGGCAAGCCATGGGAAAAGTCTATACGTGCTGGACCCGAGTTACATCCCTGCGCAACATTTTCAGAATCATCTCGTGCCGCCGGATAAGGCCTGTTATACCTGTCATGCCGACTATGCCATGTACGGTTCTTTGAAGGACAAGCTCAAAGGTCTGAGGTACGTTTATTTTGAGTACGTCGGTACACTGCCGAAAACAATCCGTTTAGACGGCACGTACAGCAACATGAATTGCCTGCGGTGTCATGCGGGCGCGCGCAAGTTTGACGAAAATCCAGCTCACGCCGCGATCAAGGGGTCGCTCAATACGAATCGGATCTCGTGTATTTCGTGTCACAATACGATTCACAATGCATCGGAAGTAGACCACCTGAAATTGTGGGTTGACGGCGATGCGCCAACTTCAGCAGCTGCCGGAACTGCGCAAGCTGCGACATCCGGATCATCGAACGCACCCGCTAAATCGGACGCAGGCGCAGCCGCCACGGGGGGAAAGGCAATTTTCGATTCCAACGGCTGCGCTAAATGCCACGGAGCGGCCGGGGCCGGCGGTTCTGGGCCCGCTCTGACTCAAGTTTCCAGTCAGTATCCGCCCAAAAAATTGGCAGCACTCCTGAAAGCGCTCACCCCCAAGCTGAAAGCTGCCGGCATGGTCCCCCTGACTCTGAATGATGCTGATATGAAAGCCCTGGTCTCCTACCTGAGCAGCCTCGGCGGGGGTTCGGCCTCTGCGGCACCAACTGTCTCCGGGTCGTCCCCAAGTGCGCCTGCTAAAGCGAAGCCATCCGCTGCAGGCGGATCATCGAAAGCAAAGGCTAAATCGGCCGCAGGCGCAGCCCCCACGGGGGGAAAGGCAATTTTCGATTCCAACGGCTGCGCTAAATGTCACGGAGCGGCCGGGGCCGGCGGTTCTGGGCCCGCCCTGACTCAAGTTTCCAGTCAGTATCCGTCCGAAAAATTAGCAGCACTTCTAAAAGCGCCCACGCCCCAGCTGAAAGCTGCCGGCATGGTTCCCCTGACACTGAATGATGCTGATATGAAAGCCCTGGTCTCCTACGTGAGCAGCCTCGGCGGGGGTTCGGCCTCTGCGGCACCAGCTACCTCCGAGCCATCCTCAGGTGCGCCAGCGGAGCCAGTTGCAGCCGCCGGATCATCGAACGCCCCAGCTAAATCGGACGCTGGCGCAGCCGCCACCGGGGGAAAGGCAATTTTCGATTCCAACGGTTGCGCTAAATGCCATGGAACGGCGGGGGCCGGCGGTTCTGCGCCCGCTCTGACTCGAGTTTCCAGTCAGTATCCGCCCGAAAAATTAACTGCACTTCTAAAAGCGCCCACGCCCAAGCTGAAAGCTGCCGGCATGGTCCCCCTGACTCTGAATGATGCTGAGATGAAAGCCCTGGTCTCCTACGTGAGCGGTCTCGGCGGAGCGTCGGACGCGACATCTTCCCAAAAGGGCTATACGGAGAATAAAGACGACGTGGCGTTGCGCACCAAAACCTACCCCGCTGCGATCCGAAAGTCCTACCGGGCTTTCGAGGTAAAGTGCAACCAGTGTCACGGACTTGATGAGAGTTTGAAGGCCGGTGCATCCACTGAGCAAGCGGTGGCAGAGGTCAATAGAATGCAGGCGATGGCTAGCTCGCAGATCAGCGACGACCAAGCCAAAACGATCGTGAACTTCCTTAATTATAACCGAGAGCACCGCGAGCCTTAGGTCAAGGTTTGATTTGACTCGCGGGAGAATAAATTATGTTGCTAAGCGGGCTCAATTGCAGCAAGCCGCCAACGACTTCGTCGGGCGCATGGGGCGGTATCTCGCCGGCGCGCGATTCGCATCGCCCTCGCTCGACGATGAACTGGGTGGTGTGGGATTAGCGAGATCGAGTCCCTCCCTCAACCGCGCTCGACCCGCGATCCACCCATCGCAGCTAATCCACATACCACGGCATCGAGCAACCAAAAACCGTGTTCGCCTTTAGGGCTATGAGTTAGTGGCACTCACGAGTGACTGCGCGCGGATTGAGTCTGAATCTGGCCATCAGGAGTGACGGGATGAACTCAGCTGCATTCTCGTTCCGATTGATGGCAGCGCGACGGCTGCGCCCCGGACTTTCTGAAGCCATTAACTTGGCAGGGAATCAGCAGTCCGCGCTGCGTTTGATACACGTCGTGAACGAAATCTTTCAGCGCTCCGCGATTCTCTGTATGGCAACGCACAGATGCACCGGTACAGATGCACTATCGTGGCAAACAGAAGCCTGCCGAACACCCCTGCCGTGGTGCCCTGGATGAGAACGAGTGAAGTACCTACGTCGCAGCCCATTCGTATTGTGGGCTGTTCTCCTACATGCGAGCTTATTGCGTGCGCAAGTTGGTGCAGGAGATTCGACGGTACCTCCCGTGGACTTGCTCGCTCACCCTGTGAGTCAAACGGCAGTCTTGGACTTCGATCATGTCAGTGCGCCACCGGACGCGTTGCGCTTGCAAACCGCTCCGGTGAGAGTCGGCTTTCGAACGAGGATTCCCGCTATGGATGAACATATCGCGAATTCTGGGGTTTGGAGCCTCGCGGTCATCATGATCGTCGTGGCATCCTGGCTCTTCTACCGTTATTTCGCGCCGAAAACCTGGCGCGAATGGGCGGGAGCCGGATTGGTGCAGGCATTCATCATCGCACTCTATGCCGAGATGTATGGCTTCCCATTGACGATCTATCTTTTGGTCCGGTTTTTTCACCTCGATCGGGGAAACCTTAACGCCAACCTTTGGTCAACGCTCTTGGGAATGGGCGCAACCGGCATGATGATCTCCATGTTGATCGGCTACGCGTTGTTGTTTGTTGGCATAGGATTGTTCATTCAGGGGTGGCGCGAGCTGTATCGCGCACACCAGCAGAATAGACTCGCGACGGAGGGGCTGTATGGACTGGTTAGACACCCACAATATACCGGTCTTTTCGTAGGACTTTTCGGCGAAGGCATAGTGCATTGGCCAACCATATTTTCGGTCATACTGTTTCCTCTTATTGCGATTACTTACGCGTTACTGGCGTATCGGGAGGAGCGACACATGGTTGAGCAGTTCGGAGAGCAATACCGCATCTACAAGGAGCGCGTGCCGATGTTCCTTCCCGGCCGGCATCAGTGGCGGCAATTCATCGAGCGCTCTCAGATGCGGCCCTGAGTGTCCTCGCCATTGCCGACCGAGGCGGGACCCAACAGGGGGCAGCCCACACGATCTCAAGGGTCCTTCGGATCGCGACAACCTTTTCTCAGAACGGCATTCAGACAAATTCATATTGGCGCACACGCCGTGGCTTGGGCCCAATGATGGGACAGGAATGCACGGTACGCTGCAACGCGCCGGCGTTCATGGTGTTTCACTCCGGTCGATTCGGTCGCATAGCACAGGCAAGCGGTGTTCATTTGGCCAATGGCTAAAAGAATTCATACTCCAATCGACCAATCCATGTCTGGTGGGCCGCGTCGGCGTTGAGGCCGATCACCACGCCGACTCGGTATTCCAGGCTTGCTTTGGTACCCGCAAGGTGCCACTCGCCAGCAATGATGGGGCCAGCTTGATAGGAGTTGTCCGCGTGACGACCGTAGAACTCCATGCCAGGTCGGAACGCTTGTGAGACAGCATAGGTACCCGAGTATGTGTACCGGAAGCCGTAGTTGGCACTGGCGCCCGAGCCGATCTGTTTCTCCCAAATCAGATTCACCATATGCGCAAACCGGCCCATCGTTTTTTCGATCAGGGGTCCAACTTCGATCGCATCGTGACTGCCCGCGATAGTCACGCGCTCAAACTCGGCAATGAGCCCAAAGTCCGCCCAGTACTTACCTGGATCGGTTAGCTGAAAGATGTTTTCGAATTCGTATCCGATCAGCCTGCCCGCGGAACCAGGGTCTTTCTGATATTCGGCGATATAAATTTCAGGCTTCCACCAGCTATTCACGCTGTGCGCGATCGATATTTCTGCGGCGGCACCCCCTACATTCGGACGAGAGTCAACATCATGATAACCGCGCAGCTCGATTTCGCTCTGCGAAGCAATGACATAGGGGGAATAAACATTGTAGTCGTCGGCCTGGACCAGCCCGACACAGAAAATGGCAGCTATGCCAAAGACAGCAGCTCGTATACGGAAACCGCCGAGAAATTCGACATCAATGGGCTTCGTGTCGTTAATCGGAATTGGCGGAGCGCTCTGGGCAGCGTTCAATGCTGATGTCTGGGCTCTGTATCCCGCGGCACCGACACGGTACGCGAGCGTGGCGTTACTCTTTTCTGTTGCCAGCGCATACCAGCCGTTAGCAGGGCGACGGTGGTGAGGTAAAAGGCGAATTGGATTCCTGCGGGTGCGGATTTATATCCGATCAGCACGCCGAGCATCTTGCCCGCAGCGGAGCCATCCGAGAGAAGGCGTGTAGTGTCCCATATCTGGCTGCCCATCGCGGGCAACAAGTCACTCTGAACAAGATAGCCGGCTGCGGTGGAGGCGAGCCCGGCAGCCAGCAATACCAACATGATATTAGTCACGGTGAAGAAGTGGTTAATCGGTATGCGCAACAGCCCGATATATAAAGCGAATCCAAGTGCGGCCCCACCGATGATTCCAACAGCGATACCGCCCGCCATTTGCACGGCGTTGATACCGCTTGCGGACAGACCAAAAAGGAAAAGCACCACCTCGGATCCCTCGCGCAGCACCGCGAGTGCAACCACGGTTAGCAAGAGATTGAGCGAACGCGATCCTTGCTTCACCGCGCTGCCGACGCTGGTCATGTGCTGGGCGAGTTCTCGACCATGGGAGGACATCCAGATGACGTGCCAGCCGATCATGACTACGGCTAACAGCAAAACAGCCGCGTTGAAAATGTCCGGACCCGCACCGCTCGCGAGATTTGCAATAAAATCCGCTCCCAACGCAACCAATAGCGCACCAGCGACCCCGAGACCTATGCCTCCCAACACCCGCGCTGCGCGGCCCGGAACACCCCGGGTCGCGGCACAAATGATCGAAATGATCAAAGCGGCCTCAAGCACCTCACGGAAAACCAGTAACGCCACGGCAGCCACGGTTCACTCCACTATCAAGCGGCCCTGCGCCGTGGCTCGATGAAAATCGCCAAAGAACCCGTAAGTACCGGTGCGTAGAGGACCGATAAAAACTACGATGCTGTGATTGGGCAGCACTACGCTTTCACGGTTGAAATCACTGCTCTCGAACTCCTCGGGAGTGGCATCTTCGTTAGTGATATGAAGCTTGATCTTGGTGCCCGCAGGAATCTTGAGTTCGCTCGGTTGATAGACATGGTTTTTGATCACCAGCGTAAATTCCGGCATTTCCGCAGCAACTACGGCATGCACAAGCGTTGCGGCAACCATGGCGGCCATCAAACTCGGAAGGTTCACGTGCGCTCTCATATCTTGTATGCAAATGATAATCGTTCTCATTCCAGTCGGCAACTCAACCACACAATCCCAAGGCTTATTGATGATTTAGGCCGCCGCTTGGGCGATTGGGGATTCGAGAGAGCCGTGATTTAACCGGCCTGAGGCGCGCTAGATTTAGAAACAGTTGAATCTGAGTCGATGCAACTCTATTCCACGTACAGTCGCGAGGACGACCATTTGTGGCACCGACAGTACGGCAGCGATTGGGTTCAGCCCGCTCCTCGTCTGCACCGCCTTACGGCACAGCCGCGGGGTCTCGCGGCTTCCAGCGAAAGTCACACTGCGTTGCCCCTGAAGCTATCGTTCCTGTCCGCTGCAATTGTCCGCCCCATTTCTGTGCCAGTGGAAAATCGAGCCGGCAGAAGCTTTGGACGCATAGTTCAGAGGACTTGTGATTGCCGAAGAATTCGGCGACCGGGCACTTTGTGCAATTTAAAGCAATCGACCCATCCCTGCTATCGACGTCTCGCCACCCATAGCTCGGCGCCCCAAAGGGGAAAGCGGGAAAAACGTCCGTGGTGAGCTTCAGCACTTGTGCGGATCACGTGTGAATGCGCTCGCGAGCAGCAGCGGGGTTTCCAAAATCAAGAAGCGTAAACGTGCCGTCGCGGTGAAAGAAGATGTTTCCTGGATGCAGGTCGGCATGGAAAAGTCTGTCGGAGACGTACATCTGAAGCATGCCGTCAATGAGCAGCGTAACAAGCCGTTGCTTCTCCCTCGGAGCGAGAGAACCGGCGGCCTCGCCGACGCGCATGCACTCCACCCAATCCATGGTGAGCACACGTTCTGTCGTGTGACCCCAGTGCACCACCGGAAATTTGACGTCGGAACGGCCCGCGAAATTTGCGCGAAAGCGATCGATGACGCGTCCTTCCTGTGTGAAATCCAATTCTTGCAGCGTGTAGCGCCGGAACTCGGCAAAGAAGTCGAGCAGATTCGTGCGTCGCATTCGTCGCGGAAACAGCCAGTAAAGACCTCGAAGTCCCAATTCCATCGCTTCCAGATCCCGATCTACCAGGCGCTCAAGATTGGGCCGCTGAACCTTGACGGCGACGATCTTTGCATCGGCGAGGGTCGCCCGATGCACTTGTGCGAGCGAGGCCGCGGCGACCGGCACCATGTCAAAGGTTGCGAACAGCTGGTCGAGAGGCTGGCCCAGTTTCACGCTCGATGGTCAAGCGTATCTGTTGGATCGAAACCGCCGGCCCCTTCTCCTGCAGAGTCGAGAGCGCCTCGACATAGGGCTTCGGCACCAAGTCCGGGCGTGTGCTTAAGATCTGGCCCAGCTTGACGAACACCGGACCAAGCGCTACCAGGCGTGTCGCGAATCTAAGAGGCGCTCCGTCGTCAGCCGCGTCACGGACGGATTTGCGTAGTGCGCGATACTCTTGCACGAGCACCCATAAAATGACGGCACCAGACCCTGCATTGGGTTGCTGTGGGTAGGTGACGATGACGTGTGCATTATTTAGCGAGGCTCCGGCCGATTGGCTTCAGTTCGCACCGACATGCTTAGTTTACCCGTGCAGCCGGCCGGCACCGCAAAGATTTTTGGCCATTCATGTTCATTTGCCCCATTCCCAATTCCTAATCTCGGGCATGTCTTGGCCGTTTTTGCCGATGTATTGCTTGTGTTCGATCAACTTGACCTCGAGTTCCTGCTTCAGACGCACACCCTGGTACCCGGTTTGTTGCACGCGATCGACGGTGTCCATGACGAGGTGAAAGCGATCCAGGTCGTTCAACACCGTCATGTCGAAGGGCGTGGTGATGGTTCCCTCTTCCTTGTAACCGCGGACGTGGATGTTGTCATGGTTGGTGCGCCGATAAGTCAGCCGGTGGATCAGCCAGGGGTAGCCATGGAAAGCAAAGATGACCGGTTTGTCCTTGGTAAAAAGCTCATCGAACTCTATATCGTTCAATCCATGCGGGTGTTCGCTGGAGGGCTGCAGTTTGAACAAATCGATAACGTTGACCACTCGGATTTTGAGTTCCGGCAGATGGATGCGCATGATGGAGACAGCCGCTAGGGTCTCCAACGTGGGGACGTCGCCGCAGCAGGCCATGACGACATCGGGCGCTACGCCCTGATCGTTGCTGGCCCACTGCCAGATGCCGATGCCTGCAATACAATGTTGGACCGCGGCATCCATCGTTAGCCACTGCGGTGCCGGGTGCTTGCCCGCGATCACGACGTTGACGTAGTGCCGGCTGCGTAAACAATGATCCATCACGGAGAGTAGGCAGTTTGCATCCGGCGGCAGATACACCCGCACGATTTCTGCCTTTTTATTCAAAACGAGGTCGAGGAACCCGGGATCCTGATGCGTGAAGCCATTGTGATCCTGCCGCCAGACGTGCGAGGCCAGCAAATAGTTGAGCGAGGCGATCTTGCGCCGCCAACTTAAGTGCGACGTGACTTTCAACCATTTGGCGTGCTGATTGAACATCGAATCGACGATGTGGATGAATGCCTCGTAGCAATTGAAGAGCCCATGCCGGCCGGTGAGCAGATACCCCTCCAACCAGCCTTCGCATTGGTGCTCACTGAGCATTTCCATCACCTGGCCTGATGGCGCCAGGAATTCATCGTTTGGAACGGTCGCCGCGTCCCATTGCCGTTGAGTGACTTCAAAAAGTGCCTCCAGGCCGTTGGACAGTGTTTCGTCGGGGCCAAAGACGCGGAAATTCCGCCGCTCACTGTTCAGCTTCGCCACGTCGCGCAGGAACGGGCCTAGTACATGGGTATCCCCGATCCCGCGCACTCCTGGCGAGGGTACGGCCTGCGCATAGTCGCGGAAATCCGGCATTCGCAGGTCGCGCAGCAGGATCCCGCCATTGGCGTGGGGATTTGCGCCCATTCTGCGATTGCCCTTGGGCGCAAGTTCGGCGAGTTCCGGTTTCAGGCGCCCTCGCTCATCGAAGAGCTCCTCCGGTCGGTAGCTTTTGAGCCAGTCCTCCAACAGCTTGAGGTGTCTGGGATGCGTTCTCGGATCCGAGATCGGCACCTGATGAGCCCGAAACGTGCCTTCAATCTGTAGCCCGTCGACAATCTTCGGCCCCGTCCAACCCTTTGGCGACTTAAGGACGATCATCGGCCAGCGCGGTCGAGTCAGATTGCCATGGGCTCGCGCGTCTTGATGGATTTTCTTGATCTGCTCCACCGCAAGGTCGAGTGTCGCGGCCATGGCCTCGTGCATCAGTGCCGGCTCATGGCCCTCGACAAAATAAGGCGCCCAGCCGTAGCCACGCAGCAGCTGTTCCAATTCCTCGCGAGTGATGCGGGCGAGAATCGTCGGGTTGGAGATCTTGTAGCCGTTCAGATGCAGGATTGGCAGCACCGCGCCGTCGGTCGCGGGATCGAGAAACTTGTTCGAATGCCAAGCGGTGGCAAGCGGTCCGGTCTCCGCCTCGCCATCACCGACCACGCAAGCAACAACGAGGTCGGGGTTGTCGAACACCGCTCCGAAGGAATGGCTGAGCGAATAGCCCAATTCGCCGCCCTCGTGGATCGAGCCCGGGCACTCTGGCGAGGCATGACTCGGAATACCGCCGGGAAATGAAAATTGCAAAAATAACTTCCGCAGCCCCGCCTCATCCTGGCTGATGTTGGGATAAATCTCGCTGTACGTTCCTTCAAGATAGGTGTTACCCACCACGGCTGGGCCGCCGTGGCCGGGGCCCGAGACGTAGATCATATTCAAGTCGTATTTCTGAATGACGCGATTCAGGTGCGCATAAATGAAGTTTTGCCCAGGCGTGGTGCCCCAGTGCCCCAGCAGCATATGTTTGATATCTGCGAGAGTCAGCGGCCGTTTGAGCAGCGGATTATCGTAGAGATAGATCTGCCCAACCGATAGGTAGTTTGCGGCTCGCCAATACGCGTCGATCCGGTGCATTAGGTCCGGAGTGAGCGTCGTCGTTTGTGATTGCAAAGTTTGTTTACCTGCGTTAATCGGTCCTGCACAGTGGATCCGCCGCCGTCGCTTCCGGGTCGGCCCAACGGGGATGACAGCAACATCGGCCGCGCGAGCGACTTAAGTATTCCGCGAAATTGTCGTCAGCTCAGACGCTTCCTATCAACCGTTCAGTCGGAGAAAATGACACACCAACGATTGCGGGCAATGAGCGCACAATTAGGATCATAGGTCTGTGCGTTACCGAGCTTAAGGGTTCTTCGCACCGGCTGCCCGCTACGCCAACCGATCGAGCTAGTGATTCGAGTTCCGTGGTGTTGCGAATGCAATCAGTTATGCGTAGTACAATGCGATTCCCCTCGCGCAGCTAGCCGTTCGGAATCACCGCTATGTACAGCAGCATTCTCGTTCCCGTTGATGGCAGCGCAACGGCTGCTCTTGGAGTTGCTGAGGCGATCAAGTTGGCGAAGAATCAGGACGCCACCGTGCGCGTAATTCACATCGTCAATGAACTCATTGTGATGGGGTCCAACGACGCCGCGTATGGTTTGGCACTCGTCGAGTCCTTACGTCAGAACGGCAAAACGGTCCTCAAGGACGCCGAAGCGCTGGTAAGCGCTGCAGGGATAAAAGTTGACAGCATCCTCATCGAAGCGATGGGCGATCACGCCGGCCATTTTATTGTGCAGCAAGCCAAGGAGTGGAATGCTGACCTTATTGTGATGGGCACTCATGGCCGTCGCCGCCTGCGCCGCATGGTGATGGGCAGCGACGCCGAATTCGTCGTGCGCAACACACCCGTCCCGGTCCTACTCATTCGCCCGGCCACCGAGCACCCACAAAAGACCGAGCATGAGGGCGACGATCGCGAACACCGTTCCCTCAGCACCAGTCCCTTCACACCCTGTCGGTCGATGTCGCCAGTTGGATCAGATTACGTTGGATCCTGAGGAGGGGCAACCGAGAATTGAGGATTTGGCGAAGACGGATTTCAGCTCCGCAACGGTCGACGACTGCAAGCGGATTGCACCGACGTCGCCTGGCGAGATGCTGCGCGAGAAGTTCTTGAAGCCGATGGGTCTCACCAACTACCGGCTGGCCGAGTCGACCTTGGGTAGCTCAGGCATTCCTCATGGACCTTCATACGCGGCTCGGACATCGAAGGCCTTATCGACGGTACGCACCTCGCATCAGGTGTTGCACCACATGATCAGATACACGAGCAGAATCGCGAAGAAGTAAATGATGCCGGCATTGTGCTTGTTTAACAGCGTTGAGATGAGCGGTACACGCAGCGCGAGCGGCGAGGCGTCGCGCAAGGGTAGGAGCGCGACCAGGCGCGCCGCGAGCAGCGCCTGGCCGTCTGGGGCCAGGGAGTCGGGCACGCCTGCGCCGGCATCGAGCATGGCAGAGAGTTCGGAGACTGCGTTGGCCTTGGATAATCGGCTCAATTTAGCCGCCTCCTCCCAGGGGTCCGTATCGCGACGCGCGAACACGGAGAGCATGCTCAGCGGCACGCCATTCTTGTCTTGCCCGATCGAGGCGTAGAGAAATGCATCAAGATCGGTTGCCGCCATAAGGGCGCTCATGCCGCTCGCTCAAGATAGAGCCCGCGCGCATGGCAAATGTCCTTCGGTTCTGCGCTGAGCAGCATGGTCCTCGAGCCGACATTGCACTTCCCTTGCAGCATGGTCGGTACGCCGCGCAAGGAGAGTGAATAATTAACTTTCATCGAGACAGCTCCTTGGCGATGGCCTTGAGCTCGCGCCGGCGTGTGGCATCCGATTTCGGATATGCCATCCTCATATCTTCAAGCGCGTCGATGACAATGCGGGAGATGATGAGGCGCGCGTTTTCCTTGTCGTCGGCGGGGATCACGTACCACGGCGCATGCTTGGTGCTGGTCGCGCCAAGGCACTGCTCATAGGCGCGAACGTAGCGGCTCCAGAAGCCCCGCTCGCGGATGTCCGCCGTGCTGAATTTCCAGTTCTCATCGGGAGCGTCGAGACGTTTGAGAAAGCGCTTGCGCTGCTCTTCCTTCGACAAGTGCAGGAAGAACTTCACGATGCGCGTGCTGTTGTCAAAGAGATGGCGCTCCAGGTCGTTGATCGAGCGATAGCGGTGCTCCCACAGCTTTTTATCGCGAGCCGGCGCATCCACCAGCGCCTCGTGGCGTAGGAGTTCGGGATGCACCCGGGTCACCAGTACTTCCTCGTAGTACGAGCGGTTGAACATGCCGATCCGTCCGCGTTCCGGGAGGCGGCAGGTGGTCCGCCAGAGAAAATCATGCTTCAGCTCCTCGGCGCTCGGCTGTTTGAAGCTGAACACCTCACAGCCCTGTGGATTGACCCCGGACATGACATGGCGGATGGCGCCGTCCTTGCCGGCCGCATCCGTGCCCTGAAAGATGAGGAGCAGCGCATGCCGGTCCGAGGCGTAATGCAGCTTTTGCAGGGCCGCCAGCTTCGCCACGTGGTCTGCGAGCACTGACTTGTAGTCGTCCTTCGATTTGTAGTAAGGACTTTTCTTGGTCGGCCATTTCGATAGTTTCACGGCCTTACCGGCTTTGACCTGAAAATCCTTCGGTTTGATCGTCATTTAGGCGGCCTTCGATGGCTGGGTGGCCTTTGGTGGTTCGGGGACCTTAGGCGGTTCAGCGACATGAGGTGGCTTGGCGGCGGGTTCGTTCTGCTTCGCGTGACGGACCTCGAATTCCGCCTCCTGCCAGTCCTGCGCCTGCAGGCTCATGCCATGCGCGCGCTGCTGGGACAGCTCATAGGCGCGCGCGGCGATGCGCGGCGTGAGGTCATACGCGTCCTTCGTTTCCGGCGGACTCTTCTTGCCCAGCAAGGGCGCCTTGGTGTGATCCAGAATTCGATATGCGAGCAGTTTCATGCGATCGGTGAGCAGTGCCCACACGATGGCGTAAGCCCAGACCATGGCCGCGGGTTTCCAACCGATCGGGGTCATGAAAAGCCCATATACCGCAATCAGGGTGGCTATTGCTTGGGTGCCGAGGACTGCCATCCAGAGGACCTTCGCCGGGCGTATGGACCAGAGTGGGCCGCGGGTGCGCGTCAGGAAAATGGTCAGGTGGCCCGCGACGGACAGCTTCAAATACATCAGCGTCTGCAGATGACCCCGATCCAGGTGAAACACGCGATCGCCCAGAAAGAACAGGACGAATGCGGCAGTGACGCCGGTCACTCCCAGCACCGTGGCGATGGTCAGCACCATGCGCATGTCCCAGGCCTCGGGCGTTTTCTTGTAATGCACGTTGTCGTAGGCGATTGAAAGAATGGCGCCGTCATTGAGCACCGCGATCATGACGACCATCACCGCCGTCACCGGATAGAAATTGAAGATCAGAATCGCCAAGGTCATGAAGAACACGACCCGCAGAGTTTCGGCGATGCGGTAGATCGCATAGCTGTTCATGCGCTGCACGATGCGGCGTGCTTCTTTGATCGCGTCGATGATAACGGACAGCCCGGGCGCGAGCAGCACGATGGGAGCCGCCGCACGCGCGGCGTCCGTGGCTCCCGACACCGCAATGCCGCAGTTCGCCTGCTTGAGCGCCGGCGCATCATTCACGCCGTCGCCGGTCATGCCGACAAAGTGGCTGAGCTTCTGCAGAACCTCGATGATGTGATATTTTTGTTCCGGAAACACCTGCGCGTAACCGTCCGCCTGTTCGATCGCCTTTTCCGCCTGCGGCGAGTCTTTACTCTTGCCATCGCCCAACGTGCTCGCGTCAAGGATGCCGGTGCCCATCCCCAATCCCTTGGCCATTTCCTTGGCGATGGCGAGTTGGTCGCCCGTCACCATCTTGATCTTGACCCCCATGTCCTTTGCACTGGCGATGGTGGCCTTGGCCTGCTCGCGGGGCGGATCCGACATCGGCAATACGCCGACGAATTGCCACTTGCCGGCTTCGACGGCGCGCGCCACCCCGAGAGAGCGAAAGCCGTGCGCGGCGAAGTCCTGGACAGTTTTGTCGACCGCGGCTTTCACCGCATCCGCATTGGTCGACATCTTGAGAATGACCTGCGGCGCTCCTTTCGCGACGAAGAACGGCTTCCCGTCCCTGCCCTTGACCGTGGCCTCGGTGCGCTTGTGCACGGCGTCGAACGGCACGAAATGGACCACGCGGTAGTCCTTGATGGCGTTTGCGTCCTTGACCGCGGCGATCACTGCGAGATCGATTGTGTCCTTGTCCTCGGCCCGCGATGCAAGCGCCGCCCAGAGCACCACTTGATCGCCAGAAATCTTGTCGATGGTGAAGGGATCGCCCACCTTCAGCTTGTTTTGCGTCAGGGTGCCCGTCTTGTCCGAGCATAAGATGTCGACGCCGGCCAGCTCCTCAATGGCGGACAATTTCTGCACCACGACCTGTTTCTTCGCGAGCAGCCGCGCGCCCACCGCCATGGTGACCGACAACACGGTCGGCATTGCCACCGGAATGGACGCCACCAGCAGTACCAACGCAAATTCCAGGGTGTCGAGCATCTTGTCGCCACGAAACAGCGCGACAGCGACGATCAACGCGATGAGCACCACGGCCAGTACGATCAAGTAGTTACCGATCTTCAGGACGGAGCGCTGGAAATGGCTGACGGTATGAGCCTCCTCCACCAATTGCGCCGTCTTGCCGAAGTACGTGTTCGCGCCGGTGGCATAGACCAGGGCATCGATCTCGCCCCGCTTCACGACGGAACCCGAGAACACCGCGCCGCCGGGCTTGACGGTGACGGGCAGGGACTCGCCCGTGAGCGCGGACTGATCCACCTGCACGGGATCGCCCGCCAGCAGGCGCGCATCCGCCGGTACGATGTCCCCCAACCGCAGGCGGATCACGTCGCCGGGCACCAAATCGACCGCCTTAGGCGTTCCCCACTTGCCGTCCCGCTTGGCGCGGGCGTTGACCGCGAGCTTCTTTTTCAATGCCGCGATGGCGTTGCCCGCCTGATGCTCCTCCCAGAAACCGACGCAGGCATTCGAGCACAGGAGGAATAGAATGATCCCGAAGTCCAGCCAATGCTGCACCACCGCCGAGAGGATGACCGCCCCCTCAATCATCCACGGAATCGGACCCCAGAAATACGATAAGAACTTAAGGAGAAGATTCTCCTTCTTCGTCTTGAGCGCATTCGGTCCATCCTTGGCTAGCCGTGTGACCGCCTCCGCCTCAGTCAGTCCGTTCTCCGAGGCCGCCAACCGCTTCTCGACTTCTGCCATCGGCAAGGTCTTCAAGTCATCCTTGGGATCGGTGGGCGGCGGCGCCTTGTGTTTGACGATTTTTGTGGTCACGAATAGGGATCCTTGAGCCTCGCATCTCTAACCGCGGTGGCTATTTCTGAAGACGCTTCTTTGGATCGTTCTACTTGTAGTCTCCTTGACGAAGACACGTCTGTGCGGTATCGCCCACACCTACGTCGACCTTGTGAGTTTGGCGCCGATACACGTTTCTGCGTCTCAACGTTGTGGGTCGATTATTTTCTCAAAATCTCACCCTGTGCCGCCACGCTACCCGCAGATCACCGCGGATCAAGTCGGGAGCGAGCGATTTCACTGGATTCATTGAAGCACCACTGATAGGTGCCGCCCAAAGGCCAGCCAGAGCGAGGTCATGTCACTTTGCGGTATGCCACATTCGCAAATGATTCTCGGAGTTCTTATGGTTAACACGTTTGTCGGCGCAGTAGCCGCCGTTCTAATTATGATGGGAGGCCACGTCTCGGCCAGAGACTTCCGCGAAACAGCGAGGATGCCCGGACCGATTCTGATCCGCACTGGGATGAAAATCGGGCGTGCCTACAGCGCTGGGTCCGACAACTTCGCGATAATCGGCGCCGATTTCAAGCCATTCGATCGAAGGCTTCTCAACGCACACCGCGCTCATCAATCGCGCGGGTCAAAACTTGAGCGTCCGAGAAGGCGGGTGTCGGCTAACCCAGGCACAATCGGCGTACGGGGGTGGCGACGGGGTGGTCGCCCGCCTACAAGAATGCGACTATCGTCGCCTTGCGTGTGAGCGCAAACTTTTAACATCAAACGGCGTTGGTTCGGCGCGGTCCATCAGAGCCTTAACTCGCTGCTTCTCTCGGCGATTCGCTCGTTGTGTTCTCGCACGTTGCATCGGATGATGACCCGAGGTACGCGTCGATAAAGTAGGAATCTGGCGGTCGCATGACCGTCTAAGAAGGGCTGACTATGAGAGCGCGATTTCAAAAACTTCTCGACGCCATGCATGAGACCTTTTGGCTCTTGCCGGGCCTCATGGTGTGCGGCGGCGTCCTTGCCGCTTTCGGCTTGATCGCCGTCGATCGCGGGGGGTGGCTTCCCAAAGCGGTGCTGGAGGGACCATGGCTCTATAACGGCGGCGGCACGGGCGCGCGCACATTATTGGGAGCCGTCGCATCCTCGACGATTGGCGTCGCGGGCACGGTGTTCTCAATCACCATTGCGGCGCTCTCCTTGGCGGCCGGCCAAATGGGTCCGCGGCTGCTTCGCAACTTCGTCCGTGATCGCGGCAATCAATTCACCCTGGGCACATTTCTCGCCACATTCGCTTATGCGTTAATGGTGTTACGAAGCGTTCGCTCGCAAAGTGAAGGAGAGTTCGTACCGCACTTATCGCTGACCGTGGCAATTGTTCTTGCGATGATCTGCGTTGCGACGTTGGTCTTTTTCGTCGGTCACATGGCGGGCCGCATAAACGTCGATGTCGTGATCGAACTTGTCAGCGACGATGTCCGATCGGCCATTCAGCGATTGACCTCTGATATACGAACTCCTGAACCGCCGCCGGCCGCTTTTTGGCGCAGCGCCACGGCGGTCGTGGATTCTCGGCGCGGCTATTTGCAGCAATTAGACGAAAAAGGCCTGGCCAATTGGGCGCATGAGCACAAAACCCATATCCGAATGCTTATCAGACCGGGCCACTATGTGTTTCCTGGGGCTCCCATCGCACTGATCGTGCCGACATCGCAGGGCGCCGAGGCGGCCATCCGAGAGGCGACCGCACTCGGCGCGCAACGCGCCGGTTCTGCGGACCTCGAGTTTGCGGTCCGTCATTTGGTCGAAGTCGCGGTTCGCGCACTCTCGCCCGGAATCAATGATCCGCATACGGCCATGGGGGTGCTCGATCGCCTGGGCTCGGCGCTTTGCGACATCGTGCACGTGCACCTGCATCGCGGGGTCACGGAATGCGCGGGCGAAGCACGCTTGGTCGTACCTGCGATTGATTACGATGGACTCACTGATGCCATGTTTCATCTGATTCGACAGAATGCCGCAGGTTCTACCGCGGTGCTCATTCACATTCTGGAGATCCTGACGGCCGTGGTCAGCTGCGAGCATGGCGCAAAGCGTGTCGCGTCGCTTCGACGGCACGCCGCGCTGGTCATGAGCGATGGGGAGCGCGACATTCAGACCCCAGCGGATTTGAACGATCTGCGCCAAAACCATGCCCGATTTGAAGACATGGCTATGGGCGGTCCAATCCGTGTCCTTCTTGCAGAAGGCGTGCCGTGTTAGACCTTACCGCCACCATCCTCGTGATCACTGCGCTGCTCGCGTATCTCAATCAGCGCTTAGTTCGATTACCGACGACCGTCGGTGTCATGAGTATTGCCTTAGGACTATCCATCGTCTTCGTCGGGCTCGACAAACTGGGTCTTCCATGGTTTCGCGCTTACGAGAGGGGGTTACTGGGATCGATCGACTTCTCGCGAGTGCTGATGCAAGGCATGCTTTCATTTCTGCTTTTCGCGGGAGCACTGCATGTAGATTTTGCCAAGCTTCGCTCCTATCGCTGGCAGGTTGGCATTCTGGCGGTATTCGGTACGGCCGTCTCGGCGGCATTGATTGGCATCGGCAGCTGGTATGTCCTTAAAGGGTTTTCGCTCGATCTGCCAATCACTTATTGTCTGGTGTTCGGGGCGCTTATCTCGCCCACAGACCCCATCGCCGTGTTAGGCATCCTCAAGGGCGTCGGTGCTCCGCCAAGCATCAAGATCGTCATCGCAGGGGAGTCGTTATTCAATGACGGAGTGGGCGTTGTACTTTTTGCCGTAGCGGTTTCGACGCTTGGCAATCCCCAGCTACCGACGACAGCGCAAATCGGTTTGCTATTGCTTCAACAGGCCGGCGGCGGCATTGCATTCGGCTTAGCGCTCGGCTACGTCACCTATTTCCTGTTGCGCAGCATTGACAGCTATCAAGAAGAAGTCCTGCTTACACTCGCCGCCGTGATGGGCGGCTACGCGCTCGCCGACAGGCTGCATCTTTCCGGACCCCTGGCGATGGTAGCCGCGGGCCTTGTGATCGGCAACCAGGGTCGAGCACACGCGATGTCAGACAATACGCGCGAGCGGCTGGATGTGTTTTGGGAATTGATCGATTCGATTCTAAACTCGGTGCTGTTCGTTTTGATGGGATTTGAAGTCATCCTCCTCAAATTCTCAAGCAGTTTGATTATTCCCGCCGCGGCGATTTTGGCTCTTACGTTGGCGACTCGGCTCATCACCATTTCGATTCCGATAGCGGCCTTTAGGCGCTTTTTTGCACTCCCGACGGGGGCCTGGAAGATATTGACCTGGGGCGGTTTGCGAGGCGGCATTTCCGTCGCGTTGGCGTTGTCCCTGTCGCATGGCAGGGAGCGCGACGTCATTGTGTCTCTGACTTACGTAATCGTAGTATTTTCGATTCTTGTGCAAGGATTGAGCATCGGGCCTCTGATCAAACGAGTGATCCCATGCGAGCCGGTGCAGCCTTGACGCAAAGCTCGACGATCTCGGCAGCGGCGTCTGGGCAGTACGCCGAGCAACTGGCGCCGGCACCACGACTCTTCCACCACGCGTGGCCGGAAATGATAATGTGCATGGACTCCTCGTTGGAAAACGCGAAGCGCGCTCAGCGCTCCTGGGCAAGATTCAATGTCCCCTGACAAGCCTGCAACCCCAATCTGGATTAGTTGGATCACCGACGGACTCGATACTCGGATTGGCACCTTGGGTGGTCGTCCAGTCACGGTGGCCGTCATTCTTGTCGTGCTCCTGGCCCTATCGGTTGCGTGGCTCATTGGCAATGCCGTCGAGCGGTGGATTGCAAGAGTTGCCAATCGCGGCGCTGCCCAAGGACTCGATCGCTCGGGCGCATACGCGTTTGGGCGACTTGCCAGATACAGCATCTGGATTGTCGGGACGGTGTTCGCCCTAGATCTGGCAGGTCTGAATCTTTCAAGCTTTGCGCTGGTCGGGGGCGCCATCGGCGTGGGAATCGGTTTCGGCCTGCAAAACATCGTGAGTAATTTCATCTGCGGCATCATCGTGCTGCTGGAGCGCAGTCTGAAGGTGGGCGATTTTGTCGACTTGCAGTCCGGTGTCCGCGGCCACGTTAGAGAAATCGCACTTCGTTACACCCGCATAACCACCAATGATTCCGTGGATGTCCTGGTCCCGAACTCGGAATTCGTGAACGGTCGGGTGACCAACTGGACCTTCGATGATTCCAATAGGCGGGTGCATGTCGCGTTCGGCGTCGCATATGGATCGGAAAAGAATCTAGTGAAGGAAGCCGGACTCGCCGCAGCGGCTCGGATCGAGGGTGTTCTGCCTGATGGCCAAAACCGGCGATCCGAGGTCTGGTTGGTTGCCTTCGGCGCCAATTCGCTTGATTTCGAACTGGTGGTTTGGGTCGATCGGAAGCGGCTGATGTCGCCCGCGCGCACAGCGGCCACCCTATTGTGGGCGCTCGAAGATGAACTTCGATCACGGGGACTCGAGTTCCCGTTCCCTCAGCGGGACCTACACGTCCGCTCGGGCGTTCTCGATGTGCGAATTCAAGACACAACTGCTCCGGAGACCAAGGATGCATCGGCCACGATATCGGGGAATGTCGCGCAATAGCTCGCTAGCTTTGTGAAAGCGCCGTTCCGACGCCTGTTCAACGTGGATTGTGCTTATTTCGGCAGCGCATATGCGATGAGGTAATCGCCGCGGGTGCTCTGGTCTTTGTATCCGCCCGCCGCGATCACCACGTATTGCCGCCCATCGATGGCATAGGTCATCGGTGTGGCCTGCCCGCCGGCCGGCAGGCTCGCGGTCCACAATAATTTCCCGCTGTCGGTATCGAAGGCGCGCAGCCGATCATCCAAGCTTGCCGCAATGAAGATGACGCCGCCCGCGGTGGCGATGGGGCCGCCGAGACCGGGCATACCGAGGTTCAGGTGAATCACCGGCGTGTCGCCCAAGGGAATCTGCCATTTGATGACACCGCGCTGCATGTCGACCGCTGAAAGCGTGCCCCACGGCGGCTTGACGCACGGGATGCCGAAGCTCGACATGAATGACCGGCGGCGCATGCCGTAAGGCGTACCCATCTGCCGCGCGAACTCGAAGTCCTTGTACTCATCCGAAGCGCGTTGTGCGGCGAGTTCGGCGCGCGGAATCAGCGCGACGTCGAAGGGCAGGTTCATGGTGTTGGCCACGGCGAGTTGACGCTGTGGGTCGAAGGCGATGCCGCCCCAATTGGCGCCGCCGGCATTGCCGGGCTGCATCAGCGAGTCTTTCACGGCGGGCGGTTGGAACATGCCCTCCGAGCGATAGGCTTCAATGCGCTTACGGCAGGCTCGGGTGTCAAACCACGCAACGCCCCAGGCATCATCAGGCGTGATCTTGGACTGCCGCACCAACGCCGGCGGCGCGGTGGGAAACGGTTGCGTGGGCGAAGGATGTTCGCCCGGGACCGCGTCTTGCGGCACCGCTCTTTCTACTATCGGAAACAGCGGTGTGCCGGTGTCCCGATCGAAGGTGAACAGAAAGCCGGTCTTCGTGGCCTGGATCACAGCCGGCACGGACTTGCCGTTGTGCACGATGTTCGCTAGCGCCGGCTGCGAGCCCACGTCGTAGTCCCAGAGATCGTGATGCACGAGCTGCTGGCCCCATTTGAGCTTGCCCGTATCGCCATCAAGGGCCACCACGGAATTTGCCCAGCGATTGTCGCCCGGCCGCGAGCCGCCAAAGAAATCCGGACTGGCCGAACCCGTCGGCACGAACACCAAATGGCGCTCGGTATCCACCGATAGCGGCGCCCACGCGTTTGCCGCGCTCGCATTCTCAACGCTTGCGGAATCCCACTCCTTATATACGGGATTGCTGGGATCTCGCGGAATGGGATCCCAGCTCCATAACAGTCGGCCGCTGCGCGCATCGAAGGCGCGCACCGTCCCGAGCTCTTCGAGCACCGCGCGATTGTCGCCGATGGAGGATCCCACGATCACCTTGCCGTCGAGAATCGCCGGCGGCGAAGTCACGAGATAGTTGCGCCAGTCATCGCCCTGCTGGAATTGCGAGCGAATATCCTTGAGCAGATTGACCGCGCCCTGCTCGCCAAAATCGAGGCAAGGCTGGCCCGTCGCGGCATCGAGCGCCAGCAGCCTGCCATCCAGCGTGGGGGCCAAAATGCGCGCGTGGCATGGCGATTCTGGAGTGCTCTGCTCATCGACCCACAACGACACGCCCCGCGATACGCCGTCGGAATAGTGCAGGTCCTTTCGGCTTTGGGAGTCATGACGCCAGCGCAGTTGCCCGCTGGCCGCGTTCACCGCAAGCACGTCCGTGCTGCTGGTGGTCAAATACAGAGTACCGTTATAAAGGATCGGCGTCGCTTCGAAGGCGGAGCGATGCCAGTCCATGACGCCCTGGCCAAGCTCGCCGGTCCGAAAAGTCCAAGCGACGGTTAGGTTGTTCACATTCTTTGGCGTGATTTGCGTGAGCGAGGAATAGCGGGAGCCGCCGGGATCTCCGCCGTAAGCCGTCCAGCCGTCCGAGGCTTTAGCGGCGGAGTGCGACACAGAGGCTACAAGCATCAATAGCAGCGCGCGTTTCATAAGCGTCTCGGAGCGAAGTGGTGACGGCAGCGTACGGGCTCCGCATTGTGATTGCCACGCGCTTGTGTTGGGCGGCGCGGCATGGGGTCGAGCGGGACTGCGGCTAGGACGAGCGGCGCAATGGCATTAAACTATCGCAAAATCCCCGGAGGGCTTGCATGGCGAATCGCAACATTTTGATTCCTGGGGTCGCCGGCATCCAGCGGCTTAAGATGATCCCTCACGGCGGACGGCGAGAGCCGCCCCGCCGCGACGATGGGCCAATTCCTCACCAGTCCACGGAGCACCACCGGCAGGCAAGGTTGCACCACTTCGGCTAAGAATTGCTCAGGACCCTCAAGATCCAAGACGTCAATACTGCGCGGACTTTCAGGCATGCGGGAGGTAAGCAGCCACGCGGTCAGGCGGCAAGGAACCGGTCGTTCTTCTTTTGCGCCAACACTGGAATCTGCTTCAGCGAGGCAACGAGCAGATAAATCACCTGCAGGTAGCCGCGTCGAAACAATTCAACGACGGACGCATCCGGCAGTTGCCGCGAGATTGCGCTTGGTGCCGTCATCGAAGCCGAGAACGATGTCGAGCGGTTCCAGCAGATTGAGATTCAACAACGTTTCGAAGACCTATTGCTTCTCGTGGTCCTGGTCGCGCATATTTCCGCAAGGGCGCGGCAAGCCCAATGCACCGGACCTCGCCTATTATCAGCGGCTCATCGATGAGTTGCTGAAGAACGGCATCGAGCCCTACGTCAATTGCCTGCCGCGCAAGTGAATCAAATCCGTCACCACGGAGTCCTCGCGCACGGTTTAGGCGCGCAAGCGATCCGTGCCAATTCAGTGAGCGGCACGCAAGTGGGGCTGGCCGAAAACCCGAAAGTCTATGTACCGGTCATCGGGAGCGCCGAGCACATCGATGCGGCCAGGCGCGCAGCGCGAAGGGGCCAATGCGTCCAAGGTGCAGGCCTTTTCCGCATATGGCCTCGCTCTGGCTGTTCATCGGCCTCGAAGTGATCTACCGAAGACACGGACCGGGTGATGTTCCTGCGTAATTTAACTCATCTGCAGCGCGCGGCCGCTGAGGGCTATCCGGTCAAGGGCTATTTTCGGTGGAGCCTGCTCGACAATTTCGAGTGGGCCGACGGCTACGGCAAACGCTTCGGGATCCACTACGTCGACTTCAAGACGCAGAAGCGCACCCGCAAGCAGAGCGCGGACTGGTATCGTGATGTGATCCTGCGAAACGCCGTTGCGTGACCCAAGTTATTGGTCAATTGCGTGCGAGAGGAACTCTCGTTTCGGATTCTCGGGCAGTGCGGCCGCGGTCGTCGCGGTGTCGGCGGGTGGGTCGGCTCGCACTGACTCAAACTGACTCTTGCAGGTCTTGAATGCGTCGCGGTACGACTCCGCGGTGTCTGCACGCAGACGCTTCATCATGCAATGAGCTATTTGCCGCGGCGTGAAAGCACGAGAATTTAAATCGCCGGCTAACGCCGGCGACGAGGCAACCAGACTGATCGCGACTACGATTGTTGACTGTCGTCCGTTCATGGCCTACGGGCGTCGTTCAGTGTCCTTGCGCTGCGCGTCTTGCCGGGCTTTTTCGTCCTTGTAGTTCTCTTTTACCGTCTCCTTCGCATCACCGAACTTTGACTGCGTCTTGCCGGCGACTTGATTCGCCATGCCCTTCGCTTGCTCCGACACACTGCCGACTGCCTTGCCAGCTACCTCCTGCACTTTGCCCGCTGCTTCTTTGGCGTGGCCCTCAACTTGATCTTTGTTAATACCCATGGGTAATGCCCTCTTGTGTTGATGCCGTCAGACTATGGCACGCAGGGCGAAGACGATGGCGTAGGAGAGATAGCCGAGTGCCTGTCGGAATGGGCACCTAATGGGCGGGCGGCAATTTAACAGTAACCCGGCCGCTGAAAATAGATTTTTCTGAGTCGCTAAATCACGACGGAATCAACGCCGCGACGCGCTGACGGAAAGACCCGCGCCGCTTAGTCACCCTCACGTATGCCAGCAACCGCATACCAGTAAAATCACCCAATGAGCGCATGCGGGCGATCACGCGGTTATAGGCCATCATGTCGCACCATGGTAGGCTCTTCGTTTCCGCCGGGCCAAGGCACTCCTTTGAAAATATTCCTTATTATCTTGCTGCTTTGCGTCTCGGGCTGTAGCTGGTTTCATCGAAAGCCGCACGCTCCCGACCCGACCGAATTGGTGGTCGTGGGCGCGCCGGTGGGCTCCTTGGTCTTCGTCGACGGCGTGCAAGCCGGCCAGGCGAAGGATGTCGCCAACCGGCCCCAAGAAGTGGAAGTTGCGCCGGGCAGTCACACCTTGGAAGTCAGAATGGGTGACACGGTCGCCTATCGAGAGAACACCTATGTGAAGCCGGGCGAAAAGCGCGTGATCTCGGTCTTGTCCGGAACCGGCCGAAACTAAGAATTTCTAAGGACGACTCGTCGCAACAGAACGAATCGGCAGCGGCTCAGGCGCAATGCGGACTCGCGTCTGTATCCACGCGAGCAGCGCGACCGCTCCCAGCACAATGGGCAGCCCCAACAGAACATTGGCGGAAAATGTTTCCTTGCCCAGCCACCAGCCGACGACGAGAGCTACCGGTGGATTGACGTAGGCATAGGTGGAGGCAAGCGTCGGTGAGACCCGCTCAACAACGAATCGATACGCCGAAAATGCGATGAGCGAACCGAATATCACCAGATAGCCCCAAGCCCACCAAACGCGCGGGGCATGCGGGAGAGCCCACTGCTCGCCCATCACTGCGCTGAGCGCGAGCGCGATGAGTCCCGCCGACAGCATCTCCGCACCGAAGCCTGAAGGACCGTGAGGAATATCCAGACGGCGGGTCAGCACCGCGCCCAAAGACCAGCTTGTCGTGCCGACCAGGATCATGAGGGTGCCAACCACACTCGTCTGAAGGTCGCGCCCCATCAGCATGACGCCGGCGCCGGCGGCGCCGAGCGCAATGGCGACCCACTCGGCGCGTCGCGGCCAGTCGCCGAAGGCACCGCACCACAGCGCGGTCGCAAGCGGCATGATGCTGATGAGTGCCACGGTCGCGCCCGAGCTGACCCAGCGCTCAGCGACCGACACGCTGCCGTTGCCAATCACCAGCAGTAAAAATCCCACCAAGGTTGCGCCGCCCCACTGTTTCGCTGTCGGCATCGGCCGCCGGCGCAACAGCTGCCAGCCCAACAGCAGTCCTCCGGCCACCACGAAGCGGGTTCCCACCATGAAGAAGGGAGCGATTTCCTCGATGCCCACCTTGATGGCGAAATAAGTTGTGCCCCACACAACGTAGACTGCCAGGAGGCACGCGCCGATTTGCCAAGCCGGTGCCTTTGGGACGGGAGGAGGTTCCAGATCCGGCGGCATGCAGCGATTCTCCATCGGCAATCAATAAACAGCGAGAACACAATTGTAACGTGGAGTTGGAGAGGCTGACACCGCTGCGCAATCCCATGCCGTCGCTGCAAAGTCCTGCACGCGGCAAGCCCATTCACTGAACGGCTTGGACGGTCGCCAGTTTCGCGGTCAGCAGAGTCGGAACGTATGCAGTACCGCTTGGCCATGGTCGCGATATTCAAATCGCTCAATGCGCCATGTTCGATCGTGTCAGTTCCCGCCTCGATCGCGATCTGGTTGGCGACCGCCGATCCCGCCGAATGCGTGGCCACGCTGAATACTCAGACAGGCTTCTAGCGTTTCGCGCCGCCATCGCCGCTCATGTAGCGATCGAACCAGGCGACCGTGCGTTCCAGCGCGTCAATTTGATTTTCGCGCTTGAAAAAGCCGTGGCCTTCGCCCGGGTACACCTTGGAGTCGACGGTCTTGCCGGCTTTCGACAAAACTTCAGCGACTTTCTCCGCCTCGTAGGGCGGCACACGAATATCATTGCCGCCCGCCAGCGCGAGCAAGGGCGCTTTGACCTGTCCTAAGTAGGTGAGCGGACTGGAGGCCTCGTACACCGACTTGTCCTTCACGGGATCGCCGAGCAGCCCCATTTGATACTGCCTGAGCACCGGCGAGCCGCGCTCATACATCGAGAACCAATCGGTGATGCCGCAGATTTCCACGCCGGCCGCCCACACATCCGGCGTCTTGGATATGGCCATCATCGTCATGTAGCCGCCGTAGGAAACGCCGGTGATGCCGATTCGCCGCGCATCAACATAGCCGGTGTCCACCAAAAACTTGACCCCGGCAACATAGTCGGTCAAATCGCCGCCGCCTAAGTCGCGGTGATTGGCCGCCTGAAACGCGCGGCCATAGCCGGTCGAGCCGCGCGGATTCGCGGCGATCACGACATAGCCGCGCGAAGCCAGCGCCACAGCGGTCCGATCAAAATCGTCCATGGTCTGCCCGGTCGGGCCGCCATGCGGCAACGCGACGGCGGGCGCATGGCCGTTGCGTGACAAGTTGAACGGCATCCAAACGAAGGCGCTGATGACGGTCCCGTCGGCACTGCGATAGTGGACGATCTCGGTCTTCGGCAGCTTCCCAGGATCGATGCTGGCCAATGCGAATCGCGTGACCGGCGCCGCTTTGCCGCTCGCCCGATCTAGGATCCAGTAATCGAGCGGCATATTGCCGGACTGATGCGGAAACAGGATGCGGCTGCCGTCCGGCGAGAAGGCCGGCATCTTGTCGGAGTAATCGGAATTGACGCCGGTCGGCAAAGGCAACGCCTCACTGCGACCGGTGCGGGGGTCGCATGAATAGATCACGTCGCGGCCATCGACGTCGCTGATCATGAGCAGCGAATGTCCGTCGGGTGCGAAGCCGCCCGACTTCTGTTCCCACTCGTCGGGCTTGATCAAGGTCAGCTTCTGCGTGGTCGTGTCATACACCGCGGCTTGCAGCGAGCCCGCTGCGGTCTCCGTGGTCAACGCAAACCAGCGCCCATCGGGGGAGATGTCGCTGGCCGTATTCAAGCCCGCCTCGCCTGTGGCGAGCGCCGGCGTCGCCGCTCCGGTCGCAACCTCGACTCGCCAGATGGAGCCGTGAGTTCTCTCCACATTCGAGCGGTTGGCGATGATGAAGTGGCCGTCGGGTGAAAATGCGACCACGCTCCACTGCATCGTCGGCGTGGCCTCATGGGTAAGCACGCGCACCGTGCGGGTCGCGAAGTCCATGACCGCCACATTGTTCGAGGCCCCGGTCTTCAAACGGTGATCAAATGCGATCAAGCGGCTGTCGCGCGAGAAGACTGCGCCGGTTTCCGACACATCGTCGGTTTGCGTGAGATTCACCACGGCACCCCCGGAAGAGGGAACCGCATACAGATCGAAGATCTCGGCGCCGCCGCGATCGGACTCGAACACGACCCACTTGCCATCGGGCGAGGTGACGATGCCCGTCTGTCGATCGTCGGATTGCGTCAACTGCGTCGGAAACGCCCCGCCCGCGGCCACGCTCCAAAGATTGAATCGGCCGGTAAGATTGGTCGAGACGATGAACGTTTTGGAGTCTTGGCTCCACGCCGCATCGAGACTGCTGCGAACGTAGAAGAGATCCGCGATCGGCACCGGACCTGCGCCGTCGAGCACCGGCGAGCTTAAGCTTTTCGGATCGGTGAGCGCGCGCGCGGGCGGCCCCTTGAGCACCGGCGCCGCCTGCAGCGAACCCGCCAACACCAGCAAAGGCGCGCAGCCGCAGCAAATCAGCCGTGATTTGAACTTCATTTGCCTTCCCCGCTGTGCTTTAAAATTTTGCCCGCAACGTCAAACCCACGGCGCGCGGCCGAACACGGAACAGCAGTTGGTTGTTGAGGATGACTGGTCCCGCGAGTTGAGCATCCAATGCGCCGGTTGCACCCTGGGAATTGCTCAAGTTATTAATGAAGGCCACGACCTCGTAAGAGCCGAAGTTGACTCCGCCACGCAAGCCCTCGGTGGCAAAGCCGCCGAATTTTGTGCCGTTATGCTCGAAGTCGGTCCACTCATCGCCCAGATACGAGGCGGTCGCGCGCACGTAGCCCTGGTATTGAGCCACCGGAAAGTCGACCTCGGCGTACGTTGATGCCTGCCCTTCAGGAGCCGCGGGCAGCACATCGCCGGCATTCACACCGGTAAGACCGGTCGCCGGCAAGCTGCGGCCAAGAGCGTAGCGCTCAGGGTGATTTTCATACCAGGTCCCCGATCCTTTTGTGGCGTAGCAATGCGAGGGCCCGGATCCATAGGGAGATCCGTTACCTCCGCGCAGTGGACGTCGCATGTAGCTCAGAGTATGCCTGCAGAGAGAATTGTCAATATAATTTTTCTCTATAGACTATTGCCATGCGCGCATATCCTGTACGCGTCGGCGAGCGCAGGAAACCCCTTAATGCGATTAGAACGGTTTCTGTGGCTGCTTGGCGGATTTGGTCGATCTTTTCTTTAAGGCGATCGCGGTTGGCGAGTGCAAGCCCAAGGCCTTGGGCGAGTGCAACGCCATCTCGGCTCGCTCGATCAAGCGAGGATCGCCCAGCTTCGCAGCTACCGCGGCGAAGTCCTTGCGCGCACCCTGCCACTTGAGGCCGCCTAAATCTGAGAACAACGGTGCATCATCCTTAAGCGTTGCCAGCCTCTTGAAGAGCAGCGCCGGCGCTTTGCGTTCTCCCAAGATCTCCGGCGGAAAATCTTCAATGCGGCCGAATCGATCGATCAGCCCCGCAGCACCCTTGGGTCCGATGCCGGAAATTCCGGGATAGCCATCCGACGCATCGCCCACCAGCGCCAGATAGTCGGGAATTCTCTCGGGGATCACGCCGAATTTCGCGCGGACCGCCTCTGCATCGCGGATTACATGACTTTTGCGATCCACCTGAACGATGCGATCGCCACGCACGCATTGCGCCAGGTCTTTATCCGGCGTCCAAATGCAAACCTTTCGCACATCGCGATTCTTCGCGGCTAACGCCGCGGCGGAGGCCAGTGCATCGTCCGCTTCAAGTTCGACCATCGGCCAAAGCGTGACGCCCATGGCCGCCAGCGCATCCTCGAGCGGCTGAAATTGTGCGTGCAGCGCAGGCTCGATGCCTTCGCCGGTTTTGTAGCCGTCCCACAGATCATTGCGGAAGGATTCAATCACATGATCGGTGGCGACTCCGAGGCAGATCGCCCCCTGCTCGATCATCTCCAGCACGCCATTGAGCACGCCCACGACGGCGCCCATCGGCCGATCCTTGCCCTTCGTGAAACGGCGCAGGCCGTAAAAGTGCCGAAACAGTTCGTACGTACCGTCGATGAGATGGACGATCATGCCAAGATCTCGGACAGGCTCAGCGCTCGTCTTTGAACACTTTGCCTTCCTTCATCACGAAGGAAACTTTGCCGGGCTCGCCCAATTGATCGATGTGCGTCAGCGGATCCACTTTCATGGCGATCACGTCGGCCGTTTTGCCGGGGGCGATGCAGCCCAAGCCTTCGCCCAAGCCGCCGAGCGCGGCGGCGGCATTGACCGTTGCGCTGCGCAGCACCTGTGCCGGCGGCATGCCGGCCGATGCGAGCAGCGCAAATTCCTCGTGGCTACGCTCCGGCCCAAATATGCCCAAATCCGTGCCGAATATGATCGGTACGCCGGCGCGATAAGCCTTGCCCACCGCTTCGAGACCCTCTTGAAAACGGTAATCAATGAGCTTGCCGGCGAGCACGACATCATCCAAGGGCCCGTGCTCGATGGTGTCGGCGCCGGCTTCGATTACCGCGTGCAGATAGACGGGCGTGCCGTCCACATGCGCGGCGACTTTCCGATTGAGTTGGTGCGCCGTGTCGATGACCGCCTTGATTTCCTCCGGCGATTCAACCATCGCGACCTTGGGATCCTCTGCCGGCAAGCCTGCTTGCCGAAACTTCACGACGTCCGCGCCGCGGTGAACCTCTTCGCGAACCACCTTGATGCACTCGACCACGCCGGAGCAATTTCCCCGGTTGGTGACAAACTTTTCGACGTCGCTGCGCACATCCCAGCTCGAGGCGTCGAAATCTCCGCCGGCCACCGAGATTTGCGCCTCGGCGACGAACATGCGCGGGCCAGGCACAATGCCTTTATTGATCGCATCACGCAGCGCGTACGTCGTATAAGTCGGATCGCCCACATTCCTGATGGTGGTAAAGCCATTCATCAAGAGCGCGTTAGCGCGCGGCAAGGTATTGAGCACCGCCTCCGCGGGACGCGACATATAGAAGAGTGCGATTTGT
>JBDTAV010000078.1:0-10247 GCA_039924385.1 Steroidobacteraceae bacterium
AATAAACAGGGGATATATGAAAAAACTGCCGGTGCTGGCTTTTCTCGTGGTATTGACCTGGGGTGCGCCCGCCGCCTGGGGCGATAGCGCGCCGACCGCGCCCGTCCTGATCAGCGCCGACAAGATCAGCGCGGGCGATACCGCCTGGATGCTGACCTCCACCGCCCTGGTGTTGATGATGTCGATACCCGGCCTGGCTCTTTTTTATGGCGGTATGGTGCGCAAGAAGAACGTCCTGGCGACGCTGATGCAGACCTTTGCAATCGTCTGCGTCGTGACCATTCTGTGGTGGCTGATCGGCTACTCGTGGGCTTTTACGCCGGGCCGTAAATTCCTCGGCGGCTTCAGCCGCGCGCTGTTCGGAGGCATGACGTTCATGCACGACCCCGTCAATCAGCTATCGGTGTCGCATTTGGCGTTGACGATTCCTGAAACCGTGTATGCCATGTTTCAGCTGACCTTCGCGGTCATCACGCCTGCGCTGATCGCCGGCGCGTTCGCCGATCGCATGAAATTTTCAGCGATGCTGATATTCATGGCTGCCTGGTCGCTGCTTGTCTACGTACCGATCGCGCACATGGTTTGGGAGCCAAGCGGCTGGTTGAGCGCCGCCGGCGTCTTGGACTATGCCGGCGGCACGGTCGTGCACATCAACGCCGGCATGGCGGGACTGGCCAGCTGCATCGTGCTCGGCAAACGTTTGGGCTATGGCCGTGAACGCATGCCGCCCCATAATTTGACTCTAACCCTGATCGGCGCCTCGCTTCTGTGGGTAGGCTGGTTCGGCTTCAACGCCGGATCCGCCGGCGCCGCCGATGGTCGCGCCGGCATGGCCATGCTGGTCACGCAGATGGCGACCGCGGCTGCCGCCTTGAGCTGGATGTTTGCGGAATGGGCCAGCAAGGGCAAGCCGAGCGTGCTCGGCATCGCCTCCGGCGCGGTGGCGGGTTTGGTTGCCATTACGCCGGCATCAGGCTTTGTCGGCCCGACGCCGGCGGTGGTGATCGGCTTGGCTGCAGGCGTGATCTGCTTCCTCGCCGCGACCTCGCTCAAGCACGTGCTGGGATATGACGATTCGCTGGACGCCTTCGGGGTGCACGGCATCGGCGGCATCGTCGGCGCATTGCTCACCGGCGTGTTCGTGAGCAAAGAGATCAGCGGCGTGGACAACACCGTCATGACGCAATTTCTGATTCAGCTGAAGGGCGTCGCCGTGACCGTCATCTACGGATTTTCGGCCAGCTACATCATCCTGAAAATCATCGATATGACCATCGGATTGCGCGTAACAGAAGAGCAGGAGCGCGAAGGCCTGGATATTACGCTGCATGGAGAAAGCATCGAGTAATCGGCGTAAACTTAAGTGTAACCCTAAGGAGGGCCGATGCCCATCCTCGATGTCTTGGTGATCGCGCTGGTTGTGATCGTCTTGTCCGGCTTTCGCAGCAAGTGATGGCGATGCAGGCCGAGGCGATCCGCGAAAAGCGCGCACGCATCATCAAGGCTGAAGCCGAACTCGAGGCATCGGTGAAACTTTCGGCGGCGGCCGCGCAGATCACCCGGAATCCCGCCGCGCTGGAACCGTGGCGCATGCAGATGATTGCCGAAGTGGCGGCCGAGAACAACAGTACGACGGTGATCATGATTCCATCCGACTTTGTCTCCTGGAAATCAGAGGAAGACCATGAACAGAGCTGAGGCTATTCGCTTCGTCATGCTGGCCACGACGCTTTTGGCGGCCGCTGCCGTTGCAACCGCTGCCGACGACCCAACGCCGCCTCCGGCCGGAAGCTCTGCTGCCGCGCCGGCACCGGCCGCCGAAGCACAGATTCCGTTTGCCAAAAGGAACATTTGGAACTGGCAGGTGGTCGACGATCAAACCGTGCTGATTCAGGACCAGGGCCGACGTTGGTACAAAGCCTCGCTATTCAGCCACTGCATCGGTCTGCCGTTTGCCAACACAATTGCATTTGACTCCAACCCCGGCGGCACTTTCGATAAATTCAGCGCAATTCTCGCGCGCGGGCAACGCTGCCCATTGAGGTCTTTGGTTGAAACCACCGCGCCGCCAAAAAAGACGAAGGCCAAAAAGCCGGATCCGGCGCCGGCAACGCAGTAGCCCTCACCGGTTCGCCTAAGAGTTCGCCTGACGCGCACTGCGGGGCGTCCGCTTTTTGCGACAAATTTTGTTGCACTCAGTTTGCAGCGAAACGTTTCGTGATCGAGGTCTCATTTCCGGACCGATTATGCCGGGTACTCTCTGCGTGCCTTGTAAGACCTTCCAAGCCCACGGAGAACACGCATGAGCAATCCCTATAACAGCGCGACCGAGCGAGCTTCGATCCTAGGCCCGACGCTGTTTTTCAAAGGCGACCTGACCGCCGAGGAGGATCTCCTGATCCAGGGCCGCGTGGAGGGTTCGATCACGCATACGCAACGTTTGACCGTTGGCCCACAAGGCACGGTGAAAGCGAATATCAAGGCGCAACTCATCATTGTGGAAGGAACGGTGGATGGCGATCTACAGGCCGAGAAGTCCGTATTCGTGAAGGAGACGGCGAAAGTCTGCGGGAATATTTATGCGCCGACCGTGAGCATTACCGAGGGTGCGAATTTCAGCGGCAGCATCGACATGGACGGCAAGAAGGCCGGCCAGCAGCCGGCGAAATTCGAACCGGTCCGTCCCCACAAAACTGCCGGTAGCGCCGCCTAACAATGTCGTGGTTCAAAAGACCTCTCGATGGAGATGACCTCATGATGAATGCCAACCCCAGCCGCTCAAGCGCGCCCGAGCCTTCCCTGACGCGTCCTGAACCGCGCGTCCCCGGCGCCGAGACACGATCGCCCACACCGCGCGCCGCTGAGCCGGCGCGCTCGGCCGACGCCAAGGCTGCGGAGGCAACTTCGCGGGCCTCGGTGTTGGGTCCGACGCTGCGTTTCCGCGGTGAATTGTCGGCGCAGGAAGACCTGATCGTTCAGGGCAGCGTTGAGGGCTCAATCACGCACACTCAGAGCCTCACCATCGGCACCGATGGCACCATGAAGGGCGACATTCGGGCCCGCGTCATCGTCATCGACGGCAAAGTCGAGGGCGATATGTATGCGACCGAGTCCGTCAACATTCGGGCCACCGCCAAGGTCAAGGGCAATGTCTTTGCGCCAAGGGTCGGCATCAGCGAGGGCGCGTTTTTCCAAGGACAGATCGAAATGCAGCCTTCGGGTGCGGCGGTCCAGGAACATAGCGCGCGTCTGCGTCAGGCTGCACTGTTGCCGGCGATCGAAGGAGCCGCTGTCGATCAAATGTTGAGCGGGACGAAAGACTAAGGCTGGTTGGAGACGAACAATTCCGGATCGACCCAGGCGCGGTTGAGGCTCAGGCCCCAATGCAGGTGGGGTCCGGTCACCCGGCCTGTCATACCCACTTTTCCCAGCATCGTTCCCGCGGCCACGTGCTGTCCGGGCTGCACGTCGATCGCACTCAAGTGGCAATACATGCTGATCATGCCGCGGCCGTGATCCACGAAGACCGTATTGCCATTGAAAAAATAATTGCCGGTGTCGATTACCGTGCCTGCGAGCGGCGCCCGCACGGGCGTGCCGACCGGTGCGGCGATGTCCATGCCGCTGTGCGGATTGCGCGACTCGCCGTTGAAGATGCGCCGCATGCCGAATGAACTGCTGCGCACGCCTGGGATCGGCTGCGGCATGCGCAGGGTCTGCGGCGGCTCGTCAGTCCAGCGACTCATCGCATGCTCGATGATGGCCTTGTCACGGTTCACGCGTTCCAGGTCCGCTTTCGACAGATTGACCTGTCCTGGCGCCACCTTGAGCGACTGGCTCGCATACTGCTTGTCGCCGATCGGGAATTGCAGCTCCTCTCTCACATCGCCGCTGTGGACAATGATGTGTTGAGGCGCGAGCGGCGCCGACAAGGGGATGCCGATGATGGCGATCCAGCTCGCCCCGTCCTGAACGACCAGCGCGCGGTGGCCGTCGACCTCCACATAGGGCATGGAAGTGCTATGAATGTCGAGCTTGAGGATTTTGACGCCGCCCGGCACGGCACTCTCGCGCGGCAGGGTATACGAAAAGGCGAGCACGGGACTCGCACTGAGCAGAAGCACGGCACAGCGCATCAGGACACGGCGAATCAAGGCTCCTCCACTTTGGCGCGAATTTTCCCGACCGCGAGGCGCACCTCGATTGGCGTTCCGGGATTCACCTCCGCCGCGCTGCGCACAATGGCGCCGCCCACGCGGCTGACGATGGCGTAGCCGCGGTCCAGCGTGGCAAGCGGGCTCACCGCATTGAGGGTCCGCACCAAGGGCGAGAGGCGTTCCCGCGCGAGATGCAGGCGGACGAGGGCAGCGGCACGCAGTCGTGCGTACAGCGCGGCATGCCGGGCGGCGGTAGCGCGCACCTGGGCCACCGGACTCACCTGCCACAGGCGGCTGCGCCGCTCACCCAACGCAGAGCGACGATCCGCGAGGATTTGGCGCAGCGCTCGAAACATGCGCTGCTCCAAGTCATCCAGACGCTGCGTTTGCTGAGACAGACGCGCACTGGGACTGACGCGGGCTGCACGGCCGATCAGCCAGCGCAATCGCTCGCGCTGCGCCTCGACGCGGCGCCGCAGGCCCCGCTGCAAGCGCTGCGCGAGGCGTGCCAGGGTGGCGAGCCATTCTTCGCCGTCGGGCACCGCAATTTCGGCCGCCGCGGATGGGGTCGGTGCCCGGACATCGGCGGCGAAATCGGCAATGGTGAAGTCAATTTCATGGCCGATGCCGCTGACGATGGGTATCGGCGAGGCGGCGATCGCGCGCGCCAGCCCCTCATCGTTGAAGGCGCACAGGTCCTCGAGCGAGCCGCCGCCGCGCGCCAAAATGAGCACATCGCACTCGGCGCGCCGGCCGGCCAGACGAACGGCCGCGGCTATTTCCGCGGCGGCTGCCGCGCCCTGCACCGCCACCGGATAGACAAGCACCGGAACCGCAGAAAATCGCCGCGCCAGCACATGCAGGATGTCGCGAATAGCGGCGCCGGTGGGCGAGGTGATCACCCCGATTCGCTTCGGGATCATGGGCAACGTCCGCTTGCGCTCCGCTGCAAACAATCCTTCTGCTGCGAGTTTTGCCGATAATTCCTCGAACTGACGCTTGAGCGCTCCCAGCCCTGAGTCCTCCATGTGATCGATGACAAGCTGATATTCGCCGCGCGGCTCATACAGCCCGATCCGCGCACGCACCAGCACCTTTTGGCCATCGCGCGCCGCGAAGGCACACAACAAATTTCGTTGCCGGAACATGCAGCAGCGTACCTGGGCGGCGGCATCTTTCAGCGAAAAATACCAATGCCCCGAGCTGGGCTTGGCAAGGTTGGAAATCTCGGCCTCCAGCCAAACGCTGCCGAAACCGCGCTCCAACAGCACTCGCACCTCGCGATTGAGGCGCGAAACGCTATAAATGTCGCGATTAGCGGCGGTTTCCACGCGCCCATGATACTGCGGTTTACCGCGCCGCACCTGCAAGGTACAATGCGCCGCCTCTTAGACGAACCTAGACCGCGAACTTATTATGCGCATTCTTGAAGAGGCACTCACATTCGATGACGTGTTGCTGGTGCCGGCATATTCTGAAGTCCTGCCCCGCGATGTATCCCTTGCCAGCAAGCTGACCCACGAGATCCAGGTCAATCTCCCCGTGGTATCGGCGGCCATGGACACGGTGACCGAGGCGCGCCTCGCCATCACCATTGCCCAAGAGGGCGGCATCGGCATTATTCACAAGAACATGTCGATCGAAGCGCAGGCGCGGCAGGTCGATCGGGTGAAGAAGTTCGAAAGCGGCGTCATCAGCGATCCGATCACCGTGAATCCGGACATGACCATTCGTCAGGTTTTAGAACTCACGCGCGCAAAAAATATCTCGGGCGTGCCGGTGGTGCTCGGCACCAAGGTCGTCGGCATCGTCACGCATCGCGATCTTCGCTTCGAGACCAAGCTGGACGCGCCGGTCTCTTCGGTGATGACGCCGAAGGATCGGTTGATCACCGTGCGCGAAAACGCTCCCAAGGAACAGGTTTTGGCGCTGCTGCACAAGCACCGCATCGAAAAGGTGCTGGTGGTTGCCGGCGATAATGAATTGAAGGGAATGATTACCGTCAAGGATTTTCAGAAGGCCACCGAATTCCCCAACGCCTGCAAGGACAGCGTCGGAAGTTTGCGCGTCGGGGCCGCGGTGGGCACATCGCCGGATACGCTCGATCGGGTGGGCGCCCTGCGCGAAGCCGGAGTCGATGTCGTGGTGGTGGATACCTCGCATGGTCATTCACGCGGCGTGCTGGAGACGGTGTCGAGGATAAAAGCGAAATATCCGGACATCCAAGTGATCGGCGGCAATATCGTCACCGCAGAGGCCGCGCTCGATCTCGTCAAGCACGGCGCCGATGCGGTCAAGGTGGGCATCGGCCCGGGCTCAATTTGCACCACGCGCGTCATCGCCGGAGTGGGTGTGCCGCAAATCAGCGCGATCGCCCGGGTAGCAAAGGCGCTCGAGGGAACGGGCGTTCCGGTCATTGGCGATGGCGGAATTCGCTATTCTGGCGACATTGCCAAGGCGCTCGCCGCGGGCGCGCACTGCGTGATGATCGGCGGCATGTTCGCCGGGACCGAGGAATCCCCAGGCGAAGTGGAGCTCTACCAGGGCGGCTCGTACAAGGCGTATCGAGGCATGGGGTCCCTTGGCGCGATGGCGCAGACGCACGGTTCGAGCGACCGCTACTTCCAAGACACCACCTCGGAACTTGAAAAGCTCGTCCCAGAGGGCATTGAGGGCAGGGTGCCGTACAAAGGCAGCCTCGTCGCGATCCTGCACCAGCTCTCGGGGGGCTTGCGCGCCGCCATGGGCTACACGGGCAGCGGCAGCATCGAAGAGATGCGCACGCGGCCGCAATTCGTACGCATCACCAGTGCCGGCGTGCGCGAGAGTCACGTTCACGATGTGACCATCACCAAAGAAGCGCCCAACTACCGGATCGGTTGATGCCCGACATACATGCGGACAGGGTTCTGATTCTCGATTTTGGTGCTCAGTACACGCAGTTGATCGCCCGCCGCATCCGCGAAATCGGCGTCTACTCCGAGATCTATGCCTGCGATGCCCCGATCAGCGAAATAAAGGCATTTGCTCCCAAAGCGATCGTGCTGTCAGGCGGACCTGAATCGGTCTATGGCGCGAAGGGTCTCGAAGCGCCGCGCGAGGTGTATTCTCTGGGGGTGCCGGTGCTGGGAATTTGCTACGGCATGCAGACCATGGCCGCGCAACTTGGCGGCCAGGTCGAAGGATCCTCGCATCGAGAATTCGGCGCCGCTCAAGTCAGGCCGACGAACGCCTCCCCGTTGCTCGATGGACTCGAGGACAACCGCGACGCGCAAGGCCGGCGTTTACTGGATGTCTGGATGAGTCATGGGGATCGCGTGACCACGGTGCCCCCCGGATTCAAGGTCATCGCCGCCAGCGACAATGCGCCGCTCGCCGCCATGGCCGACGAATCGCGTCATTTGTACGGGCTGCAATTTCATCCCGAAGTTACGCATAGTTTGCAGGGCGGCGAAATCCTGCGGCGCTTCGTGCGTGAGATCGCCGGCTGCAGCGCGAGTTGGGCCACCCGCAATATCATCGAGGACAGCATTGCGCGCATCCGCGGGCAAGTGGGCTGCGACCGCGTCCTGCTGGGACTCTCGGGAGGGGTCGACTCCTCCGTGCTCGCGGCTCATTTACATCAGGCGATCGGCGACCAATTGACCTGTGTGTTCGTCGATCACGGGCTGCTGCGTCTGGGCGAGGGCGATCAGGTCATGGCGACTTTTGCCGAACACATAGGCGTCAATGTGATTCGAGTCGATGCAGAGCAGCGATTTTTGCAGGCGCTGGCAGGCGAAGCGGATCCGGAGAAGAAGCGCAAAATCATCGGTCGCGTCTTTGTCGAAGTATTCGACCAAGAGGCGGCGAACCTCAAAGACGTAAAGTGGTTGGCGCAGGGCACGATTTATCCGGACGTGATCGAATCGGCCGGCGCGAAGACCGGCAAGGCTCACGTCATCAAATCGCATCACAACGTCGGCGGCCTGCCGCAACACATGAAATTGAAGTTGCTCGAGCCCTTGCGCGAGTTGTTCAAGGACGAGGTCAGAAAGCTGGGCGTCGAATTAGGATTGCCGAAAGAAATGGTGCATCGTCATCCTTTCCCGGGGCCCGGGCTCGGTGTGCGCATCTTGGGCGAGATTCACAAATCTCACGCGGATCTATTGCGGCGCGCGGATGCGATCTTCATCGAAGAGCTGCGTACCCACGATCTGTACGACAAGGTCAGCCAGGCGTTCGCGGTGTTTTTGCCGGTCAGATCGGTCGGGGTTATGGGAGACGGTCGACGCTATGACTATGTGATTGCCTTGCGGGCGGTGGAAACCATTGATTTCATGACCGCGCGCTGGGCGCGCCTGCCGTATGAATTCCTCGATCGCGTCGCACATCGGATCATCAATGAAGTGCCGGGGATTTCCCGGGTCGTCTACGACATTTCAGGGAAGCCGCCGGCGACGATCGAGTGGGAATGACCAGGGCGCTTCCCCATTGTGACACGATCAGCCCAAGCTGTTAACTCCGAGATTGGGGGCAAATCTGGCAAAAGCTCGCTTTTCTTTGAGTTTGCGCTGGTCAAAATTGGGCGCGCACGAGGGTCTCCCGCGCTGGCTCGCATGGAATGCGCCATAATTTTGATTGGCGTTCGAAGCGCATGGCGGGCCCTGTGAAAAATCGTATCTGGTGTTTTGCGTTCCTGACGTTAACGGTCTTAACGGCGACGGCTTCCCATAGCGCATCGGTCTCTGGACAGAACTTGGCGGCGGGGCTGCGCACGGGTGGATAGGTGATCCTGATGCGCCATGCCAGCTCACCTCGCAACCCGCCGGACGCTGCCACAGCAAACGCTGATAACTCAAACGTTGAGCGTCAGTTGGACGAGGCAGGTCGATCCTCGGCAAGGGCCTTGGGCGAAGCGTTCCGCCAACCGCACATACCGATCGGTCAAGTGTTGTCCGGCCCGACCTATCGTGCACTCGAAACGATCAAATTCGCGCAGCTGGGCAAGCCAACGACGTATCCGCAGCTCGGCGACGGTGGGCAGAGCATGATCGCTGACAAGAGCGGAGCCCGCGGCGCTTGGCTCCGATCGAAAGCGGCAGAGACGCCTGCGGCGGGCACGAACACACTCATCGTGACGCATTTTCCCGACATTTTGGAAGCCTATACGACAGCGACGGTAGGTCTCGCCGACGGGGAAGCTTTGATCCTTCATCCTGACGGTCGAGGCGCGGCAATGTTGGTAGCGCGGGTTAAGACCGACGAATGGGCGTACTTGGATGCGGGGCGTTAGTTGTTAATCAATTCTGAGGCCACCAACTGGACGTTCCGTCATGACACCAAAGATTTTGTTACCGCGCCGCGATTTTCTGAAGGTGTCGAGCGTCGCAGCGCTCGCAGTGGGCGTTGGGCCGTGGGCTTCTGTTTTAGCCCAGTCAGCATCGCAACCCGAAGCGAAAGCCGACTACTCGCTGCGAATTGCCGCGGGGCTTGTAGAGCTGTCGCCCAAACACATTGTCTCGACCACACTGTACAACGGCCAATTTCCTGGACCGCTTCTGCGCTTCAAGGAAGGTCAGCGCGTGACGGTCGACATCCACAATGACACGGACACGCCGGAGTTGGTGCACTGGCACGGTCAGGTGATCCCGAGCGATGTGGACGGTGCATCAGAGGAGGGGACTCCCTTCGTGCCGGCGCACGGTATGCGGCGAGTTGTATTTGTGCCGAAGCCCTCGGGTTTTCGCTTTTACCACACGCATGTTCCGGCGGGCGGCGACCTGAACCGGGGGGCCTATACAGGCCAGGCGGGAGTCGTCTACATCGAGCCAAAAAACAATCCCGGCGCGTATGATCGTGAGGTGTTTCTGGTGATGAAGGAATTCGAGCCGACCTTAAGTCGGGGTGGCGACATGGCCATGGACTTCCTGGCAGGTGAGCCGATTCCCGAACTGCAGCAGCTTGGCAAGCGTGCGGATGATGAGGCCAAGGAAAAGGCCAAGGGCTTTGAGGTCGGCTACGAGCGTTTCGCGATCAACGGCAGGATGCTTGGTTCTGGTGAACCAATCCGCGTCAAGCAAGGCGAGCGAGTGCTGTTTCACGTCCTGA
>JBDTAV010000079.1:0-52561 GCA_039924385.1 Steroidobacteraceae bacterium
CTGATTAGCGAAGTACAGCGCGTGGTCGGCGGTCTTCGCGAACGCAAGCGGCAAGGTCCACGCGGCACGGTAGATGTCGGGATACGCCAACGTGGGATCGACGTGATGAGTCTGCCCGGTACGCAGGTTGAGCTCATCGACGCGGCCGCCCAATAGAATCGAAGGATCGTCAGGATCGGGAATGACGTTGTCGCTTTCACCGCCGGCCGTCGTTTCACGGAACTGAGTGAGATTGATGCCGTCGATGTTATCGGTACGGCTAGGAATGCCGGCCGCGCCGGAATCCTGTTGTGCGGCGTAGACCCAGTATGGGAAGCGGTTATCGGTCGCCACGTGATAGAACTGACCGGTGGGTTGGTTGAACCAGGAACTCCAATTCTCGCCGCCATCGAGCGTCACCACCGCACCCTGGTCGACACCGAGAATCTGCCGCCGCGAATCCGTTGGATCGATCCAAAGTTGGTGATAGTCGTCTCCTCCAGGGGCACCCTTGACCGGCTCGAACTGCTTGCCGCCATCCTTGGAGCGATACATGGCCGTGTTACAGACATAGACGAGATCGGAATTTAGTGGATCCACGGTGACGCCGCCGAAGTACCACCCGCGCTTCCAGATGCGGCTGTCGTTTGACACCCGCGTCCAGGTCGCTGCCGCGTCGTCCGAACGATAGAGGCCGCCGTCCGCCGCGTCGATCAGAGCAAACACACGGCGCGAGTCGGATGGCGCTACCGCGATGCCGATACGGCCCGGGTTGCTGGGAAGTCCGTGCCCGGTGAGGGCGGTCCAAGTCTGTCCGCTGTCCGCCGACTTGAAGAGCCCGCTGCCCGGACCATTCGCGGGCGAGTAGACACTCCACGGTGGCCGGCGGGTTTGCCAAAGCGCCGCGTAAACAATGTTGGGCTGGTCGGTCGCCGCTGCCAAATCGATTGCACCGGCATCCGGACCTCGATCCAGCGTTCGCTGCCAAGTCTTGCCGCCATCGATCGAGCGGAACACGCCGCGCGTCTCATTCGCGCCATAGGGATGTCCCAAGGCAGCGACCAGTACCAGATGCGGGTTCGTGGGATCGACCAAGATGCGGCCGATCTGCTGCGAATCATGCAACCCGGCGGGCTGCCAGGTGCGGCCGGCATCGACGGACTTGAACATGCCCGCACCTTGTGCGATATCCGACCGCATATCGGCCTCGCCGCTGCCGACGTAGATGACGGAGGGATCGGACGGCGCCACGGCGAGGGCGCCCACCGAGCCGACGGGCGCGGCATCAAAGATCGGTATCCACGTCCGCCCTGCATTACGCGTTTCCCACACGCCCCCATTCACTGCGCCAAAGTAGAAGTGGTTGGGTTCCTTGGGAACACCGCTGACGGTCAACACGCGCCCACCCCGGAACGGACCAATCGAGCGCCAAAGTAACGGTTGCCACTGTGTCTGACTTGCAGCGGATGAATCGTCGCCATGAGCCGTACCGACGCACGCCAGCAACGCAGAGAATGCCAGGGTTCGTAACCAGATCACTTTCAACCTCTCGGTAATGCGATGACGACAAAGGGACGCCGCCTAATGGCAGCTGGGTGTATTGGATCCCGCGATTAATGCGAATCGAATTATGATCTTTGCGATTCGTCGTAATACCAGGCCGCGTCCAAGTTCTCCCTGCCGCCGGCGACGATCGTATAGTAGTTGGCTGTACCCTTCCAGCCGCAGACCGTTGTCGCCTTGCTGCGCTTCAGCAGCGATGGGTCGAGGGCACTGATCGGAAAATAGTGGTTACTTCCAACGACAAGCGGAACTCGCTCGTAGTAAGCCTTGCAATTCATTACACCTTAGGGTGTAATGCATCCATGAACCAGTTAACCGATGTCCTGACAGCCATATCACATCCCTCCAGGCGGGCAATCATCGGCCAACTAGCCCATGGGCCCGCTCGCTTTCTAGATGTTGCAGAGCCGTTCGATACCGCCCTGAACGCGGTGACCAAACACTTGAAGCTGCTCGAAAGAGCGGGGCTCATTGAGCGCCGTAAGCAGGGTCGTGAGGTGTTTATCTCACTCCGAGGTGAACCGCTTCGGGCAGTGGCGGCCTGGGTGCATGAGTACGAGCGGTTCTGGAACACGCGGCTTGACGAGTTTGAGCAGTACTTTAAAGACAAAAGCAGAAAGACCAAAAGCAAGGAAAGGAAATCATGAGCAATTCCACAAAGACCATTGAAGTTAAGGTTGAGCGAACAATTCCGGCGCCTCTGGGCGAGGTGTTCGATGCCTGGCTGAATCCGAAGACTCCTGGCACTCCCTGGAATATGGCTGACAAGCTGTTATTCCATCCGACTGTCGACGGGCTCTACTACTGGGCCATGAAGGGAACGGGCCACTACGGGCGATTTATGGAGGTTGAGCGGCCGGGTCGCATACAGCACACCTGGGTATCACCGAACACCTTGGGACTGGAGTCAATGGTGACCGTCACCTTCAAGAAACAGGGAGACGACACCTTGATGACCTTGATGCATTCGAGCCTGCCCGATACCGACGCGGGAAGGGGCCACGAGAAAGGTTGGAACTACTTTTTGAGCATGTTCTCCGAGAAATTCGGAGCTGCTTCACCCGCAGGCAAATAAGGGCGATCATGACAAAGGTCAGTTTTTCAAACCATGCGGCGGCTATCGTTCCGAAACAGGATCGGGAATGGTCTCGAAAAGGACATCTTTCGAATAGGCGACGACTTCTACATCGTGTATCTCTACGGGGATGTCGATGATCAGAGTGAATTCTTACGAAGTGGAAGGTCGATCTATTTGGAAGTCAAAACTGGCAGCGTCGAGGAAATGCGAAAGAAAATTGTCGCTTTCGGCGTCAAGGTGCTGGAGATTCCGGACCCTCACCTCTATTTTCAGGCTCCGAGCGGGCAGGTGTTCAAGCTCGTTGGCACAAACGAGGACCTTTTAATATACGAGGGGAACGATTAACCCGTAAAGCGTAATTTTTTTTCGGCACTTACGCGGGGCCCCATCGATGGGTTGGAGCGCTGTGCATCCGGCAAAGTTTCATGACAAGCAAACCATTGCGTGGCATGACTAATTCTCGATTTTTGGCGATCTCAGGTAACGCGATGGTCTGGTCCTGGAAGCGAGTTAGGCGCCAGGAATCTCAAAGTTCGGGAAAGCTGCAATTGCGCCGGTGCGCTGGCGATCCAAACGTGCACGGGTATACCGTTCTTTGCCCCCGAGAGTCCGATGCCGATGATGATGATCGCGATCAAAAGAACATCCAAACTCATCTCAATCTCCTAGGCCGCAGCCTTAGCGAGGACCGGAGGCACTCACGGGCTGCGGTGTTTCTTTTCGCGGCGCCTTCAAATGCAGTCCCGCGAGTTCCGGCAATTCAAGCGAGATCTCCCGAACTTCGCCGCGGGTTGAATAATTCAGTTTGAGGCGAGCCGGGACCGGAGTGATCGGGGCGAGCCGGTGAGCGCGGTCAGTGCTCCGCTCGCCGCGGTGATCACGTAGGCCGAAATTGAGCCGGAGCCACCGTTAGCCCCATAGACAAACGAACTCGATGGATCGATGGCGACCGAGGTGGCCGAAAGTCCCGTCGCAAAAGGCGAGCCGCTGACTTCGGTTAACGCCCCGCTGTTGGGATCGACGGTATAGGCTGAGACGTTGTTCGAACCGCGATTGGCGACATAGGCGAAGCGCGGCGGATTCGTGGTGCAGGTCACCGCGATATTGGTGACATCCGTAATGCCGGCGGTCCCGGACCCGTTCGAGACGACACAAGTTTGCGACGGATTGATCGGCTGGTTTTGTATCGTCAGGCTGTAGGCCGTATTGGAAGTCGCCTGGCCGAACGTGATCTGGTTCCCGTTTGCCATTGAGCCATCGAACCCAGTGGAAAGCTGCGAGTCATTCGCCAGCGCAAGTTCTGATCCGACCAGCCCACTTAAAGTGCCCTCTAGACTGACGGTCTGAAGACAATTGCCGCTCGAACAGCCGCCGCCGGAATGTCAGCTAGTCATTATGGCCAAGGTGATGACGGCGGCCACTTGCTGAAGTACACGAATTCGGTGCTCGAGCCCCTTTGCGAAACACGAAACAGCTCGCAAGGTTCGAAAATCCTGCATTTCTTTGCCGCAGCCTCGACTTGAACTTCCCGGTGCCGAAGAGGAAGTGTGCCGGGATAGCAGGCCCATGCCCCCAATAGAATGGTCAAAAAAACGCGCTGTGGCAGGTTTGTACACGATTCTGACTGAAGGGCCCCTTAGCTCGCGAAGCCCTTTATAGTCGGCATCCTGCGATGCAACATTAGAGGCATGGAGCCCTGCCGATTGAAACGGCGTACCCACTTTCAGGGAGAGCGCGCTCTTATGTCTCGGGAAGACTAAATGAGGTGAGGGCGGGACGTGGGCGTAGCTGACAATCGTAGTTTCGTCGCGAGCATCGCCGCCCGGTATGGACCTCGGCTGCGTCGGTTTCTCTCGCTGCGTCTGCGCAATGCCGCGGACGTCCCTGACTTAGCCCAAGAAGTGTTCTTGCGATTATTGCGTGTCCAGGGTTGCGAGAGCATCCGCAGTCCGGAGGCATATCTTTTTACCATCGCGAGTCACGTGATCCATCAGCATACGGTGCGCCGCGCTAGCGAGCCGGTCGCGGTCGATATTGCGGAAGTCTTTTCGGAACTCCGGACCTCCGCGAGCGATGATCCTTCTGATCAGGTCGCTCAGGGGCAACGGCTCGAAGAACTCGAACGTGTGCTCACATGTTTGCCATCACGCGTGGCGACCGCGCTGGTACTGCACCGAATCCAAGGCTATTCGGTGCAGGAGGTCGGAGATAAGTTGGGAGTATCCCGCGAAACGGCCAAAAAATACTTAGCGCGCGCCGTCGAACACTGCAGAAATGTTCGCGCGACCAAAGGTGTCATGAGACTATGAGAATCGGAATCTCGAATGGGAAAGTCCATCCGGCGATCGTCGCCGAAGCATCAGCCTGGTTCATTGAATTCCGCGCCGGCGACGTGAATGGCGAAGCGCGCCAGCAATTCATTGAGTGGCTGCGCCGCTCGCCCGAACATATCCAGGCGTACCTCGAGGTGTCGGGCGTATGGGCGGACCTGCCCACCGCCGACCCCGCGGGTAAAATAAACGTCGCCTCCCTGATCGCTCGTTCGCGCAGCGAACCCGATGTCATCGCGTTATCCCCGGGCCTTCCTGCTTTGCTCCGTGCGCCATGCACTTCTGAGCCGACTACATTTTCGACGCGGCGGCGACGCTCGGGTTTAGCCATGGCAGCTATAGCGCTTTTTGCGGCCATCGCTGTATTCCTTTTCAACAGCGGAAATTCCAGCGGTTCCTACTCCACGGGGATTGGCGAGCAGCGAACCGTGCAGCTCCAGGATGGCTCGACCGTCGAGCTCAACGTCCGATCGTCCATTCAGGTTCACCTCGGGGAGCATCAGCGCGACGTGATGCTGCTCGATGGCCAAGCACTATTTCGCGTCGCTAAGGATAAGGACAGGCCATTTGTTGTGCACGCGGGCGATGCGCAAGTCCGCGCGGTGGGGACCGAATTCGACGTCTATAAGAAGCAATCCGCAACGGTCGTGACGGTCGTCGAAGGCCGCGTTGAGACATACGGTGCATCTGACGCTGCCGGGGAAGCCACCGTAGTCTTGTCCGCGGGCGAACAGCTCACGGTCCTTCCGCATACGGTGACGAAGCCTGCGCGCACTGACCCCGCGGTTGCGACGGCCTGGCTGCAGAAGCGACTTATCTTCGAGGAGACACCGCTCAGCGATGTTGCCGAGGAATTCAATCGCTACAATCGGCGGCCGCTGAGCATCGAAGATCACGAATTGGAGAAGCTCAGGATTAGCGGCGTTTATTCGTCGACCGATCCTGCATCGATCATCAATTTCCTGCGCAGCCAGAACTCGATCCAAGTGATCGAAACTGAGAAGCAGGTACGCGTGCTTCGGCGCGAAGCGCCCTGATCATACCCACTTTTTATGTGACAACGCTCTACTGCAATAGAGATCGGCGGCCATCTTGGCAGGCCGGCATCGAGAACCTCGCAAGGGGCGCGGGAGCGTTGATGCGTTTTGCTGTCGTCACAGCGGCCATTTGCTTTTCCATCGCGGGTCTATCCCGAGCCGATAATGCCAGCGCTTCGATTCGCGAACCCACGCACATCGCCGCGCAAGGGTTAGGCGCGGCTCTCAAGGAACTGGCCCAAAGCCGCGGCCTGCAGGTGCTCTATTTATCCAACACGGTGCGGGATGTGCGAACCAACGGCGCCACCGGAGATATCACGGCTAACGAGGCCTTGGAGCAACTGCTCTCCGGCACTGGCCTGACGTACCGCTATCTGGACACGAACACGGTAACCGTCATCCCGCTGACGATATCTTCACTGACTGAGGGCGCCGGAGTGTCATTGCAAACGCGCCCCAGCGGGGCGACCGAGGGTTCATCCGCAGAGGATACGAAGAGTCAGTCTGCCGACTCATCTTTGCCGGTGCAATCACAGCGCCTGATGCGACCAGTCGCAGCGCCGCCTGAGGAATCTCAACCTCTGCGAGAAGTCATTGTCACCGGATCGCGGATTGCCGCTCCAAATCAGGTGAGCACCAGCCCGATTCAAGTCATCTCCTCGAAATCCATCCAGGTATCGGGCAAGACCGATATCGGCGACCTCATCACCCAGCTGCCGCAAAATTTCAACAACAGCCTTGGTCAGGACCTAGGCAATGGCAGCAGCGGATTGACCACCGCCGGCGGTGTCTCCACCGCGGACTTGCGCGGCCTCGGACCGAATCGCACCCTCGTGCTCGTCGATGGCCGCCGTCTCGGCCAGGGATCGCCGTACACCTTCATCCAGCAGCCCGCGCCCGACCTTGACCAAATTCCGGTCGGCCTGGTTGAACGCGTCGAAATTGTCACCGGTGGCGCCTCTGCGGCATACGGCTCCGACGCCATCGCCGGTGTGGTCAATTTCATCATGAAAAAGGACTTTGAGGGCGTTCAAGTTGACGGCCAATTGGGCGAGAACTGGCACGATAACAATGACACCTTCGTACAGAACTTGGCGCGGCAGGCGGGTATCGCTCCGCCAACGGGCACGAATCAAGACGGGCGTACTCGCGCTTTCAACTTATTGATGGGCACGAATTTTGCGGACGGCCAGGGCAACATAACGGTTTTCTTGAGCTCTCGGCACCAAGACCCTGTCGCGAGCAGCCAACGGGATTTCGGCAGCTGCCAACTAGATCCGAACACCGACGCCAAAGGCAATGAAACAGGCAGGGGCGTGATCTGCGGCGGCTCATCGAACTCGAACTTCTTTTCACCCAAGAGTGGTCCGAACAACGGGACCGCCTATAGCGTCCTTGGGAATAGTTTCATCCCCTTTGGCGCGGCGGCGACGACACCGCCCGCGATCTTTAATTCGCAGCCATTCATATATATGACTCGCGAGGACGATCGGTATAACGCCGCCTTCTTGGCGCACGACGCGATCAGCGATTACTTCCAGCCGTACGCCGAATTTTACTTCATGGACGATAAAACCCATCAACAGGTCGCGCCTTCCGCGTTGTTCAAGGACTTGAATCCGCTCGATCCGCTTACCGGCAATTACTCCGTTAATTGCAACAATCCATCGCTGAGCGCACAGGAACAATCGATTCTTTGCACGACGGCACAGATTGCCGCCGCCAATGCGGCGCCCAGCGCCGGATGCACGGTCGCCCAAACGGCCACGGGTCCCGTGTTATCCGCCAATTGCGTGAACGTACGCATCGGCCGCCGCAACGTCGAGGGCGGTGCGCGCTTCTCGGACTATGAGCACCAGAACTACCGGCCGGTGTTTGGCATCAAGGGCGATTTCGCGGATGCCTGGAATTATGACGTTTACGGCCAGTACTACTTCACGACATTCTTCAATTCCAATCAAAAATATCAAAATTTTCAATCGATCGGCAATGCCCTGCAAGTGACGGGTAGCGCGGCCGCTCCTGTTTGCGTCAGCGGAGCTCCGTGCGTTCCGTATAACATCTTTTCGGACGGGGGCGTCACACAGCAGCAACTCCAATACCTGTACCTGACCGGCACCGGGCAGGGAAGCTCGACGTTGCGTACGCTGCACGCCGAGGTTACCGGCAGGCTCGGCAATTATGGCGTGACTTCGCCGCTTGCTACCGAAGGCCTGGGTGTTAACGTTGGGTTCGAGCATCGCAACGACCGAGAGCATTTTCAGCCGGATTCCGCGGAGCAAAGCGGATTGCTGTCCGGGTTCGGCAGTGCCGCGGTGCCCATCGACAATAGCATCAATGTCGGTGAGGAGTTCGCGGAGGTACGTGCACCGCTCGTGCAAGACAAGCCGTTTGCAAAGTTCCTTTTGTTCGATACAGGATTTCGGCATTCAGACTATGCCTATGTTGGTGCTCCCTCTACGATTACCAATACGTACAAGTTCGAAGTGCAGTACGCGCCGATTGCGGACTATCGATTGCGTATCTCTTACGATAAGGCGATCCGCGCGCCGAGCGTCGTCGAGCTTTACAACCCGCCGCTCATCGGCGGACTTCAGTTCTCGGGCGGCGACCCGTGTGCCCCGCCGATCATCTTCTCGCTTATTCAGTGCGAACGAACCGGTGTGACCGCCGCTCAGTACGCCAGCGGCTCGGTGCCACAAGGCGCGGCCGGGCAGCTCTCGCAGTTGGCCGGCGGCAATGTAAACTTAAAACCGGAACAAGCCGAAACGTACACCGTGGGCGTCAACGTCGCCCCAAGCCAAGTCCCGCACTTGACTGGCAGCCTCGATTATTACCACATCGCAGTAAAGGATGAGGTCACTACCGTGGGGGCCGGCATCATATTGAACAGCTGCGCCAACACCGCCGATCCTTTCTACTGCAGACAAATCGTGCGCGCACCGAATACTGGCGGCTTGACCGGCGCAAGTATCGTTTCAGGCGGCTACTTTATACAGACTGATGTCAACATCGGTGCGGTGCTGGTCAGCGGCATCGATTTGCAGCTCGACTACAAGTGGGACCTGCCGCCGGGGTTAGGTTCGGTGGAGTTCTCATTGAACGGCACCTACTTACAGCACATGAAAGCAACTCCCTACGTGGGGGCGCACACATATGACTGCGCTGGGTTGTTTGGCTTTACATGCGAGACCATCAACCCGCGTTGGCACCACATATTGCGCACAACATGGCAAACGCCTTGGGATATCGCCGCGTCAGTCACCTGGCGTTATCTGGGCGCGGTGGCTCAAGACAATAATTCCAATGATCCAACGTTGCACTTCGCCTCGGCTGGCGTGTACGACTATTTCAACGCGACCATACCTGCATTCAGTTACTTGGATCTTCAGGCTACGTGGAACGTCAACACGATCCTACAGTTGCGCGCCGGTGCCAACAACGTGTTGGACAAAGATCCGCCGCTCATCAACAACACCATTGTCGCCGGTGGTGCGGCCAACACGTACGACATCTATGACATGTTCGGCCGGCAATTATTCGTGGCGTTCACGGCGAAATTCTAAGCCGCGATCGGGTTCGAGGCTGAGGAAGGATTCCTGGCGGCTTTGATGAATAGAATGAGTCGATCGATCAATGAGTCATTTGAGTACCACAAGGTCGCCGTGACAAAAGCGAAGCTTTCCATGCAAGGTCCACATTCTCTAAAGCTCCTCATTGTGGCCGAGGAACCCTCTGTGCGCTCTGAGTTCACTGAGCTGTGCCGCCGTGTCACGGATTTACATGTGCTTGGCGAAGCCGAGTCAGGTCGGGCGGCCCTTGACGCTGCGAAGAGCCTGTCTCCCGATGTAATGCATCACTATCTAGTGGGCGAGAATGCGGAAGCTCAAATAACCCGGCTAGTCCTGCGCCTTTTAGCGAGGCGGCCTAAATTACTGGTGGGTGAGCGGCACCATCGGCTCTATCCGCTCGATATCGAAAAAATAGATTACATCGAAGCCGACGGTAACTATGTAACCATCCGTGCGGGCGATGCGGAATATATCAGCCGCGATTCGATCAAGCGTTTATCGACTGAGTTAGCCGACTTTGGCTTCGTGCGAATCGACCGCTCAATCCTATTGAATATACGAGCGGTTCAATTCGCTGAGCCCGTCGGTCATGGAATACTCGCCTTCACTCTTACCTCTGGTGCGTGTTTACACTCCAGTAAGACATACCGCGAGACGATATCGCGCATTTTGCCTTGGCACCACTGTCGAACAGGCTCGGATTCTGCCTAAGTAACTCGCCGGTAGGAGCCATGTAGCGCACGCGTGCCGCGGGGTCGGATCAGTCACATCGTAAATCGTGGGGTTGCTCCCTGCCACGGAGCGCTTTGTCCCAGAATTCATTCTCACGCGAGGAGCTATGTAATCGTCTCCCTTATGAGGCTAGCCGACCAAATCGCACAATGCCGAACACCTTTCATCGTAGAAACGACTGGCAACAAACGGCTAACAAGCCTGATGGGCGCAGCCGACTTCTCGAGTGCAGTGGCTGCTTGCCCAACCCGCTACTGTTTGAGTGATGACTTGGTGGGTCTTTGTGCCGCATTGGCCTACTCCAAAGGAGCGCGCGCGCTGGCGTGCGCCGATCTGCTGCACGTACCCGCCCAGCGCCTGCGGATTGAGTGGTGCGAAGCCCCGTGGATGACTGAACTTGAACGTTACGGATTTCGGCCAAGCGCTGAGGATACGAACGCTGCAGGCCGGCGCGGTGCTTTTATTCAATCATCTCCGCAAGGACGGCGCGGCCTAATTAGAACCTTTTGGGCCGATGGCGATAATGAACTGGACGTGCTAGCCAGCGGCATGGAGTCATATTTTGACTTTGATACCGAAGATGGCGAGGAGCCAGTTGCGCCCGATGGCCGGAATCGATCGACCGTCAGTGTCTTTGACAGCGCTGCCCGCAGCGCGGATATATTGCGGCGTTGCTTTCGTTTCCGCTACGAACGCTCTTGGCAGGATCATTACGAACATGCGCAATTGTCGCTCGCGCAAAACCACTCGATTGCACGGCACGCGCTCGGCACCATTGCCATCGACATGCCGGTGATCTTGGCGTTTCTCTTGCTTCTGGCAACTCGCCCAGGCTTGCCGCGACGACCTCTCATGCTAGAGCGACTCAATCGGACGCGAATGAAGGCCGGAAAGACGCCGCTCTTGGACCACATTGAAGTCTCTTCTCCGCTATTGCCTGAATACCGTGCCTCCGAGGGCGCGAGCGGGCAAGATCATCCGCGTCGAGATTCGCGGCTTCACCACGTGCGCGAACACTTAGTGCGGCGCGGTAGTCAACTCTTTTGGCGAGTTCCCCACTTACGTGGCAGTGGGCGATTGGGTGTTGTTCGCACGCGAACGGTGACCTGGTCTCTGGACTCTGCAAAAAGCTCGAGTCAAGCGCTGATGGATGGCACACGCGACTCGAGTGGGCCGCCTTCCGGAACGCAACATGCGGGGCAGAAGCGAGTGTAATCCTGATTTGAGCTGCAGCTTTAGCCGTCTGCCGAATTCCCCGCTTATGGATCGGGCTCCCGTCGTCTAGAGAAGAGTTCATCACGTAGCCGGTCGCTTCATCACAACGTCGGCACGGCTCATCACATTTTTTTTAAACAGCGGCGGATGACGCGTATTTTTCGACGCCAACGACAGGCCTCTTTAGGGAGAATTAATGATGACTGCCTTAGGGTTCGAAATGACAACAGCGGTTAAGCACTCGTCGCAAAACGCCAAAGCGTTCATGATTGCCATTCTATGCCGGTATTTGCCGGTCGCAGCAGCGATGGCTTTCACCAGTATGCCCGTTTTTGCGCAGCAAACTCCCGTTGCTGCTGCGGATTCCGATGCCGCCCTGACGGAGATCATCGTCACCGGATCGCGTATCGCCGCTCCGAATGAGGTGAGCACCAGTCCGATCGAGGTGCTCTCATCGAAGTACATCGAGGTATCCGGCAAAACTGACGTCAGTGATCTCTTGACGCAATTGCCGCAGAATTTCAATAATTCATTGGGTCAGGATCTTGGCAATACCACGACCGGCCTGACGACCGCAGGCGGCGTCGCCACTGCCGACTTGCGCGGGCTCGGTCCCAACCGCACCCTGGTGCTGGTTGATGGCCGGCGTCTTGGCCAGGGTACTCCGTATACGTTTGTTCAACAGCCAGCACCCGATCTCGACCAGATCCCAGCCGGCCTCGTCGAGAGGGTGGAAGTCGTGACCGGCGGTGCGTCCGCGGCCTACGGCTCGGATGCGATTGCGGGCGTCGTCAATTTCATCATGAAGAGAAATTTCGAGGGCTTCCAGGTTGATGGGAATTTGGCCGAGTATCAGCACGATAACAATGATGCATATGTCGAGAATTTAGCGAGGCAGTTCGGCATAACCCCGCCGAGCGGTTCGATTACAGACGGCCGGCAGCGCTCCTTCGACATGCTAATGGGCACAAATTTTGCGGACGGCAAGGGCAACGTCACCGCTTTCTTAAGCTACCGACATCAAGATCCGGTGGCGAGCAGCGACCGCGATTTTGGTGCTTGTCAGCTAAATGCCACGTCTGACGCGACCACCGGCCATGTCAATGGCGTAGTTTGCGGTGGGTCGTCGAATTCAAACTCTTTCGCCCCCGAAACAGGCCCCAATGCTGGAAAGACCTACAGTGTCTTTGGAACCGGTTTCGTCCCGATCGGCTCGGTGCTGACCAACCCGCCGGCATCCTTCAATTCACAGCCCTTCATCTTTTTGTCGCGCGAAGATGATCGCTACAACGCGGCGTTTTTGGCGCACGACGACATTGCGGATTACTTCCGGCCGTATGCGGAATTCTATTTCATGGATGATAAGACGCACCAGCAGGTCGCGCCATCGGCCTTGTTCAAGGACCTAAATCCCTTGGATCCGCAGACCGGCAATTACAACGTCAATTGCAACAATCCGCTATTAAGTGCGCAGGAACAATCGACGCTTTGCACACCGGCGCAGATTGCCGCTGCGAACGCGGCGCCCGCTGCCGGATGCACTTTTACACAGACCCCAACGGGACCGGTCATGTCGTCAAATTGTGTCAATGTGCGCATCGGCCGACGCAATGTCGAGGGCGGCGGGCGCATTTCGGACTACGAGCATCAGAACTACCGGCCGGTCTTCGGCATCAAGGGCGATTTCTTGGGGGCCTGGAGTTATGATGTTTACGGTCAGTATTACTACACGACCTTCTTCAATTCCAACGAAAAGTATCAAAATTTCCAGTCCATCACTAATGCCTTGCAGGTGACGGGTACTGCAGCCGCACCGACTTGCGTGAGTGGCCCACCGTGCGTGCCTTACAACATTTTTTCAGACGGAGGCGTCACGCAACAGCAGCTCAATTACCTTTACTTGACGGGAACCGGACAGGGTAGCTCGACCTTGCGCACGCTTCACGCCGAAGTAACCGGCAAGCTCGGCGATTACGGCGTTACTTCGCCGTTGGCAACTGAGGGCGTGGGTCTCAATATCGGCTTCGAGCACCGCAACGAGCACGAGCAATTTCAGCCCGATTCGGCCGAACAAAGCGGATTGCTGTCAGGCTTCGGCAGCGCCGCGGTTCCGATCGACAACAGCATTTCGGTGGCTGAAGAGTTTGCGGAGCTGCGCGCGCCGCTCGTGCAGGACAAACCGCTCGCCAAGGAACTCTTATTCGACACCGGTTTCCGGCACTCCGACTACATGTACGCCGGCGCGTCCTCCACCATCACCAATACCTACAAGTTTGAGGTGCAATACGCGCCGATTGAGGATTATCGATTGCGTGTATCGTATGACAAGGCGATCCGTGCGCCGAGCGCCGTCGAACTCTATAACCCGCAGCTTGTGGGCGGTATTCAGTTTGGTCCCGATCCTTGCGCGCCGCCCGTAACCTTTACGCTCGCTCAATGCGAACGCACCGGCGTGACCGCTGCTCAATATAATAGCGGATCCGTTCCGCAGGGCGCCGCCGGGCAGCTTTCACAGTTGGCAGGCGGCAATCCAAATCTCAAGCCTGAGCAGGCAGAAACCTACACCATCGGGCTTAACTTCGCTCCCAGACAGATTCCGCATTTCAGCGGCAGCATTGATTACTTCCACATTGCGATAAGAGATGAGATTACTACTCTGCCGGCCGCGGTCATCCTCAACAATTGCGCGAACACCGGTAATCCTTTGTACTGCAGCCAGATCGTGCGCTCGTTCAATACCGGAGGTCTGACAGGAGCAAGTATCGCGTCCGGCGGCTATTTTCTGCAAACCGATGTCAACATCGGGGCCGTTTTAGAGAGCGGTATCGATCTGCAATTAAATTATCGGCTCGATCTGCCGCCTGGCTTTGGCTCGGTATCGGCCGAACTCAACGGTTCGTACTTGCAGCACATCGATTCGACGCCCTACGTGGGCGCCCATACGTACGACTGCGCGGGGCTGTTTGGCTTTACCTGTCAGACTATCAATCCGCGCTGGCACCACATATTTCGCACGACATGGCAGACACCGTGGGGCGTTTCGGCTGCCGCGACTTGGCGTTATATCGGCTCGGTCTCGCAAGACAACAATTCCAACGACCCGACGTTGCACTTGTCCTCCCCGAATGGCGTGTACGATGACTTCAACGCCAAGATATCGTCCTTCAGCTACTTGGATCTCGAGGCCACGTGGCAGGTAAACAGGATCTTGCAGCTACGCGCCGGCGCGAATAACGTATTGGATAAAGATCCGCCGATCATCAACAACACGATAGTCGCTGGCGGCGGCGCAAATACCTATGATGCTTATGATCAATTCGGCCGCCAGCTATTCGTGGCGTTCACGGCAAAATTTTAACCATGCAGGTTGTCTCTCACGGTATACGGCTCCCTTCGGGCCGCAATTGTGGCAAGCGCCAAGGAAAACCCTACGCAACCGGCAAAAGGATCAGTTGGCGCAGCTTCGATCACGAGGAATGTCGTGTGACTGCATAGGCATGGCAGCTGCTTTGGACACTGCAGACGTGCGAAACTCTAACTGTTCAGCTGATAAAGCAGGGGTACCGGACCATGCGGCACAACGGCCGGCTCCTATACTGCCGAACGCAGATCCTAACAGGTACTCACTTCAGCAGCTCAGTGTGTCTCACGGAAGCACAGATTAGAGCGCGCGACCAAGATACTCAGAGTACGAAGGACCATTTGGGCCGCGAAGGGGGGCGGTCGGGCGGCCTCGATCTCCTCGCCGGGCGCGCCTGCCAGTCCTTTATTAAGGTGAAAAGACATTTCCCATTGACGCGTAGCGGCGAACACGGCATCAACCAGCGCCGATTGGCGGTGGTCGTCGAGAAGTGATTCGGGCAGCCATGCCGATTTGTAACCTTGGATATACCATCCAACTTGGCGTTGACCGCCCGCCCAGAGAATATGGTGCTTGGGCGCATCCGGGCCGGCAAACTGCCCACCATGAGTTCACCGCCAACGGAAAGTTCCGTATTGCTTCGCACCCATTCGATGAATGGCGTCCAAGTCGCTTGCGCTTGTTCCTTCGTGAGGCCATGAAACACCATTGAAAGACGCAGCGTGTTATCCACTTGGAAAGTCATCTGTTCGCCCCAGTGAGGATTAAACAGATCGCTCTTGTAGAAGCTGATTGTCTTGGCAATCAATGCCCGATAGGCGGTCTCCGAAGCGGCTTTAACGGTGCCGAATACTGCGCCGAAGTACTCAGGCAACTCCCGTGTGCGCAACGGGTGCCGATGAAATAAACGCTCAAGCTAAAATCCCCGAACGGCGGCGATTGGGTAACGGCGCAGACGATCAACTATTCTACGAACGGTTCACCATGCCACCGTCCCGATCGCATTGCGCGAGCCGAGACCTGTTGCGCCTTGGTGTATCGCATCCAATCGAATTGGGTCGCGCCAAGACTTTGAACCGCGCAGTCTATTGCGGATACGCCTTGACGCTGTCGGCGACAGAGTCGGCGACATGTTCCTTGGTGATCACGCCGGCTACGTCACTGCCGCGAGGAATGCCGCGCCCGCGCACGACCACCGCCATGATGGATTTCTTGCGCCACATGCGGCGGATGACTTCGAACGCCGACTCATCCTCTCCCACCACGGTGAAATTGCGGCTTGCCACCTCGCGCAAACTCACTCCGGTATGAGCGCCTTCCAATCCTCGACGAAGTCCGGTGTTGACGCGGATCACGCCGTAGAGGTGACCCTTGTCGGTGACCACAACATGGCGCAGGCGTCCGGCGTGCTCGGGTTGGCGTAAATAGTCGTCAAAACTTGCGTCCGCAGACAAAACCTGGATATCGGCATCCATCACCTCGCGCGCGGTGCGCACAAGGAACATGTTGGCATGGCGCGCCTTGGGAATGGACCGGCCGCGGCGCACGAGCTTCAAGGTGTAAATGGTTTCGCGAGAGAGCACCCGTCGTGCGCCGATGCTCATCGCGACGGCGACGATCATGGGCATGATGATGCTGTAATCCAGCGTCATTTCGAAAATCATGGTGACGGCCGTCATCACGGCCCCGGTTCCGCCGCCGACCATTGCGCCCATGCCGACGATGGCGAAAGCGGGAACGCTCAGGTGCATGGGCAGTCCGGCGGCATTCAGCAGCGCGGCGAAGGCCCCGCCAAGAGCAGCGCCCATGAACAAGGAGGGCGAAAAGATGCCGCCCGACGAGCCTGAGCCAAGACTGAGCGAGGTTGCAAATGCCTTGCACACGAAAAGCAGCCCGAGCAGCCAAAAGGTCGAAATCTGGCCTGCCAATATGGCTTGCACCGTGGCGTAGCCGACGCCGTCCACGTAGTACTGTCCGACGGTACGCAAAAGCACATACATGAGCACGCCGAGGATCAGCATGCCGAGCATGTGCCGTAGATAGCGGAACCTGATCCGATCGAAGATATCTTCGGCCAAATGCAGTGCTCGGATAAAGCCGGCCGCCGCGACGCCGGTGAGGCCGCCTAATACCGCGAAGAGGACGAGCACCATCAATGCCCGCGAATCGACCGGCATCGCTTGAAGCGTGGGCACGTGAAATGCGGGTGTATCGCCGAAGAACCAGCGGCCCACGAAGGTCGCGGTGCCCGTCGCGATCGCGACCGGCAGGAAAGTCTCGGCGCTCATTTCGGGCAGCATCAATTCGATGGCGAACATCAGGCCGCCGATGGGCGTATTGAAAGTAGAAGCGATTCCCGCACCGGCGCCTGCCGCGACCAGAGCAATGCGCTGGCCCACCGGCATGCGGATGATCTGTCCCAGCGTCGAGCCCAGCGCCGAGCCGATCTGGATGATGGGACCTTCCCGCCCGACCGACGCGCCGCTGCCGATGGCAATTGCCGATGCCAGCGATTTGACCAGTGCCACCACGGGCCGGATTACGCCGCCTTTATAGTAGATGGCGTCCATCACCTCCGGCACTCCGTGGCCCTTCGCCTCGGGCGCGAAGTTACTGACCAGGAAGGTCACGGCGACCGCGCCTACCACCGGGATGAGTATCACCAGCATGCCCCATGGGGCGGGCGAGGTGAAAACGTTGGCGTCGTAGTGGATGATCGGACGGCCTACGAACAGCAGATTGTGAACGAGGCCGATCAGATCTCGGAAGAACACGGCGCCAAGACCGGTGACCACCCCCAAAGCGAGCGCCAGCAGCGAGAGCTGCGCCAGAGGCATCGGGCGGCGGTCCTCCCCGTCCATCACACTGGCCGTTGCGTTGGAGTCAAGGTCAGTTACCCACCTAGTTCGGTTGGCTGGGTTAGCGCAAAAAAAAGAATAGATTTCACTTTAGCTCGGGACTTCGGTCCACAATCGCCCGCGCGGGTATCGCATTATGATGTCATATCGACGCTGGGATCTGCGGATTTTCCTTGCTTCGAATGGACACTTAAATCCAGCTCAGTGCAGTTGCGGTTGTCGAGCCCGCCTCACTGGCCGCGCAGCGGCCGCCTTTCGGCACTGTCGAAGTTGCCAACGGCGCAGGAAGATAAGAAGCTGATCCGATGGCAACTCGATCTTTCGCCAGGCGCCAAGCCTGAAGCGCGCATGATGCACGCTAAACTGAGGCTCGTTGGCCGGGACAGCCGAACCAAAAGAAAAGGCGCAAATAATGACCAAATATCTCGTCGTTTTGGCATGTTTAATCGTGGCTACTGCGTTTGAATCGTTCGGCGACGCTACGATTCGTATCGGCCTATTCAATCGCACCGGCATCACGCAATTCGCGGTCTTATTCGGCGGCGCTATTCTATTGTTCGGATATGGCACGATGCTGAATCTTGCACCGCTGCCATTCGAGCGCGTCGTCGGCATGTATATCGCCACGCTGTTCTGTGTTTGGCAGATTGTGACATTCATAACATTCCGCACGTTGCCCAGCCTTCCGATTTTGGCGGGCGGTGCTCTTATCGTGGCCGGTGGACTTGTCGTAACGTTCTGGCAACAGACTGCCGCGGAGACATAGCGCGCGCCCTTGTTCCTTCGCCGAGTTCAGCGCACCCAACCTCGACGGAAACGGAAACAAGAGGATGAACTCGCATTCGTTAGATGCTTAAGTCTTCCCCCAAGGGCGCAAATGAGAAAATTCGACGACTGCCGACGGTTGCACGTACGCTAAGGAGGCAACGAGCGACATGCGGATTCGAAAACTAAAACGTCGCAGCACTTGACTCGAGTTTCTAGATCGCGAACACGATCAGCGCGGCGGTCAGCAAGGCCATCGCTAAAAGCAGGGTGTTGTGGCTCCAACGAGCAATTGTCGCAAACATGTCAAAAAGCTCCTGTTTCTTCGCAAGACTGTCCGCACAAAGGGGCGGTACGGCCTGCGATATGGGGGCGCATCCTTGCATTTTCCAGGGTTAAAAAGGGCGTACCAGTTCGCAAAACACGCATATTCTCCGGTAGATACCCAAATTGGAGCGTGCAGTGACAAGGGCCCGAGGAATCAATCCCAGCGCTGAACGAGGCGCCAAAAACCATTCCTATTCGATCTGCTCGGTAGCCGCCTCGATCAACACGCGAGTTTGAGGTACGCTTAGGCAATGAGTGCAACCGCGGACGGGATGGGCGAGCTGCAGGCGTTCCTAAACACGCACCCTCAACGCCGCTATCGGCAAGGCATCGGCGCCATCCCGATCATGGCGATCCGACCTGCTCTTAGGCCGGCGCGCAGCGAATCGCGACCCGAACTTCTCGAGGAACTCGTCGCCTCTATCAGGGCCACGGGCCTTATTCAACCGCTCATCGTGCGGCCCGTGCCGGGCTTCCCGCATCAGTTCGAGGTGGTGGCGGGCGAACGGCGCCTGAAGGCAGCGCAGCTCGCGGGACTGACCGACATTCCGGCGATTATTCGCGAGTTCAACGATCAGGAAGCGCTCGCGATCTCGCTGATCGAGAACATTCAGCGCGAGGAGCTGAGCCCGGCGGACGAGGCGCGTGCGCTGAGTCGGCTGATCGAGGAGTTTGGCCTCACGCATGAGCAGGTCGCGCACGCGATTGGCCGGTCACGCGCTTCGGTGAGTAACCTGCTGCGCCTGCTCGACCTGCCCGCCGAGGTCACGGCGATGATTGAGGGTCGGTCGATCAGCATGGGGCACGCGCGTGCGTTGCTGGGCCTCTCGGACGACGCCGAACGCGTGCGCGTCGCGCAGCTGATTGCGGAGCGTCAATGGAGCGTACGCGACACCGAGTCCCACGTGCGCAAGGTGAGTCAGGGGCATGGAGGGCGCGCGCCCGGGGCGCCTCCCTTGCTTGCGGTCATCAGCGAAGTGATGCGCGCTCCGGGCATGCGTGTAGAGCTGCATCAGCGCACCAACGGCACCGGCAAGATCGTGATCGAGTTCGACGATACGCGCAGCCGCGATGCGGCGCTCGAGCGGCTCCGCACGATTGATCTTTAAAGTCGTTCGCGCCACGCGACTGGGGGCCGAATGCGATTCATCTCGCATCGCGCCTTTTGCCTGGAGGCTACCCTTCGAGCGCGCCTGGCGCGACCCCGACGGGACGGTAAGCTATGTCGGCTGCGTCGATCCGCTAAATGGAACTTAAAGGTCGAATTGGCGGTCTTTCGTTTGCCTCAACACACGCCCGCCTTGCGCTGCTCTCTATGATTTCAGAGTACGGAGACTCTATGACTTATTCTGCTTATCGGCTCTCGCCCGCACGCACCGTGATTCTGTGCCTTGCCGGATTGGCGAACGTCGCCGCCTTCGCCGCCGCGCCTAAGGCTCCGGTCACCTCGCCCAAAGGGCTGGTCGCCGCGCAGCAAGTGCGCAGCATCGAGGGCGTCACCGAATACCGTTTGGCGAACGGCTTACAGGTCCTGCTCTACCCCGATCAATCGAGCAGCACGGTCAGCATCAATGTGACTTACAAAGTTGGATCGCGCCATGAGAGCTACGGCGAGACCGGTATGGCGCACATGCTGGAGCACATGAATTTCAAGGGCACGCCGACGCACCCGAAAATCATGGACGAATTGAGCAGCCGCGGTGCCCATGCCAACGCGACCACCGCCTACGATCGGACCAACTATTTCGAAACGCTGGCCGCGAGCACGGCAAATCTTGAATGGGCACTGGGGATGGAGGCGGACCGCATGACCCATTCCTTGATCGCCAAGAAAGATCTCGACAGCGAAATGACGGTGGTACGCAACGAATTCGAAGCGGGCGAGAACAATCCCGCGCGCATCCTCCGCGAGCGCGTGCTGGAAACGGCGTACCTCTGGCACAACTATGGACATCCAACCATCGGCGCGCGCGCCGATATCGAGGGCGTGCCCATTGAGCGCCTGCAGAAGTTCTATCACACCTACTATCAGCCGGATAACGCGGCGTTAATTGTCACCGGCAAGTTCGATCCAAAGTCAACGCTTGCGTACATCGAAAAAGCATTTGGCGTCATCCCAAAGCCGACGCGCATCCTGCCCAACATCTATACGGCGGAGCCGCCTCAGGACGGCATGCGGGAAGTCACGCTCAGGCGCGCGGGCAGTGAGCAAGTGCTCGACGAGGCGTTTCACATCCCGGCCGATGCGCATCCGGACAGTGCGCCGTTGAGCCTGCTGACCTCGCTCTTGAATGAAAAGCCGTCCGGGCTGCTTTATAAGCGCTTGGTGGAAACCAAGCTGGCCGTGTCGGCATCCGCCGATTTGGAAGCCATGTACGATCCGGGATTCTTGATGATTTCCGTGACCTTGACGAAGGGCGGGGATCTGGCGGCGGTTCGCCGTGAGCTTGACGCCATTCTGCAAACCGTTCGCAGCCAGGACTTCTCGCAGGATGAACTCGAACGGGTTCGCAATGATCAATTCAACGGTTATGAGCAGCTCTTGAATTCCTCGCCGGCGATGGCGAGCAATTTGAGCGAGAACGTTGCGGTGGGCGACTGGCGTCTGCTTTTCTGGGATCGCGACCTTTTAAAGAAAGAGACTGTCGCCGACGTCAAGCGCGTCGCTAACACCTATCTCATCGATTCCAATCTCACCGTCGGGATGTTTATTCCGGACGACAAGCCGCTGCGCGCGGTCATTACCCCGGCGTCCAAGGTGGATGCGCTGCTCGCCGGCTATACGGGTCAGGCCGCGGTCGCCGAGGGCGAACATTTTGACGCGACGCCGAAGAATCTCGAGGCCCGCGTCAAGCGCGGCACGGCGGGCTCGGTTAAAACCGCCTATCTTGTGAAGAAGACCAAGGGCGACCGGGCCAGCGGCCTCATCGACCTGCACTTTGGCAGCCAAGAGTCGCTCAAGAACAAGTCCGAAGTCGGTCAATTCACGGCGGCGCTTCTGATGCGCGGCACGCAGGCGCACACCCGGCAGCAGATCGAAGATGAACTCACGCGGTTGAAGACCACCTTGAGAATCAACGGCGGCCCGTCCGGATTGTCGGCCTCCTTCGAAACCCCGGAGGCCAATCTGAACGAGACCTTGATGCTCGTTGCGGAGGTGCTGGAGAAACCCGCATTTCCCGCCGGCGATTTGGATGAGCTCAAGCGTGAAGCCTTGTCGCGTATCGAGACGGCCCGCACCGATCCCCAAGCCATCGCCAATCTGGCTCTGCGTCGCGCGCTCTCTCCTTACTCATCGGAAGACTTCCGTTACGTGCCGGCGCTCGACGAGCGTGTCGTCGCGGTCAACGCGGTCTCAATCGGCGATGTCGAGTCTTTCTACAAAGAGTTCTACGGCGCAAGCGACGCCGAAGCTGCGCTCGTCGGCAGTTTCGATGCCGCGCAAGCGAGCAAGGAACTCACCGGCCTCTTCGGCGGCTGGAAGAGCCCGAGCCCATACGAGCGGGCAGTCGGGATTTATAAACCCACCTCAAGCGACTCGAAAGTGTTTGCGACCCCTGACAAACCCAACGCGGTCTACTTGGCCGCCGGCCTTCTTAAAATTCGCGATGACGATCCGCAGTACCCCGCGCTGGAAATCGGCAACGAAATCTTGGGCGGAGGAGTGCTGAATTCCCGGCTTGCGACCCGCATTCGCCAGAAGGATGGTTTAAGTTACGGCGTCGGCTCGCAGGTGCACGCGGATTCTCTCGATCCGCTCGGATCCTTCTCGATGTTTGCCATCAGCGCCCCGCAAAACACCGCCAAGGTCGAGAGCGATGCCAGGGAAGAAGTGGCCAAAGTCCTCGCGCAGGGTTTTACGGCCGAGGAGGTGAGCGCCGCGAAATCCGGGATCTTGTCGGCGATGGCCTTGAATCGCTCCAACGATGCGGCGCTGGCACGGGATCTGGCCGGGCATCTGTACTTGAACCGCGACTTTGGCTGGGACGCCGGCTTCGAGAAGGCCATCGATACGGCCACCCCCGACGCCATCCATAAGGCCATGCAAGAATTCGTCGTGCCCGAGCACTTCGTGACCGTCAAGGCCGGCGACTTCAAATAGACCGCGCAGGGTAAGGCAATCGGTCACCAAGGGGTCGCAACCGACCGGTTTGCGGCTATCTGGGTGTCAGCCAGTTAAGTATCGACAAGGCAACATTCGACAAGGCAGACCCGAGGCAATTCGAGCGGGTGACCGGCACCCTCTCGATGCATTCCTTTTAAAAGGCAGCATGCTGTTGTCGGTCTGGCACCCTGGAAATCAACTACATCGCGGCAACGGCCCTGCGTAGCTGCCTTGACAATTGTTGCCCAGGCATCTATATTGCAGGGCGACGGGAATTCATGATGAACGACATCTACGATCCGAAGTCACTGGATATCCAGACCAGCCTGGCACCCCTGGTGGGCCAGGTGCGCATGGCGGTTCTCAAAGGCGTCGATCAAGAGTTTCTGCTCGACAAGGACCTGGCGGCCCTCGAAGTCACCGCGGCGCAATTCGTCATCCTGGCGAACTTGCTCAAAGGCGAACCGAAGTCGGCCTGCGAGCTGTGCCGATCCTTGGACTACGATCGGGGCGCGATGAGCCGCATGATCGATCGGCTCGAGAGCAAGAAATTGCTGCGCCGGGTGGCCCTTGCGCATACGCGGCGCGAACAGTCGCTCGAGGTGACGGCGGCAGGCAAGGCGGCGTTCCCTAAAATGCAGGCCTGTCTCGCGAAGGTGTTGAATCGGTTGTTGAACGGCGTCACCAAGGCCCAGGTCCGCGAAGTGGAACGGACCTTGAAGCAAATGCTGGCAAATACTTAGCGTTTTTTTGGATTAATAGTTGCCCAGGCATGTGTTGCAGAGGCATATGTTGCTGAGGCAGCTGAGACGAGGAGAAGGGTATGAAGAGTGCAATTTTGGAATCAGTCGCCGCGAGGGCGGCGAATGGCTGGCAGCGCGCCGGCGCGAAGTTCGACTTCGAAGTGTTGGCGATGCCGGGCGGCAGCGTAATGGCGCCCGCGCTCTGGGTTTACTCCATCGTGAGCAGCGCGTTGAAGCGCCCCGCGCAGGATTCGAACAGCACGCAATCCGCGGCGGATGTGGCCGGCGCGGAGCGCGCGCCCACTGCGGATGCGCAGGAGTCGACACCCGCGCTGCGCTGTGACTGGTCGCGGTGCCACTGCACATGAGCATCAGCGACTCGATCATGTTCTTGGTGATCCTCGCCGGCTTCGGCTTAGGACTCGCTTACTTTGGAGTCGGGTTTAGCGGCCGGCGCGCGAAGCGCGAGGACTGAGATCTCGAGCGAATTATGCAATTCGCAAAAAACGCCGCGATCGCACGCTCCTGATACCTCCAGCGGATATCCTCATGCAATTTCGATATTGCCAGATCACGGCTACGGGGCGTTAATTAGTCGCTAAGATGATGATTGCATTATCGATTATAACTATTTGACAAATCGGCTAAGCGGTGCAAAATGGCTGCCAAAGCAGTAATTGCCGAGGCATTCAATGTCCAAGCAGCATTATCAGGTCGGAACGTACAAGGCCCAGTTGAGCGTCGGGTATCTGGTGAAACGCGCGCACTCCCTGATGCTCGACATCATGGAGCCCGTGATCGAGCAGCGCGGCTTCAGCTTCGTGCAATACATTGTCATGTCGTCGCTGCGCGATGGCATCGCGGTGAATCCGAAGGCCATCTGCTCGCAATATCGTCATGACAGCGGCGCGCTCACGCGCGTCATCGACCAGCTCGCCGAGCGCGGCTTGCTGGAGCGCGTCCGTCGCGATCGTGATCGCCGCAAGGTGGAACTGCAGCTGACCCCGGCCGGCCGCGAGGCCATTGAGTCGCTCATTCCCTTGGTCATCGACAAGCTCAATGAAGTCCTGACCGACTTCACCAAGGCCGAGGTTCAAGAATTGCTGCGTCTGTTGGTCAAGCTCAATACCACGCTGCAAGAGCACATCGATCCGAGCATCGCGGCGACCGAGGCGTAAAGCCATGTCATTTAAGAACACATTGCTGCTGTTAGGCGTCCTCCTCAGTGGATGCGTCTTGCCGCCGAAAGAAACGTCGCACCCGGCTGGGCTCGCCGACACGCGCGTAGGCTTGAGCGGCGCGGCGGTGGAACCGATCCCCGATGGTTGGTGGAAATCCTTCGAGGATCCGCAGCTCGACCGCTTGATTCGCGCCGGGCTTGAAGGGAGTCCGACCTTGGCGCAGGCGCAGGCACGCGTGGCGGAGGCGCTGGCGCGTTCGCAAATCGCCCAATCCAAGTTGTTGCCATCGGCGAGCTTTGATGCGAGTGCGCTGTATCAGCGCGCGCCCGAACACTACATCATTCCGCCGCCGCTCGCGGGACACAGCTTTTGGATGGGGCAGGCGGGCGCGTCTTTGGGTTGGGACCTGGATTTCTTTGGGAAGCAGGCCAACGCGGTGCATCGAGCAGAGGCCTTAAGCCACTCCGCGGAACTGGACGTCGAGAATGCGAAGCTCATGCTCGGCACGGCGATCGCGCAGGCCTATGTCGAGTTGTATCGCGAAAACGCGCTGGCGGACATCGCCGAGCGATCGGCGGCGCAGCGCGAGAACATCGTCGCGATCACGCGTCGCCGCGTCGCCGCCGGCGTCGATACCCAGCTCGAATTGCGCCAAGCCGAAGGCCAATTGCCGCAAGCTCATGTGGCGCGCGATCAAGCACAAGCCGCGGCGGAACTGGCCGTGCACGAACTGGCCGTGCTGACCGGAACGGGTGCGGATGCGTATGCATCGATTAAGCGCCCGGTCTTGAATCTCGATGCGGCGCTGCCGGTGCCAACCGCGTTGCCCATCAATTTGCTCGCGCGCCGGCCGGATGTGCTGTCCGCGCGCTTAAGCGTAGAGGCGGCCGACTCGCAGCGGCTGTCCGATCGCGCCGCGTTTTACCCAGACATCAATTTGAAGGCGCTCGCCGGCATCGGCGCGTTTGGATTGAATAATCTGGTGCAGTGGAGTGCGCGCGGCTATGGCGCGGGTCCTCTGATCTCGCTGCCGCTCTTCGATGGCGGGCGTCTGCGCGCGCAGTACAAAAGCAGCGAGGCGCAGTTGGACCAAGCGATCGACGGCTACAACGACACCGTGCTGCGCGCAGTACAGCAAACGGCGGATCAGCTGACGCGCATCGATGCCTTGGGACGCGAGCGGGTGGAGCAGCAGCAGACTTTGGAGGCCAACGAGGCCGCCTACAGGCTCGCCGAGGAACGCTATCGCGCGGGACTGGCCAGTTATCTCGCTGTTCTCAATGCCGAGACCCAAGTGCTCTCCGCGCGCCAAACGATGGTCGACATCGTCGCGAATCAAGCCGTGGCACGCGTCACACTGCTCTCCGCCATCGGCGGCAGCTTTGATGCGCGCGCCCTAAACGCCAGTACGACAGCAAATTCCGAGCTTTGACACGGGTAACACCATGAACACGAACGATTCCAAAGAGAACTCCCCTTCGACCGCTGCACCGGCCGCGCCGCCGACGGCTGCCGCTGCGCCCGCATCGAGTGCGCCAGCCCCTAATCGCGCGCGGCGCTTAGGGTTGTTCGGACTGGGCGCTGTGGTGCTGCTCTGCGCGTTGGGGTATGGCGGCTACTGGTTCTTTGATGGCCGCTATTTTGAAAGCACCGATGACGGTTACGTGAATGGCGACGTGGTGCAGGTCACGAGCGAAGTTCCCGGCACCGTGCTCGCGCTCAATGTCGACGACACCCAGTTCGTCGAGGCCGGCCAAACGCTGCTGCAGCTCGATCCGGCGGATGCGAAAATCGCAGAGCAGAACGCCGAAGCGGATTTGGCGCGCGCGGTGCGCCAGGTGCGCGGCCTGTTCGCCCAAGGCCAGGAGTTGCGGGCGCAGATTGCGCAGCGCGAACAAGCCGAACGTACCGCCGATGAGGACTTGCAGCGCCGCGGCAGCTTGATCGCGGACGGCGCCATTTCCGCCGAAGAACTCTCGCATGCCCGCGACGCCGTGACGACGACGCGTGCCAATGTTGCGGCAGCGCGCGAGCAGTTGAGCCAGACCGTGGCGCAGATCGACGGCACCACCATCGCGGATCATCCGCAGGTGTTGGCGGCGGCCGCGGCGGTGCGCAACGCCGCGCTCGCTCTACATCGCACGGAACTCACCGCGCCCGTGAGCGGTGTTATCGCCAAGCGTTCCGTGCAAGTGGGCCAGCGGGTCGCGGCCGGCACGCCGTTGCTCGCCGTGGTGCCGCTCGAGAACGTCTGGGTGGATGCGAATTTCAAGGAAGTTCAGCTCGAGCGCATGCGCGCCGGTCAACCGGTTACCGTGCGTACCGATCTGTACGGACACCAGGTCACTTATCATGGACATCTGGCCGGCATCGCCGCCGGCAGCGGCAACGCCTTTGCGCTCCTGCCCTCGCAGAATGCCTCGGGCAATTGGATCAAGATCGTGCAGCGCGTGCCGGTGCGCATCCTCTTAGATCCGGCTGAACTCAAGGCGCACCCGCTGCGCATCGGGCTGTCGACCACCGTACGCGTCGATTTGCACAATGCGTCGGGTCCGCTCATGTCGACTGCCGTGCGCAATGTGCCGCTGCCTAAGCAGGCGAGCGCCGGCGATGATCCGGGCGTCGATACGCTGATCGCCTCCATCATCGCGGACAATGCCGGCCCGCACGCAGAAGAACGCGCGAAGCTCAGCCAAAATAAAACGCGCGCCACGAAGAGCGCGCTGATGTTGGCCACCCACCCGTGAGCGCGAATTCCGCCGCCCTTGGCGCCGCGCCGGCGCTGATCGGCGGGCGCAAGGCCATCACTGCCGTGGCGCTCGCGTTGGGGACTTTTATGCAGGTCCTCGATACGTCTATCGCGAATGTGTCCATTCCCACCATCGCCGGCAACTTAGGCGTCAGCATCGATCAAGGCACCTGGGTGATCACCTCATTCGCAGTGGCGAACGGCGTGTCCGTGCCCTTGACCGGGTGGCTCATGCAGCGCTTCGGCGTGGTGCGCACCTTCGTGGTGTCGGTGGTACTCTTTACCATTGCCTCTTTATTGTGCGGGCTCGCCTGGAGCCTTCCCTCGCTGATCGCGTTTCGCGTGCTGCAGGGCGCGGTTTCCGGACCCATGATTCCCGGCAGTCAGGCGCTGCTCATCAATGTATTCGGTCCCAGCAAGCGCACCATGGCCTTGACCATCTGGTCGATCACCACCCTGGTGGCCCCGATCGCCGGTCCCTTGCTCGGCGGCTATATTTCCGACAACTACGTCTGGCCGTGGATTTTCCTCATCAACGTGCCCGTGGGCGTGTTCTGCGCCTGGATGTGCTGGAATAATTTGAAGTCGCAGGAGACCCCGACGCGAAAAGTCCCCATCGACCGCATCGGTCTGGCGCTGTTGTTCGTGTGGGTGGGTGCGCTGCAAATCATGCTGGACAAGGGCAAGGATCTGGACTGGTTCCATTCACCGTTCATCGTCGCGCTGCTCATCGTCACGGTCGTGGGTTTCGTCGCGTGGCTCATCTGGGAGCTGACCGAGACGCATCCCATCGTGGATTTGAGCCTGTTCAAGTCGCGCAGCTTCGCGCTCGGCACGCTCGCCATGTGTTTGGGATACGCCGTGTTCTTCGGCAACATCGTGCTCATGCCGCTGTGGCTGCAGAGCAATTTGGGCTACACCGCAACCTGGGCGGGCCTCGTGTCTGCGCCCAGCGGCATCACCGCCATCCTCACCTCGATGCTGATGGGCCAACTGATGCGCCGCTTCGATCCGCGCATGATTGCGGCCAGCTCCTTCGCCTTGTTTGCTTTTTCTTACTTCATGCGCGCGCAGCTGACTGCGGATTCCAGCTATTGGGTCTTCATGGCGCCGCAGCTGGTGCAGGGTCTTGCGATGGGCATGTTCTTCGTCGCCATGCTCGCCGTGTCATTCGACGGCTTGCCTGCGCAGAAGGTGCCCGCGGCCTCAGGCCTGTCGAATTTCTTGCGCATCACCGCGGCGGGTTTCGCCACCTCGCTCATCACCACCTTTTGGGACCGGCGCGAAGCGCTGCATCAATCGCAGCTGGCCGACGTGGTGACTCAGTACTCGCCCGCTTACCAAGAGGTGCTGACCCGGATGCATCAGTTCGGGTTGACCGATCAGCTGGCTGCGGGCGCCATGACGCAGAGCATGATCGCGCAAAGTTATCTTTTGTCCTCGCTCGACCTGTTCTATGCTTCGGCATGGCTCAGCGTGTTGTTGATACCTCTGTGCTTCTTGGTGCGGCGGCCCTCCGTCGGCGGCGCCGCGCCGATGGCCGCCGAGTAGTACCTTGAGCTTCGATTGGCGCGCCGGATACCCTTCGCTCCGATTGCCTGTCTTCGCGCGCAACGTAGTCTCGACTTCTCATCCCCTGGCCGCCCAAGTGGGCCTGTCGTTGCTGCAGCGAGGCGGCAACGCGGTGGACGCCGCCATCGGGGCGGCGGCCGCGATGACCATCTTGGAGCCATGCAGCAACGGTCTGGGCTCCGATGCCTTTTGCATCCTGTGGGACGGCAAGAAATTGCACGGCCTCAACGCCTCCGGCCGCGCGCCGGCGGCCTGGAGCGTGGAATATTTCCGGAAAAAATATGGCGCAGATCCGCTGCAGCCGCCGATGCGTGGCTGGGACTCGGTGACGGTGCCCGGTGCAGTTGCGGGATGGGTGGAGATGTCGCGTCGTTTCGGCAAGCTCAGCTTTGCCGAGTTGCTGGCACCCGCGATCGACATCGCGGAACGCGGCTACGCGGTTCCTATCGTGGTTCAAGAAAAATGGGCGGCAGCCGTCCCGGATCTCAAAGAACTTTCGGGCTTTGCGGAAACATTCATGCCGGCGGGGCGCGCGCCCCGCGTCGGCGAGCGCTTCGCATTCCCTGGCGCGGCGCGAGCGCTGACGAGGATCGCGGCGACGCAGGGCACCGCTCTTTACGGCGGCGAGATCGCGGCGGCCGCGGCGGCGCATGCGGCACAACATGGCGGCGCGATGCGTGTTTCGGACTTCGAGGCATTTTCGCCCGAGTGGGTCGAACCCATCAGCATGGAAGTTTACGGTTCTCGGCTCCATCAGATTCCACCGAACGGGCAAGGCATCGCAGCCCTCATCGCGCTCGGGATTCTGCAACACCGGGATGTCGCGGCTCATGCCGTGGACAGCGCCGCGGGCCAACATTTGCAAATTGAAGCCATGAAGCTGGGATTCGCCGATACCTATGCGCATGTCGCCGACCCGATCGCCATGCGCCGCACGGTTGAGGAGATGCTCGACCCTCAATATCTTAAGTTGCGCGCCGCACTCATCGATCCTAAGCGTGCACAAGTGTTCGGCGCGGGCCATGCGGCTAAAGGCGGCACCATTTATCTCACCGCTGCAGATGAGCGGGGCATGATGGTGAGCTTCATTCAAAGCAACTACATGGGATTCGGCTCAGGGGTCGTGGTGCCTCAATGGGGGCTGTCACTGCAGAATCGCGGGCATGCCTTTTCGCTCGATGCCGCGAGTCCCAATTGCGTCGCACCGCGCAAACGCCCCTTTCATACCATTATTCCCGGTTTCCTCACCATGGATGGATTGCCGCAAATGAGCTTCGGTGTGATGGGGGCCAATATGCAGCCGCAGGGCCATCTGCAGGCCCTGGTGCGGATGCTGCTGTATCGGCAGCAGCCGCAGGCGGCCTGCGATGCGCCGCGCTGGCGCTTCAATGCAGGCCTGTCGATCAATGTCGAGGCGTCGATGCCGATCGCGACCACGCTTAGGCTGCGCGAGTTGGGCCATCAGATCGAAGTCATTCACGACAGCTATCAGGATTTCGGCGCGGGTCAATTCATCTGGCGTTTGGGCGATCCGGCGGTCGAAGGATATGTCGCCGCCAGCGATCCGCGGCGCGACGGTCAAGCGGCCGGATACTGACGCGATGGCGCGCCATGGGCTAGATTCGCCAATGGAGTTAAACTCCGTACCGCGCCGAACAGCCCCGCAAAGGATCAAACGGGAGATTCCAATGAAGTCCAATTACTCACGGTATTTCATCATCGCCTGTATCTACGCTTCAGCCGTACTCGGCTCGAAGACGGCCGCCGCACAGTCGGGTACTCCTTGCAGCCTCCTGACATCGGCACAGGTCAGCGCCGCGGTCGGCGTGACCGTCGGCGCCGCGCAACCGATCGCCAACACCGGTTGCTCCTGGACTGCGCCGCACATGATTGTCACCGTGTCGCTGTGGGATGGAAGCAAGTGGGAACGGATGAAGACACCCATGCCGGGTATGAACCGCAGCTCCGTTTCGGGTCTCGGCGATGATGCCTTTTATACGACGATGGGTCCGGCCTCCGGCAAGCAGATCGCAACGCTCAGCGTGAAGAAAGGCGCGACGGCCTACCTGATCAAGGTTTACGGGCCTGCCGTGACGGAGCAGATGTCGATGGAGAAGACTCTCGCCGGCAACGTCTTGGCAAAATTATAGGGCCGAGCCGGTGCGGCCCAAACATGACGATCGTGAACGCGACGGGACTCAAAGGGTGGCTTCTTGACTGGCTTCGGCGCGGCATTTGCGCGCAGTGAGATTCGACGCGACAGTGCAAAGCAAACTCAACCCGAGCCGGCGGGACGATACGCGTGAATTCTCTTCAAATTGCGACCAGGCAAGTGGCTCGCGGTTTGGTGAAGCATGCGGCGATGATCTCGCCGGGTGAGCGCGCCGAGTGGGCTCGAGCCATGATCAATGAGTTGGATTATTTGTCTCCCGATATGTCCGCAGTCGGCTGGGCGCTCGGGTGCATATGGGTTTGTTACTCTGAAAGGATACGCGCCATGGTCCGATCATTGGAATCCCTCCCGCGCTGGGTTTTGGCTATCGAGATGCTGGTGTGCTTCCTGCCACTCACAATGCTGTTTTCAGCGGTGGTTCAACGGGGACTGCACGGCGGATTTACCCCGCAGGCGGCTCTGCTCTACGGCTCCGCCACCATCCTGGGATCCCTCGGCCTCGCGGCTTATTCCGCGCAAATTCTGACTTTCGGCCAGAGTCACTTGTACGGCTGGTGGCGGGAGTTCGTGCTTATCGCCGTGCTACTCCTACTCGCGGTGCTGCACCTGGTCTTTATCAATTCCCCACAGGCGCGCTTCGTTGGTTGCCGCGTGAGCTGCGGCTCCAGTATCGCGGCGTGCCATCACGCGCCGACGTAAACCCAGGATTTAACGCCGGACTTAAGCGCAACCAGGACACGCGTGTATTCGGCTACCTCATAGCGATCCGCAATGCAGCGAGCATGTTTCCGCGGCGAATGCCTTGCATGTCGTTCTCACCCGTATGCTTTGACGCGCTCGGCTGAGCCGCGTTGGTCGGCGAGAACCAGCGTTGGGCCGCCTATTCCCGCGCCATCAGGTAGCGCAAATCCTTTACCGACCACCTACCCTCCACGGGCGTCGCCGCGCAGCTGTAATCCGCCGCGACGTTTGTCGTTGCTGTCTTGAGTGCGTCCCGGCACTGCTCCAAGCTCGGATAAGCGGCTACAGTCTGGGTTCCACCCGAGTGTAACTGCGCTACCAAAATGAATAGCATAGACTTCATATGATCCCCTCAATCTTCTTGACCACGCCCTCGTCGGCGTCTGGATCTAACCGCGCCGTCTGCGTGGGGGCGCGTGAACAGGCAGGATTTCTGCCGCAATTCTGGACATGTGCAGCCGCCACCCGCGACCAGGCGATGTCGGGAATGGCGTTGACGCCCATCTCACCGTTGGACCGTTACTGCTGCGTTGCATACGGCACCCCTTGATGGAATGACTCTTAAACGATGGTCGTGTGATGCTCGATTTGTGGCAAGGGCGTCGCTGCTAAATCGCGCTACCCATCGCAGGTCAAGAAGCGTTATGTCATCGGGAATCCGCAGCGGGCGCCGACGGATCGTCGGCTTCGAGCCCCACCGTGGCAATGGCGCCATTGGCTTTTCGCAACACTTCACGTGCGTAATCCCACTTAATTGCAACGGTCGTGTCGCCCACGGCGGCTCGCAGCAGATCGGAGAATTGGTCGACATCAGGCTCAAAACTCTCGCCCTGCGCATTGACTGGCGGGTGTGCCTCGAGCAATAGCGCACCACGGGGAGCTGCGCGAACAACGCAGCCACAGCAAAATGCGCTGGCCAGCGAGGAAAATTTGGGTGCCCTCGCCGGGTAACCACATATCGACGCCCGGGTTGGCGCGGATTATTTCATCATATCCGAGGCTGTAACGCCGCGCGAAATCCAAAAGCGTGTCTTTGTAGTGGGATGTGATCGTGAGGTCAGCGCCAACCACAGCAGAGCCGTCAGCGGGCAAATCGAAGTCGGTTCCTTTCGCCGGCACGGTCTGAAATATGAGAGCAAGACTCAGTGCTGCCGAGAAAGGGGAACAAAACTTCCGCGCCCATCCAAGCGGTCCGCTGGGCGATTGCAAATACGCCATCGCATGCATCAGCCTCGCACTCATCACCGGTCCGACCCCGCGAGTGACTCGGCAACACCGAGAATCGGCCCCATATCGGAGCCCCGGTCCTCCCGCTTGAGGCTCGGCGCATACAGGCTCGAAATGGTCCCGTCCAAATATAATGCCTCTCGGCAATGCAAGGTATCGCGAAAGAAACCGGCGAACTCATAAAATGTCACGGGGGATTCGCTAATAACAAACACGGCTGCAGCGGGGGAGGGCGCGCAGACACCGTTCCGTATCTTGCGCCAATTGGAATTCGGACTCATGACTGCGGACGTCGTGATCTCTCCATTGTGAACCAGCATCGGCCCCGACTGCGTCGCGAGCGAAGGTTTCGGGTGTTCGCTGGCGTACTCGTCGGTGGTGATCACGCGAGCAGAACTGCCCTCCACCAAAAAGACGCCGTTGGGCTGTTGCGAGAAGTTGCCCGACCCCACATGACGATTCAAGGGCGCGAGCTCCCGTCCCTCAGTGACGAAGAGGCCGACCGGCGAGAAGTCCGGCAGGTACATGCCGGCGTTCACCGCGAAGACCAATTGTTTGCCCTTGACCCGAACTGCCTCGCGCAGCGCGAGAAATTGCCGGTAAGGCTGGCCGGTATCGTCCCGCCAGAATAACTCCAGGTGCTCGATGTTGAGATTCACTCGACACGTCGTGAAGGTCGTCCCGCCCGCCGCAGTCTTTGCCGCGCACTCGACCGCGTGCGATACGCCACTGCAGATCAACAACGCGCCGGCCAATGACATCCGCGCTCTGTGAATCACGAACCACACCCGATATCGGCTATCACCCGCGCTCCCAAAGTCGTGTCAGCACTGGTCCGCAAGCGCTCGTCCGCTCGGTAGCGTCCAGAAAACCAACGCGAGGAATAGGAATAGGAATACGGATTTCATGTCAACCGCCTCCGCCAGGTTTATCAAACGCAGTTTTGATGAATTGCACCAGTCGGCGTCGCGCATCAAATCCGTGCCAGGGCTCCGTGCTCGGAAATCCATACATATTGATTCCCAAGGGACCATGATTATCCCGAGGATATTGCAGCATCTGCACCGCTACGCCTTGCTGGCGCAACGCCCGATACATTTCCAGGCTTTGGCCGAGCGGGTCAGTGGTATCGCCTTCGCCCTGGATGAGCATGAATGGTGTCTTTGCCCGGGCGACGTACGCGAGGGGGCTTTGGCGCCAGGCATCCTCACTGTGCTCCCAGGGCTTGCCGTAGAACCAGCGGTCATACCAAGAGTCATCCTCGGTCCCGTATTCGCTTTGCTGATCGATGACCGGAGCCGCGCTCACGATCGCCTTGAATCGGTTGGTTTTGCCCTCGACGAATGCCGCCATTTCACCGCCATAGCTGTAGCCCATCAACGCAAGCTTGTTCGGATCGATTGAATATGCCGCGACCACGGCATCTACCCCCGTCATGATGTCTCGAAAGTCGCTGCCGCCTAAGTCGTTCTTATTCGCCGCAGCAAAAGCGGCTCCATAGCCTGTGCTCCCGCGCGGATTCGTAACAAACACCGCCCATCCTTGTGCCAATAAATGATCGATCATGGGCGAAAATGAATCGACGAAAGCGCCGGTGGGGCCGCCGTGTACCTCAACGAGCAACGGAACCTTGCCGGTGGCGGCTTGAGAAGGAAGATAAAGCATCCCTTCGATGTCGAGGCCTTCGTTCTTCCAGTGAACCGCGTGCATGGTCGGAGTGCTCCACGTGGCCGGTAGCAAATTCGGGCTATTGAGCAATCGTGCCACTTGCCCGGGTTGCGACGCGAAGTACAGCGCCGGCGATTGCGTCCCGCTCTCTCCAAGCCACACACAGGGGCCATGCTTCACGCTGCAGTGCAATCCGCGCACGACCGGGCGATCAAAGTGCAGCTCGTCCGCTTTACTGCCGCTGATGCGCAGATATCCCCGCCGAAAGCCCAACTGCACCGCTTGGAACACGGCAGGTCCGGTTGCCACAGGATCCTCAGCGCCCAGCGAACCGCCGAGGCCGGCCGTCAAATTGCGTACCGATCGATCGTCGAGGTTTAAAGTGAAAAGTTCGTCATATCCCGGTGGTGCATCCGGCTTGGCCTGAGCACGGAAGATAAAGCGCGAGTCATCCTCTGACCACGTGCCGCCGCGGATCGTTGCCGGGAGTTCATGGAGTTGCGCAGGCTGATTGGGATTCAGAGAGTCGACAAGCCATGCACTCATCGAGGGTCCCAGATCTCCTGCATGGTTGCTCCCCTCACTGAGCGCGATGAGGCGGTTGCTCTTCTTTGCCCAGGCGACCTTGGTGACGTCGGGCGCGATGGCGACGGCGGTCAACTTGCCTGACTCGGCGTCCAGCAGGTAAAGCCGCTTGCCGTGCTTATCGTGGTCGACCCAAAGAGCATCCGCTTTTTCGTCCTTTTGTTTCTTCTCGCCGGGCGTTTGCGGATCTTTGGCAATGATGGCGATCATACGACCGTCGGGCGCGGGTTCATACTGGTCGATATCCAAAGGCACCGGGTTTCGCGGCACGGGCGGGTCGCCCGCCTTCTTCGGTGGAATGGCGTCCGGCTCTTGCGACTCATCAACGACCGGCGCAACACTGATCTCGTAAGCATGCGCCTCGCCGCCCGACATCGGTAACCGAAACAACTGCACGTGCTCCGTGCGCTTGGCAAGAAACAAAATGCTGCCGCCATCACCCAGCCAGCGCCCGTAGTGCTCGCCAAGTTTGTCCGTTGTCGGGGAAAAGGTCAGTTGGCGCGCAGTGTTGGCGCTGACATCCAAAAGCCAAAGATGGTGCCGGCCACCGTCCGCCGTGGCGTCCGTCACCCGAATGAGTATTCGGCTGCCGTCGGGCGAGACCTGGAGTTCACCGATTGCACGCACATGGCGTAAATCTTCGTTTGAAGGAACCCCACCATCAGCTGCGTGCAGCCGAACGCTTGCCGCACAAACGAACAGTACCAGCAAGTAGATACACCGCCGCCACTCGAGACGCGCTGCCAGCATGCTTTCGCTCCTGTCTTTTTTATTCACTATACGTGAACCCGGCCCGCGCCAAGCGCGCGCCTAGTGCGGTACTTCGATCCAGAACGGCTTGGTCGAATCCACCGGAGTTGTGCTCGCGGGACCCTCGCCGACAATTTGCACAATGACGGGCTCGGCGCCTCCCGAGCCGTCCCAATGAATCCCATTCGCCGGATGCAGCATGATGCTTCCGGGTTCTAGCGCAACGGCACGCGCCAAATTGAAGGTATCGCCCGTGCCGGTGACCCAAGTACCTTCGAGTACAGTTACGTAGCGGGCCATCGAGTGCCGATGCGGAATGTCCATGACGTACGGCGGAAACCTTACTCGAATCACATACATGCCGGGCTTTGCCGGGTCACCAAGCAGTATGGCCTGCTGAGCGCCGTGCGCGTTAGGAATCTCCTGCCAATGAATTTGCGCGGGAGAGATTCGCACAAAGTCTGAACTGTCCTGGGGTGTAGCGGCTCCAACGATAGTGACAACGCCCGCGACGATCAGAGCGCAAGCAAGCACGCGAATTGAGTTTCCATTCATGATGTCCCCTTGGCGCTTGAGCGCCGTTGATGCCTTATGTCTTGCTCAAACCTGCGCGTGAAGTGTGACGGGTTTCCTGATGGCGCGATGCTGCCTGCGCCTTTGCGCGGGAGTGCGAGCCACGCCCAAGTTCCTCACGTCCACGTTGGTTAAAGTCTTCGCACCGCCAAACCAGTGACTGTCCGAGCATATGTCAACTTGCCGCTTACTGTCGCGCTGGGTCTTGTTGTTCGGGCTTGTTGCATCGAGCGCCGCACCTGCCGACGCTGGCGCCGGCCTGACGCGCGTGGAGATCGTTCCATAAGAAAACGCTGTGAATGTTGCGATCGTTAGGCCTTGCCTCTACCCACCGCCGGGATCGAAGCCGCGACCACCCACGCAGATCCGATCAGAGCGATGTTGACCGCGTTCTCGCCCCAGGCGAAATGATTGTGAGGAAGGGTAATGAGGACCCTGGGCGCATGCACCAGGATGGAGAATACGATGAACATCGCCGCCAGCAGCATGGCGCCCAGGCGAGCGTAGATGCCGAAAACGATGGCGATGCCGGCCGCAATATGTCCCGCCGCCGTCGCGTACGCCCAAAAGGTTTGGCCCGGCGGCAACCACGCAGGAACCATGCTAACGGTATTGGCAAGGTAGAAGTGATGAGCCAAGCCAAAATAAATCAGGCAAATGCCAAAGACTATGCGGGCGACCTTGGGCAGGAGCCCCGCAGTTGCCGGTTCGAGCCGTGCGTAGAACGTGCAGATGATCAATGCCGGAGCCGCGAGCGCTAGATTCTCGAATACGCCATACCACGCGACGAACATGCACGGGTGCTCGAAGCCGCGTGGGAAGTCAAAGAAGACTATCGCCAGACAGTAAGGCACTAAAAGTGCCGCAGCGCCGAGGAACGCGGTGCGTTGCCATTGCAGTGCCAGCCCTGCCAGCAAAGGAAGCACCGCCACCACATACCCCCAGACGCTCTGACCGGAAGCGGTAATCCATGTCGGTACCCATACGACCGCGAAATCTCCCCAGACCAGACCTGTAATGCCCAGCACGACCGCTCCCAGTCCGTATATGCGAACACTGATGCGCCGCGCGAATATCTTGTCCCAAATGGATGTCACTCGATTCCCCTAGAGAATTACTTTTGGCCGGCCTTCGTGAGGAGAGGCTTGCGCTCCCGATCGTAGCTAAGACGGGGTGCCAAGAGAAGTTCCACTTTGGAGGTAAATGGCGGATCCACTTAAACTAAGCGCCAACTTTACGACAACTCCGGCTTCTAACGGCCGCAGCGTCCTGCGCGAATGATCGCAACGTTTCTGTTGTTAGAATGTGTGGCGCCCCGCTCGATCTTTAAGACAAGGAGTCGCTCTTTGCTCGATTCAATCGCCATGCCGCATTTGTTCCCTATGGTCCGCGCCGGCGGGCTCTTTATATTGATCATGGGAGTCGGCGTGCTTTTGGGCGGGGTATGGCCCCGCCGACGGATGGCGATGCTGATCGCAGGCGGAGCGGCCGCCACGGTGGCAATTATTCTGACGGCCAATGTGCTGACGCGCCCACTCGGCCTGCCGACACGGCTTCAAGTCTGGGCGCTGGTTGCGGCCATCGCGTTGGAAATAGTGCTCATTCGCGTTGTCGTCGCGCGTTACAAGCGCGACGGCGAACGGCCGTTCCTCCTCGCGATACTGTTTGTCGTCGGCCTTCACTTCATGCCGATGGCAATCACGTTCGGTCCCTTGTGCGCAGCGTTGGGGCTCTGCGTCATGGCGAATGCTGCAATCGCCGTCGGCACTTCACGCGATATTTCGTTGAATCGCGTTTGGATCGTCGATGGCCTGCTGAAGCTCTCCTTCGGCGTCCTGATGTTCGCAATCAGCGGCCCATTCCCTCGCACGTAACGTAGGTTGATCCGCTCACTGCGCCCACGGATGCCGATATGATCGCGTGGCCATCGTAATACGAGTGAGGTGCTTTGCAGCTCACCAATCCCGCCGACCCCGTCGCGATGCGCGTGTTGCTCGAGGTCCAGGTTGCCGTTGCGGTGACATTCTTGCTTGCACCGGATGCAAAGGTTCCGATCGCGGTGAGCTGCAGCTTGCCGCCGGCCCGGATCTCGCAATTCCTCTCGGGCGTCACTTTAATGTACTTGAGCTGCAGCGCCTGGCAGGTCACTCCGATCGATCCGCTGACACTGCCGCTTGTGGCGGTGATCGTCGAGGAACCGTTCATCGTCAGGCCGGCATTGCAGGTCACCAGACCTGTGGCTGACACCGTGGCGACGCTCGACACGCCGGAACTCCACTGCACCGTGTTCGTAAGAGGTTGCGAGGGTCCGGAGGAAAAGTTGCCCGTCGCCGCCAATTGCGCGGTGCCGCCGGTCGGGAGAGTGAGCTGCGTGGGTGCAATCGTGATGGAGTTGAGCACCGGAGCTAAGCAGGAGACCCCTGTCGAACCGGTGGTGGTACCGGTTGCGGTGGCGCCGGTTGCCGAAATTGTCGCCGATCCAGCGACGCTCGCGCTAGCGCTGCAACTCACCAGGCCCGCCGAGACCGTGGCCACACTCGGCGCGCTGGAAACCCAGGTGGCCGTCGAGGTGAGATCTTTGGTCGAGCCGTCGCTGTAAGTACCGGTGGCCGTCAATTGCGTCGCGCTGCCGGCAGCCACCTGCGGCGCCGGCGGTGTCACATTAATCGATGCGAGCGCAATGACCTTCACCATCGCTTGCGTGAAGCTCGTGATGCTGTTGCTCGCGGCCGCCGAGCACATGAGCTGAGCGGAGTAAGTACCCAGCGTCGTCAGCGTGCCGGTCGAGACAGAACCTGAACCGGACAAGCTCCCCGGCGTCGTCTGAAATGTTCCGTCGCTTGCCGAGATCGTGCATTGCGTGGGCGGAAACGACAGCGGGAACGCCGTCGTGGCGGGGCCCCAGGTCAGCATGGCAGCGGCCGGACTCGTGGAGCTGATGATGACCGTTGTCGGCGAAGGCGTGAGCGTGACGCAGGGCGGAACATTGCTCGTCGGCCATTCGGCATTCGGAGGCTGCGACAGAAAGAACAGATCGATCGGTAAGAATAGGTTGGCGAGCCGCCCGTCGATGTCGCCCGCCGGATTGGGATTGCCGGGCGGGGCTGCGCCCGAGAACGCCGGCAAATTCGCGCGCACGTAGGCGTTCCCTGAGGCCAGCGAGTTCATCGCGCAGCTAAAGCCATTCGATACCGATTCGGCGACGCCGCCGTTGAAGTAGGTTCGCGCCTGATTGACGTAGCCCTGAACAGTAGCGGCGACGCTGGGATCGATTTGCGCACTCGCTGCGCTGATCGTGCTGGTCAGGTTGGTAAACTTGTCCGTGACGAATCCAGGCAGGCCAGTGGCCATGCCGCTCGGCGCGCTGTTGAGGCCTAGGCCATACGCCATCATGGACAGTACGTGGCTGTGGCCGCCGCCGTCGTCGCAGAACCCGGAGAGATCCATAAAGTAATTGCTGCCGGGTGCGGGGCCTCCCTCGGGGATGGCGCCTTCGATCAAGGGCAGGTCGGAGCGCGGTGCCCAGGCAAAAACCTCCAACTGCGGACAGGTCAGGTTCAAGGGCCCCGGTAGGGGAACGTCGGGGTCGACGGTGTGCTGAAAGAAGACATTGTTGGCGTTCTGATCCACCGTCTTTGCGGTGCTCTTCACCACCACGAATCCGGCACCGCTGGGTCCGGAATGGCCGCACATTGTTCCAGGCAGTACGGTGCTCGGGAAGCCCGGGCAGTAATTCGCGACATCCAAATTGCCGCCCGCGCAACTCCAGGTGGTGCCGATAACCGTGACGCGCGGGTCCGCTTTCACGACACAGCTCTCTTCGAGAAGCGGCGCGGCGGGCGGAAGGGTGGTGCTGCCCGCGCCCGACAATTGCGTGGTCAGCTGCGGACCCAAAGGCGAACAGGCGCTGGGCGCGACGCAAGCCGACACGGGCACCGAGCCCGAACTACTCGCGGCGAGACCCTGCGGATCTTTGTTGCCCGTGCTCAATGACGCCAGAGGCAGATTCGCACCGCTCGCGGGCGGAGCGCCGAATTGCAGGATCTTGCCGCGTCCCTGCGTGAACTGCGATACGAACGCGTAGGTCAGTGTTGAGTACGTGCCCACTTTGACACGCTGTAATCCGAGCCCTAAGCCACTCGCAAAATCTGCGGTCATCGCGCCGCTGCCGGAGTCGAAGCGCATGACTCGGCCGCCTAAAGTCGTGAGCAGCAAACTCACGCCATGGGTTGAATCCGCCGGCCAGATATCCATGCCGATCGGTATCGCGCCGCGCAGCAGCGCAGGACTGACCGCGATGGAAGTCGGGCTGGTGAGAGGCTTGCTCGGATTCGCCAGGACGCTCTGGATCGCCCCTTGTGAATAGACCATCACACGCGCATAGAAAATATCGTTGGACAGCACGAGCACATCGCCGACGTTCCAGGCGGCCGCCGCCGTGCCAACCGGGGTCGCCGCGGTGGTGGCGACCAAGACTTCCGTGACGATGCCGCAAGTATTGTCGATCAAGATTGGCGCGCCGTAGGCGCCCGTGATTGCATTGAAGGGCAGCACCCAGAGCGCCGGCCTTAAGTCGAAGGGCACGCCCTCGGACAGGACGAACACATTGCCGGCGACGTCGGACGAGAGGCTGATCGGGAACCGAGGGCCCGAACCCTGATGCGACCACGTGAAGATCGGCGTTGCGACGGCGTAGCTTGCCGGACCTGGGCCCGGATAGCGCAAAATGCGGCTGTTTTCCGCATCGGCCACGATCAAGTCCATCGCGCTGGTAACCGAGTTTGGAACGCGCGCGACCGCGAAAAAGCTGCCTTGCGAGCCGGCATCGGTATTGAGGACCGCAGTCCCGGTGATCAACGCGCCGGTATTGGGCTGAGAGTTCGGCGTCACAGTCACGTTGTAGAGCGCATTGCCGTTGCTGTTCACGGCGCTCAAGCCGAATTGTTCCACGGGCACGCTCTGTGCGTGGAGCGAAGCAAAGGCCAGCGACGCGGCGGCGCCGACGGCGAGCTTGACGATGGCGTGACTGCTCACGGGCGCACTCAGGAATTTCTTCGCGGAATGGAAATCCATCGGTATCCCCTTTCAGTTCTTTGTTCTTTGGGGGATCGCGACGCGCTCACCCCATGTGAAGTGCCGCACACGCTAACACAATGATCGTTATCGATGTCGCGGCGCGTTTCGCATTATGTTACGGCGTTGCCGCACTCTGTTTCGCGGCATCGGCAACCTGCAGCCTTTCGCGTCGGTGCAGGGTGTCGAAGTAGCGCTGCGCCAGGGTTCGATAGATCAATGGCAATCCGCTGTCTTTGACCAAGATCGCGTGGCCGTGCGTGAGGGGTTTTTCGGCCTCGGGGTAGCGGCCAAGGCCCGTCAGCGCCGCGCCCTCCGCGCATTCCGCGAGCGCGGTGCGCCAGTGATCGGCGGACAACGCCGCCGTATAGATGGCCTTGGCATTGCGGGCGAATTCGAGTGCCTCGGTGTATCTCTTTTGGTCCACTCGGAGGATCGCGAGAGCGATCAGACTCGAGGCGATGTCCGGGTGCTGTGCGTTGAGCAGCCGTCGGCGCATGGCCAGCCCCTCCTGGAGATAGACGTCGGCTTCCGTGTCCTCGCCCCCGATCGTCAGCCAAGAACCGATCACGTTCAAGACCCGAGCAGTCTCCGGATGATCCGGCGGGTAGGCCTTGCGATAAATGCCGAGCACTTCGCGCAAGTTCGCGAGGGCCTCGCCAGTTTCGCCGCGGTCGTACTGCAGAGAGGCAAGATTGAGCAGCGTTCGTCCGACTTTCGGGTGTTCGGGGCCGAGCAATTCGCGCCGCATGTTGAGCGACTGCCGGTAGAGCGTCTCAGCGCCGGCCAGATCCCCCTTGTCTTGCACAGTCATGGCAACATTTTCGAGCCCGTTGGCGATTTCCGGATGCTTGTCGCCGAGCAGCTTCCGGTTCATCGCCAGCGATTCTCGGTAGAACTTCTCGGCCTCATTCAAATCGCCTTTGTCGTACAGCAGAAAGCCCATGTCGTTGAGAGCTTCCGCGAGATCCGGATGCGGCTCGCTCCCGCGCAGCGCACGTTGCATGGCCACAGCCCTCTGCATCAGCGGAATCGCTGTGTTGAGATCGCCGCGGTCGTCGAGGGCTCGCGCCAAATCCTTCAGCGTTCGCGCGACCGCGGGATGTGTTTCTCCATACAGCACCTTCTGACGCTCCAAGGTCTCGCGCAAACTCTCCTCGGCCTCCTTGTAGCGCCCTTGCTTGGCGAGCAGTGTGCCCAGGCCATAGAGCGAATTCGCCAGTTTCTCCTGATTTTGCCGGTCGTTCGGGTGGGCCGATTCGATTCGGATCGCTTCGCGGTACGCCTTCTCGCCCGCGTCGTAATCGGCTTGCAGCGCCATTAGGTCGCCTTGATGACTCAAGGAATCCGACAGGTCCAAAGGGTCGATGCCCGGCAAATGGCGTCGTTTCGCCACAGCCCCATCGAGCAGCGGGCGCGCCTGCGCAAAGAGACCCAAGCCCATGTAAACCGTACCCACGGTGTCCATCAGCGTGGCCTGGATGGCCGGCTCGGCCGCCAACTCGCTCTCGATGCGGACTGCGCCCTTGTCGAGCATCTCGCGTGCGGTCACGGTGCTTCCACGCGCTTCGCTGGGATCGAAGATCTTAAACAGATCGACCAGGAACCGCGTCGCTTCCTTGGAGGTGCGTGCCTCCGCCTCGGCGCGTAAAGTCTGGCGCTGTGCAGCGGCCCGCTGCACCAGGGCGTAGGCTGCAAGGCCACTGGTGAGCACCATACCGGCCGCTGCCGCGCAAGAAAACGCGAACAGGCGCGAATTGCGGCGCTGTTGCTCGCGGCGTCGCAAGGTGTCGTATCCAACACCGAGTAGCCCCGAGATCAGTTTGAGCTTGGCGTTGTTCTTGCCGTCCTTGCCGGGACGCACATCGGCGGCGATCGGCTCGGTGCGCGCGGCGCCTAAGTTGCCATCGCTCCCTAAGCGAAAGCGCAGGGCCGGGGGGAAGCATTCTTCCGCTTCGCGTCCTGGCAGGTCGCTGGCATTCGGTTCGCCGCCGACGATGATGCAGAGGATCCGGTCTTCGCGCCCCAGGCGCTTGAACGCCAGAATCTCCTCGTTGACCCACTTCGACTGCGCACTTTGCGGTGAACAGATAACGATCTGCGCGGCGGACGCGGCAAGCGCCGCCTTGATCAACCCACCAAGATCGGTGGCGCTCGGCAGTTCCTCACGGTCTTTGAAAATGGGTACCAGCCGCTTCGGCACCTCGCCCAAGGCCGTGGTGGTGCCGATCAACGACTTCGGCGGATGGTATCTCTCGAGGGACCTGTGCAGCCACGACGCCCAAGCCGCATCCCGATGGCTGTAGCTGATAAAGGCGCGGTATTGGATCGCTTCCACTCTTCTTCTCTGGTAGCGGTTGCGGCCTAGTCTACTGAAGAGCCACTTTGGTCGCTACAATGACCGCCGCAAACCAGGTAACGAGTAATAATCACCGTGAAAATTTGTAAAGCGCTGCTCGCCTCGGCCTCAATCATGTTGACCATGACGGCCAGTGCAGGTAGCGGGGGCGGCGGCGGTAAAGGTTCGCACCTGCCGCGCACCGAAGGGGCGGACTTGTTGCCCGGTGCGGGCCGTGATGGGCTCCGGCAGGTGGTTCAGAACCAGTGCCTGCAGAATTGGCGGCAACACCATGACCCGTCGCCCTGCGAACGCATCTGGCTCTCCAGCCCGCAGCCGGGCAGCCCGGGTTATGCCGTGCTCGAGGATCGCAAGGGCGGTGCGCACTACATATTGATTCCGCTTCAGACCTTTTCGGGCACCGAGAGCGGCGAGCTCTTAGATCCTGACTTGCCGAACTATTTTGCGCAGGCCTGGAACGTACGCGATCTCTTGGATAAATACGTAGGCCATGCGGTGCCCCGTACCGCAGTGGGGCTTGCGCTCAATACGGCGCGAACGCGCGATCAAGATCAATTCCACCTACATATAGAGTGCTTGCGGCCGGAGGTATTCGAGGCGCTGCACGCCGCCGCTGTGCAGATCAGCACAAAATGGTCGCCCATCACGGTCATCGGCTCGACCTATCAGGCCATGCGTATTTCCGATGCCAACCTTGAGTCGACACGACCATTCGAGTTGGTCGCGCAGCTCAGCCCGGAGGCGAGACACCACCTCGAAACCTACACCGTGCTCATCGCCGGCATGCAGTACCCGGAGGGCGCCGGTTTCGTGATTCTCACCAGCACCGGACCCACAGCAGAATTGCTATTGGATCCCGGCTGCACCGTCGCCGGCGGCGGTAGCTGAGGCGAAGCTACGCACCTCGCACTCAATATACTGGCGGCAGCACTGATCCTCGTCGGTCTGACCGGCGCAGTGGTGCCGATGCTCCCCGGCATACCGTTGATTTTCGGCGGCATCTGGCTCGCCGCAGCGGTGGATCACTATCAACACGTAGGCACCGGCTGGCTGATCGGCATCGGCAGCATCGCCGCCGTCGGTTTGGTGTTGGACGTCACCGCGGCCGCCTTGGGCGCGAAACGAGTCGGCGCGAGTGCCCAGGCCATCTCGGGAGCGCTCATCGGCACGCTCCTGGGTCTTTTCTTAGGTATCCCGGGATTGATTTTAGGACCCTTTCTTGGGGCGCTCATGGGCGAACTGTCCGCCGGAGGCAGTTTGCTGCGCTCGACGCATGTCGGCATGGCGGCATGGATCGGCTTGATCTTCGGGACCCTGGTCAAATTGGTAGCCTCCATCATGATGGTGATGCTGTTCGCAGCGGCTTGGTGGTGGAATCGGCAGGCCGGATTAACCTGATCGCTACGTTACTGAGTACGACTATACTCACGTAACGCCCCCAGCCGATGCTGTGCGCATGGGCGGCAACTAGTCGAGTCGCAGCTACTTTGTCGACCGCGGGGAATCTGTGCAAATACAGTTGAACGTCAACGGTCAGCTCCGACAGGTCGACGTTGAGCCGGATGCCCCGCTGCTTTGGGTTATTCGGGATGAACTCAATCTGACCGGCACGAAGTTCGGATGCGGCGTCGGCGCCTGCGGCGCGTGCACTGTGCACGTGAACGGCAAGCCGATGCGCAGCTGCGTGCTGCCGGTTTCCGCGGTGGCGGACGCGCAGATCACCACGATCGAGGGAATCGGTGCGGAAGGTCTGAACGCCGTACAAGCGGCATGGATTTCGCATCAGGTGCCGCAATGCGGATACTGCCAGTCGGGCGTCATTATGGCGGTGAGCGCATTGTTGGCCGCCAATCCCTCTCCCACGGTAGATGAACTTGGAACGCTCATTACAAACATCTGCCGCTGCGGCACGTACACACGAATGCGCGCAGCCGTGAGTTCTTTGGCAGGCGCTGGAACTGCAAAGTGATCTCACGAAGAAAGGTCCTGCTTGGCGGAGCCGCGGCAGCCGGGACATTGATCGTCGGTTACGCCTTGTGGCCCAGTGGCAGGCTCGGGCGCGCCGATCGGCTCGCCGCCAAGCCAGGCGAACGGTTTCTCGCCTATTGGATCAAAATTGCCGACGATGACCTCGTCACCGTCGTCATTCCCCACTGCGACATGGGCACCGGCATCTTTACTGCGTTGCTGCAAATGGCGGCTGAGGAACTTGGCGCGGACTGGGGCAAGATGCGCGCAGAAACCGCCCCGCCGGATCCGCTGTTCGCCAATGGCGCGCTGGTGGAAGGATTTGCGCTGGATCAAGCCGGCATGACTGGCGATTCCTTTCCCGCATTTCTACAGGGGACCATGGTCGCCGCCGGAAACCGGCTGGCGCAATTCATGGACATCCAAGTCACCGGCGGATCCTCGGCGGTGCGCTTTACCGGCTTCTACGGCGTGAGGATCGCCGCCGCGGCGGCGCGGGAAATGCTGATTGCCGCGGCGGCGGACCGATTGAAGGCACCACTCAAGGCGTTTCATACTGAAGGCAGCCGAGTCATCCACCAGCCTTCCGGTCAAAGCTTTCGATTCGGCGAACTCGCCGCGGCGGCGTCGCGATACAGCCCTTCTGCGCATCCAACGCTTAAGCCGAAGTCGCAGTACACCTTGGTCGGCAAGGCGGTTCCCCGCATCGACATTCCCGCAAAGGTCAACGGCACAACGCAGTACGGCATCGACGTTCAAGTACCGGGAATGCACTACGCAGCGATCAAGATCTCGCCGATTTTCGGCGGCAAACTGGTTTCGGTGAATGAAGGGAGCATTGCAGGCAATCTGGGAATCAAGAAAGTCATCAAGCTGGATGATGCAGTCGTTGTGGTCGCCGATCGCTTCTGGCGTGCGCAGCGAGCGGCGGACGTACTGGAGACGGTTTTCGGCGATGCGGGCAATGCCGCGCTTTCCTCGGACAGCATCCGCGAGCGCCACCTTGAGGCGTTAAACCAAGGACCCATCAAACACGATCATTCCTTAGGGAAGGGCGCCAAGGCAGTGCAAAATCAGGCGTTGGTCGAGCGCATGTACCAGGTGCCTTATCTCGCTCACGCGGCTATGGAGCCGGTGAATGCGACGGCGCTTTACAAAGCGGACGGCACGCTCGAGGTCTGGGCCGGCAGCCAGGATGGCTTGGGGGCGCGCGCATTCTGCGCAAAAATTGCGGGACTGCACCTCGATAAGGTGACTTTTCACCTTTTGCCTAGCGGCGGTGCGTTCGGGCGGCGACTACCGGGCCTTTGGAATTTTCTGGCGTATGCGGTGCAAGCCGCCATGGCGCTCCCGGGTACTCCGGTAAAGCTCATTTTCACCCGAGAGCAGGACCTGTGTCACGATTACTACCGCCCCAATGTCAGCAGCCGCTTCAAGGCGGCGCTGAATGCAGATGGCACGCCGGCCGCGTGGGTCAATGAATACACGACCGACGGTGATCCTAACGCCGAGGCTCACATCGTTTACGAAGTGGCAAATCAAGCCTATGGCGCGGTCAAAGTCGCGACGCCAGTGCCGGTCGGGCCGTGGCGCAGTGTGGAATCTTCCTGGCACGGGTTCTTCATTGAATCGTTCATCGATGAATTGGCGCATCAGGCCAACCGCGATCCGCTCGAGTATCGCCGCGCGCTGCTGAAGAGCAAGCCGCGCCACCTCGCGACGCTGGAGTTGGCGGCGGAGAAAGCCGGGTGGGGCGCGCCGCTTGCGCCGCGCCGAGCGCGCGGCATTGCAATGGTGGAATCTTTCGGGACAATCGTGGTTCACATTGCGGAGGTGGAAGTCTCGGACGACGGCGATCTGAAAGTGCAGCGGGTTACTTGCGCCGCGGATTGCGGAATGGCGGTCAACCCGGATGGTTTTAAGGCGCAAATCGAGGGCGGTATCGTGTTTGGCCTAAGCGCGGTGCTGTACGGCGAAATCACGCTGGCCCACGGCGCCGTCGAGCAACAAAATTTTCCAAACTATCCCGTGGTGCGTCTTGCGGATTGCCCGACGATCGCGGTGTACCTAATAGAGAGCGACGCGATGCTCGGCGGGGGCGGTGAACCGGGAACGCCGCCGGTTGCGCCCGCAGTCACAAATGCAGTCTTCGCCGCCACAGGCATCCGCATACGCGAGCTTCCCATCAACAAGCACTCACTCAAAAACGACATTTGACCGCAACCTTTCACCTGTGGAACGTTCACCGGTGGGCTTGACCGCCGAAAATTTATCAGCCAATTGTCGAAATGAGCACTCTCCGCTCGTCTTACTATGAGAGCAAGGAGGCCCACCGATGTGCCCAACATGCGCAACATCGGCTGCCCTGTGGGTGCGGCTCCACAATGGGGAGGAGGATTGACGTGAAAATATACTGGATCAAGGCACAAGCGCCTCGACGGGTCCTCGCGCTGGCAAAGCATCTTGGCATTGAGGCGGAGTTTGTCCAAGTCGACTTGATGGCCGGAGGACTGAAGGCGCCGGATTTTGCCGCGATGAATCCCAACAAGAAAGCGCCGGTGCTCGTCGATGGCGATGAAGTGCTGTGGGAAGCTTCTGCCATCATGGCGTATCTTTGCATCAAGGCGGGATCGGACATGTGGCCGGCTAGAAATCCGGCCGAGCAGGTCGAGGTACTGCGCTGGTTGTCGTGGAATGACTGTCATTGGGCCCCTGCCGTCGGACCGTTTTATTTTGAGCACGTGGTCAAGTCGACATTCGGCTTGGGACCGCCGGATCGTGAGCCGCTGAAATCCAACGTGTCGAACTTGCTAAAGTTTGCCGGCGTGTTGGATGAGCATTTGAGCGGCCGCACTTATGCGGCGTGTGGAAGGTTGACCATTGCCGACTTCCAACTCGCCTCGATGGCCCACTATTGGCGAGAATCGGAAATGCCGCTCGAATCGCATCTCCATATCGGGCGCTGGCTTGACCGTCTAGAGCGAATTCCTGCCTGGGCGCATCCCTGGCCTGAGGAGACGGCGGGCCTGGCATCCGCGGCCGGCTGAGCGCGACTTCATGCGAGTCGAATTACCGGCGGCTGAATCGTCTTACATAGTCTACTTTCTGAACTGGAGCAAATGATGAAAAATTTTCTCGCGATCTTTTTGGGCTCACCCGGCTCGCCGAAATTCAACGAATTTATGGCGATGGAAGAAGGCAAACGCAAGACAATCGAGGCGCAGGGCATTAAGGCTTGGGGTGACTGGATGAAGAATCACAGCTCCGTGATTGTCGATACGGGAGGACCGTTGGGTAAAACCAAAAAGGCTTCGGCGCAGGGCGTATCAGACACCAAGAATAACCTGTCAGGTTTCGTGGTCATCAAGGCCGATTCGCATGACGCAGCGGCAAGGTTGTTTGAAAAACATCCGCACTTCAGCATTTTCCCAGGCGACTCGGTCGAAATCATGGAAGTGCTGCCGATTCCGGGTCAGCCGCAAAGCTGAAGCCGCCGCAAAAATCAGACGGTGCGTCCGCAGTAGCGTGGGGAGTTCGCGCGCTCGTCGGCGACGTATTCTGCGAACGACGGCCCTTGCGCCCGGTCGACGAGACGGGCTTGATCGTCCAGGCGCTTGATCGCGGCGAGCCGCTCGCTGCGGCCTAACTTGGCGCTGCTCACCGCGCGCTTCAAGACCGCGATGGTTTCGTCATAAGCCTTTAACGGCACCGGAAACGGATGGCCGTCTTTTCCGCCGTGAGCCAAAGCAAAGCGCGCGGGATCCTTGAATCGACAAGGTGCGCCATGGATGACTTCGGCGACGGAGGCGAGGGAGGCCACGGTTCGCGCGCCGACACATCAGGCAGCCATCATAACCAGATTGTGAGCGGCGAATTGCAACGCAAGTTAAGCCCGGCAAGTCCGCATTTATGCATGAGGCGCACGAATTGAGCTAGCATCCCTTCATGTACTGCCGATTCCTGCTTGCCTCGATCGCCGCGATTCTCGGTGCCGTTGCCGTTGCTGCGGACGTGGAGAGCCCGCCTGCTGCTCGAGCGAACCTGACCGCGGCGCAAGTTTCCGTCTTAAGTGCGAGTGAAGTGGTGCAGATTCTGGACCAAACCAGCGATTGGTATCGAACACTTGGTCTGCCGCAACAAAAACCCCTGCAGCCCAGCGAGGTATTGATCCTCTATGGCAACCGGCAGATCGCGGACAAAGTGGTCGACTTGGTGATTGAGCTCGCGCGAGCGGATGCGGAATTGCTGAGCAGCGAGGCGAATGCCGCGCAAGCGGGCGCTGACAAATCGGCCGTTGCATCGCTCATTCAGCAGCGCGACCAACTTGCGGCGCAGCGCCGGTCGATTCAGCAAGAAATTGCCGCTGACCGGCAGAGGCAGAGCACCGCAGGCAAGGGCGGCAACGGGTTGGAAAGCAAGCTGGCGGAGCTGCAAGGTGAACTGGCAATGAATGCAGCCCGCGCGAACCTCCTCGACACCATGGGTGAGTTCGTGACTCAGCGCGATCCCAAAAGCGCCGATGCCGAGGCTCTCAAGGCCCACATTGACGCGATCGCCGCCAGCATGCCCTTGGGCGAAAGTGCACCTGCGCCGACAGCGTCCACTGCATCCCCAGGAGTAAAAAGTTCCGTTGCTCCCGCGGTGTTGCAACCTAGCGCCGATAAATCAAACGTCGGCAATGGAATATGGGACCTGGCAAAAAACGTCTTTGATTTGAGATCCAAAATCAAGGCGATCGAGGTGATTGACGCGCGCTCCAAGGATTTGGCGGATTTATTCCATAAATACAGCGAGGCGCCGCGGGAGCGATTGCGGGCCTATGCCACGAACAGCGATGCGCTGGCAGCCGCGGCGAATAGCGCCAACGGCGCCGCCTTGCAAAACTTGAGGGCTCAATTCGATACCTTGGCATGGCTTTTCAAGCAGACCTCTTCGATCCTGCTGCCCTTGAGTAAAGAGGCGGTGCTGCTGCAGCAGTACCGGCACAATCTCGCCAGTTGGCGCGACACGACCCGCCGTCAGTACCACGAAGCGTGGCAGGTATTGACGGAGCGTCTCGGCATCGTGATCGGCTTGCTGGCGGCGGTGTTCATGCTCGCGGAAGTTTGGCGCCGCGCCGTGTTGCGTTATGTACATGAACCGCGGCGCCGCTACCAGTTGCTGTTGGTCCGGGCCATCTTGATGTGGGTGGTCACCCTCGCCATCGTGGGACTAAGTTTTGTCACGGAGATCAGCAGTTTCGCGACTTTCGCGGGACTCATCACCGCCGGCGTTGCCGTCGCGATGCAAAGCGTATTGGTTTCCATTGTCGGCTACTTCTTCCTGATTGGAAAATACGGCATTCGCGTCGGCGATCGAGTTCAAATCGGCAACGTTGTCGGCGAGGTTCTGGATCTGGGACTGGTGCGGATGCACCTGATGGAATTTCACGGCCAAGGCCCCCTAGGACCCACGGGGCGTGTGGTGGCGTTTCCCAATTTAATTGTTTTCCAAGCAACCGGCGGGTTGTTCAAACAGCTTCCGGGTGTCAACCTGGCTTGGCATGAGATCACGTTGCCGTTGCCGGCGGTCAGCGACTATGCCGCCCTGAAGCAGCGTTTATTGGATTCGGTCCGCGTCGTTACCCAAGAGTATCGCGGCGAAATCGAGCGTCAGAGCAAGGAGATTCGGGAAATGTCCGTGTCGGGAGGCGGCGCCGCTGCAGAGGTGCAAGTACAGATGCGCATTGTCGATGGCCACATGCAGGCACAAATCGGATATCCCGTTCATTCGCAGCACGCCGCCGACATCGATGAACGGGTTTCGCAGGCCGTGCTCGCCGTTTTAAGCGTTGCCAAATAGTAATGAGGGAGTGGGGTTTCCGATGATCGAAAAGGCAATTGCGGCTGCATTGATCGCAGCCATGTCAACCACACCGCTGCTGGCCGCCACAACCGTGATTCATGCGGGCCACCTGATTACTGAGCCGGGCAGGACTGCCTCTTCAAACCAGTCGATCATCATCGAAAATGGCAAGATCGTTGCCATCAAGGATGGTTTCGTCGCAGGCGACACGACGATCGATCTAAAGGAATCGTGGGTCATGCCAGGTCTGATCGACATGCATACCCATGTCAGCGGGATTGAAAAGCTCGACGAACCTGTCGGCGAACAAATCGCACTCTTCTATATGTCGCGTCCCGCGGAGGCGGTGCTCAATACCTTGCCGCGCGCTAACGCGCTCTTGATGAATGGCTTTACCACCATCAGGAATGTGGGCGATCCGACTTATACGACG
>JBDTAV010000080.1:0-9492 GCA_039924385.1 Steroidobacteraceae bacterium
TGCAGGTGGCATTTCTGCCCGACTACGATGTTTCCCTGGCGCAAAAAATCATGCCAGCGGCGGATCTTTCGCAGCAAATTTCCACGGCCGGCATGGAGGCTTCGGGAACCGGGAACATGAAGCTGGCACTGAACGGCGCCCTCACCATCGGCACGCTGGACGGTGCCAACATTGAGATTCGCGACCATGTGGGCGCCGAGAACATGTTTATATTCGGCCTCACCGCGGATGAGGTGGCGGCACAGCGCGCGGCAGGTTATCAGCCAAGCAGAGTGATCGAAGGAAACCCAGAACTGGAGAGTACGCTCGATCTGATTGCGTCGGGATATTTCTCGCGCGGCAGTCCGGACGACGCCAAAGTGGTGATCAACCGGTTGCTGAGCCCCTGGGAACCTTTTCTGGTGCTGGCGGACTACGACGCTTACGCGAAGGCGCAGGATCAGGTCGACGCGCTGTACGCGCTGGAAGATCAATGGAGCCACAAGGCGGTGTTGAATTGCTTGAACATGGGTTATTTCTCGAGCGACCGAAGCGTGCGCGAGTACGCGGAGCGCATTTGGGCGGTGAGGCCGGCGATTTGAAGGTGCGCCTGAATTGACCGAACCTGCGATCGGCGATTTCGAGCTGGAGGCGGCGGGCCATCGGCAATTGCGCGACTGCGCGCGACAGCTGAATCACTTATATCTGACGACCGAACAATTCCACCGCAGCGACTGCGATCCTGATGGCTTTCAATGGCTGGATCTGCACAATGCGGCGGACAGCGTCTGGGCCTTTGCGCGCCGTTCCCGTGGTCAGCATGGCGGCGCGGCCGCCATATGCATTTTCAACGCCACCCCGATGGTCGGCAAATGCTTTTGGGCATCCCCAGTCTCTGCGGTTGAATTTGCCGCCGCTCGGCGCGATGTTTTTGTGGGGCCCTGACATGAAGAGCATAAATGTAGGCGCCGCGACTCCGCTCGGCGCGACCTGGACCAAACGCGGCGTCAACTTCGCGCTCCTAGCGAGCAATGCGACCCGGGTCGAACTCTGTCTATTCGATGCCGCCACCGGCGCGGAATATGCGCGCCACGATTTGCCCGGCCGCACCGGTGAGGCATGGCACGGAATGATTTCCCCGCGCCGCGGCAACCCGGGCACACATTATGCGTATTGCGTCCATGGTCCCAACGACCCGCAAAGCGGCCAGCGCTTCGATGCGAGCGTGCCTTTGATCGATCCGTACGCGCGCGCGCTTTCGGTGCGCGCGCCGCTTCGCGGACGAATCATTGATCCAACATTTCACTGGGATGGCGACAGGCCGCCGACAGTTCCGTGGCGCGACACGGTCATTTATGAGCTCCACGTGAAGGGTTTTACCCAGCTGCATCCGGCAGTGCCGGAGAAATGGCGCGGCACTTATCTCGGGCTCTCCGTGGCGCCGGTGATCGAACACTTGAAATCTCTCGGCGTCACCGCCGTGGAATTGCTGCCGTGTCAGGCGTTCGTCAGCGAGCAGTTCTTGCTCGATCGCGAACTGCGCAATTACTGGGGTTACAATCCCGTCGCCTGGTTTGCCCCGGCCAATGAATATGCGATTGATGATGCAGTGCTCGAATTCAAGACCATGGTCAGTGCGCTGCACGCCTCCGGGATTGAAGTCATCCTGGACGTCGTATTCAACCATACGGCCGAGGGCAACGAGAGCGGGCCGCTGTTGTCGCTGCGGGGTATCGATAACTCGGTGTACTACCGTTTGAATCCGGCTGATCTACGCCTTTACGAAAATCTCAGCGGAACCGGCAACACCGTCAATTGCGAGCATCCGCGCGTGCGCGCATTGATCATCGATTGTCTCAAGTACTGGGTCGAGGAAATGCACGTCGATGGCTTTCGCTTCGACCTGGCGACGGTGCTGGCGCGCGATGCCAACGGTTTCGATGCACACGCTGCCTTTTTCAAAGCCCTGCGGGCCGAGCCCGCGTTGGCCTATGTCAAGCTGATTGCGGAGCCCTGGGACTTGGGGCTGGGCGGGTACCAGCTGGGGCGCTTCCCGGCCGGCTGGTCCGAATGGAATGACCGTTACCGCGATACGATGCGCGCGTTCTGGCGCGGCGATGGCGGCAAGCTCGGCGATTTCGCGGAGCGATTCGCTGGCTCCAGCGATGTATTTCGCCACAACGGACGCAAGCCGACTGCCGGCGTGAATCTCATAGCCGCGCATGATGGCATGACGCTGAATGATTTGGTGTCCTACAACCAGCGGCACAACGAGGCAAACCTTGAGAGAAACGGCGACGGCCACAGCAACGATTTGAGTTGGAATTGTGGTGCCGAAGGACCCACCGACGATCCCGGCGTCGTCAAACTGCGCAAAAAGCAGATGCGTAATTTTCTTGCGACCTTATTCCTGTCGCAGGGGGTTCCCATGTTGCTGGCCGGCGACGAATTCGGGCGCAGCCAGGGCGGCAACAATAATGCCTACTGCCAGGATAATGAGATTTCGTGGGTCGATTGGCGCATGCGTGCCGCGAATCACGACTTGTTGGAGTTCGTGCGTCTGCTGGCGCAGCTGCGCCGGCTGCACCCGGAATTTCGCCGCGAGACCTTCCTCAAGGGTGCCGCATCGCGTGCGGGAGTCAAGGACGTGACGTGGTTAAACGTCCGCGGCGCCGAGATGTCGCAAAGTGACTGGCGGGATGCGAATCAGCGCACCCTAGGCATTTGGTTCGGGGAGTACGCAGGCGCGGTGGAACATCTTCTGTTATTGGTGAACGCGGCGGATTCGGAGCAGTCCTTTGGGCTGCCCGCTGCGCCGGCAGACGTTCCTTGGATTTGTTTGTTCGACACCGCGTCCGAGAGCCTGGCGGCGATGAGCCTTGGCAAGGTGCAACAGTACGCGCTCAAAGCCCACAGCCTCGCGCTATTGGAGTGCTGAATTGTGGACAAGGCATTGATCGAACGAATGGCGCAGCTGCGCGGCATCGGCGATGCGTACCATAACTATCGCGGCGAGTTGCAGCATTTCAGCCTGGAGACCAAGACCGGTATCTTAAGTGCCATGGGCTGCGTCGTCGAGGACGCAGCCGCACTCGCCTCCGAGATCGCTCAAGCCGAGGCCGCCCGCGGGCGCAAATTTCTGCCGGTCGTGGCGACGACGCGCAGCGGGCGAATTGGCTTTGATATCAATGTCACCGCCCGCGAATTCGGCGGCACTGTTCTTTGGCGGGTGCTTCTCGAGGACGGTACCCGACTGGACGGCGCGGTTTCGAGCGCCGAGTGCGCGGAAGTCTGGCGCGGCGAGGTGGCAGGGTCATGGATTACGCGCCGCCGTTTTGAGTTGGCCGTGGATTTGCCGCCCGGCTACCATGAGTTCGAGGCGAAAGTATCCGGCGGCGCGGCCGACCACTGCCTGCTGATCGTTTCGCCGCCGAGGTGCTTCGAGCCGCCCGCGATTGCCGCCGGCGGGCGGCTTTGGGGGGTCGCCGTGCAGCTGTATGCACTACGCTCCCACGATAATTGGGGCATCGGCGATTTTAGCGACTTGGAAATGCTGATTCGCTGGATCGCCTCATGCGGCGCCGGTTTCATCGGTGTGAATCCCCTGCACGCGCTGGCGCCGGCAGATCCGGCGCGAGCAAGTCCCTACAGTGCCTCGAGCCGGCATTTTCTCAATGTGTTGTACATCGCCGTCCCGGCGGTGCCGGAGTTTGAGCACTGCCTCGCGGCGCGTGCGCGTATGGCCGATCCGCAGTTCGCGCACCGAATGCATGCCTTGCGCGAGCAGCCGTTGGTGGACTATCGCGGCGTCGCGGAATTAAAATTCGAAATACTTGCGCTGCTCTATCAAGATTTTCGGAGCAAGCACCTCGCGATGCAGAGCGATCGCGGCCGCGAGTTTCTCCAGTTTGTCGCCCGGCGCGGACTGCCGCTGCAATTGCATGCTCGGTTCGATGCGTTGGATCGCCATTTTCACGCAGCGTACGGTTCTGCATCCGGTTGGATGAACTGGCCGCAGGAGTTCCGGGACGTGAACGGCAGCGCGGCGACTCGCTTCGCGCTCGAACATTCCGCGGAGGTTGAGTTCTATTCGTATTTGCAATGGCTGGCACACGAGCAGCTGTTGCGGGCGCAGGCCTTGACGCGCGAACTCGGCATGCCGATCGGACTGTATGGAGATTACGCGGTGGGGGTCAATCCGTCGGGTTCTGAGACCTGGGTGGATCGAGCCAGCTATTGTCTCGGCGCCGAAATCGGCGCTCCGCCCGATCCATTGGCGCTAAAGGGCCAGGGATGGGGGATTCCGCCGCCGGATCCAGCGGTTCTGCTGGCACAAGGCCTGAAAGGGTTCGTCCAATTGATCCGCGACAACATGCGTTACTACGGAGCGCTGCGGCTTGATCATGTGATGTCCCTATGCCGCCTGTGGTGGGTTCCGGCGGGTTTCGCCGCAACGGCCGGCGCCTATGTCCACTATCCGCTGCATCAACTGCTGACCGTGCTGAGTCTTGAGAGCGCGCGTAGTTCCTGCCTGGTCGTCGGCGAAGATCTGGGCGTGGTGCCGGATGAAATGCGCCGGGCGATGCCGGAGTTCGGTTTGTATCACTATAAGGTACTGCTCTTCGAGAAGATCTCGGGGCGCTTCCGCAGGCCGGACGAATTCGTCAGACATGCGCTGGCGGCGGCCACCACGCATGATTTGCCGACGCTGCGCAGTTACTGGGAGGCACGCGATATTGAACTTCGCCGCCGATTGAATCTCTTTCCCGGCGCTGAGATCGAAGCCGATATCATCCGCGAGCGCGACCATGATCGCGAAATGCTGCTGACTGCGTTGCGCGAACAGGGCATCAATCCCGCGCATCCTGGCGCGCCGCTGGAACCCTATACCGAAGAACTCGGCCACGCGCTGCATCTTTACTTGGCGCGCTCCTCGACCGCCTTGGTAGCCCTGCAAATCGAGGATCTTTTGGGAATGACCGATCCTGTGAACGTGCCCGGAACCTATTCGGAGTATCCAAACTGGCAGCGCAAGGTGACCGTGCCGATCGAAGACATGGCGGCGCGCGGCGATCTTCAGGCGCGGCTCGCCGAGATCAACGGCGCGCGGCTCACGCGAAATACTCAGACAGACTGCTACCCTGAGGCGACGGGTTTCGATGCGGCCTGAGCGCGGGCTGCCCAGACCCACACGAATCCGCCGACCAACACAGCCGCCGGAAGAATCTTGACGGCATCCTGCAGCGAGAAGGCGTCAGAGAGCGCTCCGATCATCAGCGGCGACAGCGCGTCGCCGAGCAGATGGATCGCAAAGACGCTGAGCGCGATTGCGGTGGCTCGTTCGCTGGCGATGACGAGATTGATGATGGCGGCATTGATCGGACCGGTCGACAGGAACAAGCAGAGTTGCGCCGTCACCATGTACGCGGTGTACATCGTGGTCGAGGTCGTTGTCAGGGCCAACCACACAAAGGGCGCCGCGACGAGTGTGGAAGCGGCCGACAGCCATAGATACGCCTGCCGCGAATTCTTGGCAAAGTAGTCACCCATCCAGCCGCCGACAAAGGTGCCGACGAATCCCGTGACGACCACGATGGTGCCGAAATTGACGGTGGCTTCACTACGCGGCATGCCGCGCGCCCGCTCAAGGAATGCGGGCATCCAGTAAGCCAGGCCGCCGATCGCGAATGTGTAGGCTGCATATCCCAATACGGTGAGCGCGTAGGGTTTGTTGCGAAGCAGCCGCCCGTAAGTCAGCCATGTGTCCCGGCTGATGCTGGAACGCGGCTTACCGGCTTCAACCTTGGCCAAGCCTGCGGCTTCATCCTGAATGCCCCGCGGCGGATCGCGCAGCAGCAAGCACAGTGCAGCGAGCAGCAATCCGGGGACGCCGGCGACAAAAAATGCGGCGCGCCAGCCGTAATGCTTGTCCACCAGTCCGCCAACGACATAGCCCAGAGCGGAACCGACCGGGATGGCGCAGAAGAATATCGCCATGACCCGGCCGCGCTGGCGCACCGGAAAATAGTCAGAAAGCAAGCTCGGCGCGATGGTGACGTATGCGGCCTCGCCGACGCCCACCGCCGCGCGCGCCGCAAACAGTGTGAGAAAGTTAACGGCAAATCCGGACAGCGCAGTCGCGAAACTCCAGCACGCCACGCCGAGCGCGATCAGGCGCGGCCGCGATCGGCGGTCCCCCAGCGCTCCGAACACCGGCGCGAGCACGGTGTAGACCAACAAAAACCCGGACATCAACGATCCTAGATTGGTGTCTGACAGTCCGAGGTCGGAATGTTTGAGACTTTCAAGCACGCCCGATACGACGTAGCGGTCGAGGTAACTGAATAGATTGATGAAGGCCAGGATGGCGAGGCCTGCATTTGCCGAGGCAAGCCAGGACTTTTGTTTTTGTTCGACCACGCCGAAGTATAGTAGCGATCCTGGCAATTGCACGTACAGGCAATTGACTTGAAGAATTTGATATAATTTAATGATTTATATAGTTTTTAGGAGATTAATTTGGCCAAGCCGAACTACCGTCACGCGAAAAAGCAAAAGGAAGCCGCCAGAAAAGCTCGGCAAGATGCCAAGCAGTCACGGCGCTCGGCGGTGCAGGAGGTTCCTGCTGAACCCGTGCCGACCAAACCTGGGGCTTGACCGCGCTGCTAACGCAATCTCGCCTGCACTGAATTCCAAAACACCACGTTCATTACTTGGATTGGCGACACGCAGAGGGAAGTGTTGGACGAATGCGTGCAGCTGCTCCGCGGTTATGGACCAATTTCACGCGCGCTACAGCGCGCCTTGGCGTCCGTGGTTATGTAGTGTCGTCGCGAGGCGACGGCTTGTGCGCATTAAGCGGACTTCACCGATCTTTTCCTCTTAGACGCTTCTCACTCAGCCTGAATCGCACAACAATAGCCTACATGCCGCACTTCTTTTCCAGGCTGTTCGAGGTGCCGCTATTTGCGGCTCTGCTGGCAATCAGCGCCTGCAGCGGCAGTACGGTCGTCACCCTGACCGCGACGCCCTCGTCAGATCCGTTTGTGGCCTATCGGGTCGGGGTGGCGTCGATACAGCTGCGCACATCGAGTGGTAAACCGAGCCTCATGATTCTGCCGGCGGAAACGACTGTGGATTTTATAAAAGTTACTGATCTGAGCGAGGTGCTCGGCGCGCCGACCGTGCCCAAGGGAACCTATGCCGGCGCGGAGATCACCCTCGATTACAGCACGGCGCAGATTATCTATGACGATGGCAGTCTTGACGGCGTGGCACTGGCGCCCGTGGATGCGAGCGGCAAAGCTCTCGGCTTGGTGCGGGTGATTGTGACCGTGGATCCCGCCGATCCGCTGCGCAGCGCAGCCAAGCAGGCCAACCGGCTGTCCTTCAGCTTCAATCTGGCCGCCTCAAACCTCATCAACTTGAGCAACGACACGGTAACGATTACGCCGTTGATTTCGGCGAGCACGCAGGCGGTCGATGCCAAACAAACGCGCATCCACGGTCCGCTGCTGGGCGCCAACAGCTCTTTCCTGGCGATGGGCGTGAAACCCTTCGACAGCAATACGGCTGCTCTCGGACGTCTCTCGATCGAACCGAGCGATACGACCACTTACGAGATCAATGGGTTTGTCTCGACCGGCGCGGCAGGGCAGACGCAGATCGCAGCACTGCCCTCGAACACATTGACGACGGTGTTTGGCACGCTCACAGCCTCGAACTCGCAGAGCATGACCCCCACGACCCCCACGACCCCCACGACCCCGTACGTCACGACGCCGACCGGCTCGATCACATCCACTGTGACGTTCACCGCGTCGCAGGTATTGGTTGACGGCAGCGTTCAAGGTGCGGGATTCGCGCGCGTGTCCGGAACGGTGGCGGCGCGCAGCGGCAACACCTTAGGGATAGAAGAAGCCACCCTGGTCCAGAATGGCGGCACCGAAACCCTGGTCCCGGGTACCACTATAGTCAATGTCGGCCCCAGCACCTTGGTGACTTTCTTCGGCCAGGGCGCCCCGGATGCAAGCAGCGTGCAACAGGTTTCCGTGGGATCAGTGATTGAAGCTTTCGGCACGGCCAGCAACACCAGCACGGGTCAAGTCCTGCTGGATGCCAGCGCGGGTCGAGTGCGTCTGGACCTGACCTCGGCTTCTGGACTTGTGACCGCGCAAGGCAGCGATTCAGTGAATCTAAATCTGACCACGTACGGCGGCCGCGCTATCAGCGCCTTCGACTTCGTCGGCAGCGGCGCGGATCCCGCTCAATACGGGGTGAGCATCGGCACGCTGGATCTTTCAAATTCGACGGTGGGGTCGCCGGTGCTCGCAACCGGCTTCCCCAATGCGTTTGCGAGCGCCGCGCCAAATTTTACGGCCTCCACGCTGCTCGATCCGACCACTATCCAGGCGGAGCTGGTGCTCGATTGGAGCGGCGGCACCGCGGCGCCGTTCAGCTCGTTTGACGGCACATCCATCGTGCTCGATCCCGCCACCGGCAATTTCGGATCACGCCACCAAATCCAAATCGGATCGCAGATCATCAACTTGGTCGGACTCGCATCGGACGCATCGATTACGCCGGCAACGAGTTCCGCCGTGGTATTTTCGATTGGACATGCCGCTTCCTCGACCGTGGAGAATTTCGACACCTATCCGGTGTTCGTTACGCAGCTGCAGTCGGAACTCAACGGAACCACGCTCGCGACAGGAATGACCGCAATCGGGCAATATACGACGTCGAGCTTTGGTTTCTCGGCGACCAGCATTACGATTTTCTTGAATAACTGAACGCCAAAACATTGCGCAATCGGATAAGGATTTTTGAGATCTAGAGTAACCCGGCGCGATTTGCTGCGGGCAGCGCCGCTGCTCGTGCCGGTGGCGTGGGCCCCCTTGGTGCAGTCGGCTGCTTCGCCCGCCGTACCGTCGCCGCATAACTATCACTACGCCTACGTGGGCTCCTACACGCCCAACGGCGGCGGTATTTATCTGTTTCGGCTCGACCCGGCAACGGCGGCTTTGACGCAGCTGCAAATCATCGATGACATCCGCAATCCGAGCTGGCTGGCCGTAAATGCCGCACAGACCCGCCTTTATGCCGTCAGCGAAATCGACAATTACCAAGGCATGCATAGCGGCGCCGTCGTCTCCTATGCCATTGACACCGATAGCATGCAGATCAAGCGCATCGGTGCGGTGAGTTCGGGCGGCTCGGCTCCGGCGCATGTCAGCGTGCATCCGTCTGGAAGGTTCGTCTTCGCCGCGAACTATGGCGGCGGCAGTGCCGCTGTCTTCCCGGTCGGGTCCGATGGGACCTTGGGCGAAGCAACGGATGTGCGGCCGAGCGTAGGGCCCAGGCATCATGCACGTGCGGCGAATGACCCACCCGGGCAATTTGCGCTCAGCGACCACGACGGTCCCCATCTGCACATGGTGGCGGCCGATCCCGGCGGGCAATTTGTCATCGCCAATGACGCCGGGCTCGATCTCACGCTGGTCTGGCGCTTGG
>JBDTAV010000081.1:0-87722 GCA_039924385.1 Steroidobacteraceae bacterium
TTTTCTTAGCGGCCTTTTTCTTTGCTACCTTCTTCTTCGCCTTCTTTGCTTTCGCTGCCATGATAGAAACTCCGTTATCGGGTTAGTCCGGGGTCCGAGTATATACACGAATAATTAATTTACAAGCAATAGCTCGCGCAGTCGCACCACTATGTGCTAGCGATGTGAGCGCCGTCACTCTAGGGCGAGGATGAAATCCCAATCCTTCTTCGTCACCGGCATGACCGATAAACGATTCCCACGGCGCAGCAAAACAAAATCCTTGAGCTTCTTGTCGGCGTGCGTCCGCAACTCGTCGAGCGCGATGATGCGCTTGAACTTGCGCGCGAACTTCACGTCCACAACGTACCAAGAAGGCGCGTCCTTTTTCGAATCGGGATCGTAGTGGTGGTTCTTCGGGTCAAAGGCGCTGGCATCCGGATAACCTTCGCGGGCGATGCTGACGATGCCGGCGATGCCCGGTAGAGCGCAGCTGGAGTAGTAGAAAAATGCAAAATCATCCTTTTTTATGGAGTCGCGCAACATGTTGCGCGCCTGGTAATTGCGTACGCCGTCCCACGCCGTGGTTTGCTTGGGAGCCTTGCCGAGATCATCGATGCTGAAGGTGGCAGGTTCCGATTTGAACAGCCAATAATTCATAGGAAATGCTCCAATCCCGATTCTGTTGCCAATGAATCCAATCGTAGATCCCACTCGTCCGCGAACTTTACATCGATGCGCTGGCAGTCAAAGGCGAGCCCGACCAAGTGCGGACCCTTCCAGCAGCGCCGTCGCCGACGGAACGCAAGGGCGCGATCATAGAACCCACCCCCCATGCCCAGGCGCCGGCCCTTAGCATCGACGCCGACCAAGGGGATAACGATGAGATCCAGCCATTGAGGCGAGATGGGGGTCAAGCACAGGCGTGGAACTAAAATCCCAAACTTACCGGGTACGGTCGCGCCGGTCAGCGGGTAGAAGCGCAGGCGGCGATGACGCCGGTCGCTGATGACCGGCACGAAAACTTTCACGCCGCGCCGCCACGCGGCTTCGATCAGTGCCGCGGTGTCCGATTCGCCATCGAAGGGTAAGTACAACGCAACGCGACAGCCTGCGCGGAAGGATCGCAGCTGCGCAACCGCCCGGGCGGCGGCGTGCGAGCGATGCCAATGTTCCGGCTGGCGGAGCGCGCGGCGCTCTGCACGCAATTGTTGACGAAGAGTTGCCTTCATTGAAATGGGGATGGCGCTACCCGCAGATGCCGTTTTGGACCGTTGCTCCCGACCTGAGCAACAGGTGGGGCCGACTGCGGCACTTAAGGCTTTCCGCTCAGGGCGGACTTGCACAATGTTGCCAGCAAGCATTGGCCCCTGGGGTTTACAAAATTAGGGTCAGGAGGTAACCCGATCCGCATCGAACACCGCAGGCAGCGCCAAATTTAAACGTCGAGAAAGGGCGCTCAGAGTTCGAGCTGCTGACCTTTCTCCAAGGCTGACTCTACGCGCTCACGCAGGATACGCAAGCGTCCGCCGACGTCGGAATCGAGATTGGTGTCACGATTGCGGAATCGAATGAGCTCATTTGCCATGTTGAGCGCCGCGATCACCGCGATGCGATCCAGGCCGACGACTTTGCCGCTGTCGCGGATTTCCCGCATTTTCATGTTCAGGAATTCGGCGGAATCGAGCAGGTCCGAGCGTTCCTCGACCGGGCAGGAGATGTGATACTCCTTTTCGAGTATTCGCACGCTCACTCGCGCTTGATTGTCGCTCACGCTTGTTCCATGGATTTTAGACGGCCGATCATGGCCTCGACCCGCGCCCGCACCTGTTCATTTTTTTGCAGCAGCGTCGCACGTTCGGACGTCAAGGTATCTTGACGCTGCCGCAACGCGCGATTCTCTTCCTTGATATGACTGACGGTTACGATGAGATCTTCAAGACGCTTTTCCAAGCGCTTCAGCTCGAGTTCGACCGCTGACTTCGGATTGGCTTCATTCATAGGGTGCCAATATAGAGCGGCCCAAAGCGCAATGCAAAGGGCGGTGTATGCCTGCACTGCGCTATTATTCGCCAATCATGATGTCCGATATTCGGTTCAAGGATTTCGAGGATGTACTGGCCACCGCCGGCGGCCTGGCGGACGCCGCCGAGGCTCATGGGTCTCTGTGCGGCGCGCTGTGTTCGGTCTCGCCTTACAGAATGCAGGACTGGATAAACGAAATCCTCCCGGACGGCGCCGCGCTCAGCGACGAGTCCTCCGCGATGGTCGAAAGGGTCTTCACGGCCACGGCGACATCCTTCGGAGAGCAGGGCATGGAGTTCGAGCCCCTGCTGCCCGATGATGAACAGCCGCTCAATGGCCGCGCCAACGCACTTGCATTATGGTGCACCGGATTTCTCTACGGCCTCGGCACCGGGTCCATCTCCGATCTGCAAGCCTTGGGCGGGGACGTGGGTGAAATCGTCCGGGACTTCACCGAAATCTCCCGCGCCACGGGCGATGATGCGGAAGCGGACGAGTCCAACGAGCAAGCCTATGCGGAACTGGTTGAATTCATCCGGGTTGCGGCCCAGGTCGTGTTCGAAGAACTACTGCCGCTTCGCAGGCAGGTCTACCCCGCGCAGCAGCGGCTGCACTAGGCTTCGAATGGATCGCAAGGAGTTTGCACGCCGGCGGCGCCAATTCATGCGCATGATCGGCAAGGATGCGATCGCGATTCTGCCGGCTGCCCCGGTGCGTCACCGCAACGGCGATATCGAATACGCCTATCGCCAGGACAGCCATTTTTACTATCTGAGCGGCTTCCCGGAGCCGGACGCGGTCGCCGTTCTGGTGCCGGGCCGTCCGCAGGCTGAGTACCTCTTATTCGTGCGCGAGCACGATACCCTGCGGGAGTCCTGGGATGGCGCACGCGCCGGGACCGAGGGGGCGGTCGAGCACTATGGTGCGGACGATGCCTTTCCGATCGAGGACATCGATGAAATTCTGCCTGGACTCATGGAGCAACGCTCACAGATCTTCTACTCCATGGGAACGCATTTGGATTTCGACCCTCGTATCTTAAGCTGGGTGAATGGACTTAGGATGCAGTCGCGCCAGGGCGCGGGCGGTCTGCAAGAATTCGTGGCGTTGAACCATGTGCTGGATGATATGCGCCTGTATAAGAGCCGGCCGGAACAGGCCAATCTGCGGCGCGCGGCGCAAATCGCGGTCGGCGCCCATCGTCGAGCGATTCGCTTCGCGCGGCCGGGCCGCATGGAGTACGAGGTGATGGCGGAGGTGCTGCACGAATTCCGCACGCACAACGCGGACGTCTCCTACCAACCCATCGTCGGGGGCGGCGCCAATGCCTGCGTCATGCATTATCGCGACAACGATCAGCCCTTGTGCGACGGTGATCTGTTGTTGCTCGATGCGGGCTGTGAACACGACTACTATGCTTCGGACATCACACGCACTTTCCCAGTGAGCGGCAAATTCACCGCAGTGCAACGCGCCGTCTACGAAGTGGTGCTGGAAGCGCAATTGGCGGCCATCGACAAGGTGCGTTCCGGCAACCATTGGAATGAACCCCATGAAGCCGCCGTGCGCGTTGTCACGCAGGGCCTCACCCAGCTCGGGTTGCTCAAGGGATCGATACCTAAATTGATCAAGGACCAGGCCTACCTGCCGTTTTTCAATCATCGCACCGGCCACTGGCTTGGGCTCGACGTGCATGACGTGGGTGACTACAAGGTGGGCGGCGAGTGGCGTGTACTGGAACCGGGGATGGCGCTCACCGTCGAACCGGGGATCTACATTCGACCTTCGCCAAAGATCCCCAAGGAGTTTTGGAACATCGGAATTCGCATCGAAGATGAAGTGCTGGTGACCCAGGGCGGCCCCGAGGTGCTGACCGGCGCTCTGGAGAAAACTCCGGACGCCATCGAGGCGCTGCGATGACCTATGACGTGGCCATCGTCGGAGGCGGCATGGTGGGGGCCACTTTGGGCGTGGCCCTCGCCCCGTTAAAATTGCGCGTTGCCCTTATTGAGGCGATTCCACATAACGCGGCGACACAGCCCAGTTTTGACGAACGGACCACAGCGCTCTCGAACGGCAGCCGCAGAATCTTGGAGACTATCGGGGTGTGGCCGGCGCTGAGCGCAGTCGCGACGCCTATCGCTAAGATTCACGTGTCGGACCAGGGCCGCTTTGGGTTTGCGCGAATCGACGCCAAGGAACAGGGCCTGCCGGCGATGGGTTACGTCGTACCCAACCGGGCCCTCGGCAGCTCCCTTTGGGCACGACTGTCGAGTGCGGGAATAAAAATATTTTGTCCGGCGGAAGTTTCTTCAATCGCGGCGAAGGATGAGGCGGTCAAAATCGAGATCGTCGAGGCCGGCGCCAACACCGCTATCGATGCCAGGCTCGTTGTGGCCGCCGATGGGGCGCAGTCGGCCGTGCGTAGCGCATTCGGCATTGACGCGGAGGTACGTGACTACAGCCAAACCGCAGTGATCACCACGGTATTGCCGCAGCGCTTTCACGATAACGTGGCCTACGAGCGCTTCACGCGCAACGGTCCTTTGGCTTTGCTGCCATTGGACGGGGGACGCTGCACGCTGGTATTGACGCTGACCCCGGACGCCGCGCAATCAGCCATGGCATGGTCGGACACAGAATTCCTCGCGGAAGTGCAACGTCGCTTCGGGTTTCGTCTGGGTCGATTCCTTGAAGTGGGCCGCCGCGTGCCGTATCCGCTTTCCTTGACGCAATCGAAGCGCACCAGCGCGCCGCGTTGCGTCATCATCGGCAACGCCGCGCAGGGCCTGCATCCCGTGGCGGGCATGGGATTCAATTTGGGTTTACGCGATGTGGCCAGCCTCGCCGAACTCATTGCCGAGAACGCGCGCGGTGATGCCGATCCGGGCAACCTTGAGCTGCTGCGCGAGTACGATGCCTGGCGCAGCGCGGATCGCGGCGGGGTCATCGCCTTCACGGACGGACTGGTGCGCATATTTTCGAACCCGTTAGGGTTGGTGGCGCGCTTGCGCAATTTGGGACTGCTGGCATTCGATCTGCTGCCCCCGGCGAAATCCGCACTGTCGCGCCTCAGCACGGGCGGCGGCGGACGCGTTCCTAAACTTGCGCGCGGTGTGGCACTGACATGAATCGTGGGCGATCGCCGGAATTCGACGTGATCATTGTCGGCGCCGGCGTGATTGGTGCTGTGATGGCAAGCCTGCTGCTGGCGCGTAAATTGAGCACGGCGGGCAGGGTGGCGGTGGTTGCCGATCACTTTGCCGCCGCGCCCACAAGTCCCGACTGGAACCTGCGCGTATTCGCATTGAGCCGCGCCTCGGAGCGGCTGCTCAAGGTGTGCGGCGTTTGGAACTCGCTGCCCGCAACGCGGGTGTTTCCCTATGAGCGCATGTGCGTGTTTGATGCCGGCGGCACGCCGACCGGCCCCGGCTCGCTGACCTTTGATTGCGCAGAACTCGGCGAGCCTAACCTCGGCTACATCGTGGATGGCAACGCATTGCAATGGCAGTGCCTGCAATCCGCCCGAGCCGCGGGCGCTGTGTTGATCGAGGGTGCGGTGGAGGCCATTTGCGCGGGCGATGACGACGTGATGCTGCGCCTGCGCGGCGGACGAGAATTGCGCGCCTCGCTGCTGGCGGCAGCGGATGGAACGGATTCAAAGACGCGCGAATTGCTCGGCATCGACACGGCCGGCCATGCCTATCACCAGGATGCCTTGGTGGCGCACGTGCAGACCGCTCACGCGCACTCTAATACCGCCTGGCAGCGGTTCCTGAGTACCGGACCTGTTGCATTTTTGCCGCTCGACCACGGACGCTGCTCCATCGTATGGAGCGTCATGCGGCCCAAGGCCGATGTTTTGAGAGCCATGGATCCTTCAGCGTTTGGCCAGGCCCTGGCAGAGGCCAGCGGCGGCGCGTTGGGACAATGCACACTCACCTCCAAACTGGCGAGCTTCCCGCTGAAGCTACAATACGCCGTGGACTACGCGCGGCCGCGGGCGGTGTTGCTAGGCGATGCCGCACACGTGGTGCATCCACTCGCCGGCCAGGGACTGAACCTCGGGCTGCTGGATTGCGCGGCGCTCGCAGAGGTTCTCGGCGAAGCGGGCGGCGCGGAAAACTTCGGCGACTACCGGCACCTGCGCCGCTACGAGCGCTGGCGACGCAGCGAGAATGCCGTCGCGGCGGCTGCACTCGATGGATTGGAGCGGCTATTTTCCAATTCCAGCCCGCTCAGTACGGGCCTGCGCACCGCGGGTTTGAGCGTCGTGGCGAAAATGCCGTTCATGAAGCGCGCGTTGGCGCGACGTGCCCTGGGGTTGGCGGGGGATGTTCCGGAATTTCTAAAGATGGTCTAACTTTGCCGCGCAAATAAAGTCATTGATCGACAGCCCGCCGATCGAATGGGTGGAGTAGGTGACGTGGCAATAGTCGTAGCCCGCTTCCAGGTCCGGATGGTGATCCTCGGTATTCGCAATATACGCTAGCGCATTGACGAAACTCATCGTCCGGTAGAAATCCTTGAATTTAAGCGATCGCTTCAGGCTTTTGGAGTCCTTGGCGATCTGCCAGTCCTTGTGCAGCTGCCTGGCGAGCAGTTTGACTTTGGCGGGCGCCAGGGGCTTCACACCGCCCTCGCAGGGCGCGCATTTCTTTTCCGATAAATTCTTCATGTCGTAATTCTCGCGTAGGTGCGCTCGATATAGAGCTCGACCAGATCCTGAAATTCTTCGGCGATTCGATCGCCTTTGAGCGTCACGGTCTTCGCGCCGTCCTCGTACACGGGCGCCACCGGGTGTTCGCCGGTTCCGGGCAGGCTGATGCCGATGTTGGCATGCTTGCTCTCGCCGGGACCATTGACAACGCAGCCCATCACCGCAACCGTCATGTCGGCCACGCCCGTGTGCTGCTTGCGCCACTCCGGCATGCGGTGCCGAATATGGCTTTGGATCTTTTGCGCCAGTTCCTGGAAATAGGTGCTGGTGGTACGGCCGCAGCCCGGACAGGCGATCACCATGGGCGTGAACGCCCGCAGGCCCATGGTCTGCAGTATTTCCTGAGCGACGATGACTTCCTGCGTGCGATCGCCGTTCGGTTCCGGCGTCAGCGAGACTCGAATGGTATCGCCGATGCCTTCCTGCAGCAGCACGCCCATGGCCGCGGTAGAGGCCACGATGCCCTTGCTGCCCATGCCGGCCTCGGTGAGCCCTAGGTGCAAGGGGTAGGCGCAACGGCCCGCCAGATTGCGGTATACGGCGATTAAATCCTGTACGCCGCTCACTTTGGCGCTGATGACGATCATGTCGGACCCTAGCCCTAAGGATTCGGCGCGTTTGGCACTGTCCAATGCCGAGACGACTATGGCTTCGCGCATGACGTCGATCGCCGCCAGGGGTTCCGGCAGCTTCGAATTTTTATCCATCATGCGGGTCAGCAAATCCTGATCGAGGCTGCCCCAATTGACGCCGATGCGCACCGGCTTCTTGAACTTGATGGCCGTCTCGATCATTTCCGCAAATTGCGGATCGCGCTTGCTGCCGCGACCCACATTGCCCGGATTGATGCGCAGCTTGCCCAGCGCCTGCGCGCAGGCCGGATGCGCCTTGAGCAGCTTATGGCCATTGAAATGAAAATCGCCCACCAGCGGCGTGCTGATGCCTTGTGCATCCAAGCGCTCGCGGATATGCGGCACCGCCGCGGCCGATTCGTCATTATTCACCGTGACACGCACCAATTCGGACCCGGCGCGCGCCAAGGCCTTGACCTGCGCCACCGTGCCGTCTATGTCCGCGGTGTCGGTGTTGGTCATGGATTGCACGACGATGGGCGATTCACCGCCAATGGCAACCGAGCCCACTTTGACAGTGAGCGAATGTCGACGTGATCTCATCCGAGCATTATACCTGACCCGACCATTATGGCTTTGCTGCGGCCACCGGAACGATTTTGGCGGCGATGCGAACGGCTATTTCATTCTCGTAAATCAATTGCGAGCCGGCATCAGACCTTCCAGCAACGAAAAGTTCTTTTCCGCAGGATAAGATTCGGTCATGGGCTCACGCATCGTTTACTCAACCGGCATCGGCAGCCTCTGCCCCAACTGCCGCCGCCCGGCGCGAGAGTGCGTGTGCCCCAAAGGCGTTCCCGGCGCGGCCAAACCGGCAGCCGTGCGCGTTGCGCGCGAAACTCAAGGCAGGACGGGCAAGGGAGTCACGACCATCACGAGTTTGCCTTTGTCCCGCGCCGACATTGAAGCGTTGGCCACGAAACTTAAGAAGCGCTGCGGATCCGGCGGCACCGTGCGCGGCGGCGTCATTGAAATTCAAGGCGATCACCGCGATTCGATCGTCGCGGAGCTGATCAAGCTGGGATGGCCGGCCAAACGATCGGGCGGCTAGCCGCGCAAGAAGCTCTTCTGTATCATGCCGCCCCACTCGCGATAAGAGCTGTGTGGAGAGAGCCCTTTTAATAGGGCCGCCGAAGGCGCAACCGCCCGGAAACGCTCAGGCACATGAACGGCAGACTCTCGCGATCTCTGGAGAGCGGTCGCATCAGGCGGCCCACCGAAGGGGAGCAGCGCTCGATGTTGAGCGCGCAATCTCTCAGGTCTTAAGGACAGAGGGGCGAAGCACGAAGGTGCTTGGCTTCCTGTATTCGTTCGCAGCGAGGTTGCGATGGGCCTTAAGACTCCTCTATACGACACTCACGTCCAGCAAGACGCCAAGATCGTCGACTTCGGCGGCTGGGACATGCCTCTGCACTATGGCTCGCAAATCGAGGAGCACCATGCGGTGCGCCGCGATGCGGGCATGTTCGATGTGTCTCACATGTGCATCGTCGACCTGACCGGCGGGCGCGTGCGCGAGTTTCTGCGCCAGCTTCTGGCCAACGATGTGGGCCGCCTCAAGACCGCCGGCAAGGCGCTCTATTCCTGCATGTTGCTGCCGAACGGCGGCGTGATCGACGATCTGATCGTCTACTACATGTCGGAAACCTGGTATCGCATGGTGGTCAATGCCGGCACGCGCGACAAGGATCTGGCGTGGATAGGCCGGCACGCAGTGGATTTCGGCGTCGATGTCGTGGAGCGAAAGGGATTGGCGATGATCGCCGTACAAGGTCCCAACGCGCGTCGCAAAGCGGCGCAGCTGCTCCTGCCGGAACAGCAGGCGGCACTGCTCGAATTGAAGCCGTTCTTCGGCGCGGCATTCGGCTCCTGGTTCGTGGCGCGCACCGGCTACACCGGCGAGGATGGTTTCGAAATCATGATCCCGGCCGCGGATGCCACGGACGCCTGGAACCGGTTGCGCGAGCAAGGCGTCGCGCCGGCGGGTCTCGGTGCCCGCGACACTCTGCGCTTGGAAGCGGGCATGAACCTGTACGGCAACGACATGGATGAGAATTTTCATCCATTGGAGTCCGGCCTGGCCTGGACCGTCGCCTTCGAACCTAAGGACCGCGATTTCATCGGCCGCGAGGCCTTGGAACGGGCGCAGCGCGAGGGCGGCCGCGAGCTCGTCGGCCTGTTGCTCGAGGATCGCGGCGTACTGCGCAGTCATCAAAAAATTCTGGTCGGCGGCGGCACCACCGCCGGCATTTCGGGCGAAGTGACCAGTGGAACTTTTTCGCCCACTTTGAACCGGTCCATTGCCTTGGCGCGCGTGCCCAAAACATCGCAGCCCAGCGTGCAGGTGGACATTCGGGGCAAATTGCACGCGGCGCGCATCGTCAAGCCGCCATTCGTGCGCCATGGCAAGCCATTGATAGATATCAGCTAGGGGATAAACATGAGCGGAAACATACCGAGCGATCTGAAATACACCAAGAGTCACGAATGGGTTCGCCAGGCGCACGGCGAGGCGCCTAACGGCACCTTGGAAATCGGCATTACCGATCACGCGCAAAGCGCGCTCGGCGATCTGGTCTTTGTTGAGGTTCCGGACGTCGGCCGCGCCTTGAGCGCGGGCGAGGCTTGCGCGGTGGTCGAGTCGGTCAAGGCGGCGTCGGATGTTTACAGTCCGGTGGCGGGAAAGGTCGTGGCCAATAACGGCGCGCTTTCAGCCAAGCCCGAACTCCTGAACGAGGATCCCTATGGCGCCGGTTGGCTGTTTCGCCTGGAAACCAGCGGCTTCGCAAATGCCGCGTCGCTCATGAGCGCAAGCGCCTACGAGAGTTTCTTGGCGGAAGAATCGAAGTAGGGAAGCACATGGCATTCATTCCTCACACGCCTGACGACATCGCTCGTATGCTGGAGGTCATCGGCGCGCGCTCGATCGACGATCTGTTCGATGAAATCCCCAAGGACCTTCGCGCCGGTGTCCTCAACGTACCCGCACCGCTCTCCGAGATGGAAATCGCACGGCTGATGACGACGCGCGCCGCGATCGATGGGCGTCCCTTGAATTTCATCGGTGCAGGCGCCTACGAGCATCACATCCCCGCGCCCGTATGGGCCATCGCCACGCGCGGCGAATTTTATTCTGCCTACACGCCGTATCAGGCGGAGGCAAGTCAGGGCACGTTGCAGCTCATCTATGAATACCAATCCATGATGTGCGCGCTCACGGGCATGGAAGTGTCGAACGCCTCTTTGTATGACGGCGCCTCGGCGCTGGCGGAAGCGTGCCTCATGGCCGTACGCTCCAATCGCGCGTCGAGCTCGCGGCGGATTTTGATGCCCCGTACCGTCAATTCCACCTACGCGCAAGTTGCCCAGGCGATTGCCGGCAATCAAGACATCAGCTTCGTGCCGGTGGATTTTGACCGGTCGACCGGCCGTACGCTGCTGGAGGCGCTCAAGCCCTGCAGCGGCCAGGACTTCACGGCGCTGGTGCTGCAGCAGCCGAATTTCTTCGGCAGCCTCGAAGAGGTCGATGCGCTCACCGACTGGGCGCACGCCAACAAGATCATGCTGATCGCGGTCGTGAATCCTACGTCTCTGGCATTGCTCAAGCCGCCCGGCGAGTGGGGCGCGAGCGTCGACGGCGCGCGCGGCGCCGACATCGTCTGCGGCGAGGGCCAGGCGTTAGGTGTGCCTCTGTCGTCGGGTGGTCCCTATTTCGGTTTCATGGCGACCCGCATGCAGTACGTGCGTCAAATGCCGGGACGCATCGTCGGCGGCACGGTGGATGTGGAGGGCAGACCGGGATTCACCCTGACGCTGCAGGCGCGCGAACAACACATCCGCCGCAGCAAAGCCACGTCCAATATTTGTACCAATCAGGGTTTGATGGTGACGGCGGCGACAATCTACATGAGTCTTTTGGGGCCGCGCGGCTTGGAAGCAGTTGCGCAGGCCAGCATGCAGCGAACATGCGATCTGGTCGCCGCCTTGAGCAATGTTCCCGGCGTGAAGCGCGCTTTCACGGCGCCGCACTTTCATGAGGCCGTGCTGCTGCTGGATCGGCCGCCCGCGGCGATTCTGGCGGCATTGTCGCTGCGCGGAATCCTCGGAGGCCTGGATCTTGGCGAGCGCTACCCGGAATTGGGCAACGCGATGCTGGTGTGCGCCACCGAAACCAAACTCGATGCCGACATCAATGCCTATGCATCAGCATTGGCCGACGTGATGAGCGCGTCGCGAGCGGCTGCCTAGGAGAAAGATGATGCAACTCAGCTCGCGCGAACCCTTGATATTCGAATTGAGCAAACCCGGGCGCGGCGCCGTCACGCAATTTCCGCCGGCGGCTGCCGGCACGGCGAGTGTGCCCGCCAATCTGCGCCGCCGGAATCGGCCGGCGTTGCCGGAAGTGTCGGAATTGCAGGCGGTGCGTCATTTCACCCGCCTGTCGCAAATGAATTTCTCCATCGACACGCATTTCTATCCCCTGGGTTCGTGCACCATGAAGTACAACCCGAAGGCCTGCAACAGCTATGCGATGCTGCCGGAATTTTTGGGCAGACATCCGCTGGGGCCGGAGCCGCAAGGGTTTCTCGCGTGCATGTACGAACTGCAGGAGATGCTGCAGGAAATCAGCGGGATGCAGGCCGTCAGTCTCACGCCGATGGCAGGCGCGCAGGGCGAATTTGCCGGCGTGGCGATGATCCGTGCCTATCACCGGGCGCGCAATGATGCGGCACGCACCGAAATCATCGTGCCGCAGGCGGCGCATGGCACCAACCCCGCGACGGCGACCATGTGCGGATTCATCGTCAAGGAGATTCCCTGCGACGCCAATGGCGACGTGGATGTCGAGGCACTGAAGTCGGTGGTGGGCCCGGCAACCGCGGGCATCATGCTGACCAATCCGTCCACGCTCGGCGTGTTCGAACGCAAGATCGTGCAGATTGCGCACATTGTGCACGATGCCGGGGGCCTCTTGTATTACGACGGCGCAAATTTGAACGCCATCTTGGGCAAGGTACGGCCTGGGGACATGGGCTTCGACGTAATCCACATGAACCTTCACAAAACTTTCTCGACGCCGCATGGAGGCGGCGGACCGGGATCAGGCGCGGTTGGCGTGAGCGCGCGCCTCAAGCCGTTCCTGCCGCTGCCTATCGTCGGCAGGGACGCAGCGCGCTACCGCTGGTTGACGGAGCGCGACCTGCCGCAATCCATCGGGCGCTTATCGGGCTTCATGGGGAACGCGGGCGTGAATTTGCGCGCCTATATTTATATGCGCCTGCTGGGCCGCGAAGGCATGGTACGCGTCGCGGAATTCGCCGCGCTCAATGCCAACTATTTGATGAAGCGGCTGCAAGCGCTTGGCTTCGAGGCGGCATACCCCAAGCGGCGCGCCAGCCACGAGTTCATCATTACCTTGAAGCAGGAGCAGAAGGCGTACCACATCTCGGCGATGGACGTGGCGAAGCGCTTGCTGGATTATGGATTTCACGCTCCCACGACCTATTTCCCGCTGCTGGTGCCCGAATGCCTGCTGATCGAACCCACGGAGACCGAGGCCAAGGAGGATCTGGACCGGTTTTGCGACGCCCTGGCGTCGATCCGCGAGGAAATGCAGCATGATCCTGAGAAACTCACCTCCGCGCCGCATACAATGCCGGTGCGACGATTGGATGATGTGCGCGCGGCGAAGCATCTGGACCTGACTTGGAAGGGAACGGTGGCTTGATAGGAACCGGCCGACGCTTGGCGATGTCCGATCCGAAGGCACCAAGATAATCAACCCTAGGATCGGCATGTCCCGTATTTCGCTGCTTCTGTCACTGCTCGCATTTTTCACCACTCCCGCGTTCACCGCCCCGACTGCTCCGCCAACCGCCACCACGGCTCCCGGAATTCCGAATACGCCCGCCAACTGGGCGCAGACGCTGGAGCGTATCGCCACCGGCGTCGTCACCATTCAAATCGACAGCACCCGCGCCTTCGATACCGAATGGAACACCACCGCACAGGCGACCGGCTTCGTCATCGACGCGAAGCGAGGTCTCATCCTGACGAATCGGCATGTCGTGACCCCCGGACCTGTCACCGCGCAGGCGATCTTTCTGAATCGCGAAGAAGTGCAGCTTTATCCGATTTATCGCGATCCCATTCACGACTTCGGCATCTATCGATACGATCCGGCCAAGCTGCATTTCATTCAGCCGGCGGAGCTGCCGCTGTATCCGCAAGGTGCCGTCATCGGCCGCGAAATCCGCGTGGTGGGTAACGACGCCGGCGAACAGTTGTCGATTCTCGCAGGCACGCTCGCGCGCCTGGATCGCGAGGCGCCGGAATACGGCTATGGCAAGTACAACGACTTCAATACGTTTTATTACCAAGCAGCTTCCAGCACCTCGGGCGGCTCTTCCGGCTCGCCGGTGATCGATATCGAGGGCCGGGTCGTGGCGCTCAACGCGGGCGGCGCCACGGGCGCTGCCTCGAGTTTCTACTTGCCGTTGACGGCGGTGGTGCGCGCACTCAAGTATCTCGAGGTCGGCAAACCCGTGCCGCGCGGCACGCTCGAAACCGTCTTCAAATACACTCCTTACGATGAACTGAAGCGGCTCGGCCTGGACGCCGGCACCGAAGCCAGCATGCGCAAGGCGTACCCTAAGTTGACCGGCATGCTGGTGGTCGACGACGTCCAGCCGGGATCCGGCGCCGATGGGATTTTGGCGCCGGGCGACATCCTGGTCGCGATCGACGGCAAGCCCATCCCGGAGTTCTTCGCCCTCGAGGACGTGCTGGACAATCACGTGGGCCGTCGCGTCAAGTTGGAAGTGCGGCGCGGCAGCGAAACCTTGCAGCACGATCTGGATGTGCAGTCCTTGAGCGCCATTACCCCGGACGAATTCATCGAATTTGGCGAGGCTGTGGTGCACACGCTGTCCTACCAGCAGGCGCGGCATTTCAATGTGCCGATCAAGGGCGTGTATATCGCCAATCCCGGCTATGTGTTCGGCGCCGCCGGCATTCCGCGCGCCGCGCTGATTTCATCGTTCAATGGCAAGAAGGTCGAGAATCTGGCGGACTTCGCCGCGGCACTATCCGAGCTGTCCGATGGGGCGCGGGCGCCGGTGCGCTACGTCACCATCGAGGATCCGCGCGCGGTTCAGCTCAAAGTGATCCGCATGGATCGTCGCTGGTTTCCGGCGCGAGAGTGCAAGCGCGACGATACGCTGGGGACCTGGCCCTGCATCAGCATCGCCCCCGGGCCTCCCCCTTCCGTCGTCAAGCCCGCCTCGACGCAGTTCGCCAAGACCGGCGATCCGCACATCGATCGCATGGCGCCCTCGCTGGTGCTGGTCAATTTCGACATGCCTTATTCGACCTCGGGCGTGACCGAGAAGAACTATCACGGCACCGGCGTGATCGTGGATGCGCGGCGCGGCCTGGTGGCGATCGATCGCAACACCGTGCCTGTGGCAATGGGCGATGTGCGAATTACATTCGCGGGCACCGTCGAAGTACCGGGCAAGGTTGTATTCATTCATCCTTTGCACAACCTCGCCGTGATCTCCTACGATCCGAAGTCGATCGGCAACACCCCGGTGCGCGCCGCGACATTGGTGACGCGCCCGTTGATCCCCGGTGAGGATGTGTGGGTGGTCGGCCAGCGCGCGGACTCGAAAATTCAATCGCAGAAGACGCAAATCTCCAGCGTCGATGTGGTCTCATTTCCGCTGTCGCGCACGCTGCGTTTCCGCGACAGCAACTTGGAAGTTGTCAGCCTCATCAATCCACCCACCGATTACGACGGCGTGCTGACGGATGAGAAGGGCGATGTGCTCGCGATGTGGTCGAGTTTTGCATTCGAGTCGCAGCGTGAACTGGAGCAGATCAACCGCGGCATCCCGTCCGACCTGGTCAGCGAAATGATCAGTGTGGTCGCCGATGGCCGGCCGCTCTATTCCTTCGAAGCGGAATTTGACGTGCAATCCTTGGCCGGCGCCCGCGAATTGGGCCTGCCGGACGAATGGGTGCGGCGCTTCGAGGAACACAACTCGCAGCGGCGCCAGGTACTCGGCATCAATCGGCTGGTGGCGGGTTCGCCCGCGGCAGCGCTGCTCGAGCCCGGCGATCTGTTGCTGGCGATTGACGGCAAGGTCGTGAACCGGTTTCGCGAAGTGGAGCGTGCGGTGCAGAGCCCCGCGGTCTCCGTGACGGTGTGGCGCGATGGCGCTGAAAAAACCCTGCAGATGAAAACCGTGGGGTTGAATGGCCGCGACATCGACCGGGTGCTCATCTGGGCCGGTGCGACGCTGCAGGCGCCGCATCGCGCCATGGCGGCACAACGCGGTATTGCTCCCTACGGCGTATTCGTCTCGTTTTTCTTCTATGGATCGCCGGCGACGCACTACGGACTGTATGCAGGCCGACGCATCACGGAAGTGGACGGTCAACCGACACCCGATCTCGATGCCTTCATCCGGGCGGTCAGCGGCAAGCCCGATCGCGCCTCGTTGCGGCTGAAGACCATCAGTTGGAACGGCCAGACGGACGTGATTACGCTGAAGCTCGATAAGCACTATTGGCCGGCATACGAACTGAATCGGCAAGAAGACGGCACCTGGGTGCGGACCTCGCTCGACCCGCCGGACGTGACGGCCTCTCTTAGGCCTTGAGGCGGCCCCGGCCTCGAGGCGGCAGATTCCTGACCAGCGTCTCGAGCGCCCGCAACCAATGCTGGTAGTAGGTGTCACCGAGATCGGCATCGCCGGCCGCATGCGCGTGATCAATTTCCCGCGACAGTGCGTCCGCCCATTGCGGCCAGGTGAATACGCCGCGCTCGTGCAGCGCCAGCGTCATGGCAAAGGCGCGCGCTTCCCACGGCTCGTTGAAAACGGGACTGCCGGCGTCGAGCCGAATGCCCGGCAAGTCCTTGAGCGCCGCGTGCCTCATGCGGGTTCCAGATACGGCTCGAATGCGTCGACTGAAATACGGGAGTGCGGCGATGAGGCACTCTCGCCCCAGAGTTCTTGCGCATCGAAAGTGACGGTGTAGAGCCACTGCGGCGATTCGCTTAGGCCCCGAGCGTTGGTGTCGGGAAATACATGCGCGCCATGGACCCGCTCAATCACGCCCAGCTTGCCGCGCGCGTACGCCGGCAGGCGCGTATGGTGATCCGGTTGCACGGCGGCGGTGCGTACCCGGTCTCCAATGGAGAAACGGGCGGGGCGCGTCGCCGGCCGCGATGCCGGAAAGCCCTTTTTAATGGTTGCAACGACGGCCTCGGCGCGCAACACCGCTTTGGGCGGCGGCGGCCTACGCCCCAGCACGCCCTTCTGCAAGGCCAGCTTCTCCAGCGCGGCCAGCCAGATCTCGTAATAGCTTAAGTCGCGATAGTTCGGCAGCGTTTCGCGCGCTGCGCGGTTCATGTCTATATTAGACAGACCCGTCGGTCCCATGGCGACCACCAGCGCCATCACTCGCGGTTCCCACGCGGCGTGAAAGTATTCGCCCTCGGCTTCTTGAACGATGGCATCCGGCACATCCTGGCCGCCGAGATCTGCATGAGAGCGGTAGGTCACGCGGTTGCTTTCGGCAAGCCGGTGCCGATCATGGAGTCTCGCGTCACCAGATTCGCCAGTTCGCGCTCATTCAAATTTTCCGTGCCCGCCGGCCGCAGCGGCAGGACCAGGTAGCGGACCTCGGCGGTGGAATCCCAAATGCGGATTTGAGTGGCTTGCGGCAATTCAACGCCGAATTCCTTGAGGACGCCGCGCGGATCTTTCACGACGCGCGCGCGATAGGGCGCGCTCTTGTACCATGTCGGCGGAAGCCCCAGCACCGCCCAGGGATAGCAGCTGCAGAGTGTGCACACCACCATGTTGTGCACCTGCGGCGTGTTCCGCACCGCGACCATGTGCTCGCCCTGTCGACCCATGAACCCCAGGGAGGCAATGGCGGCGGTCGCATCTTGAAGCAACCAACGGCGAAATTCGGGATCGCACCAGGACCGCGCCACGACTTTTGCACCATTGCGGGGCCCGATCTTGGTTTGATATTCATCGATCAGAACATCGAGTGCGGCCGGATCGATGTAGCCATTGTCGGTCAGCAGGGCCTCTAGAGCACGAACTCGCAATTCCAGCGCACTGGGCGCACGTTGCGCATGCTTCTCATGATGGTGGTGTTCGTGTTCGCTCATGGTTGGACTAGTATAGGGGGCTTGAGGAGGGCCAGTCTCATGAATGACGCGTATCTTAAATCTACGCTTCCCGCAATGGCACTCGCGCTTTTGTGCGCGTTGCTGGCAGCCCCCTGCGAGGCTCGTGCCGCAGATCTCCGGCTGTACGTCCTCGATTGCGGCCACGCCACGTTCAAGGACATGGGCGGATTTTCCGATACCGGCGAATATGACGGCAAGCCGGGCGAAATCGCGGTGCCGTGTTTCCTGATACGCCACCCCAAGGGCGATCTTTTGTGGGACACGGGTTTGGGAGATCACTACAACTATCCCAAGGAGGGCAGCGATGCGGCGCCGGGCGTCCACGTCACTGTCCCCGTCACGCTGCTGGCGCAATTACAGTCGCTGAAGTTGACTCCCAAGGACATCAATTTCATTGCGTTTTCGCATCTGCATTGGGATCACACCGGAAATGCCAACGAGTTTCCCGATTCGGTGTGGATCATGAACAAGACCGAGCTGGCTTGGGCGCTGGTTTTACCGCCGCCGGGCGGGGTGCTGCCGGAAACCTGGAGCGTCTACAAAAACGCCAAAAACGAGACAATCGACGGAGATTATGATGTGTTCGGCGATGGCACAGTGATGATACTGCGCGCCCCTGGACACACGCCGGGGCATCAGGTTTTAAAGCTGAAATTGCAAAAGAGCGGCACCGTCATTCTTTCCGGCGATCTTTATCATTTGCGGACCAACCGGCTTTTCAAGCGGGTGCCGGTCTACAACTCGGATCGCGCCGATACGCTGGCTTCGATGAGCCGCATCGAAACCATCCTCAGGAACACTCGCGGGCGTTTGATCGTGCAGCACGACCCCAAGGATTTTCAGGCGCTGCCTAAACCGCCGGGTTATCTCGATTGAGCGGAATGATAGCCCCTGCCTTGCAGCAAGATCTTGCTGAAATCCTAAAGATTTATAACGATGTGATTCGCACCTCGACGGCCGTGTACATGCAGACCGAGTTCACCGCGGAGCGCGGCGCCGCCTGGTTCGATGCCAAGCGCTCGGCGGGCTTTCCCTTCATCGTCGCGAAAGACGCCTCGGGCATCACCGGGTTTGGGACTTTCGGCGAATTTCGTGCGCCGCCTTGCTATCAGCACAGCGTGGAACACAGCGTTCATGTTCGCGCCGACCGTCGCGGCCGGGGCATTGGCCGGCAGTTGGTGATCGAACTCATGAATCTGGCGTCGGCCATGCACAAGCACGTCATGATCGCCGGCATCGATGCCGACAACGCCGCGTCCATCAAGCTGCATGAAAACCTGGGATTCATCAACGTGGGGCATTTTCATGAGGTGGGATTCAAATTCGGCCGCTGGCTCGACCTGGTGTTCCTGGAGTGTCGCCTTCCTGCTACAAAGTAGTTAACAACTGTAAAACCACCGGCTTGGAAGCAAGCGGCGCTTGCTCGTAGCGCAGTCTTGATATCATGAGCGAGTGGTAAGAGCTACACAGACAGATATTGAAACGGCGGTCGAAGCATTGCGCGCAGGCGAGTTGGTGGTGTTTCCGACCGAAACCGTCTATGGAGTGGGCGCAAATGCCGCCGACCCCTCGGCCGTGCGCAAGATTTTCGAAGTCAAGGGCCGCCCGCCCGATCATCCGGTCATCGTTCATCTGGACGATCCGCGTTACTTGCACCGCTGGGTTTCTCAAATGCCGGCGGTTGCGGAAGCATTGGCAAATAGATTCTGGCCGGGTCCCTTGACGCTGATCCTGCCTAAGGCCGACAACGTCAATGAAATCGTCACCGGCGGCCAGGACAGCATCGGCATTCGCATCCCCTCGCATCCCATGGCGCAGCAGTTGCTGAACGCGTTCGGCGGAGGAATCGCTGCGCCCTCGGCCAACCGCTATGGCCGATTGAGTCCGACCAAACCGGAACATGTGCGCGATGAGTTAGGCGATGCGGTCAGAGTCATTCTGGATGGCGGCGATTCGCCCATTGGACTCGAGTCCACCATCGTGTCCTGCCTCGACCACCAAGCTCGGCTGCTGCGCCCGGGATTCATCACCCGCTCGCAGCTCGAAAAGGTGGTCGGGCCCATGGCGGCCGGCGGACCTGTTCCCCGTGCGCCGGGCGATCGCGCGCTGCATTATGCGCCCTCGACACCCCTCGAGATCGTGGACTCGGACGACCTCGAGGTGCGGGCCGGCGAAATTGTGGCGCGCGACGAGAAAGTGGCGGTGCTGGCGATGCGGCCGCCATTGCACACCCAACGCCATATGACATGGATCAATGCCGGCAAGAAGCCCGATACCTATGCGCACAATCTTTACAACCATTTGCGCACTCTGGATCGTGTCGGGTGCGTGAAGATATTCGTGCAGAGCCTGCCGCAGGATGAGCGCTGGGCCGCGATCCTCGATCGCTTGCAGCGCGCCAGCGGCCTGGGGGATGATTCTTTGGAGCTGAGCGTCAGCTAAGACAGCCCGAATGGAACTCGATCCCAAGCAAGATCCTTTCTCGCGAGAGGCGATCCAACATTTGGCGGCTCGTTATGGTTCGCCCCTGCTCGTCATCGATGCCGAGCGCGTGCGTCAACAATATCGCCGCCTCAAAGCCGCTCTGCCGGGCGTCGATCTGCACTACGCCTTGAAGCCGCTGCCGCACGCATCACTGATCACGACCCTCATGGGGGAGGGCGCGTTTTTCGACCTGGCGAGCAATGGCGAGGTCGAATTGGTGCGCCGCCTGAAGGTAGACCCGAAGCGCTGCATTCACACGCATCCCATCAAGCGCGACAGCGATATTCGTACGGCCTTGAGTTTTGGGGTGACTCGTTTCGTCATCGATAATCCAGACGAGCTGCGCAAGTTCGTGCAATTTCGCACCCGCTGTTCGGTGTTGATTCGTGTGTCTTTTCGCAGTCCCGACGCGCAGGTGGATTTGTCGCGCAAATTTGGCTGCGACCCGGAAGCCGTCGAAGATCTGTTCCGGCTCGCGGCCGAACTACACATCAAAATCGACGGACTGTCATTTCACACCGGCTCGCAGAATGCGGACTCCGCGATGATCGTCAGGGCCATCGAAGTGTCCCGCGGGCTGCTGCAAGCCGCCGTCGCCGCGGGGCATCCGGTCCACATTCTTGATATCGGCGGCGGATTTCCGGTGCAATATCTGCAGCCGGCGCTATCCATCGAAGAATTTTGCGCACCGATCAACGCCTCGCTCAAGAAACTGCCGTCCGATGTGCGCGTGATCGCCGAGCCGGGCCGCTACATATCGGCGCCCGCGGCCGTTGCGGTCGCGTCCGTGATGGGCCGAGCCCTGCGCGACGGCCGCTGGTGGTACTACCTCGACGACGGCCTGTACGGCAGCTACAGCGGTCAGATGTATGACCACTCGATATTTCCGGTCGAAGCCCTGCTGCCCGGCTCGGAGACTTTCCCGTCCGTGCTCGCCGGCCCGACGTGCGACAGCATCGATGTGATCAGGGAAAAACTCGACTTGCCCAAGCTCGGCATCGGCGACTTGGTTGTAGGCCGCATGATGGGGGCCTACACCTGGGCCTCGGCCTGCGAATTCAATTTCTTCCCCAAGGCGGCGGTTCTGGCGCTGGACCATGGGCGCCTGCTCGAGGACCTAAGCGCGTGATCAGCCGCCGCCACATGCTTGCCGGTGCCGCGGCGCTCTCAGGCGCGGCGGCGTTGTGGCCGCAATCCCTGATCGGTGCGCCGGATGCAGCGGCGCGGCGAATTGCGCTGACCAATTTGCATAGCGGCGAGCGGCTGGATATCAAGTACTTTCGGGACGGTTCCTATGATCCCGATGCGATGACCTCCCTCGAAGTGCTGCTGCGAGACTTTCGCAATGGCGAGAAGCATGCCATTGATCCGAAGCTGATGGATTACCTGGTCGATGTGGCCGCCCTCATCGGCGTGCCGCCGGCATACAGCGTGATCTCCGGGTATCGCTCGCCGCAGACCAACGAGCGCCTGCATGAGCGCAGCAGCGGCGTGTCGCAACACAGTCTGCACATGCAGGGCCGCGCGATTGACGTGCGCATGAGCGGTGCGGATTGCCAAGATATGGCGGCGCGCGCCGAATCCTTGAAGCGGGGAGGGGTGGGCTTCTACCGTGCGTCGAATTTCGTGCATCTGGATACCGGTGCGTTCCGCACCTGGCGCGGCTAGGAGTCCCACGCAATGAAGCCAGGCCGACTCGTGCCGCTGGGATTGTTGCTGCTCCTGAGCGCCTGTCAGCAATCCAGCCAGGACAAAGGAGCAAGTGCCGCGGCCGACAGCAGCGCCGATCGCGGCGCGGCGCTGTATGGACAAAACTGCGTACCCTGCCACCGTGAAAACGGCGAGGGCGTGCCGAAGGTGTTCCCAAGCCTGGCCGGATCGCCGGCCGTGCTGGGTGATCCTGTCGAACTCGCGCAATGGGTCTTGAGCCAGAAGCGGCCCGCGAGTATTCCCGCAGGCCGTTATCCCACCCAAATGCTATTGTTCGGCTGGATGAGCAACGAAGACGCGGCTGCCGCATTGACCTATATCCGTTCGCATTTTGGGAACTCCGCGCCCCCGGTGACGCCTGCGTTAATTGCCAAGGCACGCGAGAAATAGATGGCCGCAACCACCATCCATGCGCTGGTCGATCGCTGCCGCGCCGCGAAGTTGCCGGCCGCCATCGCCAAACTGCCCTCAGGTTGGGTGATCATGGGCGAACGCCAGGTGTTGCCGGGTTATTGCTTGTTGCTGCCGGATCCGGTCGTGCCGCACCTGAATGCGCTCGATGCCGGCGCGCGCGCGCAATTTATGTTCGACATGGCGCTGGTCGGCGACGTGCTGTTGGTCATCACGGCGGCGGCGCGCATCAACTACGCGATCTACGGCAATGTGGATCCAGCGTTGCATGCGCATATCTTTCCGCGCGACAGCGCGGAACCGGAAAGCACGCGCACCGCCCAGCCCTGGGCGCTCGATTGGAACGCCGCACCCCTGTATTCCGATGCCCTGCACGGCGATTTCAAACGCCGCGTCGGCATGGAGCTGCGCAAGCGCTATGCCGCTAAGGGCCCCGAAGCTTGAACATGCGCACGATTTCCTCGAGATTCGCCACGGGCGCGGAACAAGTCATACCGCTGCACAGATAAGCCACCGTTGTGGCACCCGGACGCTTCGCCGCCAGCGCTGCAGGCAGCGGCGCATCATTGGGGACCGCGTAAATCATGCGCGTCGGTGCGTACTGACGGGTTAAGGCATTGGCCCAATGTGCGGCGCTTTGGCTGGCGCCGCGAATAACCAAGATTTGCATCGGGGATAGAAAGTCCTCCAGGGCGTTCAGCAGGCTCATGTGCGCCTGCGGGTATTCTTGAATCCCCGCCCCGGCGGCGCGCAAGGTGCGCTCTGCCGAATCAAGATAGCGGGTCTCGCCCAACAGAAACCCTAAGCGGCACAGCAGGGATGCGGCGACGCCATTGCCCGAGGGGACGGATTCATCGCCGAATGTCTTGCTGCGGTGAATCAGCCGTTCGTGGTCCTTGGCGGTGAAGAAAAATCCGCCGCCGTCCTTGTCTTCGAACTGATCAAGCAGTACATCCGTCAATTGGCAGGCAAACTCCAGATCGCTGCTGCGCCAGCGGGTCTGCAACAGCTCCAGCAAGGCGTCGGCGAGGAAGGCGTAGTCATCGAGATAGGCCGGCAAGTGTGCGCGGCCGTCCTTATAGGTGGCCAGCAAGCGGCCGTCGCGCCAGAGGTGGTGCCGCAGAAAATCCACCGCCTTACCGGCTGCTTCCGCCAAGTCCGGCCGCTGCAGCACGCGCGCGGCTAGGCCCAAGCCCTTGATCATGAGCGCGTTCCATGAACAAAGGATTTTTTCATCGCGCGCCGGCCAGACGCGCAGGTTGCGTGCCTGCAAGAGCTTCGAGCGCGCTGATTCGATCAGGCCGGCCACGGCTTGCGCGGACTCGTTGAGTGCGCCGGCGATGGCGTCGAGCGAAGCATAGGTGTGCAAGTGCCATTCGCCCTCGAAATTGGCGGCGCGATCCAGGCCAAACCGGGCGGAAAAGGCGCTGTACTCGCGCGGCGTCAGCAGCGACTGAACCTCGCTGCGGTTCCACGCATAAAACTTTCCCTCATGACCTGCGGAGTCGGCGTCGAGGCTGGAAAAAAAGCTGCCCGCGGCGGAGCGCATGTCGCGCAGCACCCAATCGGCCGTTTCATGTGCGACCTTCGCGAACAAAGGCTCGCCCGTGGCCAGATGGGCGCGCGCATACTCGCAAAGCAACTGCGCATTGTCGTACAGCATCTTCTCGAAATGCGGGATCATCCAGGTGCCGTCCACCGAGTAGCGCGCGAAGCCGCCGCCCAGCTGGTCGTAAAGTCCGCCCTCCGCCATGCGCGTCAGCGTCAGGCTCGCCATGTGCAGCGCTTGCAAGTCAGGCGCGGTGCCCGCTGCGGTGGCGTACCACTGCCGCAGACAGCGCTCGATGCTGGTCGAATGCGGGAATTTCGGCGCGCCAGAAAAGCCGCCGGAGGCGGCATCGAAGCTCTTTTCAAGCGCCGCGCGCGCCTCTGCCAACGATGAATCGTCGAGCACAGCGCGAAGATCCGGCTGGGGCAGCATGGCGGCGAGCGCCGCCTGAAGCTGTTGGCTCTGCACCGCGATTGCCGCGCCTTGCTCGCGGTAGTACTGTGCAACGCGCCGCAGCAGATCGCGAAATGCCGGCATCCCATAGTGCGGTTCCTTGGGAAAATAGGTACCGCCGAAAAAAGGCTGTTCCTGCGGCGTGAGGAACATGGTTAGCGGCCAGCCGCCGCTGCCATGCGTCAGCATTTGCTGTGCGACCTGATAAATCTTGTCCAGGTCGGGACGTTCTTCCCGGTCGACCTTGATGTTGACGAACAACTCGTTCATCAGCGCAGCGGTGGCCTCGTCTTCAAAGGACTCATGAGCCATGACATGGCACCAGTGACAGGCCGAATAACCGATGGACAAGAGAATGGGCTTGTTTTCCAGTTTGGCTCTGCGCAAGGCCGCTTCGCCCCAGGGATACCACTCGACCGGATTGTCCGCGTGCTGCAGCAGGTACGGGCTGGTCTCCTCGGCGAGATGATTGCGCAGCATCTTCACGGCCTAGGCTCCTTGTCGGTTAGAATGACGTTCACTATAGCCGAAGACTGTTCCATGACTGACTCCCGTGAAGTGGCGCAGCTGCCCGTACTGCGGCTCAAGCGCAACGAAGATCGACGCCTCCACGCCGGTCATCTTTGGATCTTCAGCAACGAGGTCGATACCAGCCAAACGCCGCTGCCCAAGTTCAAGGCCGGCGAGTTGGTGCGCGTGTTGGCGCATAACGATCGCGCCCTGGGGTTGGCCTACGTCAATCCCCAATCGCTCATTGCTGCGCGCATGCTCGAGACCTGGAAAATTCCTGACACCGCATGGCTGGCGGCGCGCATTCGCGCCGCGATGACATTGCGCGACCGACTGTATCCTGCGCCCTACTATCGACTGGTGTATGGAGAATCCGACGGATTGCCGGGCTTGGTCGTCGACCGCTACGGGACAAGCTGCGTCGTGCAGATCGGCACGGCCGGCATGGAACATCTCAAGCCTCAAATACGGGAAGCGTTGAGCCAGGTATTAAGTTGCGATGCCCTGCTCTTCAAGAACGACAGCGCTGCGCGCGAGATGGAGGGCTTGCCGAGCTATGTCGAGACCGTGAACGGCAGCTTCGATAAGCCCGCATTGGTGATCGAGGATGGCCTTGAGTTTCAAGCGCCCTTGCTGCAAGGACAAAAGACCGGCTGGTTCTTCGATCAGGCTGCCAATCGCCGCGCCTTGTCGAGATACATGCCGCCCGGCGCCCGCGTCTTGGACGTCTTCAGCTATGTGGGCGCCTGGGGGGTACGCGCGGCGCAGCTCGGCGCGCGCGAAGTCACCTGCGTCGACAGTTCCGCGGCCGCGCTTGAGCTGGCGGCCGCTAACGCACAGCGCAATCGCGTCAATCTGGTCACGCGCAAAGGCGATGCCTTCGATGTGCTCGAAGAATTCGCCAAGCAGGGCGCGCGCTTCGATGTCGTCATTGTTGATCCGCCCGCGTTTGCGAAACGCAAGAAGGATTTGCCGAAAGCACTGGCGGCATACAAGCGGCTGAATCAGCTTGCTATTCAAGTGATCGCTCCCGAGGGCATCTTGGTATCCTGCTCCTGCTCTTTTCACGTGAGCGTGGAGCAATTGCAGGATGCCATCGCCAAGGCTGCTCGCGGCGCCGACAAACATCTGCAAATCCTTGAAATGGGCGGCCAGGCGCCGGATCATCCGGTGCACCCCGCGATTCCGGAGACCCGATATCTCAAAGCCTATTTCTGTCGGATCAATGAGAGTTTAAAGTAGCGGCCATGCTCACCTATCCGCATATCAATCCCATTGCCGTGTCCATCGGTCCCGTCTTAGGCGTTGGACCCTTGCAAGTGCATTGGTACGGCATCATGTATTTGATCGGATTCGTCGGCGCGTGGTGGCTGGCGCGATATCGTGCGCGCCGTCCCGGTTCGACTTGGGTGCCGCTCGAAATTGACGACCTGATTTTTTACTGCGCAATCGGCGTCATCGTGGGCGGCCGGCTGGGCTGGTGTATTTTTTACGGCCATGATGTGATCGCCGAAAATTGGCTGAATGTCTTTCACATCTGGGACGGCGGCATGTCCTTTCACGGCGGCATGACCGGCGTGCTGGTCGCCGGCATCGTGTTTGCCCGCGTCAAGCACAAGAGAATCGCGGATGTATTGGATTTTCTGGCGCCGCTGCCCGGAATCGGGCTGTTTTTCGGCAGGATGGGAAATTTCATCAACGGCGAACTCTGGGGTAAACCGACGAATTTGCCCTGGGGGTTCGGCGTGCCGAATGCGCAGGGCGTATTGATCTCGCGGCACCCCTCACAGCTTTACGAGGCAACCCTCGAAGGTCTGGTGCTGTTTTTGATTCTTCTCTGGTACACGAGCAAGCCGCGGCCGCGGTTGGCACCCACCGGATTGTTCCTGCTGTTGTACGGTTGTGCGCGCTTTACGGTGGAATGGGTGCGGCTGCCGGACGCCAATATCGGTTATCTCGCGGGTGATTGGCTGACCATGGGCATGCTGCTGACCATGCCCATGATCGTGATCGGCGCCGCAGTCATGATTTATGCCTACCGGTGCAACCTGCCGACGGGCAATCTGGCTGTTGCGAAGGCGTAATGCGGCAGTACCTCGATTTCCTGCGCCACATTCGCGAACAGGGCGCCCCAAAAGGTGACCGCACCGGCACCGGCACTTTAAGCACCTTTGGCTATCAAATGCGCTTCGATCTCAATGTCGGATTTCCGCTGGTGACCACCAAAAAGCTGCATCTGCGTTCCATCATCTATGAGCTTCTGTGGTTCTTGCGCGGCGACACCAATGTTAAATACTTGCAGGAACACAGCGTCAACATTTGGAATGAGTGGGCCGACAAGAACGGCGATCTAGGTCCCGTTTATGGCAAGCAGTGGCGCAGCTGGCCGACGGCAGACGGCCGGAATATCGACCAGCTATCCTTGGTGCTGGAGCAGCTTCGCAACAACCCGAATTCGCGCCGCATCCTGGTGAGCGCCTGGAATGTGGGCGAATTGGATCGCATGGCATTATTGCCGTGCCACACCTTGTTCCAATTCTATGTGGCTGACGGGCGCCTATCCTGCCAGTTGTACCAGAGAAGCGCCGACGCCCTGCTCGGGGTGCCTTTCAACATCGCCAGTTATGCACTGCTCACGCACATGATTGCGCAGCAGTGCGGCCTTCAGGTCGGCGATTTTGTGTGGACGGGCGGCGACTGCCACTTGTATTTGAATCATTTACAGCAGGCCGATCTGCAGCTCTCGCGCACGCCTTACCGCTTGCCGCAACTGAAGCTCAAGCGCAAACCCGACAGCCTGTTCGAGTATGCGTACGAAGATTTTGAAATCATCGACTATCGCTATCATGCCGCGATCAAAGCGCCCATCGCAGTATGAAAAAGGCCGGGCGGCACCCAACCACGCCTTTTTTTGAGGTTCGCCACTCGCGTGTTCATGGCCACGGCGTATTTGCGCTGCGGCGAATCCGCAAAGGCACCAACATCATCGAGTACCTCGGCGAGCGCGTGAGCCCCGAGCTCGCCGATGCCCGCTATGCGGGCAAGGATCCCGGGGACGGCCACACTTTTTTGTTTACCGTGGACAACAAAACAGTCATCGATGCCGGCGTCGACGGCAATGAGGCGCGTTTCGTGAATCATGGCTGCGATCCGAATTGCCAGACGGTCCAAATCGATGCTCAAATTTTCATCGAAGCGCTGCGTACGATACGGCCGGGTGAGGAACTCGCATACGACTATAGAATCCAGCGCGACGCGGACGATCCTCCCGATATCGATGTGACTTTTCGTTGCCTGTGCGGGGCGAAAAATTGCCGCGGCAGCATGCTGGTGGCACGCCAGAAAAAGCGTCCGAAGCAGCGCGCGGATGCGCGCGCAAAGCAGCCGAAGCGGCGCAAGCGGCCGCGATGAGCGCGGGCGCGAACGCCGGCTTGAGTGGCAGTACCGACTTCGGCCTCAGCGCGGACTTGAGTGCAAGCGGCATCTCGATTCGAGACCGGTTTGCCTCCGCCGCCGAAGTTCTCGAATTACGGGAGTGCGTGCGGACACACGAGGCGCACGGGGACTTCGCGCCCGCCCGCGTTGGCAGACAGGGTAGGGAGCTGCGCCGCGACGCCATCCGCAGAGATTTTACTTGCTGGTTGAGCGAGCCGTTGCTGCCGCCGGAGCGCTTGCTGCTTGAGCGCATGGAAGCACTGCGGGTGCAATTGAACCGCGACGCGTTCTTAGGGTTGTTCGAGCTGGAGCTGCACTACGCGCGGTATCCGGCCGGTGCGGCCTATAGCCGCCACGTCGATCAGCCGCAAGGAAGCACGCAACGCAAGCTGTCCTTGGCGCTGTATTTGAATCCGGCATGGCAGTCTGCGGATGGCGGGGTCTTGAGAATTCACAACGCGGATGACGGTTATGTTGACGTCGAGCCCATCGCTGGAAGATTGGTTTGTTTTCTGACGCCGGGGCGCGAGCATGAAGTGTTGCAGGCACGCTCAGAGCGCTTGAGCATCAGCGGTTGGTTCCGCGGGCGCGCGCCGTAATGCGATCCGAGCACGGGACTCGGCGACATCATCTAACTATTTGATTGAATTGAAAATGTCGCACATTCGCGACTGTCATTGCGGAGTCAGTATAGTGAGAGAATCATGCAACATCCTCTGCAATGTCAATGCGGCACCATCAAGGGCTGGGTAAGCGATACCCAAAGCGCGAATCGAGTGGTGTGCTATTGCAAGGGAATGGTTCGATGGTACGCCGGCTGCTGCAAAACTCCCATCGGCAGTACGTTGGAAAATTACAAGATTTCCTTCGTGGGACTGCTTCGCAACTGCTTGGAAGCTCCCGGGCATTCGTTGCAGGAGTCCTTCGGTGCCGTTCGTACCCACGCGAATCCACAAGGAGCGCTCGGCGATCCCAAACCGAAAGCGGCCGGAATGTTCACGACGATCTGGCGGTTTGCGAAAACGATTCTCAAGGCGCGCGTCAATGGCGACTACAAATGCACGCCGTTTTTCAAGGATGCAAGACCCATTGCAAATCCGTGCGTGCTCAGCAGCGCTGAGCGCGCGAGCGCAATGCAATCACAGGCGCGCTAGCTTGTATCATAGGCCTCGCACATGCGTTTACCGTCGCTCAAATTTCTGAAGACCTTCCAGGTCGCGGCGCGGCTGCAGAGCTTCAAGGCCGCAGCCGAAGAATTGTTCGTCACTCCATCCGCCATCAGCCATCAGATCAAGGCGCTGGAGGGGCAGCTTGGCGTGAGTTTGTTTCAACGCGGCGTGCGCACGCTGACATTGACCGATGCCGGCAGAAATTACCTCGAGCACATCAACGATATCTTCTCCAAACTCGAATCAGTCACGGAACAGCTCCAGGTCCGCTATGGCCGCACCATCATCCGGCTGAACGTGCCGTCCTTTTTTGCGAACGAGTTGTTGCTGCCGCGGCTCGCCTCGTTTTCCCAGGCGCGTGAAGAGACCGACATCCGCATTGAAACGACCTTTTCCGCGCCGAAGACCCATCCGCCGGAAGCGGATCTGTCCATCGTCGTGGGCGCCGGTCCCTGGGACGGCCTGGTGGTGCACGAACTATTTGCACAAAATTTCATTGCGGCCTGCTCTCCCGCGTTCCTGTTGGAAAACCGCATCGAAACCTATGCCGACCTCAACGGCAAAACCTTGCTGCTGCATGAAGAGCGCCGCGAGGCCTGGGAGAAGTGGGCGGCCGCCCTTGGGATCGAACCCATCAAACCCAACCGGCTCGTGCGTCTCGATACCATGTCGGCGGTGGTGCGTGCTGCAGAGCAAGGAGTGGGAGTTGCCTTGGTGCCCTCGCGATTGAGCGCCGACCGCTTCAAAGCCGGCGGCCTGATAAAATTATTCGAAGCCGAACTGACCACCAATGAGAGTTACTACCTCTTGCACCGGCCGGAAGATCGCGCGCGCGAGGACCTGCAGGAACTGACGCGCTGGATCTTGAGCGAATGTCGCGTAGCATAAAAATCCGTTTGCGTTTTTTCAAGAGAGATAGATGACGAACGCCGCGGTGGAATTGGTGGTTGCGGTTTCCGAAAACGATGTAATCGGCCGCGGGAACCAACTGCCGTGGCGCTTGCCTGCGGACCTGCGCCATTTCAAAGCACTGACGATGGGGCATCACATTCTGATGGGCCGCAAGACTCACCAGTCGATTGGCAAGGCATTGCCCGGCCGAACCAACTGGGTCTTGAGCCGCTCGAGCGAGTTCGCGCCGGCGGACTGCAAGGTGGTGCGTTCGTTGCTGGAAGCGCAACTCGGCGTCGGAAGCGAGGGGCCGCTGATGGTCATCGGCGGCGCCGAAATCTATCGAGTGTGCCTGCCGCAAGCGGTACGCATTCACCTCACGCTGGTACACACGCAGATCGCCGGCGGCGATACGTTTTTCAGCGCCTGGCGCGATCCGGAATGGACCGAGTCCGGCCGCCAACGGCACGAGGCCGACGAAAAGAATGCCTTCGCCTACAGTTTTCTCACCCTTGATCGCGCCAGCTTGAGCGCGGCGGCCTGGGAGCCGGCCTAAAGAGGCGGTAGGCTGCTGTCGATCTCACGCTCAGCACGCTCGAAATCGATCTGCGACAACGCTTTCACGGTGCCGCCCGTGAGATCGGCCAAGATCTTCGACTGCGCCGCTCCGCGCCGTTGCGCAGTGAGGTAGGGAATCTCATGGTGGAACATCACCATCGAATAGCGCGGAATGAAGCGCCGCGGAAAGCGCCGCTCGAGTTCCAGAGACAGCGCTTGCTGCAGTTGAAATTTGGGCTCCGCGACGCTTTCGCGCATCTCCATGTAATTTTCCAGCGCCATGGCGGCGATTGCATCGGTGTTGGGCTTGCGGGCGGCGCCGAATTCTGCAAACACTGTCTCCCAGGACGCATGCCGCGCGGCGCAGGCATCGAATTCGATGCAGTCTTCGAAGCAACAATTCATGCCCTGACCGTGAAACGGAACCATGGCATGCGCGGCGTCGCCGAGCAGGGTTGCCTGACCCTGGGTGTGCCATGGTTGCGCGGCTACCGTTCCTAAAAACCCCACCGGATGCCTGCTGAATTCCGCGAGCGCGTTCGGCATGAGTTCGCTCGCATCGGGAAAATTGCGCTTCAAAAACTCATCCACGCCGCGGGCATCGTGCAGCGATGCGAAGCTCACGGTCCCAAACTTCGGCAGAAACAAGGTTGCGGTGAAGCTGCCGTCAGCGTTCGGCAGTGCGATCAGCATGAAGTTGCCGCGCGGCCAGATATGCAGCGCATCGTTGGCCATGCGAAAGGCGCCGCGCGGCCCCGCGGGTATGGATAGTTCCTTGTAGCCGTGTTCAAGGTCAATTTCACCGGCCTGAATGAGCCTGCGCGCCGACATCTCGCGGCGCATTGCTGAGCCGGCGCCGTCGGTGGCGAGCAATGGTTGCATTGGCACGGCGAGAACCCGATCATTCTCGAGGTCGCGAATTTGCGCGGTATTCGCGACGAAATCGGCGCTCTCGAGCCGGTGCTGGAAATGCAGCTGCACGCCGGCCTCGTTGGCAGCCGCTTCAATCAGTGCTTGGTTGAGGCGATGCCGGGAAACCGAATAAATCACTTCATTAGGCCGCTGCCCATAGGGTTGAAACGCCGTATCGCCGTTCTCGTAGTGAATGAGCCGGCCGCGCATGGGCAGCAGGGCCGATTCCACTGCGTCGAAGACCCCCGCCGCTTTGAGCGCGTGTATTCCGCGATCGGCCAACGCCAAGTTGATGGATCGGCCCGCGCCGGCCGGTAACTGTGTTACATCCGGACGCGATTCGTACAATTCGAGCTGCCGTCCGCGCCTCGCCAGGAGAATGGCGAGCAGCGCGCCCGTCGGCCCCGCGCCGACAATGCGGATCACAGGCCGGTACCGCGCAATGCCCGCGCCAGAATGTCGACCGCTGCGAGGACATCAGCGAACGAATTGTAGAGCGGGATCGGCGCGAGGCGCAGCACATCGGGCTCGCGCCAATCGCCGATCACGCCCGCCAACGTGAGCGCTTCTTGACAGCGTCTTGTCTCCGCGGCGGGGCGCGCTAAGCTCACACTTAATTGGCAGCCGCGCTGCTCCGGGGAGCCGGGGGTGATGATCTCGACCAGCCCCGGCAGCTGTTCGTCGATAAGCTTCTGCATGAAGCCGGTGAGCGCGATGGACTTGGCGCGCAAGGCGTGCATCCCAGCGCGCTGAAAAATCTCCAACGAAGCCAGCAGCGGCGCCGTGGACAGAATCGGCGGATTGCTGATTTGCCAACCCTGAGCGCCGGCAATCGGATCAAATTCATGGTCGTAGAGAAACCGCGCGGCTTTGTTGTGGCCCCACCAGCCTGCAAACCGGGGCAGCTTGAAATTCAGGGCGTGGCGCTCATGCACGAAGCAGCCGCCGACGGCCCCGGGGCCGGCATTGAGATACTTGTAGCTGCACCAGACGGCGAAGTCGGGATTCCAATCGTGCAATTTCATGGGCGTATTGCCGATCGCGTGCGCGAGATCGACGCCGACGTTGGCGCCGACTCGGCGCGCCGCCGCGATCAGCGGCTGCATCTCCAGCAACTGGCCGGTGAGATATTGCACGCCTGGCAGGAGCACCAGCGCCAAACGGCTGCCTTCCCGTTCGATGCGCTCGATCATATCGTCGGTTCGCAAGGTGCGCTCGCCCGGCCGCGGTTGCATTTCAATCAAATTTTGCGAAGGCTGAAGGCCATGAAATTCGAGTTGAGAAACGACGGCGTAGCGATCCGATGGAAAAGCCGAGCTTTCAATCAGCACGGTATTGCGCGTCGCGTCCGGCTGAAAAAAGCTGACCATCATCAGATGCAGATTCACCGTCAAGGAGTTCATGGCGACGACTTCGCCCTCCATGGCACCCGCCAACTCGGCGAGCGCCGGCGCGGCGCGCTCATGATAGGGAATCCATGGACGCGCTGCTTCGTGGTGGCCGAGAACACCGAGGCGGCGCCAGTCCTGAAGTTCCTGCTCGATCATCGCGGCGGCGGACTTGGGCTGAAGCCCCAAGGAATGGCCGCCAAAGTACAGCAGCTTGCGCCCTTGCGAATCGTGCGGATGATGAAACTCATGCGCAAAAGCGGCGAGCGAATCCGCCGCATCCAGCGCGCAAGCTTGCGCGCGCGTTGGATCTCGCGCGGTCAGGCAGGCGCCTGCATGACGGTGCCGCATACGCTGCAGGTGCGACGTGCCACGCTTGAATAAAATTGCGAAAAAATCTCCGGCAGCTGAGTTTCAATATTGCCGACCGCAACTTGCTCCAGATACAGCTGGTGTCCGCAGATCTCGCAATACCAGGAAAAGCCGTCAAATTCCTGCGGGCTCCGCCGCCGTTCGACGACCAGCCCCACGCTGCCGGCCCGGCGCTGCGGCGAATGCGGCACTTGCGCGGGCAAAAGATACATCTCGCCCTCTTTGATGGGCACATCCACAAAGCGGCCGTCCTGCACGGTTTTCAGCACCATGTTCCCTTCGATCTGGAAGAAAAATTCCTCGCTGGGATCGTGGTGATAATCCTTGCGTGAATTGGGTCCGCCGACCGCCATGATGATGAAGGTGCTGTCCTCAAAAAGTAACTTATTGCCGACCGGCGGTTTGAGCAGGTCGCGGTTTTGCTCGATCCATCGATGCAGGTTGAAGGGCGGAATTGCAGGCATGGCGCGCCATTATACGGCGATGAACTTCATTGCGTTTGGCGCGGTCCAACCCGTTGGAGGCAGAATGCGGGCTTTTTGGGTGACTGCGAGCTTGGGAATGTTGTTTGCGCTGCCGCTGTGGGCGGCCGATCCGGTCATTGGCAGCCCGTTCCCAGCGGTGTGGAAGCAGCAGCATCTGGATTTCTCCTACATGGGCCGCACGGCACGCTATTCCTGTCAGGGATTGCGCGACAAGATGCGCTCACTGCTTTTGGACCTGGGCGCACGCCGCGATCTGCAGGTTGCGCTGTTAGGGTGCGATGAATCGGCCCCGCTGGGCCGCGGCTATATCGGGCCTCGCCTGAGCCTGACCTTCTCTTCGCCCGCGTTGCCGGACGCATCCGCCAAACCCTTGCACCCGGGCGATCCAGCGGTGCTGGACGCGCGCTACGAACCGTTCACCCTGACGAGCGATGCGTTTCGGAATTACGGGGTTGGCGACTGCGAACTCGTCGAGGAGTTTACGCGCGAAATTCTGCCGCACTTGAGCGCGAGAAATGTAAAACAGGACATAACCTGCGTGCCGTATCAGGCGAGCGGCAGCCACTTCTTCGTTCGCGGCGAGATCTTGCGGGCCGCTAGGGTTCCTTAACCGGCGCAGCCTTCGGCGCCGCGCAAGGTACCTGCACGGGCGTGGCGTCGGGTACATCCAGGCGTAAGGCCGTGAGACGATCTCCCCAGACGCAACCGGTATCGAGGCCCGTGACATCGGCGTTTGTGAAAAAACCCAGCGTCGACCAGTGGCCGAAGACGATCCGCGCGCCGCGCCAGCGCGCACCGCGTGCCTCGAACCAGGGAATGAGCGATTTCGTCTGTGCCTTTTTCGGCGAACACTTGGCGCGCAGCGCCAGACGGCCCTCCGCATCAACGTAGCGCAGGCGCGTCAGACAGTTTGCAATGAAGCGCAGCCGCTCTTCGCCTTGAAGAGACTGTTCCCAGCGATCCGGCTGGTCTCCATACATGCGTTCGAACAGCTTTTCAGGATTGCGCCGCAGGGCTCTCTCAAGTTCGTGTGCGCAGTCTCGCGCCAGTTTTAAGTCCCATTGCGGCGGCAGACCGGCATGCACCATGCACACGTTCAAACTCGCATCCTCGTGCAGAAGCGGCCGCTCCTGCAGCCATTCGAGCAGCGCAGCGCGATCCGGCGCGGTCAAGATGTCATCCAACGTGTCATCGCTGCGCAGCCGCGCGCCGCCGTAGGCCACCGCCAGAAGGTGCAGATCGTGATTGCCGAGAATAACGGTGGCGGCGTCGCCCAAAGCGCGGATTCGGCGCAGAACTTTGAGCGAATCGGGGCCGCGATTCACCAGGTCGCCGACGAACCAGAGCGAATCCCGTTCGGCGGAAAACTTCAGGGTATCGAGCAATGCGCCTAGCTCGGCGTCGCATCCCTGCACATCGCCGATCGCGTACAGCGCCATCAGGCAGGGAACCTAGTCAGGCAGGCTCCTAGTGCAGTACGCCGGGCATTGCCAATCGGAATGGCGCGATGGGCGCATCGAATTGCTCACCATCGTCGGCCACCATTTGATAGCTGCCCTGCATTGTGCCGACCGGAGTTTCGATGACGGCGCCGGTGGAATAGCGAAATCCCTGGCCCGGCTTTAGGTATGGCTGCTCGCCGACCACGCCATCGCCGCGCGTCTCCTTCACATTGCCGTTCGCATCCGTGATGATCCAGTGACGCGTTAGCAGGCGCGCCGGCACCTGTCCTTCATTGCGAATCGTAATGGTGCAGGAGAACACAAAGCGCTTGTCGCGCGGGTCGGATTGTTCCTCGATATAGGAGGTTTCCACCTCGACCCGGATTCGCATGGCTCAGCGCAAGCGGACTGCAAGCACGTCGCAATGCGCGGCATGCAGGACCGTGTCTTCGGTAAAGTTGACCAGGATGCCCAGGCCGTGGCGCACGCGGCTGCCAAGGACGATCAAATCGACCGCTTCTTCCTTTGCAACGCGCAGGATTTCGGCCTTTTTGTTACCGGCCTCCACGCGTGTAGTCACGCGCGACAATCCTGCGCGAGCCGACAGCTCGCTCAGCTTGATCTTGGCGCGTTGCTCCAAATCCTCTTCGATTTGCACTGTCGGCATCAGCGTTTCACCCATCGGTTCGGCTGGCACGAATTCGACCACATGCAGCATCACCATCGCGGCATTCGAGTGCGCGGCCATGTCGCGGCCCGCGGCCACGATCTGTTCGCTGGCGTCAGTCAGATCCAACAGTACCAAGATTTTCTTGTAGTCCGCCATGCGCTTTCGAGTATAACCGAGAGTGGTGGGCGGCAAGCAGGCCGAATTGCGCAGGCGACAAGGCCTCCGGCCGGAGCTGCGAGTCGATCCCGCAAAATTCGATTTCGTCCGGCGTGAGCAATCCTTTAAGGCCATTGCTCAATATTTTGCGCCGATGCGAAAACGCGGCCGTAACCAGCATGCGGAGCACGCCGTCGCTGCCGATGTCGAAACGGGGTTTAAGCGTTGGCCGCAGGCGGACGATCGCCGACCAGATTTTGGGCCGCGGTTTGAACGCGCCGGGCCCGACATCGAAAAGTTTTTCGACTTCAGCCACGGCGGCCAACATGACGGTCAGGCGGCCGTAAGTCTTGTTCGAGGGCTGCGCGGTCATACGGTCCACAACTTCCTTTTGCAGCATGAAATGCATGTCGGCAATTGCTCCCCGCTGGGACAGCAACCGAAACAGGAGCGGCGTTGAAATATTGTAGGGAAGATTGCCGACGATTCGCAGCGGAGCGCCATCACCGCGCAAGCGCCCGAAGTCGGTGTGCAGCGCATCTTCAACGTGTACGCGCAGGCCTTTGGCGGCACGCGCATCGTTTTGCAGCGCTCGCGCCAGGTCGCGGTCAATCTCGATGACATCCAGGCTGCGAACGCGCTGCAAAAGCCCCCAGGTCAGGGCGCCGGATCCTGGGCCGATTTCGACGACGCGCTCTTCCTGCGCAGGTGAAATTGAGTCGAGGATTCGTCTTATGACGCCCGGATCATGCAGAAAGTGCTGACCAAAGCGCTTACGAACCGGCATTGTCTGCCAGGTCTATGGCCAGTGCGACCGCGGCGCTCAAACTTCCGTTGTCGGCTTTCCCGGACCGCGCCAGCTGAAGAGCCGTGCCGTGATCCACGCTGGTGCGCAGGATCGGCAATCCCAAGGTCATGTTCACCGCATTCCCGAATCCGACGTGCTTGATGACCGGCAGTCCCTGGTCGTGGTACATGGCGAGGATGACATCGACGGTCTTAAGGAAACGCGGCGTGAACGCCGTGTCGGCGGGGACGGGTCCCTGCAGGTTCATTCCTTCGGTCTTGAGTTCGGCAATCACCGGCTCGATTATGTCCAATTCTTCCCGCCCCAAATGGCCGCCCTCGCCGGCGTGCGGATTGAGGCCCAAAACCGCGATTCGCGGCGGCTGCAAACCGAAATGCCGCTCCAGATCCATGTTCATGATGCGCAAGGTCGCGCGCAGCCGATCGCGGGTGATGGCGCGCGGCACGTCGCTCAATGCCAGATGCGTTGTGACGAGCGCCACCCTCAACTGATCATTGATCAGGAGCATCACGGGCAACGCTGCGCGGGTTCGCTCGGCAAGATATTCAGTGTGGCCGCTGAACCGGTAGCCGGCATCCATGAGCGTGCTCTTCTGGACCGGTGCCGTCACCATGGCCGCAAACTCGCCGTTGGTGCAACCGTCGCAGGCACGATCGAGCATTTCAATCACATAGGGCGCATTGCGCACATCCGGATGCCCGGGCACGACCGGACAGCGAGTCGGGATATGCATCACCTGCAGGATGCCATTGCGATGCCGCTTGGGCAGCCGCGTCGCGTCGTAGCGTTCGAGAGTCAGCGGCAGTCCGAGCGCCTTGGCCGCGGCGGTCAGCAGGTCCGCGTCGGCGGCCACCACGAGGTCCGCTTCCCAATCTCTTTGCGCCAAACCGACGCAGGCATCCGGCCCCACACCGGCGGGCTCCCCCGACGTAATGACGATGCGCGGTATGTACACCTACATCTTGGTTTCGACGAAGGCGTCGTCGCGCAAGCGGCGCAACCACAACTCCGTTTCTTCATCCGCTTTGCTCTCGCGGATCGCGGCAAACGCTTTTTGCCGCCGCACATCGTCGGTGCTGTCATAGGTTCGCGTGCCCAGCATCTGCACGATGTGCCAGCCGTAGCGAGTCTTGAAGGGTTCGCTGATCTCATTGGGTTTCAGGTCCGCGATCGCCTTGTCGAATTCAGGCACAAAGGTACCCGGGCCGCTCCAGCCCAAATCTCCGCCATCGGGCGCGGAGCCCGGATCCTCGGACGACGTCGAGGCAATGCCGGCAAAATCCTCGCCTTTGAGGATTCGCTCGCGCAGCTTGGCGAGCTTCTCGCGCACGGTCGCATCGTCATCCAATTCGTTCGGCTTCATCAAGATGTGCCGCACGTGGATCTGATTGATGATGACCGGCGCTTCGCCGCTGCGGCGCTCATTGAGCTTCACGATGTGGTAGCCGCTGGGCGTGCGCACCGGTGCGCTCACTTCGCCCGGCTTCATCTTGACGACCAGATCCAGAATGAATTGCGGCAGCTGCGCGCCCTTGCGCCATCCCAGTTGACCGCCCTCCAAGGCCGTCTGGCTGTTGGAGTTCGCGATGGCCAGTTGGCCGAAATCCTCGCCCTTGCGCGCCCGCGAGGCCACATCCTGCGCTTTGTGGGAGATTTCCTCGAGCTGTTGCGGCGTGGCGGCGGCCGGCAGCGACAGCAGGATATGCGAGACATTGAATTCATCGCTCGCGGCGGCATTCTGCTCGCGCGCCAGATACTGCTCGAGTTCATGCGGCGAGACATTGATGTGTGCAATCACATCGCGCTGCCGCAACGTGCTCAAGGTCAATTCTTTGCGCATTGATTCGCGATATTGCTTGTAATCGACCCCTTGCGCCGCCAGGGCCGTGGGCAGCTGATCAAAGGGGATTTTGTTGCGCGCCGCAATTTCCTGCAGCGCGCCATTCAATTGTTCGTCGGTAATCGTCAGCCCCACGTGCTTGGCGCGCTGCAATTGGATTTCCTGCAGCACCAGCCGATCGAGCACTTGTTGCTGTAGCACGCTCTGCGAGGGGAGTTCGACTTTCTGTTCCTGAAGCCGCTTCTCGACCGACGCCATCTGCTCGTCCAGTTCGCTTTTGAGAACCAAGCCGTCATTGACGATGGCCGCGATTCGGTCCAGCAGTTCGCCGTGGACACTGATGTCGCGGGTCTGGGCATAGGACGGCGACAACAGCAGCATCTGTGCGACAACAATCGCACAGACTTGGAACACTTTACGCATAGGTCAAAATCCTAAACTAGCCATGGTTACTGGGTGCTCGGGTCGCGGGTCGAATACCCGCGGATCGACTGTTCTAGGAAGGAATCCTCACGCTTTCCGACCGAACTTAAGCCCGTCAGTTCCAATTGTAATGCAATCGACGTGTCGAGTGTGCCCCCCGAGGTGGTGGTGCCGGGGCGGATGCTCAGGTAGCGGCGCTGCACCAACTGGATCTTGTAACAGCAGCTTTTATACTCAAAGCCCGCCACTTGCTCGATGGTTTGCCGGTCCCGGAGCGAATAGACCCATCGCCCCACCGTGTTCCAATGCTCGGCGATCGGCCAGGCAAAAGAGCCGTCCCATTGCCTGAGAATACCTTCCTGGAAGCGGTAGCCGATATTGATCACGCGGCTGGGGTCAGGCCGGTATTGCACCGAAATCTCCGATTTCTCGGTCTGGGACGTATAGGGGTTCCACTGGTAATCCAGATTCACCCCAAGGTGCTTGTAGCCCGTCAGCGCCACCTCCGCGACGATGTCGGAGGCTGGGAACGCGCCGGGATTCTGCGAGGTGAGTCCGAGCGGCTGCGCGAATCCGTTGCGGGTGAGGCCGTAGACGGGCTCGCCCGGGTAGTAGGGGATGAACGGCTGGCCATGCGCGATCAACAGCGCATCGCCGGGCAACTCCAAAGGATTGACGATGGGTATGCTTTGGCCGAGCAGCACGGCGCCCGGATTCGCAGGATCGCTGGGCAGTCCCACGCGTGGAATCGAAAAATACCGGATTTGACCAATGGTTGCGGAGAGGTATTGCGTCCCGGAGACGGTATCGAACAACCGCGTCGTCACGGCCAGCGCCAGTTGGTTGGCATCGCCAATCCGATCCGACCCGACATAACGATTGGTGCGAAATAATTCGGTCAAATTCAGATCGGGCAGTCCGCTGTCGAATACCGGCAATTCGTTTTGATTGCGATAAGGGACGAAGCTGTATACCAGCCGCGGCTCCAGGGTTTGAGTGCGCTGCCCCTGAGAGCCCGCTTCGCGTTCGAACACCAATCCGGTGTCGAGGCGCGCATAGGGCAACGATCGAGACGGCGTGCTCGGGAGGCCAAGCCCGGCGTCCTGCAGATCGTACTGGGTGAAATCGTAGCCGACCACGGGCTCGAAAAAATAACCCGGGCCGCGGCTCGTCCAGCGTATTTCGGGCGACAGGTTCAATCTCACGCCCGTGGGTCCGACTCCGCGCAGAAAATTGACGGCTTCGCTGTCGAACGCGAATTCAAAATTGCTGTTTTCAATCGGATACAGGGCGCTCGCCTGGATGCGCGGCACGCGCGAGTAGGGCCGCTCGGAATCGACGACGGAGGTGTCGATGGTTTGAAAGTTTTGCAGCTGTGCGCGGATGCGCCACGCGTCATCGTAATAGAGCAAATCCGCGCGGCGCTCCAGGTAAGTCACGCTGGTCTGTTCGGTTCCGACTGCAAAGCTCTGGAAGTAGTTGCTATCGCTGACGCTCGCAATGTCGGCGTCGAAGCGCAGCCCATGGCGGATGTCGGTCACGTCGGTGAAGCGCACATAGCTTCGATCGTCATGCTGCTGCTTGTCGTTGGGCAGAAACGTGGCGTCGAGCTGGCCGTGCGAAGCCGCGGTCAAATAGCGGAAATCCTCCGCCAATTGCACGCCGCGCGCGGTCAGCAAGCCGGGTGTGACGGTCAGGTCATAGTTGGGCGCAAGATTGAAATAGTAAGGCACCTCGGCATCGAAACCGTTGCTCCCGGAGTGGCCAAAGCTCGGAAACAGCACCCCGCTCTTGCGCTCGTCTCCCAACGGAAAGGAGATATACGGCGTGTAGAAAATCGGCACGTCTTTGAAGCGCATGATCACACGGCGCGCGACGCCTTGCTGAAGCTTGGTATCGAGATTGATCTTCGAGGCGCTCAGGCTCCAATCCTCGTGGCCGACCGGGCAGCTGGTGTAATGGACCTGATCCAAAACCACCTTGCCGTCAGGACTCACATCGATGTCCTTGGCAAATCCGCGGCCGTTGCGGTCCATGAGCTGGAAGAAAGCCTCATTGAAGGTGGCGCCCCCGGCCGTTTCGTAGCTGCCGGTGTCGCTGCGTACCCGCAGTCTCGGGTCCAGGAAATCGACCTTGCCTTTGACGTTCAATTTGTCGGCGTTGTAGTCATAGGTCACCGAATCAGCCGACACGCTGCGCTGGTCCTGGGTCACGGTGACGCGGCCGGTAAGCTCGGCATTGCCGTCGGCGCCGAGCACGGCGTTGTCGGTGTCGATGTGAATGCGATGATCGTCGGCCGCAACGTCCGGCGGCCGCGTGTACGTAAACTTCGGCGGTGCGGGACAGAGGTCTGCGGCGTGGCTTGCAGCGCTGGCGAGGCAGAAGAAAACCAATGCGGCTTGGAACTGAGAAGCGCTGGACAAAATGCGTCGCCTTAGTCGGTATACTTAAAACGCCGCATTTGCGGTCTGCGAATGGTCAAGCATGAATGTATTGGATGCAAGCGATTCCCGCCTGGCGAACTTGACGCAATGGGTGATCGGGGACTTGGGTTTTGCCGGTGCATCGATCGCACCCGCATCGGCGGATGCGAGCTTTCGCCGATATTTTCGCGTGACCCGAGGCACAGACTCCTACGTTGCAATGGATGCGCCGCCGGATAAGGAAGATTCGGGCCCGTTTCTGAAAGTGGCAAGAATCTTGGGCGGCCTGAATCTCAATGTACCGATTGTCCTGGCGCGGGACATGGAGCGCGGATTTATGCTGCTCTCCGATTTAGGTTCGCGCCAGTACCTTGATGCGTTGCCGTTGGACGGTGCCGCGGATGAGTTGTACGCCGATGCGCTGAAGGCCCTGTGCACCATGCAAACCGCCGATGCCGGCATTTCGCGAGGTCTGCCTCGATATGAGCACGCGCTGCTGGTGCGCGAAATGGAACTATTGCCGGAATGGTTCCTCATCCGCCACTTAGGTTTGATGACTACCGCGCGCGAGCGCGCGATGCTCAGCGCCTTGTTCGAGAGCCTGGTGGAAGCCGCCGTTTCGCAGCCCGCCTGTTTCGTACATCGCGACTATCATTCCCGCAATCTTCTGATCACAGCTGACAACAATCCCGGCATATTGGATTTTCAAGACGCCGTGTGGGGTCCTGTGACCTACGATTTGGCCTCGCTGTTGAAGGATTGCTACATCGACTGGCCGCCAGCGCGAGTGCGGCACTGGGCGCTTCAGTATCGCGAGAGACTGCTCGAGTCCGGATTCAAGTTGCAGGCCGATGCGGCGGCGTTCATGCGCTGGTTCGATCTGATCGGCCTGCAACGGCACATCAAAGTGCTGGGCATTTTCGCGCGGCTGTTTTATCGGGATGGCAAGTCGCAATATCTCAACGATCTGCCGCGCGTGCTTAGCTACACGCGCGACACGGCTGTGAACTATCCCGAAACCGCGGCCTTTGCCGAATTCATCATCAGCCGCATCGATCCGGAATTCAAGGCCGCGCAGCAGCGCGCGCCGGCCTGAAGCATGGCGAGCGAACGTCCGCGGGCGGCGATGATTCTGGCGGCGGGGCGCGGCGAGCGCATGCGGCCATTGACTGACACGACGCCGAAGCCCCTGCTGAGGGTGCACGGACAACCCTTGATCGAACGGCATGTGGAGCGCTTGGTGCGCGCCGGCATCGAGCGCATTGTCATCAACCTGGCATGGCTGGGCGGGCAGATCCGCGACTACCTGGGAGACGGCGCGCGCTTTGGCGCCGCGATCACCTACAGCGAGGAAGCGCCGCACGCCCTGGATGCCGGCGGCGGCATCTTTCGCGCGCTGCCGCATCTTTCGTCCGGACCGTTCGCAGTGGTCAACGGCGATATCTACACCGACTTTCCGTTCCGGACGCTGGCGATCGAAACCGAACACGATTCGCACCTCGTGCTGGTCCCAAACCCGAGCTATTTGAAAGGCGATTTTGGCCTGCAAGGCGGCAAAGCTTTGGTCGGGGCCGCTGAGCTATTTACCTTCGGCTGCATTGGCGTTTATCGCCAGGAATTCTTCGCCGGTTGCCATGACGGCGTGTTTCCCCTCATGCCGCTGTGGCGGCGATCCATGGCGGCCGGGCTGTGCTCCGCGCAGCTCTATACCGGAGCGTGGGAGGATGTCGGAACGTCCGAGCGGCTGGCCGCGCTCAACGCGGCTGGGCCCTAGGGCCGAGAGCAAGGCTCAAGCGCCGCCCTAGAGTACAATTGAGGCATGTCCGAGCAACGCCCGACGCGCAGCGGTCAAAAATACACGACGCCGCAAGGCTTTACCGCCATCAAGGATGGCATCAAGCAAGCGCATGTCGCCGCCTCGAATCCGCGCAAGCCCGCCTGGCTGCGCGCGCCCCTGGCGACGGGCTCTGCATTTGGCGCGGTCAAGCAAATCGTGCGCGAGCATCGCCTGAGCACGGTGTGCGAAGAGGCAAAGTGTCCGAATATCGGCGAGTGCTGGAACGCGGGTACCGCGACCATCATGCTGATGGGCGCGGTATGCACGCGCGCGTGCCGCTTTTGCGCCGTCGATACCGGCAACCCGCGCGGCTGGCTGGATGCGGAGGAGCCGCAAAATGTGGCGAAGTCGGTGCAGCTCATGCGCCTCAAATACGTGGTGTTGACCTCGGTGAATCGAGATGACCTGCCGGACGGCGGCGCGGCGCACTACGCGGCGGCGATTCGCGCCATCAAGAGCTTGAATCCGGACACCGCGGTCGAAGCCCTGACCCCGGATTTCCAGGGCATCATGGCGGATGTGCAGACGGTGCTCGACTCAGGGCTGGACGTGTTCGCGCAAAATGTAGAAACGGTGCGGCGCTTGACCCATCCGGTGCGCGATCCCCGCGCAGGGTATGAACAGAGCATCGGGGTCCTGCGCGCGGCGAAGGTCTACAAGAGCGACGTGCTCACGAAAACCAGCTTGATGCTGGGATTGGGCGAGACGGATGCGGAAATTCTCGAGACAATGGCGGATCTGCGCGCGGCGCAGGTCGACGTGTTGACGCTGGGCCAGTATTTGCGCCCCACGCCGAATCATCTGAACGTGGAGCGATTCGTGACCCCGCAGCAATTCGACGCTTACCGCGAGTCGGCGCTGACGCTCGGCTTTCTCGAATGCGTCTCCGGTCCGTTGGTGCGCTCCAGCTATCGCGCCGAGCAAGCATTGGCGCGCAACAATGCGGGTCTGGACAACACCAAGCTGTCGGCCAAGGCCTTGGGTGCTTGAACGAGCATGAGTGAGTTGCCGCTGATTCGCCGCCTCGGGCTGGCGCCGTATGAGCCCGTTTGGCGGGCGATGCAGAAATTTACCGACGAGCGCGAGGCTGCAACGCGCGATGAGATCTGGTTCGTCGAACATCCGCCCGTATTCACTCTGGGGTTGAACGCCAGCCGCGAACACTTGCTGGCGCCGGGCGATATCCCCGTGGTGCAAATCGACCGCGGCGGCCAGGTGACCTATCACGGACCGGGCCAACTGATGATTTATCCGCTGCTGAACTTGAGAAGGCTCAAGCTGGGCGTGCATGATTTGGTGATGGCGCTCGAGAATGCCGTCATTGCCTATGCGGCGAACTTAAACATCGCGGCCATAGGCTCGAGGACGGCGCCCGGCGTCTATGTGGCGGGCGCGAAGCTTGCCAGCGTCGGGCTGCGCATTCGCCGCGGCGCCTGCTATCACGGCATGGCGCTGAACGTGTCGCTCGATCCGCAGCCCTTCGACCGCATCAATGTGTGCGGCTACAAGGATCTGCGCGTCACGCGCCTCGCGGATCTTGGAGTTACGCTAAGCGTGGAAGCCGTGGCGCAAGACCTGCTGCCGCATCTGCTGCGACATTTGGGCTGCGCGCCCGACCCCGCGCGCTACAGCGCCATCAACACCGACTTGCAGGCGGTCAATTCCCGATAGATTTTGTCGAGCTGCTCGCGGCTGGTGGCGTGCACGGTATAGGTCAACGCCAGGAAATTGCCGTCGGCGCTGGTGCGGGTTTTGACGTGCGATTCAGGCATCGGCCCGGCGTGGCGTTCGACAATGGCCTGGGTGAGCGCACGCAGATCGCTGTCATGACGGCCCATCACCTTGATTGGAAAATCACTGGGAAATTCCTGGGGCGTGCTGCTCATAGCGGCGGCGCCTTGGCCAATTCGCGAATGTAGTTGGCAAAGGCGAGGTGGATGCGCTTGAAAAGCGGTCCCGGAACTCCGTTGCCCACGGGCGCGTCATCGAGCTTGGTCACCGGCAGGACGCCGCGCGTTGAGAATGCCAGCCAAATCTCATCGGCATTGCGCAGCGCCGATTCGGAGACCGAAGCGCTGCGGTTGCGCACCGACAGAAGATCCGCGAGTTCCGTGACCACATCGCGGGTGGTTCCCGGCAATATGTGGTGGCTGTTCGGCGGCGTCTGAATCACGCCATTTTTGACCACATGCACGGTCGTTGAAGAGCCTTCGGTGAGCTCGCCATTTTCCAGCATGATGGTTTCAAATGCGCCGGCATCGACCGCCAGTTTTTTCAGCAGAATGTTGGCCAGCAACGCCGTTGACTTGATATCGCGCCGCGCCCAGCGGGTCTCGGTTGCCGTGACGGCGGCGACGCCCTTTTCGAGCAGTGCATCCGGCAGCGGATCCAACTCGGTGCAGTAGGCGAACAGAGTCGGCTTCAGTCCCTCCGGCCACGCATGATTGCGGCCGAATTCCGCGCCGCGGCTCACTTGCATATAAAGATGTGCCTGGTCCGCGGAGTTTTGCGAAATCAGTTCCTGGCAGACGTGCGCCCAGTCGCCATGCGACAGCGCGGGCGGCATGCGAATACCGGATAAGCTGCGATTCAAGCGGTCCAGGTGCTGGCGCAATCGAAACGGCCGCGATCCATATACGGGCACCACCTCATATACCGCGTCGCCAAAAAGAAAGGCGCGATCGAAGGGCGAGACACTGGCCTCACTGAGAGGCAGGTATGCGCCGTTCAAATAGCAGATGGGCAGCGGACCGCTCAAGCGAACCAGAGCCGAATGGTATCGATGAGGCGCCGCCACCAGCCGCCGGCCGCCACCGGTTTCAGAGGGTGCAGCGCGACGCTCGCCAAAACCTCTTTGCCGTTGAAAACATGCAGCGTGCCGACATTCGCATCCGCTCCCAGCGGCGCAATCAGCTTGGGGGTAACGTCGACGCTGGTTTTCAGATCCAACTGGCCGCGCGCCAGCGTCATGAACAGATCACTCTTGATCCCTAGGTCGGCTGAAGGGTTGGCTGCCTTCCACACGTGCGTGGTGGCCAGCGCCATGCCGCCCTTGACGACGAGTTTGGTGTCATAAAAAGTAAAGCCATAGCTCAACAGCGCGGCGCTGGCATTCTCGCGCCCCTTCATGCTGGTGGACCCGAGCACCACCGATACCAGGCGCATGCCTTCGCGGCGCGCTGAGGTGACGAGACAGAAGCCCGCAGAATCGGTGTGCCCGGTCTTCAGGCCGTCGACGCTCGGATCCTTTTCCAGCAGCCCATTGCGATTCTGCTGCTTGATGCCGTTGTGCTCGAACTCGCGCACCGAATAATACTTATAGTACTGCGGATAATCGCGGATCATGGCGATCGCCAGCAACGACATGTCTCGCGCCGTGGTGTAGTGCTGCGGCGAGGGGAGTCCCGAGCTGTTTTCGAAATGCGATCCGACCATGTTCAGACTCTTGGCGGTCGAATTCATGAGCTGTGCGAAGGTCTCCTCGGTACCGGCGATACGCTCGGCCAAGGCGATGGTCGCATCATTTCCCGACTGCACAATCATGCCGAGAATGAGATCGTTCACGGATACCGGTTTTCCCAGCTCGATGAAGGTGCGTGAGCCCTCGGAGCGCCAGGCATGCTCGCTGACCGTGACCATGTCTTGGAGCTTGAGCTTGCCGACGCTAAGCTCGTGAAAAACGATGTAGGCTGTCATCAGCTTCGTGAGACTCGCCGGCTCCATGCGATCCGTCGCGTTGCTCGCGGCGAGTACCTTGCCGGTCTGATAGTCGGCGAGTATATCGGCGCGCGCATCAACCTGGGGAGGCCCCGGAATGGCCATTCCCGCGACCACCGGCGCGGACACGGCGGGTGTCGACGCGGAGGGCGCGGCCGATGCGGCCCGCGCGGCTGCCGCGACATGCTTATGGTGAGGCTTGGCCGCCCAGCAGGTTGCGCTGAAGACTGCGGCAATGGACAGGCTGACAAGAACAGAACGAACCATAGTTAGTGCATACCCTAAAGGTCGGCTAGTTTACGGGAGTATCGCCGCCCGGCAATAGCGACTAGTCCAGCGCAAGATGCACGTCGTTGATGCCGACACGCTCGAGAGCCGCGACGATGCGATCGAATTCCGCAACGTTCGGAACAGGACCGATGCGCACCCGGTACATTCTGCGGCCCGCAATTTCATTGTCGCGTACAAAAGCTCTGCCATAGCCGCCGCCGCGCAATTTTTCCAGCAGGCGTTCTGCGTTGTGCGGATCGCTGAAGGCGCCTGCTTGAATAAAAAGCGCGCGGGGGATCGGAACGGTCGAGGCCGCGCCGTCGTTCAAGTCCGGGGCCGCCTCAGGCGGCGGCGCCTCGGCGGGCGCGGTCAGCGGCATCTGGGCTGCGGCGGTAATGGGCGTTGCGCTGAGCGGTGCGGCGAGCGGTGCGGCGAGCGGTGCGGCGAGCGAAGCGGGCTCGAGGCTGCGGACCTCGACCATGGCAGTGCCGTTGCGCAACATGCCGAGTTTGGATGCCGCGGTGTAGGAAAGGTCGATGATGCGATTGCCCACGAACGGTCCGCGATCGTTCACGCGCACCACGATGCTGCGTCCGTTTTGCAAATTGGTTACGCGCACGTAAGCCGGCAAGGGCAGCGTCTTGTGTGCGGCGGTCATGGCATACATGTCATAGGGCTCGCCGGTCGAGGTTCGGACTTTGTGGAAGCCGGGTCCATACCAAGACGCGACGCCGCGTTCCACGTAGCCCACGCTCGAGGAGAGCACGAAGTAACGTTTGCCCATGACATCGTAGAACGGTGGATTGCCATTTCTGGAGCGCGGTTCGTTGCGCGGCACCATGTCGGGTACGGAGCCGGGCGAGGACGGCCGCTCCGTCGGCTGCGGGGGCAGCGGTGTGGCGCTGGGAGTCTCGACGCGCGGCGGCGCGCTGAAACATGCGGTCATTCCTGCTGCGATCAGCGCGCATAGCGGCAGCGCCAACGCTTGCGTCAATCTCACGGCGGTATCGCGGTTGTGGCCAGCGGTGCGGCCACGGGTGCGGCATCGTTGGCCAGCATGCGCTGCTTCACTGCCGCCGCGAGTTCATAGACGGCCATGGCATAAAGTGCGCTGTGGTTGTAGCGGGTGATCACGAAGAAATTGTTGTAGCCGACGCGCCAGTGGACGCCGTCCGGTTCGTCGGCGGCAATCAGAATCGCAGGCGCTTCGGGCGGTAGGGGTGCATCGAAGCTGACCCCTTTCGCCGCGAGCGAGCCGACGGTGTCGGACAGGGCCAATTTGCGGCCATCGAGATCGCCGGCCCTTTCAGGCAGCACGGTGGCCTCTTCCAAGACGGGCTCGCCGGCGTTCCAGCCGTGTTCTTTCAAGTAGTTGCCGACGCTGGCGAATACATCCGGCCAGTCGTTCCATAGATCGATGCGGCCGTTTGCATCCGCATCCACCGCGTAACGCCGGTAATTAGAGGGCATGAACTGCGGCGCGCCCATGGCGCCGGCGTAGGACCCCTTCAAAATCTTCGGATCGAGATGCGCATCGCGCGTCAACAATAGGAATTGCTCGAGTTCGTCGCGAAAGAATTTCTCGCGCGGCGGGTAATCGAAGGATAGCGTGACCAGCGCGTCAAGAACCCGGTAGGTCCCAGTGAGGCGTCCATAGTAAGTTTCAACGCCGAGGATTGCCGCGAGATATTCCGGCGCCACGCCGCTCTTGATGCTGGCCTGATCGAGTGCTTGGCGATGCGCAATCCAAAATTCCGTGCCCTCTCGGATGCGCCGTTCATTGAGGAAGATCGGCCGGTACTCATACCAGAGTTTGGCTTTTTCGGCGGGCTTGCTCATGGCGTCGATGATGGCCGGTTGACTGTCCGCAGACTTCAACAGTTTGCGCAGCGCGTGTTTCTTGAAGCCATAGGACGCGGACATGTGCGCAATGAATTCTTTGACCTCAGGGCGCTTGATGTCCAGGGCTGCGGCGGGTTCGACCTTAAGCAGCAGAAGCGCAGCGCCAAGCAGCCAGAGGGCTGTAAAGAGGGTTCGCATGGCTAAGACCCTATCAGCTTGCGGTGCGAATGCAGCGCCATGAGGATGCCGAAGCCGGCCAGCAACGTGACCATGGAAGTGCCGCCGTAGCTGATCAGCGGCAGAGGAACGCCGACCACCGGCAAGATGCCGCTGACCATCCCTGAATTGACGAACACATACACGAAGAAGCTCAAGGCGACGGCGCCGCCCGTCAAGCGCGCGAATGTCCCTTGCGCCTGCATGGCCAGGTACAACGCGCGGCCGATCACCACGCCGTACAACGACAGAATCAGCAGCTGTCCCAAAAGCCCAAATTCCTCGCCGATGACCGCAAAGATGAAGTCGGTGGAGCGCTCAGGCAGAAACTCGAGCTGCGCCTGGCTGCCATTCATATAGCCCTTGCCGAACAGGCCGCCTGAGCCGATGGCGATTTGCGACTGAATGATGTGATAGCCGGCGCCCAGGCGATCGGTCTCCGGATTGAGAAAGGTCAAGATGCGCTGGCGCTGATAGTCGTGAATGAAATGCCACGCACCCCAAGCGGCGGCGCCCAGCAGCGGAATGGCGATGACAATCAGGCGAATCTGCAATCCCGCCAACAGCATGACGATGAGGCCGGATGCCGCAATCAATAGAGCGGTGCCCAGGTCCGGTTGGGTCACGATCATCGCCGTTGGGATGGCGATCAGCACTCCCATGACGATCAGGTCCAGAAAGGTCGGCGGCAGCGGCCGCTCGTGCATATACCAGGCGCAGACCATCGGTACCGCGAGCTTCATGATTTCGGAAGGCTGAAAGCGCATGAAGCCGATGTCGAGCCAGCGTTGCGCGCCTTTTCCGACGTGGCCGGTCACATCGACCACGACCAATAGCAGCACCCCGATCACATAGGCGATCGGCGCGAACATGCGCAGGTATTGCGGCGTCGCGAATTTTGCGAGCGCCAACATGGCCGCCACCGCGATGCCGATGTTCATCAGATGGTGCTGCACCATTTTCCAGTTCTGACCCGAAGCGCTGTACACCACCAAAATGCCGATCACGACAATGATGGCCAACACACCGGTCAAGGGACCGTCCAATCCGAGCGCGCGCAGGGTGCGGCCCCCGGCGGTCAGGGTTCTGCGGGTTCGAGAGGGTGAGAATTCATCGTAGATCATGCTTCAACGCTCATGCACTTTACCCATGACACTGGTGAGTACCGGCCACAAGAACGCGCCGATGAAGGGCGCGAGCCAACGGCTGAAGGTCGTCACCGGATTGCCGGTCGCGCCGTCAACCCAGAAAAGAACGAATTGATAGCCCGTGAGCAGCGCGAAAACGACCAGACACTGCGACAGCATCGAGAAAACTCGGATGCGCAGCCGCAGATTGGTGGCCCAGGCGCCCATGAGCGTGAGCGCGAGCGCATGTTGTCCCAACACCACGCCGTTGATCACGTCGAGCGCCAACCCGGAGAAGAACGCCAACGAGAGTCCACCGGCGCGGGGCGATTCGATGCACCAATAAAACACCACCAACACCAGAAAGTCGGGACGAAATGCATCGAGCACCGCCGGCAGCGGCACCACAGCCAGCGCCAATGCGACCAGCGCAGACAGGGTCATGGGCATGCGCCGGATTCGCGTTTCGCGCATCATTTCTTCGGAACCGGGGCGGGTTTAGGGGGCGGCAGCAACTCCGTTGCCTGGGGTTTGAGCCAGACAAACAGTAGCTCCCTGGAGCGATCGAGTGCCGCCGCGGGTTTGACGTCGACGTCGGCAAGCGATTGCGCCGGATCACGCTTGACCTCCGCGATGGTGCCAACCGGGTAGCCGGCCGGAAATCCGCCGCCCAAGCCGGAGGTCACCAGTAAATCGCCCGCGATCACGTCCGCGCTGGTGGGCAGGTAGGGCAGCTTCAGCCGGTTGGTATCGCCGGTTCCGACTGCCACGGTGCGCAAGCCGTTGCGATTGATCTGCACCGGGATGGCGTGTGCCGCATCGCTGACCAGAATCACCTCGCTCGTGAGTTGTCCGACTCGGGCGACCTGGCCGAACACGCCGCCTGAATCGAGCACCGCCTGTCCTACATAAATGCCGTCGCTCGCGCCCTTGTCCACCAAGACCCTCTCGCGAAACGCGTCCAGATCCACATTCATGACATCGCCGATGAGGAAGCGGTCGGTCACGCCGGCGGTGTTTTCGCGCAACGCGCGCAGTCGCTGCGTCTCCGCTTCCAGCGCCTCGTAGCGCTGCAGCCTGAACTGCGCCACGCGCAGCTCCGCTTCGAGCTTGGACTTGTCGGCGCGCAATGCGTCGCGGGTGGTAACGCTGTCGCGAAACCAATGCCAGCCTTCGAAGGGCGAGGCGACGGCAATTTGCACGGGATACGCAACCACCGAGAGCAGCCGGCGGATTTTTCCCAAGTGATCGTAGCGCTTATCGACAATGATCAGCGCGAGGGCGAGCAAGGAGTACAGAACGCAGCGGAACAACAGTCCCGTGATGCGACCCGAGGCGTCGGTACTACGAAAGGCGACCATGGGCGGCCCGGTCCGGAATGCGGCTCACGCGCAACGCTCGAACAGGCTCCAGGTCGCTTGCATTACTCCAGTCCGAAAATGCCGGGCCCGTGTTCCTCGGTGAGCTCGAGGATCCGCCCGCCGCCGCGCGCAACGCAGGTGAGAGGGTCGTCCGCGATCACCACAGGTAAACCGGTTTCTTCCATGAGCAGCTTATCGACGTCGCGCAGCAACGCCCCGCCACCGGTCAGTACGATGCCGCGTTCCGCGACGTCGGCGCCGAGCTCCGGCGGTGTCTGTTCCAGCGCTTGCTTGACCGCGCCGACGATGCCTTGGAGCGGTTCTTGCAGCGCTTCGAGAATTTCGTTGGAGTTCAGGGTGAAGCTGCGCGGCACGCCTTCCGAAAGATTGCGGCCTTTGACGGAAATCTCGCGCACGGTTTGACCGGGATAGGCCGAACCGATTTCCAGCTTGATGCGCTCCGCCGTGGCTTCGCCGATCAGGATGCCGTAATTGCGGCGCACATAATTGGTGATGGCTTCGTCGAACTTGTCGCCGCCGATGCGCACGCTGGCGGCGTACACGATGCCGTTTAGAGAGATGACCGCGACCTCCGAGGTGCCGCCGCCGATGTCGAGGACCATGGAGCCGCGTGCCTCCTGAACAGGCAGACCGGCGCCCACGGCGGCGGCCATCGGTTCGGGAACGATGTCCACGCTGCGCGCGCCCGCCCCCTCGGCCGATTCCTTGATGGCGCGCCGCTCGACCTGGGTGGATCCAAAGGGAACGCACACCAAGACCCGGGGGCTGGGGCTCAAGAACCGGTTGCCGTGCACCTTCTTGATGAAGTACTGCAGCATCTTTTCCGTATAGGTGAAATCCGCGATGACCCCGTCCTTCATCGGCCGAACCGCAGTGATATGGCCCGGAGTCCGGCCCAACATGTTCTTGGCTTCGACCCCGACCGCGACGATGATTTTGCCGCCCCGAGTGGGTTCATCCTGCACCGCGACCACCGAGGGTTCGTTCAGAACGATGCCACGCTCGCGGACGTAAATGAGCGTGTTGGCGGTGCCAAGATCGATTGAGAGGTCATTGGAGAAATAACCTCTAAGACGTTTGAACATGGGGTATTTTTCGCGGCTAAATGGGGTTAAAAAAAGATCGGCTAATGTAACAACCGACACGACATATCACAAGGCAACGTGTATCATCCCCCAAGCTTAATTTGCGTGAGTTGCTGCGCATTTTGAGCACCAACCCTATGAGCCTAACCCGTCAAGACGTGGAAAAAATCGCGCACCTTGCGCGGCTGTCCATCACCGCGCAGGAGATGCCGGTGTACGTGAACAGCTTGTCGAGCATCGTCAACTTCGTTGATGAGTTGTCGCGCACGGACACCGAGGGCGTGTTGCCCATGGCGCATCCCCTCGATGGTCAGCATCAACGCATGCGACCCGATGCGGTCTCGGAGAGCGACCACCACGAAAAATACCAACGGAATGCGCCGGCCGTGACCGCCGGCTTGTACGTGGTGCCGCGGGTGATCGAGTAACCTAACGGCTATTCTTGACGGATGCTGCATAACCTTTTTATCGGCGAACTCGCCGACCGCCTTAGCAAGCGGCAGATTTCCAGCGTGGAACTCACCCAGCACTTCTTGGGGCGGATCGAGCGCCTGAATCCTGCGCTCAATGCCATGATCACGCTGACGGCTCAGCGGGCGCTGGCCGACGCGGCCGCCGCCGATGCCCGGCTGGCCGTCGGGGAGCGGGGTCCGCTGCTCGGCATCCCCCTCATTCATAAAGATATTTTCTGCACGGACGGGGTTAAGACCAGCTGCGGCTCGCGCATGCTGGATAACTTCGTCGCGCCCTACGATGCCACCGTGGTGGCCCGCTTCAAGGCGGCGGGCACGGTCATGCTGGGCAAGTCCAATATGGACGAGTTCGCGATGGGGTCGTCCAACGAAACCAGCTACTACGGGCCCGTCAAGAATCCCTGGGACGTCAGCAAGGTCCCCGGCGGCTCCTCGGGCGGCTCGGCCGCGGCCACCGCCGCCCGCCTGACGCCCTTCGCCACCGGCACCGACACGGGCGGTTCGATTCGCCAGCCGGCGGCCCTCACCGGCGTGACCGGATTGAAACCCACCTACGGACGCGTGTCGCGCTACGGCATGATTGCCTTCGCCTCCAGTCTCGACCAGGCCGGCGTATTCGCGCGCAGCGCCGCTGATGCGGCCGCGGCGCTGCAAGTCATGGCCGGCTTCGATCCGCGCGACTCGACCAGTGTCGATGTGCCGGTGCCCGACTATTCCAAAACCCTGGGTCAGCCGCTCAAGGGTATGAAGATCGGTTTGCTGCGGGAATTCTTCGAAGGCTTGGAGCCGCGCAACGCGGCGCTGCTCGAGGACGCCTTGAATATCTACACCGGCTTGGGCGCCGAAACCCTGCAGGTGAGCCTGCCGCATCTGCCGCTGTCGGTGCCCACGTACTATGTGGTGGCGCCGGCGGAATGCTCCTCGAACCTGTCGCGCTTCGATGGGGTGCGCTACGGCTACCGCTGCGAGAATCCAAGGGATCTCATGGATTTGTACAAGCGCTCGCGCGGCGAGGGCTTCGGCGCCGAAGTCAAACGGCGCATTATGACCGGCACCTATGTGTTGTCGGCCGGCTATTTCGACGCGTACTACTTGAAAGCGCAGAAGGCGCGCCGCCTGATCACGGATGACTTTCGTTCGGCATTCGAGAAGGTGGATCTGGTGATCGGTCCCACCACGCCGACGCCGGCCTTCGATATCGGCGCCAAGATGAATGATCCTGTGCTCATGTATCTGAATGACATCTACACCATCGGCGCCAATCTCGCAGGGCTTCCCGGCGTGTCGGTGCCCTGCGGCTTCGTCGACGATTTGCCGATGGGCTTGCAGCTCATCGGACCGCATTTCGCGGAGGCGAAATTGTTGAACGCGGCGCATCAGTACCAGCAGGCAACGGATTGGCACCGGCACGCGCCGCGCGGGTACGAGCAATGAGCGACTGGGAAGTTGTCATTGGCCTGGAGATTCACGCGCAGCTCGCTACGAAGTCGAAGATTTTCTCGGGATCCGCTACCGCGTACGGCGCACCGCCGAACAGCCAGGCCAATTTGGTCGACCTAGCATATCCTGGCGTGCTGCCGGTGCTCAATGCCCGCGCCGTGCAAATGGCGGTGAAGTTTGGCCTGGCGGTCGGCGCCACGGTGGCGCGCCGCTCCGTATTCGCGCGCAAGAATTATTTCTATCCGGATTTGCCGAAGGGTTACCAGATCAGCCAGTACGAATTGCCGGTGGTCGCGCGGGGATCGCTCAAAATCATGCTGGACGACGGCGCGATCAAGACCGTGGGGATTACGCGCGCTCACCTGGAAGAAGATGCGGGCAAATCGCTGCACGAGGGCCTCGCGAATGCCTCCGGGATCGATTTGAATCGAGCCGGCACGCCGCTGCTCGAGATCGTCTCCGAACCCGACATGCGATCCGCCAAAGAGGCTGTCTCGTATATGAAAAAGATCCACACGCTGGTGAGGTATCTGGAGATCTGCGACGGCAACATGCAAGAGGGCTCTTTCCGTTGCGATGCCAATGTATCGGTGCGGCCCCGCGGCCAGGAAAAATTCGGCACGCGCGCTGAAATCAAGAATTTGAACTCCTTTCGATTCGTCGAGAAGGCGATCCAGTTCGAAGTGGCGCGGCAGGTCGAGCTCATCGAGAGCGGCGGCAAGGTTGTGCAGGAGACCCGGCTGTACGACTCCGACAAGGATGAGACCCGCTCGATGCGCTCCAAGGAAGAGGCCAACGACTACCGCTACTTTCCGGATCCGGATCTGTTGCCGGTCGAAATCGACGAGCCGTTCATCGAGGCGGTGCGCGCGACGCTGCCGGAGTTGCCGGACCAAAAGGCCGCGCGCTTTGCGCTCGACTTCGGCCTCTCGGCCTACGACGCCGGCGTCTTGAGCGCCAGCCGTGAACTCGGCGCCTTTTTCGAAGCGGTGGTCGCGGCTTTGGGCGACGGCCACGCGAAGCTGGCTGCTAATTGGGTCATGGGCGAATTGTCGAGCGCTCTCAATCGCGACAGTGTCGATATTGAACACTCGCGGGTCGACCCGCGGCATCTGACCGGGCTATTGAACCGGATCGTGGACAACACGATTTCCGGCAAGATTGCCAAGGAAGTGTTTGAGGACATGTGGTCCGGCGGCAAACCGGCGGACGCCATCATCGAGGCCAAGGGTTTGCGTCAGATCACCGATGCGGGCGCCATTGAAAGCGTGATTGACGCGGTCATCGGCGCGAATCCGAAGCAACTCGCGGATTATCGATCGGGCAAGGACAAGCTGTTCGGCTTCTTCGTCGGGCAGGTGATGAAAGCAACGGGCGGCAAGGCGAATCCCGCGCAGCTCAACGATCTGCTGAAAACGAAGTTGGGCGGCGGAAATGCATGACCGCGATACGCTGCATCGTTTCCTTTTTGAACGTTTTCCGATTCGGGGTCATCTGGTTCACCTAGACGCCGCGTGGCGCGCATTGATCGAGCATCGCCAATATCCGGACGTGATTCGCGAAACCTTGGGCGAGGCCGTCGTGGCCTCGCTGTTGCTGGCGGCCACGATCAAGTTCGAGGGCGTGTTGTCATTGCAGTTGCAGGGCGATGGACCGATGCATTTGCTGCTGGCGCAATGCACCAGCGGCTTAGGCGTGCGGGGTCTGGCGCGTTATCGCGAGGGCGCCGGCGCGGCTATGGCTGCATGCGGACGTTCAGGGTGCATCGGGCATGCTGCTGCAGAAACTTCCCGGTTCAGGCTCGCTGCCGGGCGCCGATGCGGCGCAGATCGAGGACGCCTGGCGGCGCGTGCAGCTCATCGCGGATACCCTGACGCCGAAAGAGCTGCGCACCCTGGCCGATACGGAGATTCTGCACCGGCTGTTCAACGAGGATGATTTGCGCCTGTTCGAGCCCTCGCCGGTTTATTTTCGCTGCCGCTGCTCCCGCGAGCGCGTCGCCGGCATGCTGCAGGGGCTGGGCGAGGCGGAGACGCGCAGCGTGATCGCCGAACTCGGCAAGGTCGAAGTGCACTGCGATTTCTGCAATCGCGCCTACGTGTTCGATGCGGTGGATATCGAGCAGTTGTTCAAGGCCCCGGTGGCCGCCGACAGCGGCAGCCGCGCGCCCACGCGCGTGCACTGACTTAGCTCAGCGGCGAGATTACGGCGACGCGAAAACAACCAGTCCTTTTTCTCGCACTGCTGGCGTGCGACCTATCGGTGGGCATGGCAAGGCCGCAAGACAACGGCCCCAACCTCGACAATAAGCCGTTCTACTCGCGCAGCTTCGAGCCGATGCCCTCCGCTCTCGCGCTGACCACGCTGGGACGGCAGTTATTTTCTGATCCCGCGCTGTCCGCTTCCGGAAAAATCGCCTGTGCAACTTGCCATGATCCCAAGCACGACTTCGGGCCGGCGAATGCTCAGGTAGTGCAGCGCGGCGGTGCGGACGGCCGCAGCTTCGGCGTCCGTAGCGCGCCCTCGCTCAAGTACACGCAGAACACGCCGCCGTTCACCGAGCACTTTGTCGATGATGACGGCGATGACAGCGTCGACCAGGGGCCCGCCGGCGGCCGCACCTGGGACGGACGATCCCAGTCCTTTCACGATCAGGCGCGCCTGCCATTGTTCTCATCCTTTGAGATGGCCAACAAGGATAGAGATGCCGTGCTCGCGAAGGTGCAGGCAGGCTACGACGCGCAATTTCGCGCCGTTTTCGGCGACAAAGTCTTTGACGATAAGGCGCTCGCGTTCAAGGGCGTGCTCATGGCGCTCGAGACCTATCAACAAAGCCCCGCAGAGTTCTATCCCTACAGCAGTAAGTACGACGCCTACCTTCGGCACGAGGCCGCGTTGAGCGCGCAGGAATTGCGCGGATTGGCCGCCTTCAACGACCCCGAAAAAGGCCACTGTGCTCGCTGTCATCCGAGCGGGAAGATCAAAGGCGCATTTCCGCAGTTCACCGATTTTGGCTTCGCCGCGATCGGCACACCGCGCAACCGGAACATACCGGCCAACGCCGATGGCCGCTACTACGACCTGGGGTTGTGCGGTCCCTTGCGTACGGATCTCAAGGATCGGCACGAATATTGCGGGCTGTTCCGCACGCCCTCGCTGCGCAACGTCGCACGCCGGCCGGTGTTCCTGCACAACGGCGTGTTTCATTCGTTGAACGATGTGGTGCGTTTTTACGCGGAACGGGACACGAAACCGGAGAAGTGGTACTCACGCGCTTCCGATGGCCGCATTTTGAAATTCGATGATCTGCCCGCTGCCTACCTCGCCAATCTGGATACCCAAGCCCCATTTGATCGCCACATGGGCGATGCGCCGGCCTTAAGCGAGCAGGACGTCGAAGACATCGTGGCATTCTTGCAGACGCTCAACGATGGGTATCAATGATAATCTTGCCGGCGTAGCGCAAGACCTCGAGATGAAGGGGAGCAGGCATGATCAGGCGCAAACAGCGCATTGCGATGCGCGATCTTTCGCAATTGTCAGCAGAAGACGCCGAGACCGCCGCCAAGCACCGTGTCAATGGCCACGTGCTGCGCAAGCAAACCCTGCCGCCGCGCCAGCGTGAACTGCTCATTTTGCGGAAAAGCGCACGGATCGGCTAGGAGAGCATCGCGCCTGTGAACGCGTCGCCGCCACTCGAGTCTTTCATCCAAGGAGCCTATGCCAACAGCCACGGATCGCGGCGCTACAAGCTGTTCATTCCGTCCCGCCACGCGGGAAAGCCGTTGCCCTTGCTGGTGATGCTGCACGGCTGCCTGCAGGATCCTGATGATTTTGCGCTCGGCACGCGCATGAATCAGATCGCCGAGGAGCAGGGTATCTTCGTGCTCTATCCGGCCCAATCCGAGTCGGCAAACCAGACTCGGTGCTGGAATTGGTTCGACGCCGCCAATCAAGAGCGGGACCAGGGCGAGCCGTCGATCATCGCGGGGATGACGCGCGAGGTGATCGGCACCCATTATATTGATGCGCGGCGCATCTACATTGCCGGCATGTCGGCAGGCGGGGCCATGGCCGCCATCATGGCGGCGACCTACTCAGACTTGTTCGCCGCAGTCGGAATACATTCTGGGATGCCCTATGGCGCTGCCCAGAATTTCTTGGCCGCGATCGCGGCAATGAAGGATGGTGCGGCGATCGGTGCGCGGATGCCGTCCAAGAGCATTCCGCTGATCGTTTTTCATGGAGATCAGGACATCATGGTGAATTCGCGCAATGGCGAGCAGCTCGTGTCCCAATGGCTGGGTCCCGCTGCCAAGGTTACACAGGACGCCTCAACGGCTCTGGCCAGTGAAGGCAACGGCCGCGCGTTCACACGCACCCGTTATCGCGATGGCGCGGGCCATGCAGCGGCAGAGAGTTGGCTGGTGCACGACGCCGGACATGCCTGGTCGGGCGGCGGCTCCGCCGGAAGCTTTGCGGATTCTGCGGGGCCCGATGCCAGCCGCGAGATGATGAGATTTTTCTCGGCAGCCTCACAGAATGCTGCTACCTTGCGGTCTCCCAGCGCCGACTAGCGCCGCGCTTTCAGCCACGCCGAGACGGCGGCGGGAACGCTCTTGCGCGTCCTGCCGCCGACATATAAACCGATGTGTCCGGCGTCAACTTCCAGGGACTGGTAATCCTTAGCACCGATGTGCGCGCCCAGAGGAATACTGGCGCTCGGCGGCACCAGATGATCCTTCGATGCAAAGATGTTCAGCACCGGCGCGATGACATTTTCAAGACGCAGCGGCCGCCCAGCCAGCGTCAATTCGTTGCGAATCAGCCGATTTTCCTGAAAGAACCACTGGATGAATTCACGGAATGCGGCGGCCGGCTGATCGGGGCTGTCAAATATCCATTTCTCCATGCGCATGAAATTTTCCAGCTGCACTCGATCGCCCTGCAGCTGCAGCAGATTTACGTACTTCTGCTGCGTGAGGCGAAACGGCATCAAAGACAAATACACCAGGTTCAGAAAATCGCCGGCTACATTTCCCGATTGCGTCAGCAGTCCGACATCGATGTGTTGCGCCCATTTCGACAACAGATTTTCAGGGGTTTTGAAGTCGACCGGCGTGACCATCGTGATCAGTCGAGCAATTTGCTTGGGCTCGAGCGCGGCATAGCACAGGCTCATGGTGCCGCCCTGACAGACCCCCAGCAAAGTGAGCGAATCGATTGCCTGCTCTTTTAATACGAACTCGACGCAGCGGCGCAGGTAGCCATCGATGTAAGCGTCGAGCCCCAAGAATCGGTCCGCGCCGTCGGGATAGCCCCAATCGAGCAGATACACATCGAGTCCCGCGAGCAGCAGCTCGCGGACGAAGGAACGGTCAGGCTGCAGATCGAGCAGATAGGGCCGATTGATCATCGCGTAGCAAATGAGTACGGGCTTTAGGTTTGCGGTTCGGGCCAGTGCTGAATAGCGGTACAGGCGAACTTTGTCTTCGCTGTACACGCAGTGCTTCTCGGACGTACCGACCGCGACGTCGCCCATCCGCAGCAGGGTGCGCAACACCGCTCGCCCGCTCTCTTGCATCGCCGCGGCACTTTGCAGCATGTCCTCAAGGGTATCGGGCGCGGTGCTCATTTTTTCACCCGCTTGCGCGGCTTGCGCGGCTTTCGCGGCGCTTTGGAAACCTTCGTCGGGGGCGATGCGGCGGCGCGCATTGCTTCGTTAAGCGCACGAACCTGGCGATGCAGGGTGTCGACTTCGGCCCGGCTCGGCAAATCAAGATGCCGGGCAAACTGTTCGGTCAATTTGCCGCGCTCAATCTTGAGCGCGCTCGAAATATTGCAGAGTTCGGCGAGCAGGCGCGCGAAGCCCTCGCTGTGCGCGGCCTGGTTGTACGTGCCTTCAGCGCAGTCGATCCAGACATCGTAGAGGTCGGCCGGTGTTTTGGGGGCCAGCGGCGTCTCAGCGAGGCGCTTTTTCAGGACCTGAAACGCATCCTGCATGATGGTGGCGTTCTGCTGCGCGAATTCGGCGTAGCGCTGTTGAAATTGCCTGCTCAGATCGAGGAGCCGTGCCGCGATCTCCTGATACTCCCGCGACATGCCTAAAGCCGGTGCTCCGGGGAACATTTGCGCAGGGTCGAAGAGCGGCGGGGTTGAAGAAGTCCCGGCTGCGGTCGACTGATTAAGCAGCCGGGCAAACATGTCTTGAAAAGCGCCGGCTTGGGCCACCCAGGCCTTCAGAAACCCGGCACTGAAAGGATTGGCGCTCATATCAGTGCTCTATGCAGTGCGTTATTTTCATCAGTTTTACGGTTCAAATCCCAGCTTTTGGCGATTGTGCATTGCATACTGAAGGCGCTATGCTTAGGGCCGGGAGCCGGCCAAAGAATGGCGAACAATATGTCAAACGAACGCCTCATCAAGAAATACGCCAATCGGCGTCTATACGATTCGACCGAGAGCCGTCATGTCACCCTCGAAGACATCCGCAAAATGATCGTCTCGGGTGCAAAAGTAAAGGTGGTGGACGACAAATCCGGCGAGGATCTGACCCGCGCGGTACTGCTGCAAGTGATCGCCGAACAAGACCAATACGGCACGCCGGTCTTAAGCACCGAATTGCTGGAAGCCATCATCCGCTTCTATGGAAATCCGGTGCAGGAAATGCTCACCAAGTACATGGAGCAGAGCGTCGGCGCCCTGGTTCGCCAGCAGGAGACCATGCGCGCTGAGATGACCAAGGCCCTCGCAGGCCCCATGGCGCCGCTGGCTGAGTTCGCCCGCCAGAACATGGATCAATGGTCAAAAATCCAGGCCTCCATGATGTCGGCGTTTGCCGGCGCTACACCTAAGCCGCCTGCGCCGGATAAAGAACAGCCGCCGAAGGCCAAGGGAGCAAAGCATGAAGATTAAAGATAAAACCATCGTGATCACCGGCGCGGGACGCGGCATCGGGCGCGCACTCGCCGTGCGCTTCGCCACCCAAGGCGCGCACATCGCGCTGTTGGACATGAACCCGGCGGATTTGGCGGCCGCCACTGCGCAATGCATCGATCTCGGCGTGCGCGCCAAGGCATACACGGCCGACGTATCGCGTGAAGCCGATGTCGCGGCGGCCCTCGATGCCGTGGTGCGGGACTTTGGATCCTTGGATGTCATCATCAACAATGCCGGCATCGTCAAGGACGCCTTGCTGATCAAAGTGAAGGATGGGGATGTGGTCGGCAAGATGTCGCTCGAGCAATGGCGCGCGGTGATCGATGTGAATCTCACGGGCGTCTTCTTGTGCGCGCGTGAAGCTGCCGAACGCATGATCAAGCTCGCCAAGGGCGGCGTGATCATCAACATCTCCAGTATTTCGCGCCACGGCAATGCCGGTCAGTCGAACTATTCGGCCGCAAAGTCCGGCGTCGCATCCATGACGGTGGTGTGGGCGAAGGAACTCGCTCGCTACGGAATACGCGTGGGCAGCATCGCGCCCGGCTTTACGCATACCGACATTCTTGCGTCGATGAAACCGGAAGTGCTCGAGAAAGTCATCGCGCCGGTGCCGCTGAAGCGCCTCGGCCAGCCGGACGAAATCGCGCACGCCGCGCAGTTCATCATTGAAAACGATTTCTTTACGGGGCGCTGTTTAGATCTAGACGGCGGTTTGCGCCTGTAGCCGATTTTCGCTCATAGGCGCTTCGGACTTGTCGTCCTGGACTGCCGCCAAGAGAGTCCGCGCCACCCAGCGCACGCGCGCCACCGAACACGCCAACAGATCGTCGGTGACCTGTCCCAAATCGATGGCGCTCCCGAATTCCTTAAGGCCCAATTGACCGGCGACTAGTTTCTCCACCGCTTCAGCTTCGTATTCGCATACGGTGCGATTCACTTGTGCTTCGGGCCGGTGCGCCAGGAAGTGCGTCAGCTCGTGGACCAGCGTCAGCAACTGCTGTTCCTTGCTCAAGCCGCTGCGCAGGACGATCTGCCTTTTATCCATGCGACCCACCACCCAGGGGTGGAGCGGGGTGCGACACACCGAGACACCCTGCTGCGCGGAAAATTTTTCAAGCGCGTCGATGATGTATTGCAGCCGCATGCCTTGATCCTCGCAGATCGGGGAGGTTGGGACAACGAGCCACCGCGGACCGCACGTTCTACCGCAGCGCGTTAATCTTGCTGAGCTATTAACTTATGTTAAGTTCTATGAATAAATTTTTATTTTGTTAATCAATATGTTGCCTGAACATAAATCTAAGCTAGCGGCGATTCAGAAATATTTTGCACTGCATACTTTTTTCTGTATAATGTGCCCATCAAGTTAATTGTTGCAGATTTAAAGGAGCCACCATGACCCAGCCCACATTTGATTTCAGCACTCTGTTCGAGACCTACAAGACCGCGATGGCGCCCGTGTATCGTGCGCAGCAGGAAGGGCTCAAGACCCTCGAGCGTCTTGCCAATTACCAATTCGCCGTCGCCGGCGACTATCTGGAATGGAGCCTGGCGCAGGCCAAGGTCAGCGTCGGTCCGAAATCCGCCTCGGATATGATCGGCCAACAGACCTCGCTGAATTTGTCCCTAAGCGACAAGCTGCGCGCCCGCGCAGAAGAGTTCAGCAAGATTGCGACCGAGACCCAAGGGGCGGTGACGCAGTGGTTGGACGAAACCAGCGCCAAGGCCACTGACAAAGCGAAGAAAGCCGCCTAACTTCCAAGTTTAGCGCGCTAGAGAGAAGGGCGACTACGGGTCGCCCTTTTTTTTACAGGCACTGTCACGCGTGCCATCATGAATCCCTAGGGGAAGAGGTGTATGGCTGAATCTGAAGCTTCGAATACTCAAGATCAATTGAGACGTGAAATGCGTGCCCAATTAGCGGCGATCACCGGAGGTCTGGCGCCGGAGGACTATGCCCAGGCGTGGTGGGATTGGTATCTCAATATCGCCCAAGCACCGCAAAAACAAACCGACATCGCGCACACGGCTTTCAAAGCCATGATGGACAATTTCTCGTTCGCCATGCAGGCCTCGACCGGTCAAGCGCTGGCGCCCGTGACCGATGATGCGCGATTCTCCTCGGATGCATGGAAGCAGTGGCCCTTCAATATGATGGCGCGGGGCTATCTTAACTGGGCCAAGATGCTGCAGCAGGCGACCACGAATGTTCCGGGCATGGCGCCGCGCAGCGCCGATCTCATCGGATTTTCCACGCGGCAGATGCTGGATGCGGCCTCTCCCGCCAATCACTTGATGTCAAATCCGGAACTGTTGGAATTAACCCGTGAGCAATCCGGGCAAAATCTGCTGAGCGGCTTTCAGAACTGGCTCGAGGACGTGAGCCGCACCTTGAAACACGATCAGCCGGTCGGCGCGGAAAACTTCAAGGTCGGCGTCAATGTGGCGGTCACGCCGGGCAAGGTCATCTTCCGCAACGAGCTCATCGAGCTCATTCAATACGCGCCCGCGACCGGCACCGTGCATCCTGAGCCGGTGCTCATCGTGCCGGCGTGGATCATGAAGTACTACATTCTGGACTTATCGCCGCAGAATTCTTTCGTGCGTTACCTGGTAGAGAAAGGCCACACGGTTTTTGTGATCTCGTGGAAAAATCCCAATGAGGCCGATCGCAATTTGGGGATGGATGACTACCACGACAAGGGCATCCGTGCCGCGATCGACGCGGTCGGCGCCATCGTTCCCAACACAAAAATCCATGCGGTGGGTTATTGCATCGGCGGTACGCTGCTGTCGATCGCGGCTGCGGCAATGGCGAGAGACGGCGATCATCGATTGACGACCATGACCTTGTTGGCGGCGCAGATGGATTTCAGCGAGCCCGGCGAATTGTCGTTCTTTATCAGCCCGGGCCAATTGGCGATGCTCGAAGCCGTGATGCACAAGGCCGGCGTGTTGGACAGCGACAAGATGGGCGCGGCATTCGGCCTGCTGCGCTCCAACGATCTGCTGTGGACGCCGGCAATTAATACCTACGTCAAAGGCAAGCGCGAAAAGCTCAATGACTTGATGGCCTGGAACAGCGACGGCACGCGCATGCCCTGGCGCATGCACAGTGAATACCTGCAGCAGCTCTATCTTCAGAACGATCTGGCGAGCGGGCGATTTAACGTCAAGGGCCTGCCTGTCGACTTGAAGTCCATTACGCTGCCCATGGTGGTGTTTGGCACCGAGACCGATCATGTCGCACCGTGGAAGTCGACCTACAAGACGCGCGGGCTGACCCGATCCAGCGATTACACCTACGTATTGACCAGCGGCGGACACAATGCCGGCATCGTTTGCGGTCCGGTGCATCCGCGGCGACGCTTTCGCGAGTTGACCTGGAAGGATGCGAGCACGACTCTCGCGGCTGCCGACTGGCTCGACAAGGCCACCTTGCATCAAGGCTCGTGGTGGCCGTGGTGGCAGCAATGGCTCGCGGCACGTTCCGGCGCGCAAAATGCGCCGCCGCCCACTTTGGGCAATCCAGCAAAAGGCTACAACGTTCTCGGCGATGCGCCGGGTGAATACGTGTTGCAGCGATAGCTAATTCGAGGGCGATCATGACCAAGCAAAAAAGAATTGCATACGTAACCGGCGGCATGGGCGGCATCGGCTCAGCGATTTGCGAGCGATTGTGCACCGAAGGCTATACCGTCATTGCGGGCTGCGGCCCCAATTCCACGCGCAAGGAACGCTGGATCAGCGAGATGCGCGCGAAGGGCTACAACGTGCATTGTTCCGAGGGCAATGTCGCCGATTGGGAATCCACTGCGACGGCATTTCAAAAAGCCCGTGCCGAAGTGGGCGAAATCGACATCTTGGTGAACAACGCGGGCATCACGCGCGACGGCACCTTTCGCAAGCTCACCAAAGATTCGTGGGATGCGGTGATCAACACCAATTTGAATTCATTGTTCAATGTCACCAAGCAAGTCATCGACGGCATGGTAGATCGCGGTTGGGGCCGGATCATCAACATCTCGTCCGTCAACGGACAAAAGGGTCAATTCGGTCAGACCAACTATTCGACCGCGAAGGCCGGCATCCATGGATTTTCCATGGCGCTCGCCCAAGAGGTTGCATCGCGCGGAGTCACGGTCAATTCCGTTTCGCCGGGCTATATCGGCACGGATATGGTGCGGGCGGTGAAGCCGGAGGTGATGGAAAAAATCGTCTCGTCGATTCCGGTGAGGCGGCTCGGCGACCCTCAGGAAATTGCCTCGATCGTGGCGTGGCTGGCCTCGGATGAATCAGCCTTCGCGACCGGCGCCGATTTTTCGGTGAACGGCGGCCTGCACATGGGCTAGCGCGAACCGGCGCTAACGGCAGGCCAGGGGCCGGCGCTACAGCGCCGAGACGCCCGCGAGCGTCGTCAAACTCTGCGCCCGGGTCAAAGCGATGAACTCTCTTATATAGGCCGCTTCCGCGCCGGCATGACTGGTGGCGGCATACAGTTCGCAGCGCAGTCCCGACTCGCCGATGGGCCGCGAGACTACATAGCCACGCTCTATATAATTGCCCACCGTCCATGAGGGCAGCGCCGCGATGCCTCGGCCGCTCGCGACCAGCTGCAAAATGGCCACAGTCAATTCCGCGGTGCGCCGTTTCGGGTTGATATTAACGGGTGTGAGGCAGTGCTTCATCACATCCAGCATCTCGTCCGGCACAGGATAGGTAATGAGTGTTTCGTCCGCGAAATCCGCGGCTTGCAGCCACGGCTTGGCGGCCAGGCGATGCCGCGGGCTCATCAGGGCAACGCTTTCATAGCGAAACAGCGGACTGAAGATCACGGTGGGATGGGCTTCTTGCGGGTCATGGATGATGGCCAGCTCCGCCTCGCCCTGATCGAGCAGCGGCAGCGGATCTTTGAGAAATCCCGAAATGATGTCGAGCTCGACCTCGGGCCATAAAGTCCGGTAGGCATCCATCGCCGGCATCAGCCAATCGAAGCAGTTGTGGCATTGGACCGCTACTCGCAAGGGACCCGCGTGTCCCTGCGCCAGGCGCGCCACATCGCGGCCGGCCTCCGCCATTTGCGGCAGCACCACGCGGGCGAGGGTCAGGAGCCGTTGTCCGATGGCCGTAAAGCGCAATGGCCGGACGTTTTTTTCCACCAGCGCCGCGCCATAGTGACTTTCCAGGGATTTGAGCTGATGGGACAGGGCCGATTGGGTCAAAAACAGCCGAGCGGCCGCTTTTGACAGGCTGCCGCACTCCGTCAAGGCCAGTAGGGTCTCCAAATGGCGGATTTCGAGGGCAGTGGACGACATGAGCCTAATTCATTCCGGCTATTAAAATAATGAGATTGAATCAAATCGTAAGCTCTTGCATGCTTATTGTCGAGTTAGTGTCATTTGGGTTCATACGTGTCCAATCCAGCCGTTTCGTTCGAGTTTTTCCCGCCCGGGGATGAGGCCATGGCCCAGCAGCTGTGGCAGTCCGTCCAGCGACTCGCCCCGCTGCGGCCGAATTTCGTGTCGGTGACCTACGGCGCGGATGGATCGACCCGAACCCGCACGCACGAATTCGTGCAGCGCGTGCTCAAGGAAACCGACTTGCGTGTGGCGCCGCATTTGACCTGCGTTGGCGCGGAGCGCGAGGAAGTGCTGCAGATTGCGCAGACTTATTGGCAGCTCGGCGTGCGCCACTTGGTGGCGCTGCGCGGCGATGCGCCGGCGGCCAATTTGTCCGCCGATGGACGCTACCTGCCGCACCCCGGTGGATTCGCCTATGCCTCTGATTTGGTACTGGGCCTGCAACAGGCCGGAGATTTTGAAGTATCGGTGGCGGCGTATCCGGAAGGGCATCCGGAATCCGGCGGCGTCGAAGCCGATTTGGAAAATTTGAAGCGCAAGGTGGATGCGGGCGCGCGCCGCGCCATCACGCAGTTCTTCTTCGAAACGGATTTCTTTTTGCGCTACCGAGACCGATGTGCCGCGGCCGGGATCAAGGCCAGCATCGTGCCCGGCATCCTGCCCATCACGCGCTTCCCGCAATTGCTGCGCTTTGCGTCGCGTTGCGGCGCCTCGGTTCCCGATTGGTTGCGCAGCCGGTTCGACGGCTTGGATGACGATCCCGATACCCGCCGCATGATCGCCGCGAATGTGGCCATCGAGCAGGTCCAACGCCTGCGCCAGCACGGCGTCGATGAGTTTCATTTCTATACCTTGAACCGAGCCGAATTGGCGTATGCGATCTGCCATGCCTTAGGGATACGGCCGCGCGTCAAAGAAGCGCGGGTGGCGTGATGCCCCACAATAAGTCGGCTACCGAGGGCTTCATCGCGCTGCTCAAGCAGCGCGTCGTGATATTCGACGGCGCAATGGGCACGATGATCCAACGTCACCGCTGCAGCGAACAGCAATTTCGCGGCGAGCGATTCAAGGATTGGCGCAGCGATCTTCGCGGCAACAACGATTTGCTGAGCCTCACACAGCCGAACATCATCGCGGACATTCATCGCGCATACCTTGATGCGGGCGCCGATGTGATATCCACCAACACCTTCAATTCCACCTCGGTCTCGCAGGCGGACTACGGCATGCAGGCGCTGGTCGGCGAGCTGAATCTCGAAGCGGCGCGCCTGGCGCGCCAGGTCGCGGACGAGTGCAGCGCCGCCAGCGGCGCGCAGCGCTTCGTCGCGGGGGCGCTGGGCCCCACCAGCCGTACCGCATCGCTGTCGCCCGACGTGAATGATCCCGGGTTTCGCAATATCAATTTCGACCAGCTGGTGGCGGCGTATTGCGAGGTCACGCGCGCGCTGATGGCGGGCGGCGTGGACATGATTTTGATCGAAACCGTGTTCGACACGCTAAACGCCAAGGCCGCGCTGTTCGCAGTCCGCCAGGTGTTCGACGAAGTGGGCGAGGAGCTGCCCATCATTGTCTCCGGCACGATTACCGATGCATCGGGCCGCACCTTGTCAGGACAGACCACGGAGGCATTTTGGAATTCCATCCGCCACGCCAAGCCGTTGGTGGTGGGATTGAATTGCGCGCTCGGCGGCAAGCAGCTTCGACCCTATATCGAGGAACTCTCGCGCATCGCCGAAACCTTCGTCTGCGCGTATCCGAATGCAGGGCTGCCCAATGCATTTGGCGAGTACGACGAGACGGCCGCGCAAACTGCCGAGACCTTGCGCGACTTTGTCGCCAGCGGCTTCGTCAATATGGTGGGCGGCTGCTGCGGCACGACACCTGAGCACATTTCCGCCATCAAACGGGCGGTTGAGGGTCTTGCGCCGCGCGTCCTTCCCCGCATCGAATCGGCCTGCCGCCTGAGCGGCTTGGAGCCCTTGACCATCGATTCATCCAGCCTGTTCGTCAATGTCGGCGAGCGCACCAACGTCACCGGATCGGCGAAGTTCCGCAAGCTGATTGAAGCGGGCGATTACGCGGCGGCGGTCGACGTGGCGCGTCAGCAAGTGGCCAATGGCGCGCAAATCATCGACGTGAACATGGACGAGGGCATGCTGGACTCGCAGGCAGCGATGGTGAAATTTTTGAGCTTGATCGCGGGCGAGCCGGATATCGCGCGCGTGCCAATCATGATCGACTCGTCGAAATGGTCCGTGATCGAGGCTGGCCTGAAATGCGTGCAGGGCAAGGGCATCGTCAATTCCATCAGTCTCAAGGAAGGCGAGGAGGCGTTTCTGACGCATGCGCGACTGTGTTTGCGCTACGGGGCAGCCGTGGTGGTGATGGCCTTCGATGAGCAGGGCCAGGCGGACACCATCCAGCGCAAAGTGGGTATCTGCGCGCGCGCGTATAAGATCCTGACCGAACGGATCCAGTTTCCGGCCGAAGACATCATTTTCGATCCGAATATTTTTGCCGTGGCCACGGGCATCGAAGAGCACAACCGCTACAGTCTGGACTTCATCGAAGCGCTCGCGGCCATCAAAGAGCGCATGCCCGCAGCGCATACCAGCGGCGGCGTCAGCAACGTGTCGTTTTCGTTTCGCGGCAACGATCGGGTTCGCGAAGCCATGCACTCGGTCTTCCTATATCACGCCATCCGCGCCGGGCTCACCATGGGCATCGTCAATGCCGGCCAGCTCGCCATTTACGAGGACATCGACAAAGAACTGCGCGAGCGCGTGGAGGACGTGATTCTGGCGCGCCGGGCTGACGCCACCGAGCGGCTGCTGGAAATCGCCGAGCGCTACAAAGGCGGCAGCGCGCAGAAGCGCGGTGATGATCTGGAATGGCGCAAGCTGCCCGTCGCCGAGCGCCTGCAGCACGCTTTGATCAAGGGATTGGACGAATTTGTGTTCGAGGACACGGAAGAGGCGCGCTTGCTGACGCAGCGCCCGCTGGATGTCATCGAAGGCCCCTTGATGGACGGGATGAATGTGGTCGGCGACCTATTCGGCGCCGGCAAGATGTTTCTGCCGCAAGTGGTGAAATCGGCGCGCGTGATGAAAAAGGCCGTGTCGGTATTGATTCCGTATATCGAAAAGGAAAAATCCGGCGCCAGCCGCTCCAACGGCAAAGTCGTCATTGCCACCGTGAAGGGCGACGTGCACGACATCGGCAAGAACATCGTCGGCGTGGTGCTGCAATGTAATAACTTCGAAGTCGTCGATCTGGGCGTCATGGTTTCGTGCGAAAAAATCCTCGAGGCCGCGACGCGCGAGGGCGCGAATCTCATCGGCCTGTCGGGACTCATCACACCCTCGCTGGATGAAATGGTGCATGTCGCCAAGGAGATGCAGCGCTTGGGATACAAGCAGCCGTTGCTGATCGGCGGGGCGACCACTTCGCCGGCGCACACGGCGGTGAAAATCGATCCGCACTACGCGGGCGCTGTGGTGTACGTCAAGGATGCGTCGCGCTCCGTAGGCGTGTGTCAGCAACTGGTCACCGCGAGCTCGCGCGATGCCTATGTCGCGAACCTCAAGGCAGACAGCGAACGGCGGCGCGAGCAGCATCGCAACAAGAGCGCCAAGGCGCCGCAGCTGTCGCTGCCCCAGGCACGCGCCAAGAAATTCAAGGTTGATTGGACGGCTTATGCGCCGCCGGTGCCCACCTTCCTCGGCACCAAGGCGTTCGATGACTATCCTTTGCAGGAACTGGTGCCGTACATCGACTGGATGCCGTTTTTCAATGCATGGGAATTTGCGGGCAAGTTTCCGGAAATCTTGCAAGATAAGATCGTGGGCGAAGCGGCAAGCAGCCTGTACGCGGACGCGACGCGCATGCTGAACACACTGATCGCCGAAAAATGGCTCAAAGCTCGCGCCGTCATCGGCTTCTTCCCCGCCAACAGCGTCGGCGATGACGACATCAACGTGTACAAGGACGAGGGCCGGCAAAGCGTTGAGCTGCGTTTGCACCATTTGCGGCAGCAGAAATCCAAGCCGCAGGATCAGGCGCAACTTTGCCTAAGCGACTACGTCGCGCCGGCGCACAGCGCCCGCGCCGACTACGTCGGCGCATTCGCGCTGACCGCAGGAATCGGCATCGATAAACATGTGGCGCGGTTCGAAGCCCAGCATGATGACTACAGCAGCATCATGCTCAAGGCACTCGCGGATCGTTTGGCGGAGGCGCTGGCAGAACGCCTGCATGAGCGGGTGCGACGGGAATTTTGGGCCTACGCGCCGCGGGAACAATTGGGCAATACCGGTTTGATTCGTGAGGAATATCAAGGCATCCGGCCGGCGCCGGGGTATCCGGCATGTCCCGACCACACCGAGAAAGGGCTGCTCTGGCGCCTCCTGGATGCGGAGCGCAACGCGAGTTTACATTTGACGGAATCGTTTGCGATGCTGCCCACAGCCGCGGTGAGCGGGTTTTATTTTTCCCACCCGAAGGCGCACTATTTCGGCGTCGGCAAAATCGACCGCGATCAGGTCTTGAGCTATGCGCAACGCAAGGGATTCACGATGAGCGAAGCGGAACGTTGGTTGGCGCCGCTCTTAGGCTACGAGCCCGAAGTGGGAGACGCGGCGGATGCCGCCTAAAACCGGGCGGGCGGCCTTCGTCACCGGCGGCACCGGCTTTGTCGGCCTCAATCTGGTCAAAGAGCTGATGATTCGCGGTTGGGATGTCACCGCTCTGCATCGTCCTTCCTCGGACCTTAAAGTACTGAAACGATTTCGGCCGAAGCTCGCGGTGGGCGAGCTGAGCGAACCGAATTCGTTATTCGCCGCGATCCCGCCCGGTACCGACACCGTTTTCCATGTTGCCGGCAACACCAATATGTGGCGCGGCGGGAATGCCCAGCAAACTCGCGACAATGTCGATGGCACGCGCCATGTCGTCGAGGCCGCATTGGCGCGGCGCGTGCGGCGACTGGTGGTGACCTCGTCGATTTCCGCGTATGGCCCGGTGGACGGCGAGATTACCGAAGAGACGCCGAGCCTGGCGGCGAACGCCAGCGTCAATTATCAAAAAACCAAATGGCAGGCGCAGGAGCTGGCGCGCGCCGCCACCGCCAAGGGTCTTGAAGTCGTCATTGTGCAGCCCGGAGCCATCATGGGTGCTTACGATATTGGGACCTGGTCCCGGCTTTTCGTGATGGTGCGCGACGATAAACTCCCGGGCGTCCCGCCGTCTTTGCTGACCTTTACGCATGTGCGGGAAGTCGTGGCGGCGCATATTGCCGCCGCCGACAAGGGTCAGAGCGGCGGTTCGTACCTGCTCGGCGGCGAAAACAAAACCATGATGGAGTTGGTGAAAGAGATCTCCATGCTGGTGGGCAAGCCTGCGCCTCAAAAGGAAACGTCCATGGCGCTGTTGCGCGTCGTCGCCGTCGTAGGCGATCTCGCGAGCCGGTTCACCGGCAAGGAGCCGCCCATCACGCCGGAAATGGCCAGCCTGATGAGCCGGAAAGTCAGCACCTCCTCTGTCAAGGCGCAACGCGAGCTGGGCTATCGAATCGTGCCGCTCAAGGAAATGGTGAAGGACTGCTACGACTGGATGGCGGCGGAAGGTCGTATTTAGGAGCCTGACGGAGACAGGCTCCTAAGGTTTAGCGGCCGACAGGATGTCATCCGCCAGGGCAGAATAGTTGCCGTCGAAATGATGGCCGCCCTTCACTTTCACAATCTTGAATTTGCCGGGATCTAGTTTTGGGCACAGAGAGTCGTGCTCGTCCTCGCCGTAAATGCACAGCACCGGGATGCCCGTGATCCGGTTCACCTCAGGCAGAGTTTCAGGACCCGAGTTGTCATCCGAAATCCAGCTGCTGACATGAAATTCAAACAGTGCGTGTTCGGACATGCCTAAGATCGCGATCAGGGACACGGCAGCCTTGGTCGCCGCCGGCAGACGATTCACGACAAACGGCAGCACATCGGCGCCTTGCGAATAGCCGATGAGCAGCACGCGCTTCGTGTTCAGATGCGAGAGATAGTAGCGAATCATCCTGTCCGTATCCGCCGCCACTCCTTCGGGCGTGCGCTTGGTCCAGTAGTAGCGCAGGGAATCCAAGCCCACGACGAAAATGCCTTTCGCGCTCAACGCCGCGGCGACGTCCCGATCGAGCCCGGCCCAGCCGCCGTCGCCGGACATGATGATGGCAAAGGAATTCGACGTGGGCGCATTGGGCTGCGCGGGTACTTCGACGACGGGCAGATCACCCAACGCCGCGGGCGGTGCGACGCCGCGATCGTGATTCGCCGGGGCCAGCTTGGCGAAAGCCGCCTCGAAAGGCGGCTCGCTTAAACCGGGCAGCACGGCAATCGCCGCGCCATGCACGTGCGCGACAAAATCTTGGGCTGCTTCTGCCGGGCACTTGAGACTCTTCGAGTCCTTAAGGACCACCCAGGGATTGCTCAGGGACTTGATGGGCAGCAGATTCAAGCCTGAGCCGCGAGCACCGTGCGTCAATTCGAGCCCGGAGCCTTTGCACAGCGGCTTCTCCATATTCACGTGCGGACAGAAGCCTGCGCTGAGCGCGCCAGCAAAAGTGCCTGGCGGCGCTTGCGCCAAAATCGCATAAACCATGCTGCCGCCGTCGTCGAGTCCCACCAGCAGCGGCACAAGATAGGTCGAGCTGTGAACATAGGCTTGCACGAAGTGACTCAGGTTTTCCAAATCGCCGGCCGGGAACTCACAGGTGTCGCCGTCTGCTTCCAGCACTGCTTTGAACTTCGGAAGATCGATGCCCACCACCATGGCGCCTCGCTGCGCGAGCTGCTGCGCGAACCCCTCAGCGCGGTTGTTCCAGCCCTCATCGCCGGACAAAAGCAGCACAAAGCTCGACGCCTCCGCCCGTGGGCTATAGACCACCAAATCCTTGAATCGCCCGTGGCTCACGTACGTGGGCGCGGCGACGGCCATTTCGCCCAGCAGCGTCAACGCAGCGACAAACAGGAATTTTTTCATCGGTTTGTCACACTTGAAGCTCAAAATGAAAGCAAATCGACATATTTCGCAGAACCACCGGGGTCGAGCCCGAAGATTACTATAACGTGCGGCTCGCGCGCGGCTGGACTTTGCAGCTGGCCCAGGAACTGCGCATCCCGCAGACGCTGATTGCATCCTAGCGCCGCCGGTTCGGGTAGGCGTCGATTTCATCCAGCATCTCAGGACCGCCGAGCGCTTGCATCTGGCCTAGGATCCAATCGCGGCGCTGCTGAACGTACGCCGAGGGCGCGGCTGCGATGAACCGCTCTGGATTCGGCAACACCGCCGCCAGCACCGCGGACTCGCTGCGTGTCAGCCTGACGGCTGAGGTATGAAAGAACCGCTGTGCCGCCGCCTCGGCGCCGTAGACGCCATAGCCGAATTCGGCGATGTTGAGGTAAATCTCCAAGATGCGCCGTTTGGGCCAGCAGGCTTCGATCAATACCGTGAAATAGGCTTCCAGCCCCTTGCGAAAGTAGCTGCGCCCTGACCATAGGAACAGGTTCTTGGCGACCTGCTGGCTGATGGTGCTTGCGCCGTGCACGCGATGACTGTGCTGATTCATCTCGTAGGCCTTCTCGATGGCCTCCACATCGAAGCCCCAGTGTTCAGGAAATTTCTGATCCTCCGAGGCGACCACCGCCAGGGGCAGGCTGGGCGAAATTTGATTCAAGGTGACCCAGTGATGGCGAAACACGTAGGTGCGATCGCGCTTGGACCAGGCGGTGAGCTGCATCTCCGCCATGAAGGCGCTGAAGGGAGGATTGATCCAGCGCAGCAACAGCACCGTGACGATGCTGGCCGCGATGCCAAAGAAGACTATCCCGAAGATCGACCATGCCAGTCGCCGGAAGCATGATTTCTTTTGCGCCACGCCGGTTAGGATTTCACTCGGCGCACGCTTTTCATGGTCACCGCTTCAACCGGCACGTCATCGAAGCCGCGCTTGCGTCCGGTTTCAACCGCCGCAATCTTGTCGATGACGTCCATGCCCTCGATCACCTTGGCAAAAACCGCATAACCGAAGTTTCCGCGCGAATGGTCGAGAGAGTCGTTGTCTTTCAGATTCACGAAAAATTGCGACGTGGCGCTGTTGATGTCATTGGTGCGCGCCATCGACAAGGTGCCGCGCTTGTTCTTCAGGCCATTGTCGGCTTCGTTCTTGACCGGAGGCTTGGTTTTCTTTTGCGTCATGTCTTCCATGAAGCCGCCGCCCTGGATGACGAAGTCCGGAACGATGCGATGGAAAATCGTGCCATCGAAGAAGCCTTCGTCGATGTAGCGTGTGAAATTGGCGACCGATTCGGGCGCTTCCTTGTCGAACAGTTCAATGGTGAAGTCGCCCAAGCTGGTTTCGAAGCGGATCATGGGAATTCCTAGTGTTGTGTGTGAACGCCCAGCGTAACGCGGGGCCTGCCTGAAAAATCCGAGTAAGTACGAATCGAATCAAACCTGCGCTGCCGAAGCAACTGTGCGACGTCGGGCGCTTGGTCGGTGCCATGTTCCAATGCCAACCAGCCGCGTGCATACAGGTGCCCAGGCGCCTGCGCAATGATCTCGCCGAGCGCCTCCAGTCCGGTCGGGCCGGCGACCAACGCCCCGACAGGCTCGGCCCTAAGCGCAACAAGCGCCGGATCGTTTGCCGCAATATAGGGCGGGTTGGCGATGATCAAATGAAAGCGTTCGCCCTGCACGGGTTCGAACCAGCGACCTAGACGCCACTGTACCTGCGAAAGCTGCAAGTTCTGCGCATTTTTCACCGCGATATCGAGCGCCGCGGGTGAAATGTCGACGGCCGTGATCGCCCAGTGCGGACGCTCGTGAGCCAGGCTCAACGCAATGGCGCCGCTGCCGGTACCCAGATCCAATACCGAGCAGACCGCATCGCGAGGCAGCAGGCCTAAGGCGTGTTCGACCAGGATTTCAGTTTCCGGACGCGGCACCAAGACCGCGGGCGAGACGCTGAACGGCAGCGACCAAAATTCGCGGCTGCCGGTGAGATAGGCAATCGGGGTCCCGCCGGCACGCCTAGAGATCAGCTCGGCGTAGGCATTTTCATGGTTCGATGCGACGGGTTCATTGCCGCGCGCAATCAATGCCGAGCGGGGCAGGTCCAACAGTGTGGCCAGCAGCAATTCGGCGTCGAGACGCGGCGACCCGCTGTGCGGCGCCAAGGTCAGCTCCGCGGTCTTCACAGCTTGTGCGATCGTGGCCACGGTTGTCATTCCACTTGGTTCGCCAGCTCTTCGGCTTGATGCTCCTGATTGAGCGCGCGCACCAGCTCGTCGAGGTTGCCGTTCATCACGTCATTGAGCTTGTACAAGGTGAGGTTGATCCGATGGTCCGTTACGCGCCCTTGCGGAAAATTATAGGTGCGTATGCGCTCGGAGCGATCGCCGGATCCCACTTGCAGCTTGCGCGACTGCGCCTGGGCACTCTGCTGCTTTTCGCGTTCCGCGGACAGGAGCTTGGCTTTGAGCAAGGACATGGCGCGCGAACGGTTCTTGTGCTGTGAACGTTCGTCCTGACATTCCACCACGATTCCGGTGGGCAGATGGGTGATGCGAATGGCCGAGTCGGTTTTGTTCACGTGCTGGCCGCCGGCGCCGGATGATCGATAGGTATCGATGCGCAGCTCTGCGGGGTTCAAATCCACCGCCTCCACCTCTTCCAGTTCCGGCAAGATCGCGACGGTGCACGCCGAGGTGTGAATGCGCCCCTGTGCTTCGGTGGCCGGCACGCGTTGCACTCGATGGGTGCCGGACTCAAATTTGAGCAACGAGTACGCGCCGCGCCCGATGACGCGGCTGATGACTTCCTTGTAGCCGCCGTGTTCGCCCGGACTCTCGCTCAAGACCTCGACGGCCCAACCCTTGGACTCGGCGTAGCGGGCGTACATGCGAAACAAATCGCCCGCAAAGATCGCCGCCTCGTCGCCGCCGGTGCCGGCGCGGACTTCGAGGAAGATGTTGCTGTCATCGTGCGGATCTTTGGGCACCAACAGGCGCTGCAACTCGAGTTCCTCGCCCAACAGACGCGGATTCAAGTCGGCCAGTTCCTCCGCGCCCATGGCGCGGGTCGCGGGGTCCTTGTCGGCCGCCAATTCCCGCGCCGTCGCCGCGTCGCCCTCGAGCGCCAGAAAGCGCCGATAGCGGCGGACCAGGTCCTCGAGCCGCGAATACTCCATCGAGAGCTCGCGGAACTGATTTTGCTTGGAAATGACGCCGGCGTCGGACAGCAGCCGGCTGATTTCCTCAAAGCGTTCGTCAAGTTTTTCCAGCTTGCGCCGGATGGAATCTTTCATGGGCGCGGATTATAGCGGCCTCTTCGGGGCTAGTGCCGGTCGCGTTCTTCGGTCAATAGGCGCGTAACGGTCTCTGCCAGTGCCAAATCAGTGAGCTCGGCCGCCTGGCGCAGCGCCTGGGTGGGTGCATGCAGCAGCCGGTTGGTAAGGGTGTTAGCAAGGTATTCGATGACTTCATCGGTGGATTTGCCCGCCGCCAACATGCGCCGCGCCTGCTCCACCGTTTGCTGGCGAATCCCCTCCGCTTGCTGACGCAGTGCGCGAATGGCCGGGCCCGCGTCCTGAGCGCGCGACTCGGCGAGAAAACGCGTCACCTCTTCATTGATTAGCAGCCGCGCGCCGCCTGCGGCAAGCTCGCGCTGTTGAATGTTCTCATTCACCAGTTGCTGCAGGTCATCGATGGAGAAAAGATAGACGTCTTCCAGTTCCGCGACCTTAGGGTCGATATCGCGCGGCACGGCCATGTCCACCATGAAAATCGGCCGGCGGCGCCGGGTGCGAATGGCCGCTTCGACCGCCGGCTTGCTGATCACGGGCTCAGGACTCGCCGTGCAACTGATGACGATGTCCGCCTCGGCCAGTTCCTTGTCAAGATCAGTCAAGGGCGCGGCGTGGGCTTTGAGTTCGGCCGCGAGCGTTTCGGCCCTGCTCAAGGTACGGTTGGCGATCACCATGCGCTTGACGCCTGCGCTCATGAAATGCCGCGCCGTCAGCGCATTCATGTCGCCCGCGCCGACAAGCAAGACATTGTGAGCGCTCAAGTCCTCGTACACGCGCCGCGCCAGGCTGACCGTGGCGGATGCAAGCGACACGGCGTTGGCGCCGATGCGAGTTTCGGTACGCACCCGTTTGGCGGCCGAGAAAGCTGCCTGAAACAATTTATTCAAGATAGGGCCGGTGTTACCGCTTTCCTGCGCGATTCGGTAGGCGGCCTTTAATTGCCCGAGGATTTGCACCTCGCCCAATACCATGGAGTCGAGCCCGGAGGCGACACTAAAGGTGTGCTCGATGGCGCGCGATTCTTGATGAACATAGAGACTGGCGGCGAGGTCGATATTATTGCCGTGATGCCGTTCCAACCATTGCGACAGTTCCGAGCGGCTGGCCGTGCCGGACCAGTACACCTCGGTGCGATTGCAGGTCGACAGAATCAGCGCCTCGGCAACCCCCATTTCCTTTCGCAAGGTCAGCAATGCCGCAACCAGCTTATCCTCGCTGAACGCCACCTTTTCGCGCAACGCGACCGGCGCGGTCTTATGGTTGATACCGAGGATATTGACTGCCATGGAAGCGCTTTGGCCCGGGTTTTAAGGGATTCTGGCGTATGACGCACCGCCAGATCAAGGATGAATCCGCGGCATCGGGTTATTCATTTCGCTATAGTGCGGCCGTGTTCTCGTTTTCCATCATTGCAAGGACTGCTTTAGGGCTGGCTGTGCTCGTTTTGAGCGCCTGTGCGGCGACTCATTCCAAGTCCGAACCGGCGCCGCAGGCATTTTATACCGTCATGGGTGAGATAGCGCTAGCGCGTCAGGAACCGCGTGTGGCTGCGATTCAGTACGCGACCGCAGCTGCGCATGAAACAGATCCTGCGCTCCTGCTGCGCGCCACGGAAGTCACGGCCGAGACTCTGCAGCCGTCCCTCATGGCCGGCGTTGCAGCGCGCTGGCTGCTCGTTGATCCCAAATCGCTGCAGGCGCAACGCGCGGCAGCCCGAGCCGCGTTGGCGCTCGACAAGGTCGATGAAGCCGCGGCGCATTACCGGCTCGTCCTGTTGAATTCTCCCGCGGGCGTGGATGCCGAGTTCGCCGATGTGGAAACGGATCTGGGGTCCGATGAAAACGTATTCGGCGCGCACCAGCTTGCCGATCGATTGGCATCGTACTTTCCGACCTCGCCGTCGGCACTGCGGATCCAAGGCATTGCGGCGATGCGCGCGGACGATCCGGCCGCCGCAGTGCATAGCTTAAGCGGCGCGCTAGCGATCGAAGCATCGAGCAGCAACGACGCCAAACAGGACAAGCATAAAGAGCTGGCGCAGACGCTGCTGCGCGCGCGGATTCTGGCGGGCGATGTCGAGGAGCCGTTGCGCGCCGCGCAGGCGCAGCTCGACGCGGATGCCTCGCCGACCAATCGTTTCAATTATGCGGCACTGCTCATGACCGCGCAGCGACTGCCGCAAGCCACCGAACAGCTGGAAATTTTATCGCGCAATCCGGAGTCGACTGCCGTGGCGCTGCGACTGTTGGGGTTGCTGGAGTTTCAACAAGGGCACTTCGAGGCGGCAACGGCCAAATTCCGGCAGCTTTTGAACACCGGCAAGTTTTCCGATGATGCATTTTATTACCTGGCGTTGATGGCGGATCGCAACGGCGATCCTGAACGGGCACTGCGCTTTTTCTCGCAAGTGCAAAACGGCGAGAACGTCGTACCTTCGTTGCTGCGCGCTGCCACCCTGCTGCACGAGCACGGCGCGCCGAGCGCGGCCGACGAGCTGCTCGACCGCCTCTTAGAAGACGAACCACTGCGCGCGCCGGAGATCGTGACGGCCCGCGCCAGGATGTACGTGCAGTCGAGCGAGCTGCCGAAGGCATTTGCGGTGTTGGAGAAGGGCGAGAAGGATTATCCCGACAGCGTGGAGTTGCGCTATGCGAGAGCGTCCGTCTATGAAGAGCATGGCCTGGTTTCCGAAGCCTTGCGTGAATTGACTCTGGTGGTCAAGGCTCGGCCGAACGATCCGGCGGCGTTGAATGCCTTGGGATTCACGCTCGCCGATCACACCAAAAGTCTCGCACGGGCACGCAAGCTGATCGAGCGCGCGCACGCAGCGGCGCCTAAGAATCCCGCGATTTTGGACAGTTTGGGTTGGGTGTACTACCGTCAGGGGCGCCCGGCCGACGGTCTGCCTTTTCTCAAAGCGGCGTACGCGGATGATCACGATGGCGACATCGCGGCGCACCTCGGCGAAGTCCTGTGGCAAACGGGGCAGCAAGACGAGGCGCGGAGAATCTGGTCCGAGGCCAGCGCGTTGGATGCCGACAATAATTTGCTGAAATCGACACGGCATCGTTTCACTTCCGCAAACTGATTGACCATGCGGCGCGCGTTGACGTTGATTGGTTGCTTTGTGCTCGCTGGGTGCGCGACCACCCGCACCCTCCCACCGCCCTCGACTCAGTGGGAGCAGCGCGCCGGCGAATTGCAGCGCGCGGATGCTTGGCAACTGGACGGACGAGCCGCGGTGGCATTGGGCACGCAAGGTTGGCAGGCTACGCTCACTTGGGGGCAAACTGACACCGGCGCTGAAGTGCATTTGGCTGGCCCCTTCGGCATTGGTGCCTTGGCGCTCAAGCAGACTCCGCAGGGCCTGTCGCTGAATGGCGCGCCGCCGAGCGATGCGGTCGTATCCTTGGTCCAGGAGAAGTTGGGATTCGATCTGCCGATCGAGAATTTGCACTACTGGTTGCTCGGCGTTCCGAATCCCGGTTCGACGTTCGATCTTTCGCGCAATGACCAGGACCGCGCAAAAGTCTTGAGCCAGGCCGGTTGGAACATCGCCTACGATCGGTACATGCCGGTGGCCGGCGACCTGCTGCCGGCGCGCCTGGTGTTGACCGCCGGCGATGTGCGGGTGCGCATCATCATCGATCATTGGAATTGGCCGAAATGATCTCCACCCGGTCGGTATGGCCAGCGCCGGCCAAGCTGAATCTCTTCCTGCACGTTTTGGGGCAGCGGCCCGACGGCTATCACGAGCTGCAAACCTGTTTTCAATTCGTCGACCTGTGCGATGAAATCAGCATCGAGGTGCGCTCTGACGGGTTGATTCGCCGCACGACAGAGATCGCCGGGCTGCCCGCGGAAGCCGACCTTTGCATCCGCGCGGCCAGGGGGCTGCAAGCTGCGAGCGGTTCAGGCTTGGGGGCCGATATTGGCCTCTCAAAAAAAATCCCGGTCGGCGGGGGTTTGGGGGGAGGCAGTTCCGATGCCGCCACCTGCCTGGTCGCGCTCAACCAGCTATGGGGACTTCATTGGCCGCGGGAAAAATTGGCGGCGCTGGGACTCAAGTTGGGGGCGGATGTGCCAGTATTTGTGCATGGCCGGGTAGCCTGGGCTGAAGGAGTGGGGGAACGCCTGACACCCTTGTACCCGCCGCTGGCCCCAGCAGAAGCTAACTATCTGATTTTAAAGCCGAATGCCTTTATCAGCACTGCCAAGGTGTTTCAAGATCCTGAATTGACAAGGAATTCTGCGCCCATCACAATTCACGGTTTCCTGGCGTCTGGTGGAAGGAACGATTGCTTGGGCGTGGTGCGACGCCGTTATCCTCAAGTTGCACATGCGCTCGATTGGCTATCGGTCTTCGGTTCTGCGCGCCTGACTGGCACGGGGGCCTGTGTTTTTTTGGCCTGCGAGAATAAGGATCTTGCACAAGAAGTAATGCGCAAGGTGCCGCCAGAGTTTGAAGGCTTTCTGGCTCGCGGACTGAATGACTCACCCTTGCTTGAGGGATTGCGGACCGGGTGATGCCGGTCGTCGGTTTTTTTCCAAGTTGGGGTGTCGCCAAGTGGTAAGGCAGCGGGTTTTGATCCCGCCATTCGGAGGTTCGAATCCTTCCACCCCAGCCACTTATGGCAAGGTCGATGTCGCAAACAAATGAATTCAGCTCGTTGTCGATCGCGGTGTTCACCGGTAACGCCAATGCGCCGCTGGCGACCGAAATCACCCGTCACTTGCACGTGCCGTTGGGGCGAGCCGATGTGGATCGCTTCAGCGACGGCGAAGTAAGCGTCGAGCTTAGAGAGAATGTACGCGGGCGCGATGTGTTCATCCTGCAGCCGACGCATCCGCCGGCCGAGCATTTGATGGAACTTCTGATGATGGCCGATGCTTGCCGGCGCGCTTCCGCGAAGCGGGTGACGGCGGTGGTGCCCTATTTCGGCTATGGGCGCCAGGATCGCCGGCCGCGCGCGACGCGCGTGGCCATCACGGCGAAGCTGGTGGCGAACATGATGACGCGCGCAGGCGTCGATCGCCTGTTGACGGTCGATTTGCATGCGGATCAGATTCAGGGATTTTTCGACATCCCGGTGGACAATGTGTACGCATCGCCGGTGCTGCTCGGCGAGGTCTGGAAACAGAAGTACCAGAACATGATCGTGGTGTCGCCGGATGTCGGCGGCGTAGTGCGCGCCCGCGCGCTGGCGAAGCGCCTGGATGATGCCGACTTGGCCATCATCGACAAACGCCGGCCGCGGCCAAATGAGTCGAAGGTGATGAACATCATCGGCGAGGTCGAAGGGAAGACCTGCGTGCTGGTGGATGACATGGTGGATACGGCCGGCACGCTATGCCAGGCGGCGCAGGCGCTCAAAGATGAAGGCGCGCTCGAGGTGGTGGCCTACATCACGCATCCGGTGCTGTCGGGCCAGGCGATTGAACGAATTTCGAAATCGGTGTTGGATGAGTTGGTGGTCACCGACACCATACCGTTATCGGAGGCGGGCGCCGCATGCAGGAAGATCCGCCAGCTGAGCGTCGCGGGGTTGTTGGCTGAGACGATTCGCCGCATCAGCGACGAGGAGTCGGTGAGCTCGCTCTATATTGATTAGGTCGGTGCCTTTGCAATTGGTCGCGAAGCTAGGGCGCCTTGGTTTGTCTTGTAACTGGAGAAGATTATGAAAACCTCTTTCGAACTCGTTGCCGAGTTTCGTGAGACGCAAGGCAAAGGTGCGAGCCGCCGCCTGCGTCACGACGGAAAAGTACCGGCAATTCTTTATGGCGGCCATCTGGGCGCGCGTACTCTCACCTTGAGCCATCAGAAGCTCTTAACCATGCTCGACAACGAGCGCTTTTATTCGACCATCTTGAATTTGAAGGTGGGCGATCAGTCGCAGGCCGCGATCTTGAAGGATGTGCAACGGCACCCGTTCAAGAATGCGATCGTGCACGTCGATTTTCAGCGCGTCGAAGAGAACGAGAAAATTCGCATCAACATTCCCTTGCACTTCAGCGGCGCTGCAGTTTCGCCGGGAGTCAAATCTCAAGGCGGCATCGTGTCGCATATGCGCACCGAGGTGGAGATATCCTGCCTGCCGAAGGACTTGCCGGAATATATTGAAGTCGATATTTCCGGACTCTCGCTCAACGAGAGCGTCCACTTGTCGCAGCTGAAGGTTCCAGACGGCGTCGTGCTCGTGGAGCTGGCGAAGGAAGATGCGGCGGTGGTCGCGATCCATAGCCCGCGTGCTGAAGAGCCTGAACCCACCGCCGCGGCAGCAGCAGCGCCGGGTGCGGAAGGTGCGGCAGCGGCCGCAGCGCCCGCGGCAGCCGGAGCGCCGGCAGCGGGAGCCGACGCAGCCAAGGGGGCAGCGCCTGCGAAGAAAGAGGAAGCCAAAAAGGAACCGGCAAAGAAAGACGCGAAGAAGTAATTCTCATAAGCGTTGTGTCATGAGGGCCGTCGGTATGACGGCCCTGGTCTTTTAAAGGCTTTGTTTAAATGGCTGGTTTACCGTTGCGCATCCTCGTCGGTCTGGGCAATCCAGGCCCGGAACATCAGGTGACCCGTCACAATGCGGGTTTCTGGTTCGTGGATTTGCTTGCGCGCCGTCATGGCGGCGAGTTTCGCGATTATCGGAAATATTCCGGCGAGACCGCGAAAATCAGCATCGAGGGCAATGAGCTGGTGTTGCTGAAGCCCACCACTTATATGAATCGCAGCGGGCTGTCGATTCGACAGCTGAGCGACTTCTATAAAGTTCCGCCGACGGAGATTTTGGTCGCGCACGATGAACTCGACCTGCCGGTGGGCACGGTACGCTTGAAGCAGGGCGGTGGACACGGGGGACACAATGGTTTGCGCGATACCATCGCGCATATCGGCGAGACCTTCTGGCGCATGCGCTTAGGAATAGGGCATCCCGGCAACAAGGCCGAAGTCATCGATTATGTGTTGACGCGCGCGCCGCGCGCGGAAGAGGATTTGATTTTGGACGCCGTCGGAACGGCAGTGGATTGCATGCCGCTGCTGCTGGAGCAGGGCGCGGAGCGTGCCATGACCCGATTGCACAGCCGTTCAGGAAAAGTTTAATGCCTATTCGTTGCGGGATCGTTGGTTTACCGAATGTGGGCAAGTCCACGTTGTTCAACGCGCTGACGCGCGCGCAGATCGCCGCGGAGAATTATCCCTTTTGCACAATTGATCCCAATGTGGGCGTGGTGCCGGTGCCCGATCCTCGTTTGGAAAAGCTGGCCGCCATCGCCCAGCCGGAGAAGATTCTGCCCACGACGGTGGAATTCGTGGATATCGCCGGACTGGTTGCCGGGGCGTCCAAGGGCGAGGGCCTGGGCAACAAATTTCTCGCGCACATTCGGGAAGTCGACGCCATCGCGCATGTAGTGCGATGCTTCGAGAACGACGACATCATCCATGTGGCGGGGAAGATCGATCCGGCCGGCGACATCGAGGTCATCAATACCGAACTGGCACTGGCGGATCTGGACAGTGTCGAGCGCGCCTACCATAAGGCGCTGAAGGCGGCTAAGGCCGCGGACAAAGACGCCGTGAGACTACGGGACCTGCTCGAGAAGGTGCGGGTGCAGCTGAATCACGCGGAGGCCGTTCGGCTGCTCAAATTCGATGTTCACGATCATGCCTTGTTGCGCGATCTGCACCTGCTCACTGACAAGCCCGTCATGTATGTAGCCAATGTGGACGAGGCCGGCTTCACCAATAACCCGCGCCTCGATCGTGTGCGCGAGATCGCCCAATCCGAAGGCGCCATCGTTGTGCCGATCTGCGCGGCCATCGAAGCGGAAATTGCCCAGCTCGATGAGGCCGATCGAGCCGAGTTCCTGGCGGAATTGAAGTTGGACGAACCGGGACTCAACCGCGTGATCCGCGGCGGCTATTCATTGCTGGGTCTGCAGACCTACTTCACCGCGGGCCCCAAAGAGGTGCGCGCGTGGACCGTGCATGCGGGTGCCACCGCGCCGCAGGCGGCGGGCGTCATCCACACCGATTTCGAGCGCGGCTTCATTCGCGCCGAAGTGATTGCCTACGATGATTTCGTTAAATTCAAGGGCGAGACGGGCGCGAAGGAAGCGGGTAAGTTGCGTTTGGAAGGGAAGGAATACATCGTCAAGGAAGGCGACGTAATGCATTTTCGATTCAACGTGTAATAGCCGAAAAGCGCGAGATTTGCGCCTTGACGCGGATTGGCCGGGCGGGCTTATATAGCTAAGCGGCCCTGGTCCCACCTCAAGAGATTCACAAACACAAAGTTAGGCGCAACGTCTAAATGGGGCCCCCGAATGAATCGATACGCAGGTTGGAGTCCGTGGTTGCTGACGTTTGTTTTGCTGACGCTGGGCCGCAGCGCATCTGCTGCAGCAGCGGATGATGAAAGCAGCATCAGGCAAGTGCAGGTCTCGCAGGCGGACGCTTGGAATGGGCATGACGCCGCGGCGTACGCCGCGTTATTCACCGAGGACGGCGACTGTGTCAATGTCTTGGGGTGGTGGTGGAAAGGGCGCGCGCAAATCGAGAGCAAACTTAATGCCGCGTTCGCCTTTGTATTCCATGACAGCCAACTCACCATTACCGAAACTTCGGTGCGGTTCTTATCGCCGACGATTGCGGTCGCGCACGTTAGTTGGACGATGAACGGCGCGAAGACTCCAACCGGCATGCCGGAACCTCGACAAGGAATCGAGAGCCAGGTGCTGCAGAAGAAAGCGGGGCGTTGGTTGATTCAAAGCTTCCAGAACACCATCGGTCTGCCCGAGAGGCCATTTCCGGTTGGGCCGCCGGCAGGACCGCCCAAACCATAATTCGGGGGTTGAATAATCGTGTTTTTTTCTTTCGACTCTTGCCCTGCAAATAGTCGGACACGAGTGCGTCATGGCATCATAGGCATTCGCTGCGGAAGTTACTCACGAGACGAAGAAAATGGATCGAGTCAAGAGCAAAGCAAATCCCAGGGTGAGCAAGATTCACGGCAAGGAAAAACGCTGGAGCGCTGAATTCGCCGCACTCCGCCAACTTTGTCTTGCATCGGACCTCAGTGAAGAGCTCAAATGGGGTCAAGCTTGCTACCAGCTAAATGGCGGCAACGTAGTTTTGATCCACGGCTTCAAGGATTATTGCGCCCTGCTGTTCATGAAAGGCGCTTTGCTCAAAGACCCCAAGGGCATCCTCGTTCAGCAAACGAGGAATGTGCAGTCGGCGAGGCAAATCAGGTTTGCTTCTCTGGCCGATGTCAACAAGCAAAAGACCGCGATTAAGGCCTATATCAAGGAGGCCATTGCCATTGAGAAATCTGGTGCCAAGGTGCAGAAGCGGAGCGTGGCAGACTTTGAGATGCCCGCGGAGTTTCTAAAGCGGTTGGATGATGACCCTGAACTGGCAGAAGCCTTTCATGCGCTCACCCCGGGAAGACAGAAGGGTTATTTGCTGTATTTTGGGGGCGCGAAACAATCGGCGACTCGCTCCGCACGCGTGCAGAAGCATGCGCCTAGGATTTTAAGGGGCTTGGGACTGGATGATTGAAGCCAGCGGCTCGGGGCTCGAACTAAACGCAAGACAGCTGTGACTCTACATCATCAAAACCCACAGCCGTCCGCACGTCTCGTAGCGCTTCCAACTTGTTTTTGCTCTCAAAAAACTCCGGACGAGACGGCAGTGTCAGCCACGCTAACGCCGCGGTAGTCCAACTGGCCGGCAACTTGTGCGCAAACCGAACAAACTGCTATAAATAGCTGCTTTCATGAGTGGTTTTTCAGAGCTTCCCTAAGGAAAACCGAATGGGTGTTTAAACGAACAGAAAATACCGTTCAATCAATCAGTTAATGGAGCGCCACACCCGTATTCTAGGCATTCTGTGCCGACAGTTTTGGCAGTAAAATCAAGGGAAGGCCAACGTCTCCTTCGTCGGACGCGTCGTGAGTGATATTCCTCGATCTTTCTGCAGCGCTTTTAACGGACGGATCCGAAACGCATGAGTTTCTACAACGATCGCATCCTGCCG
>JBDTAV010000082.1:0-15179 GCA_039924385.1 Steroidobacteraceae bacterium
GGTCGGGGGTTCGATCCCCTCAGCACCCACCAACAGCGGAGTGGTAGTTCAGCTGGTTAGAATACCGGCCTGTCACGCCGGGGGTCGCGGGTTCGAGTCCCGTCCACTCCGCCATTTCCTGAAGTGAACCTGCGCGAGCCGCTTGGCCGCGCTCAAGGTGACGCGGTAGGTTAGGAAAGAGGTTTGGGAACATGCTGCAAAGTATTCACGATAAGTTGAAAGGTTGGGTCGCCGGCGTGGTGCTGGGAGCCATTGGTTTGGTGTTCGTTTTTTGGGGCATCAATTGGACCTTGAGCGCACCCACTTACGCTGCCAAGGTCAACGGCACCGAAATCTCCTCCAATGAGGTGCGGCAAACCTATCAGCAGCAGCTGGCGCAGATCGAGCGTCAGAGCAGTGTTCCGCTCGACGATGCCATGCGCAACGAAATTAAACAGCGGGTACTCGAACAATACGTGGCGAGCGAGGCTTTGGTCACGCGAGCCGATGAATTGGGCTACCGGGTGAGCGATTCCGAATTGCTCGCTGAGATGGCGAAGGTCCCGGCCCTGCAAGTGGATGGCAAATTCGATTCCGCGCATGCGTTGGCGGTGTTGAACGCACAAGGCCGTTCGCCGGCGGAAATCGAAGAATTATTCCGGCGCGATGCGAAGCTGCGGCAGCTCGACACCGCACTCAACGCCTCGAGTTTTGCAACGCCCACCGAATTGAAGGAATTTCGCGCACTGACGCGGCAGCAGCGCGAGCTCGCCTGGCTGACCGTGTCGGCGTCAAAGTATGCAGCCGGCGCCACGCCCGATGATGCGGCCGTCAAGGCGTACTACGACGCGCACAAAGCCGACTATATGACGCCGGAGACGGTCAATTTGCGCTACGTCGAGTTGAGCTTGGAGAAGCTCGCGTCCAAAGTCAGCGTCGATGATGCGCAGCTCAAGGCCTATTACGAGGAACAAAAGACCAAGACTCCCGAGCGCTTCGTGCAGCCCGAGCAGCGCCGGGTGCGCCATATCTTGCTGTCGGTCAACGGCCCCAAAGACGATGCCGCGGTGAAAGCCAAGGCGGAAGCTATTTTGAAGCGCGCTGAAGCGGGCGAGGATTTCTCGAAATTGGCAAAGGAATTCTCGCAAGATCCCGGGTCCGCTGCGCAGGGCGGCGATCTGGGCTGGTCGGAACGCAAGGTTTTTGTCGGTCCGTTCGCCGACGCGGCCTTTAGCATGAAAGTCGATGAGATTCGCGGGCCCGTTAAAACGCAGTTCGGCTATCACATTTTAAAGCTCGACGGCATTCAGCCGCCGACCGTGAAAACCTTTGAACAGGCCAAGGCGGACCTGGAAACTGAATATAAGCGCAACGAAGCCGAACGCTTGTTCAACACTGCCCAGGATCAGCTGGCGGACGCGGCGCTGCAAAATGCCACGGACATTGATGTGGTCGCCAAGAAAGCCGGATTGACTGTGCAGGATGAGCCGAATTTCAGCCACAGCGACGGTGGCGGGGCGCTGGGCAAGGTGCAGGCGGTGATCGATGCCGCGTTCAGTCAGGACGTACTCGACGGCCGCTTGAGCTCCATTGTCGAAGTCGAAAAAGGCCGGGGCGTCGTTTTGCATGCCACCGATCACAAGCTGCCGCAACAGAAGCCCCTCGAGGCGGTGCGCACCGACGTGATTGCCGTTTGGAAGAAGCAGCGCGGAGTGGAACTCGCCTCGGCTGCTGCCGCAGATGCCCTCAAACACTTGAATGCCGGTGAGAGTTGGGACGCGGTGGCGAAGAACCTGGGGGCTACCGTGCAGGCCGCAAAGTTTATTTCGCGCTCCGATCAGGATGTACCGATGGAAGTGCGCGTGACTGCATTTAAAGCGCCGAAGCCGGCGCAAAAACCGATCTACGAGACTTTGAGCTTGGGCGACGGCGACGCGGCCGTGCTGGCCTTGAGCGCCGTGCGCGAAGACCCGAACGCGGCAACGATCAAAGACACGGACTTGCGACGTCAATATGCGGCGGAAATCGCCTCCGGCGAAGCGCAGAGCTATGCCGCCGCCGCCCGCGCCGATGCGAAGATCACGCTGAATCCAAAGGCGATTGATTAGGCTCCCCGTTGACCGATTTACTGCACCAATTTTCAAATTGGTATCTGTCGGTTATAAGCCAGGGCGGCTATTGGCTCATTGCGGGATTGATGGCGCTGGAAAGCACTTTCGTGCCCATCCCGAGCGAAGTCATTATCCCGCCGGCCGCCTACCTGGCGCACACCCAAGGTCACATGTCGCTGCTCGGAATTATCCTGGCCGGCACAGCCGGCTCTTGGCTCGGCGCAGCCTCGATGTATTGGGCGGCGCGCCTGCTGGGCAGGCCGTTGGTGCTGCGCTTTGGGCGCTATCTCTGGATATCGCCCGCACAGATCGAACTGGCGGAAACGTGGGCCGCCCGCTATGAGTCAGCAGGCGTGTTTTTCTCGCGGCTGCTGCCGGTGATTCGGCATTTGATCGGCATTCCCGTCGGTATACTGCGCATGGACTTCCGCTGGTATGCGCTTGCCACCCTGGCCGGATCGCTGCTGTGGTGCTCGGTGCTGGCATGGCTGGGGAAAACCGTCGGCCAACACCCGGAGCTGCTGGCAGGTTCGTTGCACCGCTTCTCTGCGCTGGTTCTGGGCGCCGCAGCCGTGCTGGCCGGCCTTTACTATTTTTTCGTGCGCAGGCCTGCCGCAAAGCGGTAGCACCTCATCTTCAACGGTCGAGCAAAGGAGGTGCCGATGAGAAATCCTTTATTCGAGCGGAAGGCTCCGAAACAGACGGTCAGTATTACGCTGAATTCCGATCTCTATGCGAAGGCAAAGAGCATGGGAATCAATACATCAAAGGTTGCATGAGGCCTACCCTTTTGTGGTCGCAATGCAGTCGGATTTTGCGATTAACGGGGTGGAGCAACTCGTTGCACCGATCGCGTCAATCAATTACCCCCTCCCGGCTAGTCGACGCGTCATGCCGGTCGTGGCGCTGCGCGGAAATGATCACCTTGTTGTGGTGCCAAGGCTGACCGTGATTCGATCTCGAGATCTAGTCGAGAAAGTCAGTTCCGTCGCGACTGCGCGCAGCGAACTACTGGCGGCAATCGACTACCTCTTTTCCGGTGTCTGATGCCCTTATTGCGAAGTCTTGGCGCCGCCGCCAACCTGGACCGGCGCTCCGACGGGAAATTTGTTGAAGATCGCTGCAGTAGCCAGGTCGATCTTTTGCACCGCCTCGGGACCCGACAACTCATACACGTTCTGGCTGGCGCTCGCATGCCAGATCGGTTTATGCGATTTGGCGTCGAACAGATCGACGGAGATGCGCGTTTCATTGTCGACCCACGGGCCGTCATATCCCCAACCGCCCCGGAAGCCCCAGCCGCGCCCATAGCCACCAAAGCCCCACCCGGCGCCGTAATAGCCGCCGTAGTAGCCGTCAAACACCTGACGCGAACCCATCGCATAGCCGACCACGCAATCGGCCGAGGCGCGATCGACGAGCTGGATGCCGCGGGTGGCCATATTCGCCTGAATCGCTTGGCGCAGGCGCTCTGCGTTTAAGGGATTGCCATATGCCGCAGGCTGGTCGGCGTTGGCGACATGCTCCATGGCGAAGGCATAGGTATGGCAAATGGACGCCGACATATCTCGGGCATAGTCGGTCCTGACCGCAACGGTGTTGCAGGCGCTCAAGCCCAGGGCCCCGATACCGGCGAGCACCACAACCAAACTCCGATTTAACATGCGACACTCCTTTAATATCACCACCTGCTTCAACGTTAGATCCGCGCGGCCGTTGACACGTCTACCAGCGCTATTGTTCAGAGTGGTCGCCTGTTTCATGCCCCGTCTCCATCTGATGGAAAACTCATGCCCACGGTGTGGAAGCCGCCGTCCACATAGAGCACTTCGCCGCTGATGCCGCCGGCCAGGTCCGAACAGAGAAACGCCGCCGCGTTGCCCACATCATCGATGGTGACGTTTCGCCGGATCGGCGCGGTCGCCGCCACGTGGCTGAGCATTTTGCGCAGACCCGGGATGCCCGCCGCTGACAGGGTCTTGATCGGTCCCGCCGAGATCGCGTTGACGCGGATGCCTTGCGGCCCTAAATCGGCGGCCAGGAAGCGCACGTTGGCCTCGAGGCTGGCTTTGGCCAACCCCATGACGTTGTAGCCGGGTATGGAGCGCACCGCGCCTAGGTAGCTCAAAGCAACCATGGAACCCGACCGCGCCTTCATGAAGGGCAGCGCGGCGCGCGCCAAGCCAGTCAGGCTGTAGCTGGAAATATCGTGGGCCACCTTGAAGGCCTCACGCGAAGTGGCGCTCAGGAAATCACCGGTCAGCGCTTCGCGCGAGGCGAATGCGACGGCATGCACCAAAATATCGAAGGCCGGCCAGCGCGTCTTAAGATATGCAAAGCCCTTGTCAATGTCCGCATCACTGCCGACGTCCATGACAAAGGTGATATCGGATCCCAGTTGTTTTGCCAGGGGCACGACCCGGTCGGTCATGCGCTCGATATGCGCGAAGGCGAGCTCCGCGCCCTCGCGATGCATGGCCTGGGCAATACCCCACGCAATGGAACGATCGGTGGCGAGGCCCACGATCAAGGCGCGCTTGCCGCTCAGAAACCCCATAAGTTCGACTACCCCTGTTGCCGGCTCGAATCTACATACATTACCAGTCGTTGTCCGGCCTTTATTTGATGATGTTCGTTCAGTCCGTTCCAGCTCTTCAGTTGGGTGATCGATACTTGAAATTGACGCGAAATGCTGTACACCGTGTCGCCGCTGCGCACCGTATAGAGCGTGCGGCGTCCCGACACCACTCCTTCACCACGGAAGCGCCGCGAGCTGGCCTTGATCACCAATCGCTGGCCCTTCACCAAGGTGTCCCGGGCCCCCATATTATTCAGCCGCGCGAGCGTGCTCACCGGCATGCCGTGATGCCGGGCAATGGAACCCAAGGTCTCGCCGGTCCGCACCCGATACACGATCTGGCGCTGGCGCCGTCCGCCGACATCCGTCTCCGGCCGATCGACGCGCGCGGCCGCGAGCAATACTTTCTCGGGCAATTCGCCGCTGATTTCAGGAATCTTCAAGGTCTCGCCGGCCGTGACTTTGCCGCCTTTGAGGTCGTTGATCTTGGCAATCACGGCGACCGAGGTGCCGTATTGCTTGGCGATCATCGCCAGCGTTTCCTTGCGCGTCACCTCGTGGCTGGCGAAGCGCACGCGATCATCCGGACCCAAGGTTTTCAAGGCGGCGTCGAAGGCGTCGGCATTGTCGATGGGGACCAACATGCGATGCGGACCGTCAGGATCGGTCGCCCAGCGGTTGTAACCGGGATTCAGCGCGACCAGCTCATCGTAGCTCGTACCGGCCAGCTGCGCGGCAATCTTCAAGTCGATTTGCGAATCCGTATCAATGACCGCGAAATAGGGTTCGTTGGGTATCACGGCGAATTCGAGCCCGTAGCGCTCCGGCTCCGCCATCAGGCGCTTTAGCGCGAGCAGCTTCGGCACATAAGCGCGCGTCTCCGCGGGCAGCCGCAAATGCCAGAAATCCGTCGGCTTGCCGTTGGCGCGGTTGTAATCCAACTCGCGCTGTACATTGTTTTCACCGACGTTATAGGCTGCAATCGCGAGCAGCCAGTCGCCGTCGAACTGATCATGAAGCGCCTGCAGATAGTCGAGCGCCGCGCGCGTGGATTCAACCACGTCGCGGCGGCCGTCGTACCACCAATCCCGTTTCAGCCCAAAGCGCGCGCCCGTGTCCGGAATGAATTGCCACAAGCCAGCGGCGCGGCTGCGCGAGTACGCAAAGGGCTCGTAGGCGCTCTCGACCACCGGCAGCAGCGCAAATTCCAACGGCATGCCGCGGGCCTCGACCTCGGTGATGATGTGGTACAGGTAGCGCTGGCCGCGCTGAAATACCCGCTCGAGGTAGTCGGGATTGTGCTCGAACCAGGCGAGCTGCACGTCGATGGCGGGCTCCTGCACTTCATCAAACGCGAAGCCGGCGCGCATGCGGTCGAATAAATCGTCGTAGTCCTCGCCGTTGTGATGCTGCCACTCGCGCGGCATCGTCAAGGAGGGGGCCGCGGAGGCGGGCCCCGTTTCGGCCGGTGCGATTGGTGTCTGCGCTGCCGGCGGCTCGGTCAGCACCACCGGTTCGCGTTTGGGCGGCGCTGCCGGCTGATGGGCGCAGGCACTTAAGCACAACGCGAGGCAGCCGAGGGAATAATGTCGCTTGATCGGTGCCATCGGCATTCCGCTAGCGGAATTGATCCTTCCAATCGCGCAACACCGCGAATACCTCGAACGCCTCGGGCAGAGATTTCCCGGCACGGGCCTCGGCGGCGGCGCGCACGCTGGGTTTGTCGCAGCGCAAAAAGGGGTTGACCTTGATTTCCAGGCTCAAGGTCGACGGCAGGCTCGGATCGCCGGCGGCGCGAATGCGATTTACGCTGTCCTGATAATCCAGGGCAGCGGCATTGGCCGGCTCGACCGTCAGGGCAAACCGAAGGTTGGCGGCGGTGTACTCATGGCCGCAAAAAATTTGGCATTCGGGCGGCAGGTCCCGCAAGCGGTTCAACGATGCATTCATCTGCTCAGGATTACCTTCAAACATTCGGCCACAACCCGCGCTAAAGAGCGTGTCACCGCAAAAGAGCGCGCCATGACCCCAAAATGCGATGTGACTTACCGTATGCCCGGGAATCTGCAAAATCTCGAATCCAAGTCCCAACTCCGGCAACTCGCAGCGCTCACCGCCCTTAACCGTGCGCGTTCTGAAGCCAATGCGCGCATCGTCGGGTCCGATCACCGGCACTTTGCCAAGACGCAGCAACTCGGGCACACCCCCGACGTGATCCGGATGGTGGTGTGTCAGTAAAATGGCCGCGAGCTTAAGATTCCGGCGCCTCAATTCCTCGATCACCGGATCGGCGTCGCCCGGGTCAACGGCTACCACCTGGGCGGGCGCTGTTGGAGACTCGATCAGCCAGATGTAGTTATCGGAGAATGCGCGTACCGGGCGCACGTTAAGATGCGATGCAAGGATTGACATTTTGCGGCGTATTTAACCTGTAACATTAGAACTTCGCTAGTTTTTTCAAGAAGGAGCGTGGGTTGGAATCGACGGCGGATAGCGCTCTTGACGACTGGTTCGAGGGTCCCTTGGGGGTCCGCGTTCTGCGGGAAGAGGCCGTGCTGGCCACTTTGGCACTCGACACGGTTTTTGGCTTTGAGCTCTTGCAAGTGGGCTCCTGGGGACCGGCGCGCCATCTGCTCGGCGGCGCGCGCACCCAACACACGACCCTGGTGACACCCGAACTTAAACAGGGCGTCACCCTGTGCGCGCCGCTCGATACGCTGCCGTTCAAGTCCGATTCCATCGATGCGGTGCTGTTGCCTCATACCCTCGAGCTGGTCGAGGACCCCTATGCAGTGCTGCGCGAAGCCGAGCGCGTGCTGACCGGAGAGGGATGCCTCATGATTTGCGGTTTCAATCCCTTCAGCGGTTGGGGCGCGCGGCGCTTCTTCGGCCGCTCGCTCGACCGGCTGCCATTTCCGCCGCACACGCGGCGCATGCTCTCGGAGCGGCGCCTGCGCGTCTGGGTGGCGCTGTTGGGGTTCGATGTCGACAGCGTCAGTGGCTATCTGGGTTTCCTGCCCATGAAGGGCGGGGTAAGCGAGGTCCATCAACGACGGGCGCTGACGGCGGGTGCTTACCTGCTCAAGGCGCGCAAGCGCGTGTCAACTCTGACCCTGATTCTGCCGCGCCGGCGGGTACGCCAGCGGGTATTGGTGGGCGCCGCGGAACCCACCCATAAAGTCGGATCATGACGGAAGTCGAGATCTACACCGACGGCGCGTGCCGCGGCAATCCGGGGCCCGGCGGCTGGGCTGCGCTGCTGGTGTTTGGCAACGAACGTAAGGAGATTTCAGGATACGAGGCAGCGACCACCAACAACCGCATGGAACTCACGGCGGCCATCGGCGGCTTGGGCGCCCTGAAACGGCGCTGTGCGGTGAAGCTCTACACGGACTCAAAGTATGTGCTGCAAGGCATTACCGAGTGGCTGCCGAGTTGGAAGGCTCGCGGCTGGCGCACCGCGGCGCGGGCACCGGTGAAAAATCAAGACCTGTGGCAATTGTTGGATGCGGCGGTTGCGAATCAGGATATTAAATGGATTTGGGTGAAGGGACATTCGGGACATGAAGGCAATGAGTTTGTTGACAGCCTCGCCAACGAGGCGATCGATCGCATGTTGGCAGTGCGGTAGATTTTAGAATGCGCCAAGTCGTTCTCGATACGGAAACCACGGGCCTCGAAGTTGAGCAAGCGCACCGCATCATCGAAATCGGTTGCGTGGAGCTTTTTAACCGGCGTCTGACGGGACGATCCTTCCACCAATACTTGAATCCCGAGCGCAACATTGACGCAGGCGCGGTTCAGGTGCATGGGCTGACGCGCGAGCGTCTGGCCAGGGAACCGACTTTTTCGCACGTGCATGTGGAGTTCCTGGAGTTCATCCGCGACGCCGAACTGATCATCCACAATGCGCCGTTCGATGTAGCTTTCCTCAATGCGGAGCTGGCGCGCATCACCGTCGAGCGGCGCGTGTCGGACTTATGCCGCGTCCTCGACACGCTGGCGCTCGCGCGGCAGATGCATCCCGGCCAGCGCAACAGCCTGGATGCCCTGTGCAAGCGCTATTCGGTCGATAATTCGCATCGCGAGTATCACGGCGCGTTGCTGGACGCGCGCATCCTGGCCGAGGTGTATCTGGCGATGACGGGCGGCCAGGGCAGCCTCACTTTAAGCGCCGAGTCCGACACGATTCGCGCCCGTGCGCGCCAAGCGGCGCCGATGCGGGCGGCGACGGACATCCGCATTGTCGTGATTCAGGCCACCGAGGAAGAAAGCGCGGCGCACGAGCACATTCTGGCGCTGCTCGACAAGGCATCGTCGGGCAAAACGGTGTGGCGCACGCTGTGAAACTGCTCGTGACCGGCGCCGCCGGTTTTATCGGCTATCACACGGCAAAGCTGCTGCTCGAGCGCGGCGACGAGGTCGTCGGGTTGGATAATCTCAATGATTATTATGATCCTGCCCTTAAGCTTTCGCGTCTCGACATCTTAAAGCCCTATGAGCGGTTCCAGTTCATCAAGGCGGACTTGGCGGATCGAGCCGCGATGCAAGCCGTGTTCCGCGCGCATCAATTTCAGCGGGTGGTGCATTTGGGCGCGCAGGCCGGCGTGCGCTATTCGATCGAAAACCCGCGCGCCTACGTGCAGAGCAATATCGTGGGTTTCCTGGAAGTCATCGAGGGATGCCGCCACACCCACGTTGAGCATCTGGTCTACGCGTCCACGAGCTCGGTCTACGGGGCGAATACGCAGATGCCTTTTACCGAACGCCAGGGCGTCGATCATCCGCTGACCCTGTACGCCGCCACCAAGCGATCGAATGAGTTGATGGCCCACAGTTATTCGTCCTTGTACGCACTGCCGACCACGGGCTTGCGCTTCTTTACCGTGTACGGTCCCTGGGGCCGGCCGGATATGGCGTTGTTTCTGTTCACCAAGAACATTCTCGCGGGACTTCCCATCGATGTTTTCAATGAGGGCCATCACCAGCGTGACTTCACCTATGTCGATGACATCGTCAAAGGCGTGGTCGCGGCCGTGGACCACTTGGCGTCGCCGAATCCTAACAGGGATTCCAATCACCCCTGTCCCAACACCAGCGCCGCCCCGTTTCGGATCTACAATATCGGCAATCAAAAGCCCGTTGCGCTCATGCGCTATATCGAAGTGCTGGAACGCTGTCTTGGCAAAAAAGCCCAGAAAAATCTGTTGCCGATGCAGTTGGGTGATCTAGCCGACACGTGGGCCGATGTGGAAACGCTGGCACGCGAGGTCGGCTATCGGCCCTGCACCGACCTGGAAACTGGTGTGAAGCATTTCGTCGAATGGTATCTTGCCTACTATCACCCGCAATCTTCATGAGTAACACCCATCATGAGCGAACTTAATTCCACGTTGCCAGCCTGGGAGGCGGTGGCGGCACATGCCAAAGACATGGCCAAGGTGCACCTACGCGATCTCGCCGGCGCGGACGCAAAGCGCTGGCAGAATTTCCACGTCGAGCACGATACCTGGCTGCTCGATATTTCACGGCAGCGCATCACGCACCAGAGCTTGTCGCTGCTGCTGGATTTGGCGCGGGCGGTGGATCTGTCCGATCGCATTGCCGCCATGTTCCGCGGCGATCCAATCAATAGCACCGAGCAGCGAGCGGTGCTGCACACGGCGCTGCGCTCGGATTTCGCTGGATCGCCGGCCATTCAAGCCGAGGTCAAAGCGTCGCGCCAAAAACTGAAGAACTATGTCGCCGCGGTGCGCAGCGGTCAGAAAGTGGGCGTGACGGGCAAGAAATTCAGGCATGCCGTGAACATCGGTATCGGTGGTTCGGACCTAGGGCCTTTGCTGGTATGCGATGCGCTGCACGCGGAATGGAGCGGCGACATCACGCCGCACTTCGTCTCAAACGTCGATCGGACGCAGCTCGACGATTTGACGCGCACGCTCGACCCGGCGGAGACCTTGGTCATTGTATGTTCGAAGACTTTCGTCACGCAGGAGACGCAGACCAACGCCAATGCGGCAAGAGCGTGGATTGTCGGAGCGCTTGGAGAAAAGGCCGCCGGCAATCACTTCGTTGCCGTGTCGACCAATGCGCAAGCCATGGATAAGTTCGGCATTGCCCCAGATCATCGCTTCACGATGTGGGATTGGGTCGGGGGCCGCTACTCGGTTTGGTCTGCCATCGGCCTGATTGCCGAAATCGTCATCGGCAGCGAACGCTTCGAAGAATTCCTTCAGGGTGCCAGCGGCATCGACAAACACTTTACGACCGCGCCGTTTGAGAAAAATTTGCCAGTCCTCATGGGGCTGCTGGGTGTGTGGAACCGCACCTTTCTGAATCTGCCGACCCTCGCGGTGCTGCCGTATGATCAGCGCCTCGCACGCCTGCCCGCGTATCTGCAGCAGCTCGAAATGGAAAGCAATGGCAAGTCGGTCTCGTTGGACGGACTGCACGTTAACTTTGCAACGGCGCCGATCGTCTGGGGCGAACCCGGCTCGAACGCGCAGCATTCGTTCTTTCAGATGCTGCATCAGGGCACCTTGACTGAGGCCCTCGATTTCATCGCGCCGCTGCGCGGTTCCTGGGGCGGCACGGAGGGACAAGATTTGGCCCTTAAGAACTGCTTTGCGCAATCGCAGGCCTTTGCCTACGGCTATCCGCTGCCGGAAGTCGAGGCGGATTTGCGCAAAGCCGGTGTCAGTGCAGCGGAGATCACCCGCGTTGGCCCACATCGAGTGCACGAGGGCAATCGCCCCAGTTCTCTGCTCATGTATCCGCAAACCACCGCTCGCTCCCTCGGCGGCATTTTGGCTCTGTACGAGCACAGCGTATTCGTGCAAGGCACGATTTGGGGCGTGAACTCCTTCGATCAATTCGGCGTGGAGTTGGGCAAGAAATTGGCGGTGGGGATCGACATGACGGGAGCCAAGGCGCCGCAAGGGGCGGGCGCCGCCGGCATCGCAGCTTTGATCAATTACGTCGCGACGCATCGATAGGCTCCCGATGAAGGCTCGCAAAGGCATCATCTTGGCCGGAGGCGCCGGCACTCGCCTGCACCCGATCACGATGTCGCTGTCCAAGCAGCTCCTGCCGGTCTACGACAAGCCGATGATTTACTATCCGCTGGCTACGCTGATGTCGGCGGGCATTCGCAAGATTTTGATCATTTCCACGCCGCGTGATCAAAACGCATTTCGTGATCTTTTGGGGAACGGATCTCAATGGGGATTGTCGTTCGACTATGTGGTGCAAGTCGACCCGAACGGCATCGCACAAGCGCTGATTCTCAGCGAGGCCTTCCTCGACGGCGCACCCTCGGCGTTGATTCTCGGCGACAACATATTTTATGGAGCGAATCTGACCGAGCTGCTGCAGTCGGCTGCGGCGCGCGAATCGGGTGCCACGGTCTTCGGCTACTACGTGCAGGATCCGGAGCGCTACGGCGTGATGCAGTTCGATGCGCAGGGGCGGGTGACGGATCTGCTGGAGAAACCCAAATCGCCGCCGTCGAACTACGCGGTCACCGGGATCTATTTTTATGATGAACGTGCGCCGTCGCTCGCGAAATCCTTGGCACCTTCAGCGCGAGGCGAGCTGGAAATTACCGATCTCAATCGTGCGTACTTGAAGCTGGGCGACTTACACGTCGAACGGCTGGGCCGCGGAACAGCATGGCTGGATACGGGCACGCACAATTCGCTGCTCGATGCCGGCGTGTTCGTGCGCATCATCGAGGAGAGGCAGGGCCTCAAAGTTTCTTGCGTGGAAGAGATTGCGTGGCGATCCGGGTTCATCGATGCCGCAAAGCTGGTGAAACTCGCGGAGCCGTTGGCAAAAAGTGGCTACGGTGAGTATTTGTTGCGAATAGTCAAAGAAAGCGCACAGCCGTGACGCCCTTGCGGCCATGAAATCTCAGGCTACTCCCATCCAAGATGTCGTTCTGATTGAACCGCGGGTCTTTGGCGATGCGCGCGGCTTCTTTCTGGAGACCTGGCAGAAGGAAAAATTCGCCGCTGCAGGTATAGACACGACTTTTGTGCAGGACAATCAGAGCCGATCCGAGCGGTGGACGCTGCGTGGGTTGCATTTTCAGACCGAACATACCCAAGGCAAGCTGGTGCGGGTCACGGCGGGCAGTGTCTTTGACGTAGTCGTGGATCTAAGACGCAGCTCGCGTACATTCGGTGCGTGGTGGGGCGTGGAGTTGTCAGCGGACAATCACCTGATGTTGTGGGTGCCGAAGGGTCTTGCGCACGGGATACTAGTTACCTCCGAGTATGCAGATTTTTTGTACAAGTGCACCGATCTGTACAGTCTGCCTCACGAAAGAACGCTAGCCTGGGACGATGCGAGCGTCGCAATTCGTTGGCCTCTACCTCTCGGCGTGCTCCCCAAGCTTTCTGCGAAAGATGCAAAAGGCACTTCTTTCGCGGAGATTGAGAAGTTCGCGTGAGGATTTTGGTTTTGGGCGCAGGGCAGATTGGCGCGGCTGTTTTGAAGGCGGCGCCGAGCGGCCACGAAGTTATCGTGCGGACGCATGCGCAGCTGGACATCGTCGACGCTCGGGCCGCGGGGCAGGCGCTCGCGGAGATTAAGGCCGACTGGGTCGTGAATGCGGCGGCCTACACCGCGGTAGATCGGGCGGAGGACGAACCGGCCGCGGCGCTGGCGGTCAATGACACGGCAGTGGCCAAGCTGGCGCAAGCCGCGAGCTGCGAAAAAGCCCGCTTGCTGCATTTATCGACGGATTTTGTATTCGACGGCACGGCCGGTCGGCCCTACCGGCCCACCGATGCGACCCACCCCCTCAACGTCTACGGTGCCACGAAGCGCGCGGGCGAGCTGCATGTGCTCGAAGGCGGAAGCGGCATCGTGATGCGGACGTCCTGGGTGTACGCCTCAGTGGGCAAGAATTTTGTTCTGACCATGCTCAAGCTGATGGAAGAGAGAGATCGGCTCAACGTCGTCTGCGATCAGATCGGCACGCCCACCTGGGCAATGAGCGCGGCTGCTGCAATTTGGGCCCTCATCGAGTTGGGACCGCGGGGCGGCATTTACCACTGGTCGGATCTGGGCGTCGCTAGCTGGTACGATTTTGCTGTGGCCATCCAAGAAGAGGCGCACGCGCGAGGTTTGCTCACGCGCACCGCGAGTATCGTGCCCATTCCGAGCGCCGCGTATGCGGCACGGGCGACGCGACCTAGTTTTAGCGTCTTGGATACCTCGGCCGCTCGCGCGATGCTTCGCCTCCCGGGGCAGCATTGGCGCGAAGCATTACGGAGCATGCTCGATGAGCTTCGCGCCGCTTAACCTCCTCGTGACCGGGGGCGCGGGGTTCATTGGTACCAATTTCGTGCGCCATTGGCTGACAAAGACTCAAGAAGGGCGTGTGATCGCATTCGATGCCCTCACGTACGCCGGCAATCTCGACAACCTTGCCGGCCTCGAACGGAACCCGCGCTTTGCATTCGTGCGCGGCGACATCTGCGATGAGCCCACCGTGCAGGCGCTAATGGGGAAGAATCAAATCGACACCATCGTGCATTTCGCGGCGGAATCGCATGTCGATCGCTCGATTTTGGGGCCGGACGACTTTATTCGCACCAATGTCGTCGGCACGCACGCGCTGCTTAAGTGTGCGAAGACGTTGTGGATCGATCAACGAACTGTGCCCGCGCACCGGTTTCATCATGTCTCGACTGACGAGGTGTACGGTTCTTTAGGGCCCAATGATCCGCCTTTCAGCGAGACTAGTCCGTATGCGCCCAATTCGCCGTATTCCGCGAGCAAGGCAGCCTCGGACCATCTGGTGCGCGCGTATCATGAAACATACGGTCTCGACACGACGGTGACCAACTGCTCTAACAATTATGGGCCCTACCATTTTCCTGAAAAGCTGATTCCGCTGACGATCGTCAACATCCTGCTGGGCAAGCCGTTGCCGGTGTATGGCGACGGTCTACAAATACGCGATTGGCTGCACGTGGAGGATCACTGCGAGGCGATATCGCAGACGCTCAAGAAAGGGAAGCCCGGCAATGTGTACAATATCGGGGGGAAAAGTGAAACCGCCAATCTCGACGTCGTGCGCAGCGTGTGCGGATTGGTGGATTCGCGTCTGAGCGCCCAACCTGAAATGCAGAGGCTGTTTCCGGCGGCGCCATCCTTCAAAGGCAGAAGCGCGGTGGAGTTGATCACTCACGTGCGTGATCGACCGGGTCACGACCGCCGCTATGCGATCGACTTTGGCAAGGCGGCGCGTCATCTGAACTACGCTCCAGCCATGTCGCTGGACAGCGGTTTGGCGGAAACCGTGGACTGGTATTTGCAGCACGTTCCGTGGTGGCAGGCGCTAATTGGCAGGGGCTATGCTGAGTGGCTGAGAAAGAATTATCGACATTGAGCCATCTGGTGGCTAAGCAATGCCCGGCTTTTAGGGATAAAAATCGGAGATAGGCCTTAAGCAATTGCCAGTGTCCCGCGACCACTCTACAATTCAAAGCCCTATGGAG
>JBDTAV010000083.1:0-29446 GCA_039924385.1 Steroidobacteraceae bacterium
GTTCTACGCAGCGGACCGTAATCGCCTGCGCCAGAGCATGACTGACGCCGGTCTGGAAGAAGTCCGCTTCCGTTTCGACTTTGAAGGCACCAAGGTCGTGCTGTCTTGAGTATTTTGCCGGTGGCCATACTCGCCGGCGGACTGGGCACCCGGATTCATCCGATGACGAAGAACCTGCCGAAAGCGCTTCTCGAAATAGCCGGCAGGCCTTTCATATTTCATCAGCTCGAATTGCTGAGAAAGCAAGGCGCCGACCGAGTCGTGTTGTGCCTCGGTCACTTTGCCGAGCAGGTGGTGGCTGCGGTAGGCGATGGCACCCAATTCAATCTCGCGATCCAGTACTCGTTCGATGGCAAGGAGTTGTTGGGTACGGGCGGCGCGCTGAAGCAAGCCCTGCCGCTGCTTGGCGACAGTTTCTTCGTGCTGAACGGCGATTCATATCTACGTTGTTCACTCACTGACATTCAAATGGCATTCGAAGTGGCTCAGCGTCCAGCACTCATGACAGTGCTGCACAATGACGGCCAGTGGGACAGAAGCAACGTGGTGTTCCGAAACGGTGAGGTGATTGAATACGACAAGACGTCTTGGCGGTCCGACATGACCCATATCGATTTTGGATTGTCGGTTCTTTCCGGCAGCGTGTTTGCGCCGTATCGAGAATCCATAATGCTCGATCTCGGGCAAATCTACACGAATCTATCAAAGATCGGTCGCTTGGCCGCAGTTGAAGTTTCGGATCGATTCTACGAAGTAGGGTCGCCGCAGGGAATCCAAGAAATGGAAATCTACCTGTCGCATCAACTGATCGACGTATGACCTACACGCAAAGACACCTGCAGGAAGCCGCAGAAATTCTGCAGAGATTGGACACTGTGGCGATAGAGAAAATTGCCGCAATGATGGCGGATATCAAGGCTTCCGCGGGCAGGGTGTTTTTTCTAGGAGTCGGCGGAAGCGCCGCGAATTGTTCGCACGCGGTGAATGACTTTCGGAAACTTGCCGGCATCGAGTGTTATGCGCCAACGGATAATGTGGCGGAACTGACAGCACGCATCAACGATGATGGCTGGGAAGGCACATTCGTCGAATGGCTAAAGGTAAGTCGCCTCAACAGAAAGGATGCATTGTTCATCTTGTCGGTTGGCGGAGGCGATGTGGACAGAAATGTCAGCCCGAATTTGGTCGCGGCTGCGCGCCACGCAAAACAAGTAGGGGCAAGGGTCATCGGTATCCTCGGTCGCGATGGCGGTTATACCGCACAAGTTGCCGACGCAGCGGTCATTGTTCCGACCGTTAACGCGCTCACCGTGACACCGCACTCCGAGGCGTTCCAGGCCGTGATTTGGCATCTGTTGGTATCGCATCCCAGCCTCAAGGCCAACGACACCAAATGGTAGATCGAGCTCACAGCATGCGGCCCGCGGTGTTCCTGGACCGAGACGGCGTCATCAATCGCGCCTTCACCCGCGATGGAACGCCGCATCCGCCAGCCCGGCTGGCGGATCTTGAACTATTACCAAACGTCGCCAAAGCGTTGACGCAACTCAAGGCGCACGGCTACCGGCTCGTGGTGGTGACGAATCAACCCGACGTGGCGCGAGGCACATCGTCGCGAGAAATGGTCGAGGCGATCCACGCGCACCTCCAGCTCAAGCTCGGTCTCGATGCAATACTGACCTGCTTTCATGATGACGCCGATGGCTGCGACTGCCGTAAGCCGAGCCCGGGGTTGCTGCTTCGAGCAGCGCGGGAACTGCGACTCGATTTAGACTCAAGCTTCATGGTAGGAGACCGCTGGCGCGACGTGGAAGCCGGTAGGCGCGCAGGCTGTCAGACATTCTTCATCGATTGGGGCTACGCTGAGAAATCCCCCAGCTCCTGCGACTATCGCGTAGGCTCTCTGGCCGAGGCCTCCCGAATTATCTTGGCCCAATCGGATACGCCATGAGGACGCTTGACCAACTTAAGGTGAAGCTATTCGCCGACGGGGCGACTGTGTCAGAAATGCTCGAGATGCACGAATTGCAGTATGTCAAAGGCATAACGACTAATCCGACACTGATGCGCAAGGCTGGAATCGCGAACTATAGATGTTTCGCCAGGGAAGTCCTTTCGCACATCGACAACAAGCCAGTGTGTTTCGAGGTGCTTGCCGATGACTTCGCCGAGATGGAGCGCCAAGCAATGGAAATCGCGGATTGGGCGGACAACGTATTCGTGAAAATCCCGGTGACAAATACCAAACGCGAGACTTGCTGCAGCTTGATCAAGCGTTTATCGGACCGCCAAGTCAAGCTCAATGTGACAGCCGTTATGACTTTGAAGCAAGTGCGCGAAATTGCGACGTCCCTGAATCCCAGCGCTCCCTGTTACGTCTCGGTTTTTGCCGGTCGCATTGCCGATACGGGAATAGATCCGGCTCCCCTGATGTGCCAGGCCGTCGAAATTCTCAAGTCAAACGCCAAAGCCGAACTTGTATGGGCGAGTTCTCGCGAAGTCCTCAATATTTTTCAAGCAGACGCCGCGGGTTGCCATGTAATTACGCTTACCAGCGATATTCTCAAAAAGCTTTCGATTGTTGGCTATGACTTGACCGAATATTCGCTCGACACCGTGAGGATGTTCTATGACGATGCGCAGAAATCCGGCTTTACGTTGTGAGGAAGGGGTCCCCGGCTAGGGGCTGTGTATTGCGCGGCGCGCGCCTTTCGCGCTTTCGAGACCATTGCGGGGACTAGACTCCGCTGCGCCTTGGCTCGGTAATCGTTGCTGCGATTGTTTCCCTGCAACACGGAGCGCCGAATATCTACACTTTAGAATCGCCAGAATCCATGTGAATGGATCTCGCAACACACGAATTTTCTTCCCCTCATTGAAGCCCCGGGACTTGTAAGCTACGGGAATCTCCAATGGGCTAAAACCCGCGCGGATCAGCTTGGCCAACAATTCAAAATCGAAATCGAAACGGGTGCTTGTGAAGGTCAAATTTGTCAGACAATCCGACCGGAACACCTTGTACATCGAAGTGGGATCGGTAAGATGCGTCGAAAATACCGCATTGAAAAACCAGTGAAATATCATGCCGCCGGCATTCATGTAGAGGGCCTGCACACTGCCGTGCGCGAATTTACGAATGTTCCAGTGGTCTGCGCCCATATGGCGGCTTCCCAGCACAAATGCCGTTCGCCCTTCTATGATGGGCGTCAGCAGACTGGGGTAGTCGGCGACGTCATATTCCAGATCCGCGTCCTGAATCAGGAAAATATCGCCGGTCGCCGCTGCGAATCCTTGCCTTATGGCGTGCCCCTTTCCCATCGGACGCGGCTGGTAGATTGCCTGTACGCGAACCGGGGATTCTTGCCCATGACGTCGCACGAAGTCAGCGACTAGCTCGCGCGAGCCATCAGTGGAATTGCTTTCAACGATGATGATTTCCTTGCTTGCTCCTGCAAGTGGCTGCACCCACACGCGGTTGAGCAGCGTGCCAACAGTGGCCGCTTCGTTATAAACCGCAATGATAATCGATACTTTCATGCTTATGTGGAACCGTCGTAAGAACTGAGACCAAGAGACCAGTTGCTGGCCTCTTTGCGTAAGTTCCGCCATTACGCACATTGGTTACTTAAGGTCGAAGCATTTGTCGGAGATAAGGCCTGAGGACGCACGGCCTGAAAACGACGCAGGCAGGCAGGAAACAGTTTGCGAATGGTTCGAACTAAAGATAAGGCAGCCGGGCGTGCATGCGACTCGAGTGCGGTTTGAATGACTCATAGCACTCGCATGGCGCGTAGCCGCGCGCGCCGTCGTAGTCCGCCGCGGCGGCGACGTCGATACCCTAGGCTGCGCTTGAACCAACGGATTTATTCATACTGCAAGGGAGTAAAACACTTCAGTCCTACCATATCATTGGCGGTAGGGTACCAACACTTATGACTACCAAGAACCGCCGAGTGGACCCCGATATTCAATCCGATCCTTTTGGAGAAAGGATCGCCGCCATGTCGGTTCGGGCCGGGTTGCAACTGATGGGCGGACGCTTTCATTTCGACAGCAACAGCCCTGAACTGCTACGGCTGGTAGATGTTGCGTACGCGGGGCTACCGCCGCATCGATTTTCATCAACCCCTCCCGCATTTCGCGTCCGTCTGATGCTGACGCCGGGTCCGTCGGGACGCGGACGTAGCCAGCGCATTGCGCGGAGGCAAGCAGAACCGCCCCGCACATTTATGCTAAGCAGCGGCGATTTATTGGGTGGCGCCACCGAGTCATCGAACTTTGTGGTCCTATCTCCACGGCAGCGACATGCGCTCGTCTGCGTGTCGCGCGCCATGCTGCGCTTCCCGTACCATACCCGCTATGAGTTGATTGAGTTTGCGGTGTTTACCCTTGCGTCCCGCGCGCAGCGACTTGTTCCCCTGCACGCGGCCTGCGTTGGCTTAAATGGTCGCGGAATCTTGCTCATGGGTCCGAGCGGTTCTGGAAAATCAACTGTGGCACTGCACAGCTTGCTGGGCGGATTTGATTTTCTGTCGGAGGACAGTGTATTCGTCGCACCGCAATCGTTGCGGGCCACCGGCATGGCCAATTTCTTGCATCTTCGCGCCGATTCTCTAAAGTGGCTCGGGCGCTCACAGATAAGCACGCTGATCCGCAAATCGCCCATTATTCGTCGGCGCAGCGGCGTTGAGAAATTCGAAGTGGATTTACGCCGCGCGGAATTTCGACTGGCTCAGGTTCCATTGAAGCTGGTTGCGATTGCATTTCTATCGCCGCACTCGGCCGGCCCGCACGCTGTGTTGAGGCCATTGTCCAAAGCCGAGACGTTGCGCAGGCTCGCCGGACAGCAGAGCTACGCTGCCAGTCTACCGTCGTGGCGTATCTTCATCAGGCAATTGTCGCGGATCGCGACACTCGAAGTGCGCCGGGGACATCATCCCCGGGAAACCGTCGACGCCCTGCGGGCACTTTGCCTTTAGACCTAGGAACGTTCACCTGTCGCGAGGGTGAAGCTTTGCAAAAAATGAAAATCGCGCCGCCGCAGCGCATAGTCCGCGTGCTCCGGATTGCACAGCCGCGCGAGTTCCTGATAGTCGTCGCCGGCTAAGTAGGGTCGCAACCGCTCGCCCCAGGTATCACGGAATATTGTTTCACGAAGGTAAGATTCCGTTGCTTCATCCAATGGAGCCAGACGTTCGATAATAACTGTTCGCACGCTAATATTTCGCAGATGCGCTGCCCGCAATGTTCCCACCAGCGCCCTCACCGCCTTTAGATCTCGCTCATTGATATGATAGCGATCTTGATAGTAACGCCGTACCGCATCGTTAGTGACCCTCTCGAGCCTTGCGTCCCAGGCAAAGTACATATCGGGAAGGAGCGAGCTTTGCCCGAGGGAAACGCGACCGCCTGGACGCAGTAACGTCGCGAGATGAAGCACGCCGTCGACTGGGTCGGCGAGATGATTAATGGTATTCACGCACCAGATCAGATCAAAGCTTGCCGGTTCGAAGAGAGCGTCGAATAGATTCGCGTGATGAATCTGTATTTCCGGCGACACTTGGAGTTTCGCGGCAGCAACATGCGAGGCAGCGAGATCGACGCCAGCCACAAGTTCCGACGGCACGACCTCGCTGAAAAGCCAATCGAGCGCTTCGCCAGTTCCGCAACCCGCATCGAGGATATGCATTCCTCGCTTGAGATTCAAATTTTTCATCAATCCGCGCAGTTCCGGCTGCGCAAACGCATTGAACTTCGACAACTTGTCGGAATAGTCGCGCGCCATGGTGTCGCCCAACAAGCCCTCATACTGTGCGGAAAGTTGCTCGTGGACGCGCACGGCTTACGCTATCGCCGCCGGCTGTTGACTGGACGAGCGGTATTTCAATTCGTTCCGGAGCAATTCCTGCCAGCGGTGTTCAATCGCGTCGGCGGCCCTGTCATGTTCCGGAAGGAGCGGCGCATCGGCCGTTTGCAATGCGATTTGATCGTGCAACAAGTTGCGCACTGCGCGATAGAAATCCGAAGTGTAAGTACCCTGGAACATCATGTCGAGATCACTGCTTTCATGCCAGTGGGTTTTAGCATGCATTTGGGCCTTCACCAGGTCGTAGAATTTTGTGCCGGGCAACGGATAGGACACGCTGACGCCAATCTCGTCGGGCTGCGCGGACGCCAGCAAATCCCGGGTCGCTACGATGTCCTCGAGTTGCTCATCGATGTATCCAAGCTGGATGAAAAATCCCACACGAATTCCAGCCGATTTCAACCTTTCGCGCGCGGTCAAAATTTCCGGCACAGTCGTGCCCTTGTTCATGGAATCCAAAATCTTCTGGCTGCCGCTCTCAGCGCCAATCCAGGCCTCTTTGCAGCCTGCGTCGCGTAGTGCGAGCGCCATTCGCTCGCTGATCAGGTCCGCTCGTGTTTGGATGTTGAATGGAATCTGCGCACTTGCCGCACGTATCGCAGCAGCAAATTGGGTGACCCAATCGACGCGAAATCCGAAGATGTCGTCCGCAAACCAAATATGATCCGGGTTGAACGTGCGCTTGATGTAGGCCATCTCGGCGGCGACTTCAAGCGGACTGCGCTGCAAATATTGATTTCCCCAAATTGGCTTGGAGCACCAGGTGCAGCGGAAGGAGCATCCGCGGGAGGCGGCCATGTTGAGGCTGAAATAGCCATGGGCCTTCATCCATACCGACCGATACCGATCGATGTCCACGAGATCCCAGGCGGCGAGACCCGCATCCTGGGCTAGCGCCAATCCTTTAGTGCCGCTCGCCTTGACGACTTTGCCGCCGCTTAATGAGGCGATACCCGAGAGCCCGCGCACCAGATCTTCGCTCTCCATATGCAGCTGCGCATCAAACCTGGGCAGCAGTTCAAGAAGGGTGGATAGGCCCTCGCCGACCAAGGCCAAATTGGCGCCCGCGCGCAGATAGGGCTCGGGGGCGTCGCTGGCATCGGGGCCGGCCGCAATGACCCTCGCCTTGCTACGCCGCGCCGATCCAATCATGTCGCAAGCGGCCCTGCGCATCGTGGCCAGGCACATTTTGCTCAAAAAATTGAAATTATCCTCGTAGAAAAGCACCAGCTGCGGCGTTTCCGACGCCAGCAACTGATGGTATTCCTCAATTCCGTCGGCCAACATGGAATCGAAAAACGAAACCCGGTGACCCGCCTCTCGCAGCAGATATACGACTTGCAGCGTTGCCAGCGGCGGGTACGGTTTGGCCCGTGCGATCTGCTTTTGGTCCAACCGCAGAAAATAGGAGTGGCAAACCAAGATCGAGAGCATTACGTCTCCGCAGGCAGACACGAGTCATGCGACCGGTCCGTGCTCGGACGACATCGCGTAGCGAATGAGCACGGTTATAGCGGGTGAGTGCCGGGGTCCTGCGTTAAGGTTTAACACGGCGTCCACATTTCTACGACTTGTCAATAAAAGACAGGGGACGGTTATGCTCTTGACCAGGAAACTCGCAGTGGAGTTCATTGGGACTTTTGTGGCGGGTCCTCGGATACTGCGGGAGTGCCGTACTGGCCGCCACTTTCCCGCACGGACGGCATCCGGCAAAGGAAATGCTGCCCTATTCATTTGATCAGCATTCCGGTGACCACCTGAGCCAATCCCGCACGAAGCACAGGCCCCGCGGTATCGTTGCTGGGCGGTGCAATCGGCGCATTGGTTTACCGCTTTATCACCCCACCGGGCAAGGGCGTGACGGAGCCCGGATATTGAATTCGACGGTTCGTGCCCTGACTTTGGTGCCCTGGATGCGAATCTCCGCTACAGAAAGGTGCAGACTAAAGCGCCGGGGTCCGCAACTTCCCGGGTTTACATACAGAATGCCGTCTCGCAGTTCAATCAGCGGTTTGTGCGAATGTCCCGACACGATCACCTGCGCTCCTGCGGCATGCGGTTCGATATCGAGTTGAGAAATGTCGTGGATGACGTAAATGAACACGCCGCCCACTCGAATCATTTCGGTTTCCGGCAAATGAGCTGCCCAAGCTTGCCGGTCATTATTGCCCTTGACCGCGATGAGCGGCGCCAATGCTGACAGTTCCTCGAGAATCGCCGCTGACCCGATATCGCCGCCGTGAATGATGTAGTCGCAGCCCCCGGCGAATGCCCGTGCCTCGGGTCTCAATAGGCCGTGAGTGTCTGAGATGAGGCCGACTCGCAATGCGTTCATAAAAATCGCGGCGCGTCTTTTAGAGACCGCGCCGCAATTCCTTCAGTCCTGCAATCGGAAACTTAACGTTCCCAATGCCCGCGCTCGTGATGCCAATGCGGCCCGCGCTGGTCCCAACGGTCCGAAACCCAATGATAGCCATGGCGCTCATGAACCCAACGGCCCGCGACCCAAACGTGTTCATGGCCCCGATAATCCCAATATCCCGGCGCCCAAACAAACCCCTCACGCAGCGGCGGCACCGTCTCGACGCGAAGAGGCGGCGGTGCAATATCGATATCGACTGAAACCCCCGCGGATGCAATCGTCGGCACCGTCACGGCGCCCGCAGCCACGCATAGACCCAACAATAACGCCTTACGAGAAGCTTTCATTCACTACTCCTTCTTTGATTCGTCCGATCCGAAAGCAACCGGACTTATTGCCTAAACGGCACCCTCACATACTCCGTTGACGATCAAGGACCCGTATGTAGGAAGGCAGCGCATTCGCCGCCGCGCCTTCAAAGCGTTAAGTCATTGAGAATCAGAGGAATATGGAGTAACCGCTTCAGCCTTAAGAGTTGGTAATGTTTTCACGCTGCGGATTACGGGCAGCTTCCAGGCGACGCACGCCAGCAGCAACGCAGTGACTCCCGAAAAACCCAGCGCAGCGCGCAGCCCGAGGTGCTCGCCCAGCCAGCCGCCGAGAAGCGCGCCGGGGCCCGCGGGCAGAAGAATGAGCCAGCGCATCGTGCTGGTCATGCGGCCGAGCATCGGGGCCGGCGTGACCGACTGCCGCAGCGATAGGAAATTGATAAAAATAAATATGGCGCCTACACCGTACATCAACAGCATGGTTGCGTAGGCAACGACGCCCAGGCTGTTGGCCGGTGCGATTGAGAGTATCAGCCAACCCGTTGCGGAAACGGCAAAGCCCAGAACAAACGTTGGGCCCGGCCCCAATCGCTTGACGACCTGATGCCCATTTGCGCTGGCGAATACCGTGCCGACGCCTAAGGCAACGTAGCTGAACCCCACGCCGCGTGCCGACAGCCCAAGCTGATGGATTGCGAAAAGAATTTGCACGACGGTGGCGCACTGGTTGCACATTTGCCAGATCCCGACACAGGAGGCCATGGTGACCAGTAGCTTGTGGTCGCGCACGAAACCCAAGCCTTCGCGCATGGCGGCCCAAAACGACGGATTGGCCTTGCTGGGCGTTTCTCGCACCGGCACACCGCGAAGAATCGAGGCCGATGTCAACAGCAGGCAAGCATTTGCCAAGAGGGCAATCGGCGCACCCGTCAATTTGATCAACGCTCCCGCAGCAGCCGGTCCGGTCACTTCCGCCGTGGCCGAGGCGAGCGCGTTCTTGGCGTGCGCCTCGACCAAGCGCGAACGCGGCACAATTTGCGTCAACACAATTTGGGCCGCACTGCCTGCCGTTGTATTGACCGCGCCGATGATAAACGCGACGAAGTACAGCCACGGCATGGAGAGCCATCCCAACCACCAAGCGATCGGGACGGTGGCAACAACCAGGGCGACTGACAACTCCCCGAAAATATACACCGGCAGCTTTCTGATCCGGTCAAGCACCACACCGGTGGGCAGCGAGAACAGCGCGAAAGGAAAAATCTCCATCGCAGTCAACAGACCCATTTGCGTCGGCGCCGCGTGCATGAGCACGGCTGCCGTCAACGGAATGGCGAGCAGCGTCACCTGGCCGCCAAATGAGGAAATCAAAATTGAGGTCCAAAGCCTGCGGTAGGTCCGATCTCGTAACAGATCGGTCGGCGACAGCGAGAATCGATTCAGCCAGCTGACTGGCAGCAACGCGGCAAGGGTTCCTCTATTCACTTATCGAGATATATTACTCGAACGCCCCGTGACATGCAGTTTATCCACGCCTCTGCTAGGGTCGGCCGCGGGGAATCCAAAATAAAAAATCGACACGCAGTGGTCATGACCATGGCATTTCTGGCGGCCGCAGCGTTTGCCCCGGCGTTCGCCGCCGATTTTCAATTGACGAGCAGCGACATCGGACCCGATATGCCCTTGGCGCAGGATTTTGTCTTCAACCGATTTGGTTGCACCGGCGGAAATCAATCGCGAGCGCTCCGTCGGAGCGGCGCAGATCGGGAACGGCTTTCGCGGTGTGGGATACAGCGGCTCGTGTGCCCGCCTCCCACCGGCGAGCCGCATGGCTACATGATGATCGTCTATGCGCTGAAAGTGGCGGCGTCATCCATCCAGCGCGCCCGGCAAACCATTGATTTGTCGGCCTAAAGCGCGCGCAGCGTAAGCAAATGCCTACTCCACTACGCGACGGCACCGCGTATCGTGGCGCGCCCATTTACGTAGACTAACCTACGTTAATTGGTCAACAACCAGGAAAGATTTATGAGACGAAAAATATTCGCGGCATCGGGTTTAGCGGTTGCCGCTTTGCTCATGAGCGCTGTGTCATTCGGCGCCACGAGCGCGGAAATCAATGAGCGTGTGCACGTCGCGATGCATCAGTTTTATCAACTCAATCCGCAGCATAAAGACCTGGCCGCGCGAGCCAAGGGTGTTCTGGTATTCCCGCGCATTACGAAGGGCGGTGTCGGCGTCGGCGGTGAATTCGGCGAAGGCGCGCTGCGCATCGACGGCAAAAATGTTGCCTATTACAGCGTCTCCTCGGCCTCGGTGGGCCTGACGCTGGGCCTGGCAAAGCACAAGGAAGTCATTTTGTTCATGACGCAAGAGACTTTGGATAAATTCATGAACAGCCATGGCTGGACGATCGGCGCGGATACCAACGTTGCCGTACTGTCGAAGGGTGCGGGCGGCGAATACGATAGCAAGACGTTGCAACGACCGATCCTCGGGTTCGTCTTCGGCGAGAAGGGTCTGATCGGCGATGTTTCTTTGGAAGGATCGAAGGTTACCAAGCTCGATAAGTAGAAGTTGACCTGCTAGGTGGGAGTTGCGGCTTTGGGAACCGATCGTAGGGTCCCAAAGCCGCTTTTGGACATTTCGCCCTCGGGAAGATCCCAGGTACACTGGCGCGCTTGCCCCGATGGCGAAATTGGTAGACGCAACGGACTTAAAAAAATTGAGCGGCAGCTGCGGAAACGCTCTGCTTGAATCCCGTCAAAGTCGGCGAATCCCCGGGAGGCCCCGAGGCAATGCCGAGCCAATCCGGATGCGCTTTGAGCAGCCGGCAGGTGTAGAGAGTGGACGGCGGGGACCTAAAGGCAGTTCTGAGAGACTCTCATGGTCGTGGCGCACTCCAGACCCCAAACGCGCTTTTGGCGCGGCGGCGAAAGCCGTAGCAGGTACGAAAATCCGTTGACCGAGAGGTCATGCCGGTTCGACCCCGGCTCGGGGCACCAGCCTTGTTATTCGGCTACAGCGCCAGCCGCTCCGGTGCCGGCACACACCAGATATCAATCGGACCGCGACGGCCGCGCAATTCGAACTGTGGCAACTGCAGGAAAGAGGTAGCTGCGTGACTGCCCTGGGTTTCGGGCGAGACGCTCAAGGCCGCTGCGACCGTGCAGGAAAACAATACCTCGCCCGCACGTGCCCGGCTGCACAGCCTCGCGGCGACATTGACCGTGTCCCCCACCAAGGTGGTGACCTTGCGCTTCGGCGGACCGAGGACTCCAAATGCAACCTCGCCCAGGTGCAATCCGATTCCAATCCCCGCATCGATCGACAATTCGCTGCGCCAGCGATCGGCAACCAATGCGAATCCCTTCAGCATGGCGTGCCCAGCCGCAAGCGCCTGGGCGGCGCCGCTATCGCTCTCGGCATTCACTCCGAAGCCCGCCATGATCCCATCCCCAGCCATGTGATAGACCTCGCCGCCAAATTCGTTGGCGGCGCGGCCGAGAACGCGCACGAATTCATCCAGTAACGGCACAACCCGGGCGGCGGGCAGGCGCTCCACCATGCCGGTGTAGCCGCGCAGATCGGCGAAGAGCACGGTGACGCTTGCCGTCCGAATTCGCGGCGGAGTTCGAACGCGGGTGACGAGGATTGAACCTGCCGGACGCAGACGCGAGGTACGAGTTTCGCTCATGGCATTAATTATGCACCACCGGGGCGATTCCGCTATCCTAAGCATTGAAATCGAGGTAATTGTTTTGCCTGTGGCAGTCAAATAAGCACACCGGATCAAATCGAGGATTGGCGGCGCGACCTTAAGGTCAAAATCACCTGGGTCCTGGTGGTCAAACTGTTGGGATTGATTCTGCTTTGGTGGCTCTTCTTCAGGGGGCACCGCTCATGATCGATTTTGACGTCGTCACGCTATCTCGACTGCAATTCGCGCTCACTGCGCTCTATCATTTTCTGTTCGTGCCATTGACGCTGGGTCTTTCCATGATGCTTATGATCATGGAGTCGGTCTATGTGATGACGGGCAGGGACATCTGGAAGCAGATGACCAAGTTCTGGGGCGTCCTATTCGGCATCAATTTTGCCATGGGAGTTGCCACCGGCATCACCATGGAATTTCAGTTTGGCACCAACTGGGCTTACTACTCCCATTACGTCGGCGACATTTTCGGCGCTCCTCTCGCCTTGGAGGGCTTGGTTGCGTTCTTTCTGGAATCCACTTTCGTGGGCCTGTTCTTCTTTGGTTGGGGCAAGCTGTCGAAAATTGGACACCTGGTTGTCACGGCTTTGGTGGCGCTGGGCTCGAGCCTCTCGGCGCTTTGGATTTTGATTGCCAACGGTTGGATGCAACACCCAGTAGGCGCGCACTTCAACTACCACACCCTGCGCATGGAACTGTCTTCGTTTGGCGAGGTGGTGTTCAATCCGGTCGCGCAGGCGAAGTTCGTGCACACCATCGCCGCGGGTTATGTGATGGGTTCAATCTTTGTCTTGTCGATCAGCGCCTGGTATTTGTTGCGAGGACGCAATGTGGCGATCGCAAAGCGCTCCATGGCAGTCGCAGCGAGCTTCGGCTTGGCATGTTCAATCTCAGTGGTCGTTTTGGGAGATGAATCGGGATATCTGGACGGCGAAGATCAAAAGATGAAAGTGGCCGCCATCGAAGCGGAGTGGCAAACCGCGGCACCCCCGGCCGGCTTTACCCTGTTTGGACTTCCCGACGTCGCGGCCCGCAAGACCTACGCCGCAGTAAAGATACCCTGGCTGCTCGGCCTCATTGCGACCCGCTCCATCGATCAGCCGGTATTAGGCATCGATGATCTGGTGGCTCGCGCGCGCGCGCGTATCGTCCTAGGTATCGAGGCCTACTCTGCGCTGCAGTTGCTGCGCGCATCGGACCCGCCGGATACCGAGGTTTTGCGGCGTTTTGAAACGAATCAAGCCGACTTAGGCTATGCTTTATTGCTGCTGCGTTTCACTGACAATCCTGCCGCGGCGACGCAGCAGCAAATCGACGCCGCCGCCTGGTCGACGGTGCCGAATGTTCCGGTGCTGTTCTGGTGCTTTAGGCTCATGGTGGGCCTCGGCTTGTATTTTATCGCCCTGTTCGCAGCCGCATTTTATCTCGCGACTCGCCACCGATTTGAACGGCATCCCAAATTCCTCAAGCTCGCCTTCTTCAGTCTGCCCTTGCCCTGGATCGCCATCGAAGTGGGGTGGATTGTCGCGGAGTACGGCAGACAACCCTGGGCGGTCGATGGAGTACTTCCCACGTTCCTCGGCGTATCGCGCACCTCGGTGGGCAATGTCTGGTTGTCGTTGGCCGGCTTCGTGATCTTCTACTCCGCTTTGGCGGTCGTGGACGCCTTTCTTCTGGTGCGCACCATACGACGCGGGCCCGACGGGCTGGGCTACTGGCCATGAAACCGCCATGAGCTACGAAACCTTGCGCGTGATCTGGTGGCTAATACTCGGCGTGCTGCTCATGGGTTTCGCAATCACCGATGGTTTCGATCTGGGACTCGGGGCCAGCTTTGCCTTTATCGGGCGCACCGATGCCGAGCGGCGCGCCCTGCTGTCGACAGTCGAGCCGGTTTGGGAGGGCAATCAGGTCTGGTTCGTGCTGGGCGGCGGGTCGGCATTTGCGGCGTGGCCGCTCTTGTATGCAACCTCCTTTTCAGGACTGTATTTGGCGATGTTCCTGGTGCTGGTCGCGTTGATTCTGCGTCCCGTGGGATTCACCTACCGCGGAAAATTGAACGACGCGCGTTGGCGAGCTGCATGGGACATCGCGCTGACGCTGGGCGGAGCCTTGCCCGCGCTGCTGCTTGGCGTGGCCTTTGCCAATCTTTTCCTGGGCGTACCCTTCTATTTTGATGCCTTGCAGCGGCCGGTCGTGACCGGCAGTTTTTTCAGCCTGCTGCATCCTTTCGCGTTGCTCGGCGGCATCATCAGTCTCTCCATGCTGATATTGCACGGCAATGCCTATGCTGCACTCAAGGTGGGGGAACCCATGGCAACCCGCGCACGTCAGGTCGGCCGCATCGCCTCGGTGGTTTTTCTTGTGTCGTTTATCGGCGCGGGAATCTGGGTCTACTCGGGACTGGACGGATACCAACTGAGCAGTGTGGTGGATCATGCCGGACCTTCCGATCCGACGCGCAAAACCGTCGCCGTCGTCACGGGCGCATGGCTGAATAATTTCCGAACCTGGCCCTGGATGTGGGCCGCGCCGGTTTGCGCCCTGCTCGGCGCGATTGGCGCGTACCTGTCGCTGCGCGCGCGGTATGCCGGCGCCGCATTCATGGCGAGCGTCTTTGTCCAGGGCGGTACAATCCTCACCGGCGGATTTGCGCTGTTTCCGTTCTTGCTGCCCTCGTCTACCTTTCCCAATCAGAGCCTCACGGTTTGGGATGCCTCCAGCAGCGCCAAGACACTATTGCTCATGCTAATCGCCGTAATTATCTTTCTGCCCATCATTCTGGCGTACACCGGCTGGGTTTTCAGGGTACTGCGGGGACGAGCGACACTCGAGAATATGCACGACCATGCGGGTGGCTATTGATGTGGTATTTCAGCTGGATTCTCGGCACCGGGCTGGCTTTATCGTTTGGCGTGCTGAATGCGATTTGGTATGAAATCGTGGAACAGCAGCCGCAGAAGGCTGACGAAAGCACGCCGGTTCCTCCGCCGGACGAAGCTAAAAAGGATAATTAAGGCCGGTGAACACGGCGGCGCCCTCCGTGCCATAGCCGATATCGACATAGCCAACGACGTAAGGGCGCGCGATGCCGCGAAAGCCGACGCCAAACACCTTGTGTATATGATCGAGCGGGTTGGCGCCCGTGTTGGAAAATACGCGGCCGAAATCCGCGAACGGCGCGACTTCGATATCCAGAAGCGTCGTAACCGCGTCAAATGAAAATACCTTGTGGCGCAGTTCAACCGTAGCAGAGAAGGAGTCTCGATCGTAAAACCGTCCGGCGCCGAAGCCCCGCAGCGGCTGTTCTCCGCCGATCTCACTCTCGCCGCCGCCGATGCTGCTGAGCGCCCAAAAGGGTATGCCGTTGACGGTCGGCAAATAGCGCAGCGACATATGTGCGGCGAGCACGGTATCGGGCGCAACCGGCCAGATTGCGCGTCCATCGATCCCCGTCTCGCTGTACGAGGAGTCATTCACCAGGCCATCTTTTGCGGAGGCGCCGACGTACAACACCCACTTCATGCCGCGCGTGGGTACCGTCAAGTCATCGCGGTTGTCGTACACCAGAGAGAGTCGGTTGAGAAATTCCTTGTTGGTGCCGAGCGCTTGAGGAAATCGCGTGTCGATCGAGGGCACATCATTTAGCGAGCCGGGCAACACATCCACCACTTGCAGGCGCACGGTATAGAGCAGCTGCCAGGTATGATTCAAGTTAAGTCCGACCTGCACCTGCCCGAATTCTTGGGCGTCGGTGTAATTGGTTTGATCCTTCTGATGAGTTTCGTTGCCGATGCCGTAGAAGCGCGTGGTGCCGTCGCGGTCGTAAATCAAACTGTAGCTGATCGACCAGCGATCTTGGCGCAATCGACCGATTTGGTACTCCGCGTCAAACTCACGCTCCACTCTTTCCTTGATGCCCGTCACGACCGACCATTGCTCATCGCTCGAAGAATACGAATAAATACGACCGTGGACGCCGGCCCCGAAGTTAGGGTTGTAAATGACATCGGGCGCGATAATCCGGCTGACATTGTGATTCTCATCGGTGGTTACCCAGGTCGGAATCAAGCCGAGCGTCAAGCCGCCGTTCGGGTCCTGCGCGATCTCAGGCACCGGAATGAACGGCGCGGTCTCCGGATTAAACCATTTCGTCCATCCCGGTTTTGCGGGGTTCGGCGGCGGTGGTACCGGCAGGGGGCCCGCCGGTGTCTGCGATGCGGGATCTCCCGGGGGAATCTGCGACCAGCCCGGCGCGGCCCAGGCGAACGCAACAGCGGCAACGATGCAAACTACGCTCTTCACTGCAGCAGCTGCGCGAAACACAACACCAGCCGATCGATGTCGGCCGTTGTCAAATTGCCCATGGTCGATATTCTGAACAGGCTCTTGGACAAGTTGCCTTGTCCTGTGTAAATGACGAACCCAACGGCTTTCAAGGCGTCGTGCAATTGGACGTACGACAGTCCCGTGGGCAGTTTGTAAGCACGCAATACCACCGAGGATTCGTCCGCCGGAATGGCCATGCCGATGCCGAGAGCGGCAAGCCCGGCTCGAACGCGCTCAGCCAGCGCCGCGTAACGATCGTATCGAGCGGCTCGGCCGCCCAGCTCCTCATGCTCGCGCAGCGCCTCCACCAGCGCGTAGTAAGCCTGAACGGCGGGCGTGAAGGGTGTATTGCGCTCATCCTGCAATCGCGCCAATCTGGCCAAATCCAGGTAGTACGTGCGGCTGGCTGCATTTTTCAAATCCTTGCGCCGCACGATCACAAACGCCGCTCCCGGCACCCCGTGCAAACACTTGTTGGCGGTAGCGGCGACCGCGGACAAAGCCAGATCGGCGAAATCGATGGCTTCAGCGCCGAAACTGCTCACCGCATCGACTAGCAACGCCGCGCCGTGTTCACGGCATAGTGCGGCCAAGGTGCGTAGATCATTGAGGCGGCCGGTCGTGGTTTCGTGATGAACCACGGCAACATGCGTAAAGCCGGGATTCTTCGGCTGCGATGCAAGTCGCGCCGCGATCGCGGCATGATCGGGCGGCTGAATCCAGTCGCCGACGACGCGCTCGTGCGCGATTCCGTACTGCGCGCAAATTAGCGCCATGCGCTCGCCGTAGACCCCATTCTCAACAATCAGCACCCGGCCGCTCTGCGGTACCATGGCCGCAACCATGCTTTCAACTGCCGCCGTACCGGAGGCGCTCATGAGCACAGCAGCCCATTGCGCCGGGTCCAACGAGTAAGTCGCCAGCAAGCGGCGGCGCGCCTCGTCTTGCAGATCGAAGAACTCGCTTTCGCGATGGCATAAATCCGGTTGCAGCATACTGCGTCTGACGCGTTCGCTTAAGGTGACCGGTCCAGGATTGAGCAGAAGCATTAGTGAACCCCGCGCGGCGCGCCAATGTGCTGCATCAGTCGTGCTTTCACTTCGATCGGCGTGACCGAGGGGCGCGGCAGATCACGGGGTGCGCCAGAGCGAGTAAAAAGTCGTGCGAAGCGCGCGCCATCAAGCGGGCGTTCAGCCAGCCAGCTTGAGATCCGGCCGAGGTCGCTCGTTTCAAGGGATGAGGCGTAGCCGCACGCGCCAGCCACCTCGGCGAATGAAACCCGCGGCGAAACGGTCGCCTGCCCGCCGGTCGAATCGTGAACGCCGTTGTCCAATAGCAGATGCCAAAGGTTCGGAGGCCCGTAAGCGCCTACCGTTGCAAAGGCACCGAGGCGCATCAGAGCGGCGCCGTCGCCATCCAAGGCGATCACGCGCAGGTGCGGGCGCGCCAGCGCGAGCCCTAAGCCTAACGGCAAAACACATCCCATCGAGCCGACCATGTAGAGATGATTGGGCCGATCCTCAATTGCGTACAATTCGCGCCCGCAATATCCCGTGGTTGCCAACAGCACCGTCGATTCGGCGGACGTCTGGGCGACGACCATGCGCAGTGCCTCTTGGCGCGACTGGCGTGCATCGGATGCCGTGTCGGCAGCCGCGTCATCCGCGGCAATCACCTTCGTTGCGCGGGGTCGGCTGCTGATCGCGCCGACGCCAGCTCGGCGCGGATAGGCAGCCACGCTGCCCTTTTGCATGATCAGCGCGTAAGGCCGTGCGTTTTGATCCATGTATGCGATAGCACGGTCAAGAGCAGGTCCGATCTGGACGCTCTCGGTGGGAAACAACTCCCACGGTATTTCCATGATCTCAAGCATGGCAGGCGTGATCGGACCCATCAGCGCATGCTGAGGCTCATCAGCGATACCGGGCTGCGCTCGCCACGTAACAATCAACAATTGCGGCAGCCGGAAGGTCCACGTGAGCGAGGTGAGAGGGCTGACTGCGTTGCCCAATCCAGAGTTCTGCATCATGGCGACACCACGCCCATACTGCGCGCCCGCCCTGCCCGCCAGTGCCACGCCGGCGATAAGCGCCACTGCATCACCTTCGTTTGCCATTGATGCATAGTGTAAGGATGATCCTGTAAGACATAGTTGATGAAGGGCGTCAGAAAGGAACACGGCACCCCGGCATACCAACGAAATCCTCGTTGGCGTGCAGCCTCGACAAAATCCCGTGCCTCGATCATTGGGCGAGAGGGCCTTGGGCGTGTGCGAAGTCCACCGCTTGGCGCAAGTCGTCCAAATCATTCACCCCGCACCAGTGCCCATGCACATAAAGCACATCTATTTTCGAACCCCCGGCAATCAATGCATTCAAGAGAGCAGGCATGTCGAGCGTCCACAGACCGCTATCGCCCGCCAAGGCTTTCATTGCCGCTTTGATTTTCGCCAGGCCCGCGCGGCTCACGTTGAGCAAGCCAATCCATCGCCCGTGCGGGGCGCGCTGCGCGTCAGCAGCACTGGTCACACGCTCCAACAGCACCGGCGTGCCGAACAGCCCGCGATCATCGCCGCGCGAGCAGTAGGCAAAATCGCGCACCGTGTGATTGCTGCCGCTTGTCATCAATGAATCGACGACCACGGCAAAATCCGCCTTGGATTCGACCAGATCGCGCAGCACATAGCTGCGAAACAGCAAGTCGCCATAGGAAATGATGGCATCCGAATCCAGCGACTCGAGTGCGCACGCCAGAGAGCTCAACTCGCCGCTCTCGGCATAGCGTTCATTCAGCACGAGCTTGATTCCGGCGGTATCGATTGCATCGGCCCGATAGCCGCCGACGACCGTGATATCGTTGATGCGCTCGTTCTTGAAGCCGTCGACCAACCAGCGCAACAGAGGCTTGCCTGCGATCGGCAGCATCACCTTTGGGTGCTCGGCCGTCAGGACCTCCAGGCCGCTTCCCTGGCTCGCCGCCAAAACCACCGCCGCGCGCGGCACTCCGGAATTCGATAAATAAATCCTTTCCGCGGCTGAATACTCATCCGCATCCTGCAAGCGAAAGATCTCGTTCACCGGGACAATGCGGTCTTCTACGTTCACCAGCGTCTGAGTTTCGAAGATTTCCTTGGCAACGCTTTGGATTGCCGAAGCTGCGGCGCGTATCAGGTGATTGGCCCAAATGACGGTACTGACGCCGGCCTGGCGGAAAACCTCGGTCGGCGTGCTGTAGTAGCGGGTCGGCACGATGACCAGCGGGGAGCGGCGCGCCCACTCTTTGGCAAATGTGACTATTTCGTCCGGCTTCGACAGTTTGCTGTGAATTAGAATGGCATCGGCACCGGCCAAGCGGTAGGCCTCAGCGCGGCGCAACGCCTCGTCCATACCCCAACCCGCGATCAACGCCTCAACGCGGGCAACAATCGAAAAATTGGCATCTTTCTGGGTATCCTTGCCGGCAGCGATCTTGCCGACGAATTCCTCGATGTCGGCAAGCGGCTGACGCTCCCCGTTCAGGAAACTATTGGTCTTTGGAAACTGCTTGTCTTCAATGCAGACGCCTGCAATCCCGCGCTGTTCGAGCTTGCGCACCAGACGGCGCATGTTGTTGAAATTGCCATACCCGGTATCGCCGTCGAGCAGGATGGGCAGATCGCTGGCGTCGGCCATGAACTCGAGCATGTCCACGACCTGGGTCCAGCTGGCTTCATTGTTGTCGCGCACGCCGAACTGTGCGGATATCGTCAGACCCGAAGCCCAAATGCCCTTGAAGCCTGCCTCACGCACGATGCGCGCCGACAGGCCGTTGTGCGCCTCCATGAGAAATTCCAATTCAGCGCTGTGCAGCATCTGGCGCAGTTTGGCGCTGCGCGTTTGTGCGGTGTTCTTGACGCTCTTCTGAGCGTGCGCGACGGACGAGCGTATCGAAGCATTCATGAGGCCCCTCTCGATAACGTCTGAAGCTGCGGCAAGACCTCTTGGGTCGCCCGCACAACATCAATGGGAAAATCGATTTCGATCCACGGAAACCCAGTGACATCTGCTACTTCGATCTCCAGGCTCCTCTCGTTCAGCAAATCGCGCACGGCTTCCTCGTGGGGCATGTGTGCGCGCCCGGTTTCGATGTAGGCCGCTACCAGCACCGCAAGCCGGCGCGCTCCGGCGTGCGCAAAACGGAAGAATCCGACCGACTCGCCGATCGTGTCGAATTGCAAACCGGCTGCCAACTGTTTGCGCAGCTCGATGGGCACGCCCGCCTGCACGCAGAGCTTGACGGGTTCATCGCCGGCTTCGAAATCACGATCAATCAGCAAGCGGTTGACGGGGCTGCTGTCGGCCACCAAGACCCGCAGAATGCGCTCATCGTACAAAACATCCGCATCCATCAACAGCACATCCCCGCCGCGCGTCAGCGGTTCCGCGATGGTGTGCATGGTGAGCACGCTGCCGAGTTCAAAATCCATGTTGAGCACGATCTGCGGGCGCGGCGTCCACGCCAGGCGGTCGAGTTCGGCTTCGACGAGTTCGTGGCGGAAGCCCAGCGCCAGGACCACTTCGTTGACGCCCGCATTCTGAAGCGCGCGCAAATGCCGCTCGAGCAGGGTCATGCCGTCGAAACGCAGCAGGCATTTCGGCACTTGCTTGTCTTCGGGCAGCTGCAGACGAATACCTCGCCCCGCGGCTAAAATGATCGCGCGCATCAATATCCTTCCGTAAAAACCGCGCGTGCGGCAGCCCCTGTGTCATGAGTGGCAAACCGCAAGTACAGCAGGCCGGGCAAGCCTAACAACAATTCACGCGCGCGCTTTGCCAGCGACAACGCCAGCGCGGCATCGGGCGCCAGTCCAGCGAGCGGCGCCAGCAATAAATAGCCGCCCTCTTGCACGCCCAGGGCGCCCGGGATGGCGAATCCCGCGCCGCGGATGGCCTGTCCCAAGCTCTCGAGCACAAATGCGTCGCGCCAACTGACCGGCGTGCCGAGGAATCTCGCGATTAGAAAAACCTCGCCCGTTCCGGCAATCCAACCCACCAGGCTCAAGACAAAACTGGCGGTTACAGGACCGTTTCGTCGATAGGTATCCTGCACGGCCAGGTCAATGGCCTGCGCTTGCGAGACCCATTGCGACCAGTCTCGTTTGCGGGAAAAGCACCTTACCGCGTTCATCAGTTTACTAAAAAGCCCGCGCCTCTGAATCAGATAAAAACCGCCCACTTGAATCGCGAGAAAGGCGCTGGCAATCAACGCAGCGGTCCGCAGTGCCGCGGGTGAAAAAAGAGCCGTTTGCGTGCCGAGCGCGACCAACCCTAACAAGGCAAACGCAATTTGCGCGAAGGTCTGCAAGGTTGTGCTGACGGTGATCGCCGCGGCGGCTTCTTCCATTGGCAGACCGCGTTGCGCCAGATGGCGGGCCATGAGTACAGGACCGCCGAGTTGACCCGCCGGCATCAAACTGTTGGCGGACTCGCCGACCCAACGCGCCGACATATTCGAAGGTCAAGGAGATGCGGGTTTCGCCCTCATGCGAGGGGCTGATGCGATGTCGCAGGGCGTCTCCGTCGAAGAGCACCAAGCCGCCGGGCGGAATCTTAATCGACCCAGATACGACGGACGCACCCTTCTCCCGGGCGTGCAACTCGTAGTCCAAACGGCACGACGAATCGTCGATCACGCCCAGCAGCAAGGTGTAGCGCCTGCCGGCATAGTAGGGGGTGTCGTAGTGCCAGCCAATGTGATCGCCGGCACGCGTATAAAAATACAGCGCGTAAGCGTGCGGGTCAGCGGGCGGCGAGAGCTGCAGGCGCTCTCCGGTCAAATCGTCAAGCCAGCGCCGAAGAGCTGCGGAACGATACAGTTCTGCAATGACCGGGGCTTGCCTGTCAATGGTGTGGCGGCTGACGCTGCCGCCCTGCTTATGTCCTGGCAAATAATTGCGGTTCACAGAGTTGCTCACGGCAGTAACACCATCGATCAATCGCGCCGTAACCTCGGCCGGCAAGAAATTCGCGATGTAAACAAAGGAACCCTGCCGGACGTATTCGCCGCGCAGTCCCGGTAGGTCCAAGGAATCCAATCGTGAGGCTAAGGCCGGCTCGGCTCCGGTTCGGGTCGCGGCCACGCTTATCCGGCGACCCCAGTTGCCATGCGGCGATCTCGGCGCCGCACTCGTTGATAGTCAATCACGACCCAAACGGCAAACAACGGCGCACAGATCGAGGCCGCGAGCAGCAAAGTACCCAGCGCATTACTGAGCGTCGCCAGGGGAAGCAGGTAAAGCACATCTTCGGTCTCGAATCCGCCGAACGAGGCCTGTCGCGTCGCAGTCTTGCCGGATAACTTCTCAATACGCATGCGTAGATAAAAAATGAGCGCGATCGCAGTACCCGCCGCCCCGCCTAATATTGCGGGCGGGAGCGCCAAGTCGGTACCGGATTTCGCGGCAACGCCGACCCCGATCGCGACGAAGAGCAGGATCGTCACTGCGGCATCGCTCGCCAGGTCGTAAAGATGCCCGATTTGGCTGCTTTTCCCGCTCACACGAGCCAGTTCGCCATCAGTATGATCCAGAAAATTCGACAAAATCAGCAACAACGCGGCGAAATTCGACCACCCATAACTGCCGGGAATAAAGGCAGCCGCCGCCGCCAGCCCCACCGCCAGACGCAGCGTAGTCAGATGGTTAGGAGTCACCCAACTGTGGATGAGCGGCGTCACCAGCCGGCGCGCCAAGCGAGCATCCCAGGGGCGTCTCGGCGCCGGGATCGGTTGGGTTATTGGTTCTGGGTTCAGCATAAGAGCACCGCGTCGCCCTTACTTTATGCCAGATTATGGTTCGTCATCAAAGTGGAATATGCCGCTTGACTGTTGCGAGCCGCGTAGGAACAGTGCGCCCGGGATTATTTCATCGGCACGCCGCAGCGGGCCAATACACCGCGCAGATCTCTTATCGGCGGAAAGACCTCATTGTTCCAATCCGCCCCCTGCGCATCGTAGGCCCTCTGTTCGTGTTCGACGATATCCTTGTCCTCGCGAAAAATATTCTCGGTAAACCACGTCACGAATGGCCAGACCACGTGAATGATTCCCGGGAAACTTGGCTTCTTGACTGAGAGATAGCCGTAAGTGCGATTAGTGCGCTGCGCGGCATCGAGCGGCGTGTAGCCCAGCCACACATCGAGGACCGGATCGTCGGATTGCTTGATGTCGCGGCCCACCCAGACTTTGAGGCTTTGGCTGGGGTAGTCGGTGCGGATTCGCATGTGATCGGAGAAGTCCTTCTTGGCTTCGCCGCGCTTGCGCATCAAATCCACAATCACATGCTCACCGACCGACGATTTCCCCTCGGTGCGGCTAAAGCTGTATTCGACCTCGGCCCAATTCTCGCCATGATTGCGTCCCAGACAGCGGGCTCTGATCGATCCCATCTGCTTGCGATGCATGAATTGATGATTCATGTCGAACAGGTTTTCGTGCATGAAAGTGTAATGACAGGCAACTTCGCGGTTCAAGCGCCGAGTTTTGTAGTCCTTACGCTGCGAGGAACCCAGAGTTGCCGGCGCACGGCTTTCGGCCAGCGCCGCATCGCCGGGGAAAACAAAAATCAGTCCGTCAATTTCCCGCGCAGGATAGCCTCGCACACCGGTAGGCAACCGCTCCGGGCCTAGATAAGGCACATTGATGCATTTGCCGGCGCAGTTATAAACCCAGCCGTGATAGTGGCACTTCAAGTCGTCGCCGCTGACAACGCCCAGGTGCAAGGGAACCTGGCGGTGGGCACAGCGATCCTCCAAAGCGAACACGGTGCCGCTGCTGCCGCGGTAAAGGACAATCGGATCGCCGGCGAAACGCCTTCCCAAAGTTGTACCGGGTTTGAGCTCTACGGACCACGCCAACGGATACCACTGATCCGGATGAGCCCCGATGCGCCGCAGGTCAACCCCGCCGGTCGGGTTGGCCGCTCTGAGCGTCGCCAAATTCGAGCTTTCTTCGGACATGAAAAGGATTCTACCCGTTCCCGCCCGAGCATTAAATGAGGTGGAGGCTAAGGTCGGAATCTAAGGATGCGCGAGCTCGGTACATGCCTGCGCCGATGAGGACCATGTCACGACTTGGCGGAATGCGTTGAACTGTCTTGAGCTATGGGGCGTCCTTGCGCACGCAGTGGAGTGGTGTTTGCCGGCACTTTCGTCGCTGCGCGGACACAGGCCGGACAGGAGATCAAATGGGCAGCGGTGGCAAAGCGCGTCATGGAACCGGTTGCGAAACGTCGCAATCGTGTCGTGATCGGGGTGCTCGTTGCCGGCGATGAAGCGAAACGCTACCGAATCATACCGCTCCTCCCCGGGCTCACCGCAGTTTATGTGTGCGTCTGAGCGTGTGCCGGCGCCGGGTGTTTGCCGAAGCGGCGCCGCAGCCGATCCAGATAGACGTAGATAACCGGAGTGGTAAACAGCGTCAGGGCCTGCGAGACCGCCAGACCACCCACGATCGCGATGCCCAACGGCTGGCGAAATTCCGATCCAGCGCCCAGGCTGAAGATCAACGGCATACTGCCGAAGAATGCGCAGCAGGTGGTCATTAGGATAGGCCGCAGCCGCCGATGCGAGGCCTGCACGGCGGCCGCTTCGGGGCTGATGCCCTGCTCGCGCTCGAGCTTCAGAGCCGCGTCGACGATCATGATGCCGTTCTTCTTAACGATACCGATCAGCAGTATCAGAGCGATGATCCCGATGACGTTGAGGTCCTGCCCGGCGATGATCAGTGCCAGCAATGCTCCGAGTCCGGCGGATGGCAGCGTCGAGAGAATGGTGAGCGGGTGGATGTAGCTCTCGTAGAGCACGCCGAGGATGACGTACACCGACAGCAACGCTGTCAGTATCAGGATCGGCTCATCGGCAAGCGATTCCTGGAAGGCCTGCGCCGTGCCTTGAAAGGCCCCGGTCAGAGTCGCTGGTGCGCCCAGTTGTGCACGCACCTGATCGATTGCCGTCGTGACCTGCCCCAGTGCCACGCCCGAGCTGAGGTTGAAAGACAGGGTCACCGCGGGCAACTGGCCCTGATGTGCGATGGTCAGGGTGCTCTGTCCGGTAGGATCGACCTTGACGAACAGCGATAGCGGCACCAGTTTCCCGGTTGTGGGGGACTTCAGATAGATGGAATTGAACAGATCAGGGGAGGTCTGCAGCCCCGGGGGTGCCTCGACAATCACGTGGTAGGCGTTGAGCTGGGTGTAGTACTGCGCCACCTGGTGCTGGCCGATCTGGTTGTAGATCGCCGCATCGATATCAGTCGGGGAGATGCCAAAGCGGCCCGCCGCATCGCGATCGATGGTCAGGTTTACGGCCGCGCCGCTCGACTGCTGATCGGTGCTGACATCCTGCAGCTGCGGCATCTGCTGCAGGGCGGCCAGCATCCTGGGTGCCCACATATACAGCTCATCCAGGCTCGCATCCGAGAGGGTGTACTGATACTGCGCCTTGGCCGTGCGGGCGCCGATGTTGATGTCCTGCTTGGCCTGCAGCACGGTCTTGGCGCCCACGACGCGGGCCAGCTTGGGCCGCAGCCGCGCGATGATCTGGTCGGCCGACACCGACCGGCCCTCGCCTCTGATGGTCAGGGCGGTATTAAAGTTGGCCTGATTGACGGAGCCGCTGCCAATGTTGAAGTGCGACTCAACGACGTCGGGATCCTCGGCGATGATGCGGCCGACCTGCTGGACCTTCTCAACGGTTTTCGCAAACGATGCATCCTGCGAGGTCTGCACCACCCCATTGAGGAAGGCCGTGTCCTGCTGCGGGAAGAAGCCGGTGGGCACCAGCGTGTACACGATAACGGTGAGTACCGCTGTCCCCACGAATACCGCCAGAGCCAGACGCATGTGGCCCATGACCCAATCCAGGCCGCGCGCGTACCCGCTCTCAATCGCCTTGAAGCCATGTTCCAGCGTCAGCATGAACCCACTGGTGGCCGGTTGCGGTGCCTTGAGGAACTGTCCGCACAGCATGGGTGTCAGCGTCAACGACAATAGCAGTGACATCACCACCGCCGCGCTCAGGGTGATGGCGAACTCGCGCATCAGCCGCCCGACCACGCCGCCCATGAACATGACCGGCGTGAATACCGCGATCAACGAGATCGAGATCGACATAATGGTGAAACTGATATCGCGAGCGCCGGCTTTCGCGGCTTCCAGCGGCGCTTCTCCGTGCTCAATGCGCCGCCAGATCACATCCAGCATGACGATGGCATCGTCCACGACGAACCCGGCGGCGATCGCCAGTGCCATCAGCGACAGATTATCCAGGCTGAAACCCAGAGGCAGCACTACGGCCGCCGCCGCCAGCAGCGACAGCGGCAGCACGGCGCTGGGAATCAGCGTGGCGCGACCATTGCGCAGGAACAGAAAGATCACCGCAATCACTAAACCGATGGTGATCAGCAGCGTGATCTCCACATCCTTGACCGAGGCGCGGATCGTCTGAGTGCGATCGGCGACGATGTGCAAAGAGACCGCCGCGGGCATGCTGGTCTCCAGCTGCGGCAACGCAGTCTTGACCCGATCAGCGGTCTTGATGACGTTGGCCCCGGGCTGCTTGAAGACCACCAGCTCAATGGCCTTGGCGGCCTTGAAGTTCGGATCGGGATTGGCCTTTCCCGGAAAGGTCCAGGATCCGGACTGATCGTTCTCGACACCCTGTATGGCGCCGCCGAGGTCACTGATCCGCACCGGCGCCCCGTTGTGATACCCCACGATCATCTGGTTCCACGCCGCAGCGTTGAACACCTGATCGTTGGCGTAGATGGTGAAGCTCTGCAGGGGTCCCGTGAGCGTACCCTTGGGCATGTTGACCGTGTTGGCGGCGATCTGCGCCCGCACCGCATCCAGTTGCAGTCCGCGCTCGGCCACTTTGCGCGGATCCAGGCGGATTCGCACCGCTGGTTTTATTGCACCCCCGATGTAGACTTGCCCGACACCATCGATGCGCGAGAGCTGCTGTGCCAGCAGGCTGTCGACATAGTCGCTGACCGCGGTCAGCGGCAGTGTGTCGGAGGTCAGCACCATGATGATGATGGGTGCGTCGGCGGGGTTGACCTTGCGCACGGTCGGCGGCGAGGGCAGATTGGTCGGCAATTGCCCGCCAGCGGCGTTGATGGCGGCCTGTACGTCCTGCGCGGCACCGTCGATATCGCGCGACAGCTCGAACTGCAGCGAGATCGAGGTTTGGCCCAGCGAATTGCTCGAGGTCATCTGCGAGATGCCCGGAATCAGAGAGAATTGACGCTCCAGCGGCGTCGCCACGTTCGAAGCCATGGTTTCCGGGCTCGCGCCCGGCAGCGAGGCGCTGACCTGCAGGGTGGGGAAATCCACTTCCGGCAACGCAGCTACCGGCAAGTGCACGTACGACACAATGCCGATCACCAGCAGCGCGGCTGCGAGCAGCCACGTAGCAACCGGGCGGCTTATGAACGGTTCCGAGATTCTCAAGAGGTCGTCAACGTCTTGGAAATGTGGGCTCCGGTCGCTGTTGAAGCGGCGGCGTTCGCGTCCGAGGGCACCGCGCTGTCCGGGGCCGGCTCACGCACGATGACCGTGCTGCCCGGCTTCAGAGACATCTGTCCGTCCGTGACCACGGTCTGGCCGGGCTGCAGGCCTGCCGCAATAACGGCTTTGGTGTCCTCGATCGACGCCACCGTGATGGGGCTCACCGACACCTTGCGATCGGCTCCGATCACATAAGCGAAGGTCTGCTCGGGCCCGCGGTTCACTGCGGTGCTCGGAATCATCATCACATTGTGTAGCACTTTGAGCGTCAGGCGGACATTGACGAACTGCCCCGGCCACAGCTTTCTCGACGTGTTGGGGAAGCGCGCCTTGAGCTGGACCGTGCCGCTGGAAGCATCCACGTGGTTGTCCGCCACCGTCAATTCGCCCGCGCCCAGCAGCACACCGGTGTCCTGGCTGTAGGCCTGGGTAGCCAGTGAGCGGCTGAACGCATCTGACGCATCCGATAAGCGTTGAAAGTCCGCCTGGGGTACGGAAAACACCACCGCTATCGGCTCGAGCTGATTGATAGTAATGATGCCGTTGGTGTCGGACGTGCCCACCAGGTTACCCGCGTCCACCAGGCGCACGCCGACACGGCCGGTGACTGGCGAAGTGATACGGCAGTAGGCGAGATTGACCTGAGCCGAATCTACCGCGCCGTCGTCGGCAAGCACGGTGCCTTCAAGTTCCTTGACTTGGGCGCCCTGGGTGTCGACCTGCTGGAGCGCAATCGAGTCCTGAGCCGCCAGCTGGTGGTAACGCTTGAGATCCAGCTGCGCCAGCTCCAGCTGGGCCTGGTCGCGCTTCAACGCCCCCTGGGCCTGAACCAATAGGGCGCGATAGGGAGCCGGATCGATCTCGGCAATCAGATCGCCCGCTTTGACCTCGGCGCCCTCCTGAACGGTGACCCGCTGCAAACGGCCGTTGACCTGCGCGCGGATGACCACGCCCTGCCAGGCTTGGGCGGCGCCGAGAGCCTGGATTGCGACCGGAATGTCGGCCATCGCGACGCGCGCGGCCGAAACCGACACGGGCAGGGTAGCCTGGATCTTATCGGGCTTATGCCGACCGAACGCGAGCCACGAACACAGTCCGATCACCACGGCGGCTGCGAGCAGTAGTCCCCAGCGAAGACGCAGTGACGTCTGCTGCATCTTTGTTGTCTCGGCGTTTTCCATTCGAGGCATTTTCTCGGGTGACACCCAGCTTGATTTCAACGGGACAAACCGCTGAATATACTATAAATTCAGTAACTTATGATGTGAGACGGTAACTGTTCAATAAACTGGGTGTCAGGCGT
>JBDTAV010000084.1:0-7226 GCA_039924385.1 Steroidobacteraceae bacterium
AAACATTCGCGCGACGTATGCGCATACTGCGCAAACGCGGCCTTGCGGTCATCTCACTCGACGAAGCGGTAGAACGACTACGCGCTGGCGCAATTTCCAGCGGTGAAACTGTCATCACGTTCGATGACGGCTGGGCATCCGATTTATTGGTGATGCCGATTCTCGAAAGTTATGGCTTTCCCGCTTGTCTGTACATCACAACCGAGCATCTGGCCGCCGGCACCGAGGCTTTCAACGTTACGCTCGCACAAATGGTGCACCGCTCGCGAAAAGACCATATCTCTCTACGAAACCTCCATCCGCAGATCGACGGTGATTACAGCGTCGCGGGCGACCCGGCGGCAGCCACGGCTAAACTTCTTGCTGCCACCGGAAAAATTGACGCGCTGCAAGAATGCCAGCGCCTGCTCGAACCGCTCGCTGAAGCGCTAGGCCTGGACTACGCGACATTTATTGCAGGCGGCCGCTTTCAGTTTCTAAGTAAGGAGCAGATCGTGGCGCTCGCGGGAAAGGGGGTCAGCATCCAGCTTCACACGCATACGCATCACCTTCCCAGCGGCAACTTCGATGAAATGGCCAGTGAGATTCGGAAGAATCAGGCCGCAATTGCCGAACTAACCGGCGCCGAACCAACGCACTTTTGCTATCCGAGCGGCGAGTACTCGCCTTGGCATCCCGAATGGCTCGCGCGACTCGGCGTTGTATCGGCAACTACTTGCGATTCAGGATTTAATGGTTCAGATAACTCGCCGTTGCTCCTGAAACGGTATCTCGATTCTGAGTGCACATCCGAAATCGAGTTCGAGGCCGAGATCACGGGCGTCCGTGAACTGCTGCGCCAGATGCGATCCACCCTGCTAAACTCGGCCTCCCGTCGTCATGTGTAGTTTTCCTGCGCTCTTTGGGCGTAAAGAGGAGCAATGAAGGGCGGATTTCTCGCGAGCGGTTCATGGCTAATTGCCGCGCAAGGCGTTGAACGCCTACTCGGTCTCATCAGCATCGCAATCTTGGCGCGCCTGCTAACCCCGGCGGACTTTGGGATCGTCGCGGTAGCCGGCACAGTTGTGGCGGCGGTCGAAATCCTGAGCGCGTTTGGCTTTGACTGGGCACTCCTTCGAAAGCGTGACTTATCTGCTGACTTTCTCAACAGTGCATGGACCATGCGCACTCTCCTGGGAGTTTTCACTCTTATAATCCTGTCTCTGGTTGGCCCGCCGGCGGCAACTTTCTATCGGCTACCGCAGCTCACATTTGTCCTCATTGCGTTGGGGCTGGGAAGCTTTGTCGGCTCGCTGGAAAATATAGGCACGGTCTATTTCCGTCGCGACTTTGCCTTCCACAGAGAGTTCCTGTTAAGGGCCATTTCGAAGTTATCGGGATTTGTCGTCACTGTGACCGCGGCATTGATATATCGATCCTATTGGGCTCTCGTTGCAGGCATGCTAGCGATGAGAGCCGCGAATACATTAGCGAGCTATGCGCTCCATGGATATCGACCCCGGCCAAGCCTCAGTAAGGCTCGAGAACTGGTCGGTTTCTCATCATGGCTGCTGATCGGCAATCTTGTGGACTACTTCAGCCAGAGGTTTTATGACTTGTATCTGGGACGTGTCTTTGGCCCGACGGCCAACGGCCTATTCTCAGTGGCTGGGGAACTGGCGCGAATGCCGGTATCGGAGGTCGCAGCACCTATTAACCGAGTCGCGTATTCGAAGTATTCGGAAGACGTCCGTGCGAATCGCAGCCTTGCGGACTCCTATCTCAGGACTGCTTCACTGATCTGGATGGTCGCGCTGCCAATGTGCGCGGGAATTGTCGCCGTGGCACCTGAGACTGTCGTGTTGATTCTCGGACCTCGCTGGGCGGACGCCGAGACAATCATCCGGTTGCTCGCGCTTGGCACAGTTTTCACGGTACTGACAGCAAACACACACTATGTCTATTGGGCCCTGGGGCACAGTCGGATCGTCGCCACTATTAGTGCTGTCGGCGCGGCGGCAGTCATTCCCGTCACGATGTTGTGCTCGCACTTCGCTGGGTACAAGGGCGTCGCGATAGCATATGCTGCAACCAACGCTTTTCTCGTGCCAGTGAATTTTGCAATGATGTGGCGTGTCGTGGGTGTGAAATTCACAGATCTTCTGTTCCATACGTGGCGGGTAAGTGCCTCGGCGATTGCGATGCTGACGGTGCTTTACTTGACCCTTCCGGGGTCGGTTCACGAAGTTGCATCAGATGCGGCGATATTGCTCGCGGCAAAAGTCTCGATCGGGGTGATCATCTATGTCGCGACAGCAGCGCTGCTCTGGTGGATGGCAGGCAGGCCCGATGGGCCGGAGCGCTGGGTATGGCAGCTGATCCTCAAATGGGCCAACTCACGGCGAGAAATACGGCAACGCGGCCAAAATCCAGGACCTCGGTAGCGTACTCTGTGGATGCGAACATGCTGGCCAAGGTCGGATAAGGCGCGCAGGAGGTTGACTTGGGAATTCTGGAGTGGGCACATCGAAGAGAAACACCTCTTCAGCGGCGAGTCTTTGCGCTGCTTAAATCGGGCTCGGGCGTCAATTTTCCCGTAATACCAGGCGCGCATCATCTGCTGCTTGGGGAACGGCGTTTCCGCAGGGGACCGCTTCGGCTGTTTTGGAACAAAATCTATAGCGAACCCTTGTTGCGCCTACAATGTGTGAGCGTCGGGAATGGCCTCCTGCTTTACGAAGGGATGCCGAAAATTCTCGGCAATCTTCGTGTGAATCTCGGCGCTCGTGTACATCTGAATGGTCAACAAGTATGGATTGCCGCCGGGGACGGCGCGCCCAAGACTTTGGAAATCGGCGATGATTCAGGCATCGGCTTCGGAACTGAGTTCATCGTAGGTACCTCAATCAAGATTGGCCGACACGTCATGATCGCTAATCGCGTATCGCTGATCGGATATGACGGACACCCTCTCGATCCATATGCGCGGGCGCGACACGAACCGCCGGGCCCTGAGGGAATCGGGACGATCACAGTAAACGACTATGTGTGGATTGGCAGCGGCTGCACAATTATGAAAGGCGTCACGATTGGTCGAGGCGCCGTGATCTCGATGGGGTCCGTCGTGAAAATGAACGTGCCAGAACTCGCGGTCGTCGCTGGCAATCCTGCCAAAGTGGTATGGCAGGTCGCACCACCCGAAGGTTGGTAGGTTTGGATTTCAAGATACATGTCTGAAGTTCCAGTCGTTGCAGTGGGCCTCTTTTCTTATCAGTTCGGTGGATCGGAACGAGTCGGCGTCGATCTCGCTTTGGAATTCAAGCGGCGCGGATATCAGGTGGTTTGCTTCGCCTTCCACGATTCCGACGGACCCATGCGTCTCGAATTGGAGCGTGCCGAGATCCGCTGCCTGGATTTGAACTATCAGAAGTTCCGGGGATTTCTGCGTCGCGGACTCTATTTTTGGAAGTTCTGGCGAATGTTGAGGAAAGAACGCGTGCGTGCTCTGCACGTGCATCACCACGGAGCCATGATCTTGTGCGGGATTCCTGCACATCTTGCTGGGATCAGTCGGGTAGTCATGACGGAGCACGGACTGCAAGCGCTGCTCGAGCGTGCGGATGCTCGCAGACTCACGGTGCGTTACTGCCGTTACGCGACCGCCATCACGGTGGTGGAACCGCGCCAATTCGAATACTTTCATAAGGAACTGGGTTTCCCGGTTAGGAAACTACACTGTATTCCGAATGGGATACGCATACCCATCAGGACTCCAGAGCTTGTGGAGCAAAGGCGTCGTGAGTTCGGGTTTGATGCCGGCGTATTCGCCTTTTTTTACGTCGGGCGCCTGAATCCGGTAAAGGATCTCGGAACGTTGCTCGACGCATTCGCGGCCCTCGCTACACGTGGTTCATTCCGCACTCAGCTGTATCTGGTCGGTGACGGCTCTGAGCGTGCGATGCTAGAGGCCCGGCGAGATGCACTGAACTTGGGTGAGCGGGTGACGTTTCTCGGTGCTCGCAGTGACGTGTCGGAGGTCTTAATGGCGGCCGACGCGTTCGTCATGAGTTCGAAAAGCGAGGGATTGCCAATGGCACTGCTGGAAGCGATGGCCGCGTGCGTACCATGCATTGCAACAGCAGTGGGCGGCATTCCCGATTTGTTCGGGAATGACAGGGGGCTGTCGGTACCAGCACAAGATGGACTCGCGCTCGCCGATGCGATGGCTGCAATCATCCGATCATCCGAACTGCGACAACGCCTGGTTTCGAACGCAACTGCAAATCTAGTTAAAAATTACGCGCTCGATGCGATCGTGAGCCGATACCTCGAGGTTCTCGGTTTGCCTCCAACAGTCTCCGAATCTGCAGCTGATTGACTCGGTCGCTCGAGCGGTATAGACCATTTTCACCACGAGATTGCTCGGGGTTATACCGCGACGCGGTAGTGACGCATCCAAGTGGTCAACATGATTGCCGCATAGAGACTGTGTTCCGCTGCCATTTTTTTCCGCCGCCTAACAAGGCGAGTAACTGCGGCATCGGACAGGACCGATTGAATTTGCTCACGGCAATCGTCTCTCCAATGCTCAAGAATGTCCGGAGTTAGCCACTTGGCTATAGGGATCGTGAACCCTTGTTTGCGATCAATGTCGAGATCGGGCGGCAGCAGTCGTTTAGCGAGGCGCTTCAGAAGTATCTTTCGTTCCTGCATTGTTACCTGCAATCGGCTCGGGATTCGCCCGTACGCGAACTCTATGACCCGCCTATCGAGAAATGGTGCTCGGACCTCCAGAGAGCAAAGCATCGCGGCGCGGTCGACCTTCACGAGGATATCTTCGGGCAAATAAGATCTAAAGTCGGCAGCCATCGCCGCGCCCGGTAAGCCGCGGGTCTCCTCGACCAAATTGCGACGCCAAAGGGTTGGCGAATACTTTTGCGATCGTCGAGAAAGACAGGGACTGATCCGTGAGTAGTCGGCGGGATCTGTCCAAACGGCGGACTGGGCGATGCCGTCAGCTGCCGTACCTTCGAGAGCCATGAGCGCATTTCGGCCTTTCGCGCCGTTTGGCAGGATGCGCCGCGCAGTGGCAGCAATTAATGAGCGGATGCCTCGAGGCAATCTGGCGCGCAACTGCTCGCGTTGCAACGCGGCTTGATATGACAGATAGCCGCCGAACAGCTCATCGCCGCCATCCCCCCCCACAACCACCTTGCAATGCTGGCTTACGGTCTTCGCAAGCAGGTATGTCGGTATCATCGAGGAGTCGGCAATCGGCTCGTCAAATTGCACCGCCAGCCTCTGGAGCAGATCAGCGCTCGATTGATCAAGCGGAAGTTCGACATGGTCAGTACCTAGGTATTGCGCTACAGATCTCGCAAAGCGACTTTCATCGTGTCGCGGATCGTTTGGCAGCGTGACGGTAAAGGTACGCACTCGGTGTTTGGATGTTTGCGCCGCGAGAGCCGCAACAATGCTTGAGTCGACCCCGCCGCTCAGAAGCACAGCGAGTGGCACGTCGGCGACTAGCTGCTCATTTACCGCAGCGGTCAGCAGCTGCTGCAACTCGTCCGTCAATTCATCAACACTCGATGTTTCATCGGGTCGAGCCGGCGGAATGTCCCAATAACGATTTATCTTCGGTGCACCGCCAGCAAGGGACCAACTCAGACAGTGTGCCGGCGGGAGCTTATGGACACCCTTAAGAATGCACTTATCACCGGGGACGTAACCGAAGCTGAGGTAATACGCCAAGCCCTCAGGGGACAAACGCCGGGGGAATTCCGAGTCCGCCATCAACGCCTTCAGTTCCGATGCAAATACCAAGCCACCGCGGTGCTCAGCCCAATACAGAGGCTTTTCGCCAGCGCGATCGCGTGCCAGGAATAAAATCCTTTGAGTTTGATCATAGATAGCAAACGCGAACATCCCACGCAGCCGCGCGACGCATCGTTCACCCCATGCGTCATAGGCGGCCAGTAAGACTTCCGTATCGCTGCGACCGGTGAACTGTACCCCGCCAGCCGCTAGCTCGCGACGAAGTTCCTCATGATTATAGATCTCGCCGTTAAATACGACGATGCTCGTTCTCCGGGAATTCTCCATGGGCTGCGCGCCGGTGGGAGATAAATCGAGGATGGCGAGGCGGCGATGGCCGAGCACCACGGAACCATCGGGAGTCGACCAGATTCCCGAATCGTCCGGGCCCCGATGCGCGATGGCATCGCGCATCGCAACAAGCATACTCGCCGTAAGCGCACCCGGGCGACCAGCGTATCCGACTATGCCGCACATCTTGTCCGTTCAACTCTCAAAAGGCGACTGCCGTGATGCGGGTCAGATCTCAACATATTCTTCCGACTGGAGTCGGCGGCATCCCGTCGTTTTTCCACTTTTCCAAGTATATACTGTGTTTCGAGCTACCGAAGACGAATGAGGCTTATCACGCGTGAATGAACCGCCAACCTTGCGGATACTCGCGATGATGGAAGCCAATTCGGTCACCGGGCCGGCCAAGAACCTCCTCGGCTTTTGCCGCTGGTTGCGTACCGCAGAGGGCGAGCAAACCGGCATCAAAATTGGAATAGGCACCTTCTCGAGAAACGCTGGAACGGAGAACAGTGCTTTTACCGATGCCATACGTGATGCGGGCGCCGACTTGTACATCATCCGCGAGCGGTTTCGCTATGATCCTGGCGTGATGAGACAGATGCGGGAGATCGCGGAAGAATCCGCCCCGGATATCATTCAGACTCATAATAATAAGTCGCATTTGCTGGTCAGGTTGCTTCCTAAATTGCGGAAAAAGAGCTTGTGGTTTGCCTTTCATCACGGAGACACCTACACGGACTTCAAACAACAGCTAATCAACAACGTTGACCGGGTGAGTCTTCGTTCAGCCGATCGCGTCGTGACCGTCTGCAAAGCATTCGAGCCGCGGCTTGCTGCATTTGGCGTAAAGCCCGACCGAATACGTATACTGCACAACTCGATTGCAGCTTTGTCATCTATGTCCTCCGCAGAGCGTGCGCAATTTCGCAGCCGGCTTGGCATCGATACCGACGAAGCGATGGTCCTCGCCATCGGCCGATTATCGAAAGAGAAAGGACACGCCTTCCTCCTGCGGGCTCTCCAACTGTTGCGATCAAATGCTCGGAAATGGAAACTCGTACTCGTCGGCATCGGTCCGGAACGCGATCGGCTGGAGCAACTCGCGCGTGCGCTCGGCCTCAGCGAACGGCTGTTAT
>JBDTAV010000085.1:0-60521 GCA_039924385.1 Steroidobacteraceae bacterium
GCGCTTCCGTCGTGCCCGCTTCGCTCTGTCCCGTCATCGATCCTCTCCGAGCCACGGCAATGGCGCCGCGTTACAAAGGATCGCGCGATTAAAACTCAGGAAATAGATGCCATGCCCACACGCTTACGGCCTTTGCTGCGCATAGTGAAATCCAAGCATGGCCGGATCGCGCTTCACGACCCTTTCATCAAGAGATCTCGATCAAGATTGTCAAAAGCTCCTTTGACATCGAACTCAACGACCCAGTCGAAACGCCAGCAGCGCTGTCGCGTAATGGCGATGGCTTGTTTCGCGGATTTTCCGGGTCGATACCCGTACGAGTCCGGATGGGAACAATCCGTCCAACTGAGGCTCGATAGTCAGCTTCACTACCATCTGGGCGATTCCGTCATAGACAGTGGACGTCCCGATTCGCGTGCCGCCATTTTTCTTTGCGATCTTGACCTGCTTGACCGCAGGTGGGAAATACGTCCCGGACGACATCCGGTTCCAGATCCGATAGAGATTGCTTTTGAGGTCAGCCTCGAACATCTCGATGGACTCATCGTCGATGCCCGCTGCGCCTCGGTTGGCATTCAAGCGCCGATAGGCTTCCAATACTACGTGCTTTGAAATCCCAAACGACTTTGTCGATGACACGGGCTCATCCCTATTGCTAGGTTGACTCATGGCATCGACTCGATAATGCCACCCCTTCGCTCCACGCCCATTACAGGCGCTTCAACGCTAATACGGATGGCTCCGTGCCTGACCTTCGCATCAGTATTCTTCCTCATGGTGTCTGCCATTTGTCATTTTTCTTAGCATCAAAGGTCAGGTTCTCACGTTCCGTGCCAAAGCCTGTATCGAGCTCGTGCCGCCTATACACCGGCTGTCGTCTGCGCAGTAAACAGGTTGCTCTCAGGCTGATCCTGGAAGTTAACCGCGCCTCCAGTTTCGACAGCATCTACCACTTTCGATGAGTAATCAGCGGTTCGCTTGCGCTCACCTTCTCGATACGTACCTGCCGTCCTTCCGGACGACTTTTGCCGTGTTGCTCACTACCACGTCTTTTAAACGCAGCAGCACACGGTGGTTTGGAGCCTACCCCTGCAGGCCGACTCCGGCGGACCTACCCCCATCTTCTGCACAGTTCTGCGGATTCGTCTTCCGCATTCGTGACACACCGATTAACGTTGGGACACTACTGTCATGACACAATTAATCAGCAGTCACGAATATGGGCGACAGAACGGGCCTGAAAGCGTGATCGAACTAGCTTGAGCGAGCTTCTCGCCTTGCTGCAGCGGGCGTCGTGCCGTGCCGGTGCATTTGACTTGGCTCCAGACCAGTTCATCCGGATCCCATTCGGGAGCGGAGCCCGGTAAGAAATACAAACTCAAACTTCCCTTCAGCCGAATTCCAAATAGTCACGAATCAGACGAGTCTTGTGTGCGCAAGCTATCGAGAATCAAGCGCACTGGCTTTTGGCGCCGATGCATTCATTGACCCGGCAACTCCCGACAGATACTTCATGCGGCAACTCATTGGCGGCCGCGCAAAACGTCTCTAGGCGCAAGCCCAAATGCCTGGCTGAATGCTCGACTGAAGTGTGCCTGCCCTTGCGACCGTCCCGAGCTACCCAGCTCGCGCCGCATCTCGCAGAGCTCTAATTCGCACCTTATGTTCCGTTTCTGAGCTGACCCCAGATCTAAAGGTTCCCCGTGCCCTCTCCGCCAAAACTGGCTAGCACCAGGGCCTTGTTAGCCTCACCGGCCACGCAAAGACACGCTACAATGCTCTGATCAACTAGAAGGTTCGACGTGACGCTAGCCGAAGAACAATTGCGGAGCCTGGCGGCCCACCTTGATGCGGCGCGCGCTCGAATTTTGCAGTGCTGGCAAGACGCGGTAGCTCAGGACCCGCGGCTTACCACCGCATCGACGATCTCACGCACCCAGTTCAATGACCACATCCCTCAGGTCCTAGAGGCTTTCGAGCATCGTCTGCGCGCACACAACGTCAGCGAGAAACGCCAGGCCAGCGAGGAGCAGCGGGAGAATGCCGCCGAGCATGGGCTTCATCGCTGGCAGCAAGGTTATGATCAGCGCGAGACCATGCGCGAGTGGGGACACCTGCATCTGTGCGTGCTCACCGAGTTTGAGCGCTTCGCACACGAGCACCCAGCGCTTGAGGCCTCCGTGATGCCGCTCGCGCGGGTCGCCCTGGTGCAGTTGTGTGCAAACGGCGTGTGCGAGAGCGCAGCACGCTATGCGCGTCTGCAGCAGTCCGAGGCGGAGAGCCGCATGCGCGATCTGGAGCGAGGATTAAAGGACCTGCAGGAACTCGAGCGCGAGCGTGCGGGGGTACTGCGCGAAGCCGCGCACGACCTGCGCGGTACGGTCGGCGTGATCACAAGCGCCTCGACGCTCCTCTCCCGCGAGACCGCTTCCGATCAAGCACGCACGCACCTCTCGCAAGTGCTGCGCCGCAACGTCGCCTCGTTGCAGGAACTGCTGGGTGAGCTCATGGATTTGGCGCGCCTGGAAGCGGGAAAGGAGCAGCGAAACATCGCGCCGTTCGATGCCGCGCAACTACTGAAAGAGTTCTGCGACGCGACGCAGAACGTCGCAACCGAACGCGGTCTCTTTCTGAATACCGAAGGACCGTCCTCACTGTTGGTGGACGGTGATGCCATCAAAGTGCGACGAATCGTGCAAAATCTCGTGCTCAATGCCCTCAAAGTGACGAAGCGCGGCGGCGTGCTGGTCACGTGGGAGAAGCACGTGATCCCCGGCACCGAGCAATGGATCATCTGCGTGCAGGACACGGGTCCTGGCTTCGATCCCGTTCATGCCGTACCCCTCGCGCGGGTGCTGAAGGAAGCGACCGCAAGCGCTCAGGATGTCGAGACGAATGCCGCATCGTCCGGCGAGTCAGTCATCAGTGCAGAACCCGCCCCGACGCTCGCCTCAAAATCTGCACCGGCCTCTTCGGCTCTCCCGGCGGGCGAGGGCATTGGCCTGTCGATTGTCAAGCGTCTGTGCGAGCTCCTTGATGCCAGCGTTGAATTGCAGACCACCGCCGGCAGTGGCACTACATTTCGTGTGGCGCTACCGCGTCGTTACGAAGCCACTGCGATCGATGAAGCGTCAGCCTGAACCGCGCAGTAAAGCGCAGTTCATCGCCGAAATCGCGCAACGCACGGGCAGCGCATTATGGGTTCGAGTGACAACGGCGCTGGTTCGAGAAGGGCGCTCGGCGCCCCAATGTTCTGTGGAATTTCTTCGCGATATTACCATTCGAATTGAGATGGTAGCGAGGTTGGAACAGCACCAGGTTCTGCTCGAATCTGCCGTCATGGAACTGAAAGCAAGCGGCGACAAATACAGAATGCTGATCGAAAATACCAGCGCGGTGCCCTGGGAACTGGATCGGGAAACGGGCTGGGCTGTTTATATCGGTACACAGATAAAAATGATCTTGGAACCCGCGCTCTTCGACCCCAATGCACTTGAATTCGTGGATCTGTTGCACGCGAGCGACCGAGAGAAATTCCTTGGTTTCATCAAGACCTTCCGCGGTGGCGAAGCGGGCGCCGACGGCATCTCCACGCGTCGTCTTGAGAATTGGGCTGAAATCCGCATCCAAGACAGCGGCTGTGGAATACCCGCGGGGATTCGCGATTGGATCTTCGATCCTTTCTTTACGACCAAAGCGGTTGGTAAGGGTACCGGTCAAGGGTTCACGATAGCCCATGACGTCGTCGTCAAAAAACACGGCGGTTCAATCATGGTAGAAAGTAACCCAGGCGAAGGTACAACATTTATCTTGCGCTTGCCTCTCGATGTGGCTGCCAAAGCCGCTGCTGCGGCAGTTTAATTTAGCGCCAGAGCGATCTGCCTGAGCCTGAGCGGTGCGCTGATAAAGATCGATCAGGAGCTGCGCGTGCGGTCGAGGTTTGAAGCATTTATGTTGCCACAGGGCGCAAGAAGTCACTGGGAAAAGATTCCGGCGTACGTGATTCGTTGCGAGAGTAGCCGCCCGGCATTGAATGGTGCAAGTATGCACCGCGACCGGTTGCCGATTTACTCCGATCTCAGAATCCACAGCACAGCGGTGTTCAGAGAGAAATAAATGCGCACGCGGCAGTGGCGATTTTATGATCGCAGTATGCGATGCCGAGTGAATACCCGTGAATCATCGGGTGGTTCGCGAAGCTTGCAGCGTGCCACGACGCAACGCCCGTTGCTTCAACGCGGTGAATAGGATCGGCACAAGAATCATGACGGCGAGGGTGGAGGTGACCATGCCGCCCACGATCGGCGCAGCAATCGGTTTCATCACATCCGAGCTGATGCCCGATTCCCACAGCAGTGGCCCGAGGCCGCCGATGACGGCGAACACGGTCATCAGCTTGGGCCGCAAGCGCAACACCGCGCCTTCGATGGTCGCCGCCTCGATGTCCTCGTGCGTCAATGGGCGTTCCTGCGCTAAGCGCAGATCCAGTGCCGCATGCAGATATACGACCATCACGACCGCCGTTTCGACCGCGATGCCGAACAGCGCAATGTAGCCCACGGCGACGGCGACGCTGAAGTTATAACCCAAGAGCCACTGTAGCAGCAGTCCGCCAATGAGCGCGAAGAAGGCTGGGAAAAACAGCATCGCCGCTTCGGCGACCGAGTGGAAGACCAAATACAGGAGGAGAAAGATCGCGAAAAAAACGATAGGTAGGATGAGCTCCAGGCGCTTCTTGGCGTGCTGCTCGAACTCGTATTCGCCGGACCAGCTGTAGGTGTAACCGGCGGGCAGACTCAGCTTTTCGTGCAGCAGCCGATCGGCACGCGTCACGAAGCCGCCGTAGTCGGCGGTAGTTAGGTTGAAGAAGACATATCCCGTCAGTTGAGCCTCCTCGTCGCGAATCATCGAGGGCCCGCGGGAGAAGGAGATTGTCGCGAGCTCGCCGATCGGAATCTGGGCGCCCGTGGGCGTTGCGATCACCACGCGATTGAGGGCGGGAATATCGTCGCGGAAGTCGCGATTGTAGCGAACGCTGACGGGGTAGCGTTCCCGCCCCTCGACGTTCTCCGCGATGTTCTCGCCACCGATGCCTGATTCAATGGCTCGTTGCACGTCTCCGACGTCCAAGCCATAGCGTGCCGCGACCGGCCGATTCACTGCGATGTTGATATAGAAGCCTTCGGCGACGCGCTCGGCAAACACCGACTGCACATCTTGGCGCCCGGAGAGCAGAGAGCTGATCTGGGCGCCGATGCGCTGAATCCCTTCGAGACTCGGTCCCTGAATCTTCATGCCGACAGGCGTTTTGATGCCGGTGAGCTCCATATCGAGGCGATTTTCCACCGGCATGGTCCAGGTATTGGTGAGACCGGGGAACTGCAGTTTCGTATCCATCTCCTGAATTAACCGATCGTAGGTCATGCCGACCGGCCACTGGCTCAACGGTTTCAGCATGATGGTCGTGTCGTACATATCAAGCGGGGCATTGTCGGTTGCGCTATCGGAGCGGCCCACGGTCCCAAAGACCGTCTCGACTTCCGGGAAGGTGCGAATGATCCGATCCTGCTCCTGGAGCAATTGCGAGGCCTGCGTGATGGAGATGCCGGGCAGTGCGGTTGGCATGTAGAGCGCGGAGCCTTCGAAGAGCGGCGGCATGAACTGGCTGCCGATGCGCGAGGTGAGCGGCACCGTGAGCGCCAGACAGATCACCGCAACGAGCAGTGTTGTCTTTCGAAACCGCAGGCACAGACGCAGCACGGGAAGATAGATCGCTTGAGTGACGCGCGAGATCGGATTTTTAGCTTCGGGACGAAGCCGCCCGCGAATAAATAAGGGCATGAGAACGGGCACCAAGGTAATCGCCAGAATGGAGGAGCAGGCGATTGCAAGGGTCTTGGTCCACGCGAGCGGTCCGAACAGCCGTCCTTCTTGCGCCCCGAGCAGGAAGACCGGCAGAAACGAGACGATGATAATCAAGAGCGAAAAGAAAAGTGCCGGTGCGACTTGTTGGGCTGCTCCGAGCAACACCTGACGGCGTTCCTTCCCCGCTACCTGCGGGCCTTCCGCCAGATGCCGGTAGCCGTTTTCCACCATGACGATGGCGGCATCCACGAGCACGCCAATCGCGAGTGCGATCCCGCCGAGCGACATGATATTGCTTGAAATATGCAGGTAGTACATGGGAATGAACGCCGCGAGGACGGCGATGGGAATGGTGAGAATCGGAATTAGCGCCGAACGCAGATGCCACAAGAAAATGATGATGACGAGGCTCACGACGATCGTCTCCTCGATCAAATCGCGCTCCAGGGTGTGAATCGATGCCTCGATCAGCCCGGAACGGTCGTAGCCTGCACGGATTTCAACGCCTGGGGGCAGAGAGCGTTCGACCTCGGCGATCTTGGCCTTCACGCCGCGAATCACCTGAAGTGCGTTCATTCCGTAGCGCATGACGACGATGCCACCGACCGTCTCACCCTCTCCCTGCCATTCGGCGACTCCGCGGCGAATATCGGGACCGAAGGCGACCGTGCCCAAATCGCGCACCAACACCGGCGTACCGTTCTTCGTCGCTACCGGCACATTGGACAAATCATCGAGCGAACGGAAGTAGCCTAAGCCCCGGATCATGTATTCCGCCCCCCCAAGCTCGAGCAAACGTCCACCGACTTCGTTGGTGCTCGCGCGCACCCGCTCGATCACGGTCGAGAGCGCGATGCCGTACGCCCGGAGCTTGACCGGATCGAGCTGCACTTGATACTGGCGCACGAACCCGCCGATCGAGGCGATTTCGGCCACCCCTGGTACTGTCTCCAATTGGTAGCGCACGAACCAGTCCTGCAGGCTCCGTAGATCCGCCAAGCTGTGTTTATGGGTGTGATCGATGAGCGCGTATTCGTAGACCCAGCCGGCCCCGGTGGCATCCGGGCCGATCACGGGGTGGACGCCGGTCGGCAGGCGCCCCGCGATTTGTTGCATGTACTCAAGCACCCGCGAGCGCGCCCAATAGAGGTCCGTGCCATCCTCGAAGACGACGAATACGTAGGAATCGCCGAACATGGTTTGCGCGCGCACGGCTTTCACGTGCGGTGCGGCGAGCAACGTCGTAACGATCGGATAGGTGACCTGATCCTCGATGATATTGGGCGGCTCCCCGATCCAGGGGGTGTGGATGATGACTTCGACATCCGAGATGTCCGGCAGCGCATCGAGCGGGATGCGCATCATCGACCAGATTCCCGCGGCGATGATGACGAACGTCGCCGTTAAGACCAGAAAGAGATTTTGCGTGCACCAGCGAATCACTCGCGCGATCATTTACATGCCCCCCGTCGCGTTCAGGGAGAGCTGCTTGCTTCCGAGGACTTGATCGCCCTTCTTGACAAGGATCGCCACCTGCCAGGTGCCCCCGCTTTGCAGTTGCCCTTGGCCCTCATACACACCGTTGCCTTTGTCTTCGAACGAGACCGGCACGCGCATCGCCGCCATGCCCATGGCGGGCATCGCCGGCATGGCGAAAGTCGCCGTCACTTGCGCGCCCGCGAGCGTTGCGCCGCTGGCGCCGGTGAGCTTCACGCGAAAGAGATTGCCGCCCTTGCGAGGGGGATTGGGTTCCGTGGAGAGTTCGATTTGCGCCTGGGATGCATTCATCGTTCCCGCGGCACCGGCGCCGGGCGGTGGCGGGACGAAAGTCCCGAGAGCCGCCTGCAGTTGGCTCTCCGAGTCGATCAGAAAGTTCGCCGACGTGACGATTCTCCCGCCGGCCGTGAGCCCCTTCAGGATGATGTAGTCATCGCCGACGCGAGCACCGAGCTGCACGTCGCGAGGCTCCAGACTTCCGCCACCATGATCCAAGAATACGATCTGTCGGGTGCCGGACTGCAGGACCCCTGCCGCGGGAATGACCACGTGCTCGCCCATCGGAACCTTAAGCGAGACATTGACGAACATCCCCGGTGAGAGCGCGAGGGTCGAGTTCGGAAACTGAAGACGCACGCGCGCTGTTCGCGTCGTCATGTCGATCTCGGGGTAGATGAAATTCACGCGCCCCGAGAACGTGCGGCCGGGATAGGTATCGACGGTAAGCGTGGCGGAGTCTCCCACCTTGAGACGCCCCAGATCGTTTTGGAACACCTGGGCGAACACCCAAATTGTGGAGAGATCCGCGACCGTGTAGAGGCGCGTATCGGGCTGCGCGTACTTGTTCGGCAGCGCTTCGCGTTCGATGACATAGCCGGACACAGGAGAGTCGATCTCGAGCTCCTGCTGCACCTGACCGCTTGATTCGAGCCTTGCGATTTCGCGCCGCGGGATGTTCCATTGTTTGAGGCGCTCCGCCGCTGCCTCGACGAGAGATGCGGCATCCGCGCGCGCGTCGGGATCGGAACTCGACGCCATCTGCCGCTGGTTCTGTTTGGCTACGAGGTATTCGCGTTCCGTTGACACGAGGTCCGGGCTATAGATCGTGAACAGCGGTTGGCCTTTGCGGACATATTGGTAGGTGGCGTTGACGAATACCTTTTGCACGTAGCCCGAAAAGCGTACTTGAACGTAGGCGAGGCGCGTCTCATCCACCGCGACATTACCGGTCGTCGGAATCTGATCTTCGACGGATCGGCTCTCCACGACGCCGGTCTTAAGCGCGATACTCTGCAGCCGCTGGGCAGAGATTTGCATCGGCGCCAACGGCGTTTTAGTCTGTTCCGCCGACGCCGTTGGTTCGCTCGGGTGGGGCGCAGGCATGGATCCACTGATTGCGCTTGATTCGCCGTTCTGTGTGGGCGTCGCCGCTCGGCCGTGCCACCAAACAACGCCTACGATTGCGAGGAGCGCAACGTTTGCGGCAACCGCCGCCCAGAATGCCCTGCGATAGTTCTTCATGGATCTGTTCCTTTGCTCATCCAGCAATTCATGGCACTGAAGAGGAGGAGTCGGGAGAACGCGGCGCGAGCAACCCGCCGCCACTCGCGCGCTCGAGCTCCGCGATGTCGCGGTAGTACTCGGACTGCATGCGCGCTAGTCCTAACTCGGTGTCGAGCCGGTGCTGCTCGGCGGTCAGCACGTTAAGGAAATCGCCGCGACCGCTGCCGTACTCGGTGCGCGCCACCTCGAGCGTGTTGCGGGCGAGCGGCACGAGTTCGTCGCGATAAAGCGCGAGGGACTGCGCCGCTTCGAGCACGGATGCATAGGCGGACGCCAGATCCGCGCGCACACTCGCCTGCTGATCTTCCAGCGTCGAGGCGCTGCGTCGTGCCTGCGCGTGCGCCGCGGCGATGGCGGCGCGGTACTTGCCTTGATTCAGTGGAATGCTGACAGACACGCCGACCATGGGCCGCATAGCCGGGTCGGACCACATATTGTTGTAGCCGGTGCTCAGGCTAAATTGCGGATATCGTTTTTTCTCCTCGAGCTGCTCCCGAGCTTGAGCGGCGCGTACCCGCGCTTCAAGCTGCTCGAGTTCGGGGTGTCCGAGAGCGCGCTGTTCGAGCACTTCCTCGGCCGGCAAGCTCACCGCCGTCGGCAGATCAACCGGCAGTGCGACTTCGGTCCGCGGCGCAACGTCGAGGAGCGCATTCATACGTGCCTGCACAACCGTCCGTTTGCGCTCCCACTCGATTTTTTGCTGGCGCAGCTGCGCTCGCTCAACATCCGCCTGCAGGATGTCCTCCTGCGGCGCCTGGCCGGTGGTGTAGCGCACCCGCGCGACGCTGCGCAGTTCGCCAAGCACAGAAAGGTTCGCGGCGTTGATCTCGAGCGCCCGATGGACAAATACCCAGTCGGCGAATGCTCCGCGCGCGAGCACCGCGAGGCGCAGTCGCAGCGCGTCGAAATCGTGACTCGCCGCCTCGGCCTCGGCCCGGGCCACTTCCGTGCGCGCATCGAGCGTTCCCCACCACGGCAGCGCCTGGCTCACCTCAACGTCTCCGCTCGGCCCCGTCGCGCTGCCGAACGTGCGGGGCGCAGCCGACAGGCTCAACATCGGATCCTCGAGCGCGCCAGCGGGTTTGATCTGCTGGACGGCCGCGACGACCGCCTGGCGCATGGCCTCGAGGCTGGCGTTCTGTTCTAGAACGGCCGCGGTGAACGCCTCTGCGCTCAGAGGCGTCTGCGGAGGATCCGCATCACCGGGCGCAGTGAGGTCGGCTGCTTGCACCCTGCCGGCGGCGTGGTACGCAATGCCGACCACGAGAAAGACCCAGGTCTTTGCCCATCCAGTCATGGAAGTTCTCCGAATCATCGGACGATCTGCCGCTCAAGAGCGACAGAATCGAGCGGGCAAAGGATGCCCGAATGCTTACTCGATCAGAGAAGCGTCAGACGATGGGAGGGCGAAGGGGATGAGGGGGATCGAAGTCTGCGAACGGTGCGAGGGCGACGTCGCGAACGACCACACCGCGTACGGCTACTCGAGCCGAGGATTGAAGCGTCAGCGGTATCGCCGCCCCTACGGGGACCGGACACTGCGCGGCGCAGGAAGGCATTGAGCCGTGACGACAGCAATTATCGCAATTCTTCTCAGCACGCATGTGCTCGCCACACGCACGACTGACCAAATCCCCGCTGGTTCCGACCGTGGCTGCATAGCTTAAGATCGGGCCCTGTAGGACTGTGAGCAGGAGCAATGCAATGGCGACCAGACGATGCATGATATGGACGAGTTTACCGCATCGGCTCGGATAAAACGTGATGCCGCTCCGGGAGAATTGTCCGATAAACGCAGACATCATCGCCTTAAGACGAACTGTCGTGATCGTTGCGGCCTTGAATCTTGGCTATTTTGGCATTGAGTTCGTCGTGGCGACGCATATCGGGTCCGTTGCATTGTTTGCCGATTCAATCGATTTTCTCGAGGACGCATCAGTCAACGCGCTAATTTGGCTAGGCCTCGAGTGGAGCGCGAGAAACCGCGCAAAGCTTGGGATGGTGCTCGCGGCCGTCCTTTTGATACCGGCGGTGGCTACCCTGTGGACCGCGTGGCAACACGTAGGCAGTGGCCGAATTCCCGCGCCTATACCGCTGACGGCGACGGGTACGGGAGCTTTGATTGTCAATTTGAGCTGCGCGTTGATGCTTGCGAAGGTTCGACACGTTCAAGGCAGCCTCACTAAGGCCGCGTTTCTCTCTGCGCGCAACGATACGATTGCCAATGTGGCCATCATTGTTGCTGGCATGGTGACGGCTCTTAAACCTTCAGCATGGCCGGACCTGATGGTGGGGCTGGGTATTTTGGTGATGAATCTCGATGCAGCCCGTGAAATTTTCCAAACAGCGCGAGAAGAACGGCGGCACTCTTAAGGGCTCGAGTCAAATTCTCAGGGCGGTGTGCAACATTTTCCATCACCTTTTATCCTTTTGGCCCTCGAGCTTTGTCCCGCAAGGGGTAGGTTCGAGACGTACCCAGCATCTACTAACACAGGCATTTGCTCGTCCCGAAAATCAGTCCCGACTGACTTTCTACGATGTATGCCTTAGCGACGAGCAACGGGACACGCTCAATGCGCCGGCTCTCTCACGCCCCGGATTCTCGCCTGGCGCGGCACATCCCGATTCCAGCCCTGCTCGTTGAGCAACGTCGACGCCATGCTGCGAAATCCGTGGCTCGTCATATCCTGTCCGTTGTATCCCATCCAGCGAAGCGCAGCAGCGATCGTGTTTTCACTCATCGGCCGGAACCGGCTGCGCATACCTGGAAACGCCAGTGCAAACCGACCGGTGAGCTGCTGCAGGTTACTCAGGACCGCGATTGCCTGCCTCGACAGCGGCACGATGTGCTGCACTCGCATCTTCATGCGCTCCGCCGGGATCCGCCACTCCGCTTTCTCAAAGTCGAATTCCGACCACTGCGCCGCGCGCAGCTCGCCCGGTCGCACGAACAACGAGCCCTCATAAGCGTCGATCGCACGCCGTAGAGCGCCAACCTCCTGCGGATCCGTGATCGACGCGAGATGCTTCTCCGTGGTCGGCGCCAACGCGCCAGCCAAATCCCCAGGAAGGATCGCGCTCGGCTCGGCCTGTGGCGACGGCGAACCGAAACACGCGACCGCAGCCCTGAAGTGCCCGGTGGGCGGTCTAGCCTACATATTGCGGTGTTTTTGGCAAATCCAACGGGTCATATTGATACCGATCCTCGGAAGATATATAGCTTTATCCGAGGATTAGTATCAATGAAAGCCGCCACCCAGCTCGACAAAGCACTCGCTCTGCTGCAACGCAGGGGGCTAATGCGAATGTCCGAGTTCAAGCGGGCGGGCATCACCGCCGCCACGATTACCCGCCTGGAACACGCGGGCAGGATCTCGCGCCTGGCGCGGGGCCTCTATCAGCTGCCGGATGCACCGGTAGACCGCAATCACACCCTCGCCGAGGCGTCAAAGCTGGTTCCCAAGGGAGTCATCTGCCTGACCTCCGCCCTGGCGTTTCATGGACTGACCGATCAAATGCCGGCGCGGGTGTGGCTCGCCATCGGCCCCAAGGATTGGCGCCCGCCGCCTGTCGAGCCCGCAGCATAATAGCGCGCCGTTGTTTTCGGCCTCATTCCCCGTGGTCGTCACCTCCGCTCCGCTGTTCTCGTGTTTTGTGGATGAGACCGGAACGACGCAGCTGTCGGAGATCGAGATGGGTTTCCCTTTCTTTCAACAGAAAATTCGTGATCTTCCAGCAATTAGTGTGGCTGTTGTAGCCGATGGTTGGCCATCGCCCAACCCACGATCTTGCGCGAGTACACATCCAAAACCGCCGCCCGACGCGCCGACACCCCGCGGATGTACGCCGCCCGCATCAGCCGCGCCACGCGTTTACCTCCCACGTGAATATCATGATCATCCGAAAGCTCCGCGTGGATCATCGGGATCCGTACGCTTGCCGGGAACGATCGTGAATCTCGCGAATCTTCACCGTCAGTGCGGCATCGGTGCGCGCCCGTTCGCTCGACTCACGTTCATCCCAGGCATAAAAGCCGCTCACAGATACTTCAAGCAATCGGCACATAATCCGTACTGGGTAGAGGGCCTGGTTCACCTTCACGAACCCGAAGATCGCTTCGGTGTCGCGTGCTCTCGTTCGCAAACCAGGCCGCGGTTTAATGGGATGGTCTGCGCCCACCTCATCTAATATTGCGGCTCCACCCAATTGGAGGCTACTGTCATGAACAACGAGGTTGTAATCGTCGGGATTAATCTCGGAAAGAACTGGTTTCACACTATTGGCATGGATCGCATCGGCCGCATCGTTGTGCGCCGGCGGTTGAATCGCAGGTCTTTCTGTCTAGATCGACGTCCTTCCAAGAGAGGCTCGCTGCCTCGCTGTATTGGGCGCCGGTGTCCAAGAGAACAACGACGAGGTCGTACATGTCTCGCCGTACGGGTCGAAAAGTAATGCGATTTGCCCTTATACGTGAACCGCGCGTACCAATCCTTTGGCTCTGTGACTGACCCATCCCGTAGCCTAAATCTGTGTTTCACTAAACTCATGACAATTTCCTTGATTATTGTTTTTGTTATCGACCTCCCACCATCCAACCAAGTTGTGAAATTGACAACAGCGAAATCACAAATACCCGCAATTAATGCGTGTTCTCTTCACCCAAAGAAAAACAAAGATCCGTTTGTTGGGAATTACTGTACCAGTCATCCAAAGAAGCAAGCATTCGCATCCTTGGATACGAGGGATGTAAATTCTTCCACGGATTGTACTTCCGGCTTAGGTTCGTAGCTGTGCCACTTTAAATCGCGACGCTGCCAGAACACGCGCCAAACCCCACGTGTCTTGACGTATGTCGCCTTCGCCACTGGCGATTCGCGCCTCTCCTTGGGAGGCCCCCGCCAGACAGGACGGATCTCGAAAATTTCGATGCTTTGCCCGGAAACGCGGAACCCAAGATCTAATTTCGGGCGAATGTGTGGTGGTGGCCGGCGTTTCTGCATGAACGCGTCCATTGCTCTGCGTGCTCGCGCCTGATCAATGTCGGCGAGCGCCACGGTCGTTACGCCACTTTCTGCAAATTCATCGTGTGGGCGTTGAGGCCTACTTTGAGGCGCTTTCTAACTGCGCCGAAAATCGCCGCCAGGTTATCCATGCTTGGATTGCCTTTGGGCGACAGCATCCGATGAAGGCTCTTGCTCGGTGTGGCCGTTGCCTTGGCCAACTGTTCAAAGCCTAAGGTCGCATTCACGAGATCACGCAAAATGAACCGTGCCGCCTCTGTCTCGCCACTCAAAAACAGCGTTGCCGCGTCGTCGAGAAGCGCTCTAGCGAACGCAGGCTCGCGCTCATTTCGAGCAACGACTGTCTTCTTGAAATCGCGAGTAAGCGCCATAGTAGTTACCTCTTCCGCTTCTTGGCCCTATTACCGTCTGGCGCAGGCGCTTTTCGTGCCTATTAGTGATAGTCGGCGACAAACCCTTTTACTGTTGCTAAACCCGCATGTTGCGTGATGGCGACACACTGATCGGTCGACTTTAAGTAGGCTTTGCGTTCGGTCCACCTGTAGACCAGTCAAGAGTCACCATTGGCCGGGGCCCGCATCTCCAACGATCTCAAGCCGCTCCGCTTGGGCGAATTCATTCTCGATTTGACCTCGGATTTGAGTGCTTCCGTTGCCTTGAGCTTTATCACATTGTATTTTTTCGCTCTCTATCTTTTTTTGAAAGAGGAATGGAGGCATGGCCGATCGCGTTTTTATTCCGCTGCTCGGTATAGCAGTTTGGGTCGATTTCCTAAACAGGTCAAACTGTCGGAGAGGACATCGGCGTGGATCGAGAGTGAAGTTGAAGCCTTTATGGACGAGCGTATTGTCGAAAGGGATAACAAGTTGTCCGAAGTCGTGCCACCCCTGTCGCCCTATATGCGCATGGGCCAAGTCATGAAGCTTACAGGCTTGAACTCGGCGTCAATTTACGACTTTGTACGCAATGGCGAATTCCCCAAATGGGCTCCCCTCCCCAAGATCGCGTCCGGGTGGCTCAGGATGGATATAGAAGAGTGGATGGCATCCCGTCCGAAAGACACGCCTGAAAAGTAGTCTGGGTCACCACCAAGCCGGCGACATTCTTCCTCGATCGCTTTCCTATGAACTTCCAATCGAGTTCTCACGGCCGCGAGGACGTGCTGGTAGTCTTCAAATCCAATCATTCTTATTGAATAGCTGCTCGACGAGAAGGCACCGCTGTATCGGTTTGCGATTGTAAGCGCCGTCTTCAAAAGGGGTTTCATGGCAATACTTGCTGTCACAACCTCGTCGGCCATTGTTTTCAGCAGCCTCGAGAACTCCTCACTGCTCGTGATGCTAATGGCTCCAATGGGATCGCGTTTATCGAGTCGATGCGCGAAAAGAGCAAGGCTGTCCTTGCCGAGGCAGTCGATGAAGCGAAGAGATATGGCCTACATCCGCACGCAACGTTGGTAGAAACGGTGGCCGGGCAGGCCGTCGAATTAATTGTGAGTCACGCGCAAGAGATTGGCGCCGACCTAATAGTCATGGGTACGCATGGACGTCGCGGTCTGCGCCGATTCGCCCTCGGCAGCGACGCCGAACAGGTCGCGCGCCTGGCCGGAATACCAGTGTTATTGGTGCGCGGCGAAACGAGCGATTCACCAGTGACAGCGAAGCCTAGATCAAGCGCGCCGCTGGCAACCGTGGATCTAGATTAAACACTCACCGAAATGATGGCTCAGCATTGCATGCGTAACACTTATCCATACACAATCTATACACAACTATCCGGCGACTGTAACGCCATACGCTCAAGCGCGTGGATTGCCGCTGCAAGGCTTGCCAATGGGTGTCGAGGTCATGGCAGTCGCCTCGTCATGGAGACCGCCGCTGGATTGGACACTTGGCGGTCTCGGCCTAGTCGTTATCGAACTCGTGATGGGCGCGGTGCACAGGTTGGAACTCAAGCAAAACCTTCGCTACGGCGCCGATGACGCCGCCGATTGCGCGTCGAGTTTATCGAGCGCTGCCGCCAAGTTCTCGCTCCGCACGCCGTTCGGGGTCCTGCCGAGTACGCAAAGCCGTCCTCGGATCCTTAATCCGTTAAGACATCTCGGCTCAGGAAGAAGTCTTGCCGAGTCCCCGCCATCCCGACTCTGACAGCTTAATGCCATGTTCCAGGGCTGCCGCCTCGATCCTCTTCCATGCTGCGTCGCGCTCGGCGTCGGTGACGTCCGCCACCTGATCGAAGCGTGCGACGGCATTGCGGACATGTGCGGCATCTTCCAGAGGCAATCTGCGCTCCTGGGGAAAGGCAAACCGCTTGGCCGGAATCTCATCGCGCTTTTCGGTATCCAATTTACTCATGTTGGCTCCTAGCCGTGCGGCCTGTATCGCTTGGTGGATCGCAATCCTCTGCCTGTGAGTGCTCCGTGTCTGTACGCCGTCGCACCGATGAGTGCGCCAGAGAGCCGCGTACTTGAGACTGGCCTCGGTAAGTAGCACCCCCACTGAATCACGATCCTGCGGTGCGCAAACTCACCTCCCGCCATGCCGAGTTGGAGCTCCCCGCTACCTGCCCTCGCCAACTCGAGTCTTACCCGTCAAACGTAGTCGTCATAGAAGGAATGTGGTTGCTTTCGCCGAGTTTAATCGACCTACCCAGCGTTGGACGCGTCGAGAGTACTCGAGATAGCGCGCGCCGAATTGTTTGCGAAGCACCGCCTCCTCCGGTTCAATTTGGACGACGACCAAAACCTGCGCGAACACCGATGCCAACAAACAACCCGCTGGGCACCCGAGCAATAACACCCAGCCGCGCAACGACACCACCAGGCCCAGATACAGGGGGTTGCGCGAGATCGAGTTCAGACCGATAACCACCCGTTGGTTTGTGGCGTGCGGCTCATTGGGTTGATCGTCGTATGGTTCCTGACGAATGCCAACACCGCGTACGCGTCGATCCCTAAGCCAAGCGCAATGATCAGCCACCCGAGCCGGCTCCAGGGTGCCGGGATTAGTCGCGGGTCAGGAAAATCGTGATCGAACAACCAAATCAGCGTGGCGGTCGCCAGCGCGTACACGGGTGGTGGAATGCGGGTTGCGATCATGGGGCGTCGCTTGATTGATTCTGTCTCTAAAGCTCGCCCGCGGCTCGCCGCAGCCGGTATTGAGCCAGAGTCACGTCGAAGGCCGCATCATCACGATTCGTATTGGCAATTATCCGCAAAGACTCTGCATCCAACACTTGGTTGTTGGTCCCTAAGCCAGTGCGATAGAGTTCTTTGGCGATACGGACGTTCTCCTCTGCTTGAGCGACCCCACCGGCCGCCGCTCGGACGCGGGCCAGGGCTTCGTCTCGATTGTAAAAAGCTGTCTCGACTTCGAGCCTGACCAACGACTTGAGGTCGGCGGCCCTGAGCGCTGCGGCATGAGCGCGGCTGCGCAGGGCACTCGTGCGCGCGGCCACTTGACCGCTGTCGAAGAGCCGCCACTGGAACCCGATTCCAACCGAAGCAAAGTTCTCGCGGTCTAAAATTTGATTGTCGAGGTGGTAGTACCCTGCATGTAACGCGATCTGCGGGAGGCTTTGGGCCCGCTCGGTGCGTGCCATTTGTTCCAAGGACTCCTGTTGGGCGCTGATGGCGGCAAGTTCGGGGCGGCGATCCAATGCGCTTGTGACCAATTGGTCGAGAGAATCGGTGGCGGCGGCTGGGAGCCTGGACGGCTCGTCCAGATCGGGCGTCCGATCAAGCGGCTGACCCACCCATCGGTTGTAAGCGGCGCTGGCCAAATGCACGGCATTTGCTGCACGCAGTCGTTGCTGCGTGGCATTGGCGAGTGACACTTGAGCGGCGAGCAAATCGGACCGCGGCGCCGACTCCTTGTCGTACATCGCTTGTACGGCATCCACATGGGCCCCCAGGCTCATGACGTTCGATTCGGCAACCTGGAGCGCTTTACGTGCCCGAAAGACCGCGATGTACGCCTCGGCGACAGCTAGCTTCAGATCGGCAGCGCTGCGCATCTCTTGCGCACCGGCGCCCCGGAGACCGGCGGCGGCGGCGGCAATCCCACCGCTGATACGGCCTGCTGTCCAGAGCGGCACTGACACGTCGGCACCGGCCATGGCGTAACCGTCGTTTCTCCAGATGCGCGCTTGCAGCTGGCCCGCCGGCGTCGAGATATCCAGACTCGGTGCGTGCTGAAACTCGGTATAGCCTCCGGTGACGTCGACGGACGGCCACCGTTGCCGCGCCGCGGCCGTATGGTCCGACTCGGCGGCTTCGCGCTCGCTGCGCGCGGCAGCCAGCGTGCCGTCGGCATTCATGGCCATTGCCCAAGCGTCGTTCAGCGACTCAGCGTGCGCGATCAAGCAGGGACAACTCGCCAGGGCGAGCAGCAGCCACCGCGTGGCCCGGTGGATCGGGTGGTTTTGAACAGGGATTTGGCGAGGACTCATGGTGGGTTCGGCCGGTCAACTCACTCGCTTCTTCAGCGCCACGATGCCAAGCGCTTTGAGCACGAACGTCTCGTAAATCGGCGTCAGCGAGCCGGTTCGGACTTTGCGCATGAAGTACTTCTCGAACGCGACTTTCGCCAGATGCACCCATTTTCCTTTTTTTGACCAGGTGACATTGCGGGGAGGGATTTGCGGAAGTGCGACAAAGGCGGCCCCGGTGTCGCCAAAATCTGCAATACAAATGGCGTTCCATGTCGCCTCGGCGGTTGCGGGCTTGCCGGCACTTTCCGCGACGATGTTTGCCGCGGTGGCCGACACCATGGATTCAATCATATACCCGGTCTTGGGTGCCCCCGTGGCGACCGGGGTCGCCTCGACGGGGGGTATCGCGACACACACACCGACAGAAAAAATCTTCGGGTATTTGGGATTGCGCTGATGCTTGTCGATGAGGACGAAGCCGCGGGGATTACACAGCCCGGGCACGGCCGCCACGGCGTTGACACCTTTGAAGGCAGGGATCACAGCGGAGTACGCAAATGGCAGTTTGTGCTCCTTTTTCGGGGCGCCGTTCTCGTCCAATTCGTTGACGGTCATTTCGTTGGCCGTCACTGACATGATCTTGGCGTTCGTAATCCACTTGATGTGACGCTCACGCAGTTCCGACTCCATGAGTCCCTTACTATCGCCGACGCCTCCCAAGCCCATATGCCCGACGTATGGCTCGCTGGTCACGTAAGTCATGGGAACCTTATCGCGGAGCTTGCGCTTGCGTAGGTCGGCATCCAGGATCATGGCGGTTTCATAGGCGGGACCGAAGCAGCTCGCTCCGGGCGCAGCGCCTACGATGATGGGCCCCGGATTTTTCAAGAACTCCTGATACTTCGTCCACGCATGCGCAGAGTGATCCTGGCTGCATACGGATTGTGTGAAGCCATCCGGGCCCAATCCCGGTACTTCTTCGAATGCCAGACGTGGACCTGTGGCAATGACGAGATAGTCATAGTGAAGTTCTTGACCATCCGCGAGCTTCAGCGCCGATTGGTCGGCGTCGATGTGGTCGACCGTGCTCACAATCCATTGAATGCCCTTGTCCTCCAGCGGCTTTTGCATCGTAACTTGGGTGTCGGCGGTGGTTCGCCAGCCCACCGCGATCCACGGATTCGAAGGCGTGAATTCGAAATACGGCCGCTCCCCGATCAGCGTCACGCGATGATTCTTGGGAAGATGCTTGCGCAAATCGAATGCTGCCGGAATGCCGCCCAACCCTGCGCCCATAACGATGACATGTGCCATGAATCCCTCCTAGTGAAGAACGACGTTGTGTTGTGATCGTCGGATATAGCCGAAGTAGAGCAATGGAATCAGCAAAAGCGTGAGCACGGTCGAGACGAGGATCCCGAAGATCAACGAGATCGCGAGGCCGTTGAAGATGGGATCATCCAGAATGAAAAACGCACCGATCATGGCGGCGAGGCCAGTCAGTACGATCGGGCGGGCGCGGATGGATGCTGCGCGAACCACGGCTTGAGCCAGCGGTTGTCCGGCGGCGATCTCCACATTGATGAAATCAACCAGCAGGATCGAATTGCGGACGATGATGCCCGCGAGCGCGATCATGCCGATCATCGAGGTGGCCGTGAAATTGGCACCCAGCAAGGCGTGGCCCGGCATAACGCCGATGATGGTGAACGGGATGGGCGCCATGATGATGAGAGGCACGCCATACGAACGAAACTGCGCCACGACGAGAAGATAGATGAAGACCAGGCCGACCGCGTAAGCGAGACCCATGTCGCGAAAGGTTTCGTAGGTGATGGTCCATTCGCCATCCCACTTGATACTGAAATCGCTCAATCGATCCGGCGGACTGATAAATCGCTGCACGATGGGCTCACCGCCCGGTGGCGAGCGGTTGATCTGCGCTACCAGGCTGAACATGCCGTACAGCGGGCTGTCGAGCCGGCCGGCCATATCGCCGGTCACAAATACCACCGGCAAGAGATCCTTGTGGTAGATCATTCCATCCCAAGGCAATTGGGACACCGTCACGAGTTCGGATAGGGGAACCAGAGCGCCGGTAGTCGAGCGCACGGGCAGCGACAGTGCCTGGTTGAGACCCTGCTTGTCCGAAGGGGCAAGTTCCACGCGCACTGCGATGGGATCGCGTTCCGTGCCGAGATGAGCATAGGTCGCATCGACACCGCCGAGCGCAGCGGCGAGCGCCTCGGTCACCTGCGCCTGCGGCACCCCGAGCAGCGCCGCTTTCGCTCGGTCCAACGCCACACTGTAGCGCGGTGTTGACGCCGGCAAGGTATCGTCGGTATCCACGATATCGGGAGTCGAATCGAACATCGTGCGCAGCGCCCGGGCCACTTTCTGCTGCGCGGCGGCCGTGGGGCCGTACACTTCCGCGACCAGCGGGGCCTGCACCGGCGGGCCGGGAGGGACCTCGACGACTTGGACGGACGCGGCGCCCAAGCGCTTGCCCTCGGCGGCGAGCGCGGGCCGGATGGCGCGCGCGATGTCGTGGCTCTTGCGGCTCCGGTCGCTTTTGTCGACCAGGTTGACCTGCAAATCGCCCTGATTGCTGTCGCCACGCAAATAGTATTGGCGAACCAGGCCATTGAAGTTGATGGGCGCCGCGGTTCCCGCGTACGCCTGGTAGTTAGTCACTTCCGGTACCTGCCGGACGATCTTGGCGAGGGCCGCCAGGACTCGAGCGGTATCCTCGACGGGCGTACCCTCCGGCATGTTCACGACCACTTGAAACTCTGACTTGTTGTCAAACGGCAGCATCTTCAGCACCACCAGCTTGAACACGCCGAGGAGCACCGCGAGGACAATGGCCGCCAACGTGCCGAGATACAGACGATGCCGGCGGCGTTGCGCGAGATCGCCGGTGAGAAACGGCGCCATCAGATGCTCGAACCAGCGATGAAGCTTGCCCTCGACCTTCGACTCTGCGAGGTGGCTTTCGCCCTGGCTCGAGAACAGCTTGCGGCACATCCACGGTGTAAAGATGAGGGCGATGCCTAAGGAGATCAGCATGCCCATGCTGGCGTTGATTGGGATGGGGCTCATGTACGGACCCATGAGCCCTGAGACGAAGGCCATCGGCAGGAGTGCGGCGATGACGGTGAAAGTGGCGAGGATCGTGGGGCCGCCCACTTCGTCGACGGCGATCGGAATAATGTCGGTGATGGAACCCTTATCTATCGCCAAGTGCCGATGCACGTTCTCGACGATCACGATGGCGTCATCGACCAGGATGCCGATCGAGAAAATCAGCGCAAACAATGACACCCGATTGATGGTGAAGCCCCACGCCCACGACGCGAACAAAGTTGCCGACAAGGTGACAATGACCGCTGTCCCGACCACCGCCGCTTCGCGCTTGCCCACGGCGAGCAGCACGAGAAGCACGACGGACGTCGTCGCGAACAGCAGCTTTTCGATGAGCTTCGTGGCCTTGTCATTCGCCGTGACGCCGTAGTTGCGGGTCACAGTGACTTCGACTCCGGTCGGAATCGTTATGCCCTTCAACTGCTCGACGCGGCTGATGACGGCGGAGGCAACATCAATCGCGTTCGTACCCGGTTTTTTGGCGATCGCGAGCGTGACGGCCGGCGCCTGCACAACCGGCGAGATGCCGGCCTTAGACGCGGCCCCCGAGCCGAACCAAGCGTAGCGGGTCGGCGTCTGCGGCGCATCCGTGACCGTCGCCACGTCGTCCAGATAAATAGGCCTTCCATCCTTGGCTGACACGATGAGACGGCCGATCTCATCACGATTGGCGAGGAACTGTCCCGCCTGGACGGGTGCCAACCGATTGCCGTCGACGACGGCGCCCGCTTGGCGCACGAGGTTTGCGGCCTGTAGGGCGGCAATCAAGTCCCTGGCGGTGAGGCCGGCCGCTGCGAGACGGCTGGGGTCCAAATCCACATGAATGACCGGATCCGAGTCGCCCACCGAGTAGACATTGCGCGTACCGGGGACTCGCTTGATTTCGCTCTCAATGGCACGGGCGATTTGTCCCAATTCGTGACCGCCCAGCGCTGGATTGCGGCTCCACAGCGTGAGGGTCACGATGGGGACATCGTCAATTCCTTTGGGCTTGATCAGCGGCTGGAGGATGCCGACGCCGGGCGGCCGCCAGTCCTGATTCGAATACACTGCGTTGTAGAGGCGCACGATCGCATCATTGCGGTGAATGCCCACCTCGTACTGAACGGTAAGCACGGCGAGGCCGGCCCTCGACGCCGAATAGATATGTTTGACGCCCGAAATTTCCCCCAGCACCTTCTCCATGGGCGTCGCGACGAGATTCTCCACCTGCTCGGCGCTGGCGCCTGGAAAGGGAATCAAGATATTTGCAAACGTGACATCTATCTGCGGTTCTTCTTCCCGCGGTGTCACCATCACGGCGAACACGCCCATGAGGAGCGCGGTGAGGGCGAGCAACGGAGTCAGCTGATTTTCGAGAAAGAATCGTGCGAGCCGACCGCTCAGGCCCAGATTCTTCACGGAGCATGTCCGACCGCAGCGATTTCGGCGCTCGCCGCGATAGGGTCGAGCGCAATACGCTCACCGGCAGCGAGTCCTGCCAGGATCTCCAGTTTGTCCCCTACCGCGTGTCCAGGTCGCACGTACCTTAATGACAATTGGCCCCCGGCATCGATGACATAGACGCCGGTGACTTCGCTGTGCTCGATCATCGCAGATGCGGGAATGAGGAGCTGATCCGTTTCCCCGATCACCAGGCCTACTTTGACGTACATACCCGGGGATAGATCGAGCGCACCGGCCGGTAAGTCCAGACGCGCTCGAAAGGTGCTGGAGGGCGTGGCAGCCTCCGGGAAGATCGTGATTTTCGTCGCCGCTGTGCGTTTATTGTCCAAGTACACGGCGGCCTGCTTGAGTCGCCGAACCTGCATTGCGATGCCTTCAGGGACGTTCGTGTTCACGCGCAAGTCGCGTAGTGACAGACCGGTCATCAACGGGGTACCGGGGCTGACCGATTCGCCTACTTCCACGAGGCGTTTGGTGACGACGCCGCCGTAAGGGGCGCGAACCTCGGTATAACCGACTCCTTCGTTCGCGGCGGTACGGCCTGCTTCCGCGGCCGCCAGACGCGCGGCCGCCGCGTCCCGATTGGCAGTCGCCTGATCGAGCTGCGCCTTGGTGACGACACGGCGCTGGTACAAATCTGCGATTCGCTGGTAACTGGCGGCGGCCTCGCCACTCCGTGCCCGGGCTTCGGTGACCGCGGCTTCTGCGCCCTGCAATCCGGCCCTTTGCTGCGTGCCCTTGAGACGGACTATGACCGCCCCTGCCGGTACCACGTCGTTCACGTCGTAGAGGATCTCGGCGACGCGACCGCTGGTCTGGGCGGACACGGTCGCCTGATTTACCGCCTCGATTGTTCCATAGACGATCCGCTCAAGGGGCATTTTTACAGGCTGCACGACGACGCTAGCAAGAGTCGTCGCCGCCGTGGCGATCCTAGATGGAGACTTGGCGCCGCAACCCGCAAGAAGAAGCCCGCATCCAAGAACGGATAGACCCAGGCAACTCCGCCACGGGAGTGCGTTCGGGATTTGGTACGGAGTTCTAAAAGGCATGACCGGTCTGATAGCCCAAGCGCTTCAGTACGATCGCGAGCGGGCAGAACCCGGTAAAGGAGGACTGGAACAGGTTGGCGCCCACAAAGGCAGTGAGCCACAACCAGTTCGGGCTCACGAAGTGAGCCAATAGGAGGCTCGCAATGACCACGGTGCCCGCAAATCTCATTACCCAGCGCTCGATGCTCATGGCAATTCTCCAATCAACAATGGATTTATCGCTCTAACGGCACGCATTATATCGCTGTTTGCTAATTTAGCAACCAATGATTTAGAAATTGCTGTACCATTCGACCTGGTCGATAGGACAGGGGAAGTTATGGTCTCGGATACACTGGGTGGCGATCGATTGGCGGTCTCAGCGATGATGGCTGCAGTGCGGGATCACGCCGCGGAAGCCGCTGCCTTCTTGAAGGCGCTGGCAAACGACCAGCGGCTGCTAGTCCTGTGCGCACTCTTGGACTCCGAACTCTCAGTCGGCCAGATCAATGAGCGCGTACCGTTGAGTCAGTCCGCCCTTTCGCAGCATTTGGGGATTTTGCGGGATGCCGGCCTGGTGATTACCACGCGCCAGAGCCAAACCATTTACTACAAGATCGCGCCAGGGCCGGCGCTGAAGGTAATGGAAGTGCTGTACACCTCGTTTTGTCAGCCGTCGGCCCGAAAGCCACGCGGCAAACCGTCAAGGTCATCAAAAGTCATAAGGCGCAACTAGACACCAAACTTGCGAGAACCGCCCCGCCGTGGGTTGGACTGCTCTCAGCAAACTACTGCGGTTACGCTGCCGGGCCTGCAAATCCTCATCGGGCGGATACCCCCGCGTGTTTACGCAAGCGACCGGTTTGGGCGGAAATTAGTCATCGTGACTCGACGCGACAATCAATCTCCCACGGTAAATGTTCCGCCAGCACCGGGTTTGGACAGCTCTCCCTTACGAAGAATGTCGATGGAGACGCTTTCAGACACAATGCTCGCGTGGCGGAGAAACATCATCCCCTGATCCCGGGCGAGTTGCTGTCCTACATGCGCGGCCAGCCCTGGGCGATCGAGGCGAGCGTGGCGCGCGATGGGGCGCCCCAAGCGGCCGTCATTGCAGTTGCCATTACGGACCTATACGAATTGCTTTTCGACACGGTGACGCAGCCGCGCAAGCACCAGAATCTCCTGAAGAACCCCCGCGTCGCCTTCGTCATCGGCTGGGAGCATGATCGCACCGTGCAATACGAGGGCCTGGCTGAGCTTCCCGCCGAAGCCGAACTGCCCGAAGTGCAGGCGACCTATTTCAACCGGTATCCAGACGGTCCGACGCGCCTGACCGGGCCGGGCCTCGTTTACTGGCGGGTACGGCCGGCGTGGATTCGCTATAGCAATTTAAGCGTCAACCCGCCTATCGTTCAAGAATGGGACGCGACGGCGATCGCCGATTGGCTTAGGTAGATGGCTTATCCTCAATAACTCGTGTCCTGGTGGGCGTCCATATAGGCGCTCGTGACGGGACGTCGCAGCACGCGGTAAACCCAGCTCGTATACGCGAGGAAATTCAGGCGTACAAGGGCGCGCTGGGTCGTCAAGGTGTAATGCAGGGAGAGAACCCCCGACACGCGCCGTTCAAACCGGGCGAAGCGGTCATTCCCCTATTCCGTCGTCTTGCCGTCAAAGTGCTCATTGTCCGCGTCCGCGTCTGCGCGGGTATGGTGAACAACCGCGTCCCGATGATTCGGCGGTGCATAGATGGTATAGAGCTTCAACGGAACGCTGCCCGTGTTGATGATGTTGTGATTCGTGCCGGCAGGAACGAGCACCGCGAAGCCTGCACGAATCGCCGTACGCACTCCATCAAGCACAGCCTCACCGGTCCCCGCCTCTACCCGAAAGAATTGATCGAGCTTGTGAACCTCCATGCCGATATCGGCCTTGGGTTCCAGCGACATGACGACCAGCTGACAGTTCTTTGCCGTGTAGAGAACTCGACGAAACTCCAAATTCTTGACAGCGACGTCCTCGATGTTTTGCACGAAGCCTTTCACATTGGTTCTCCGCTCAATTGAAGATCCAGCTTTCCGTTGCGGATAGCCCGAGCGAGATGCGCTTGATCGCCGCGTAGCACTCACAAGCGAGTTCCTCCAGCCGTGATCAATCGAGTACCGTGATGCGCCCGCGGTGATATTGAATCGCGCTGACGGCCTGCAAATGGCCTGCCGCCTCAGTAACGCTTTCACGCCGCACACCCAGCATGCCAGCGATCATCTCTTGAGTTATCGTCGCATCGTGCGGGGGCAGCCGATCCACGTTGAGAAGAAGCCACCGACAAAGTCGCTGTTGAACTGAATGATGTCGATTGCACAGGGCCTTCTGCGCGATTTGGGTAAACAGAGACTGCATATAACGCAGCAGCAGTAACCTCAGGGGTGCTGAGCGGCTGAATGCCTCCTGAAGCATTTGCCCTTTGAAACGGTATGCGCGCCCCGCGTTTCGAACAACGGCGCAATGCGGACTGCTGTCGCCGCCCATGATCAATGGATAGCCTACTAGGCCATCCTTCCCCACCATCGCGATCTCGGTTGACGCCCCATCATCCAGTGTGTACTGCAGCCACACAATCGAAGTCGTAGGAAAATAGATGTACCGAGGCCTTGCGCATGACTCGTACAAAACGTCGCCGCGCCTGAGTTCAACCGCGTCGAGATGAGGATAGATAAGCTCGCGCGCCTCGTCGGGAAGCGCGAACAACAATTGGTTTTGTTCGGGGAAACGGCTTGTGGCGGTTTGCGGCAGCCCGAACGCCATGGTTTGCTCACTTGCTGCCCACAGTCGGTTCAGGGAGGGCACGTTAGAGACGCCCTGTGAGCAGCAAAATAACCAATACAATTACGACCACCCCAAGCAAACCGCTCGGATAGTAGCCCCAGAATGACCCCGACCAGCATTAATATCAGCACGACCAGCAGAATAGTACCTAAAGACATGAGCGCTCCTTGCTACCCGTAACGGACCATTTCGCAACTCGACTCATTTACTCGAGACGCTAAGTCCCGACGCGTCGACGCTCTTGACGCCCTCCACCTTCTCGGCGATGTTCTTAACGTGATTGATGGCACCTTGACTTGCCAAGGATCCCTTCAACACTACAACGCCGTGCACGGTTTCCACATTGACGTCAAATCCCTTACTAAGACTGTCGGCGAGTATCTCGGACTTCACCTTGGTGGTAATCCAGCTGTCGGAAACGGCGCGCTTAGTATGGTCGACCGTTTTGCTGCTGCTGGGTGTTTTGAGATTGTTGTCGACGCTCTTCACGCCCTCCACCGATAGCGCTGTCGACTCAGCTAATGATTTGGCTTTGTCGCTGGTCGCCGACCCTTCGAGCGTCACCACACCGTTAGTGGTCGTCACGTCGATATCGGAATGGCCAAGTGCCTGAGCATTCATCAACTTCGTCTTCACTTTAGCGGTGATGACCGTATCGTCGATCGCTGCACCGACGCTCTTGCTGTGCGCTTCAGGTACCGGCTCGTCGGCAAAGACCACCCCTGGCGCAGCCACGCCCAGCGTGAGCGCGAGGCTGGCGGATAACAGCGAGAGACGGAATGGTGACTGATGCAGCGAGATGGTCATTGCAATTCTCCGGTTGTGTGCTGTGGTAAAGGTTACGCCCGACGAATCGTCATGAAAATACGGATCTTTGCGTAATCGGGCCCGGTAAATAGGTATTTGCTATGCGCGCTATCGTACAGACGATTGCCGTGGTCCATGATGGGCACGCGCTTCGATCTCAAGAAGAAGTTTGCGCATTCGCACCAAGTGCCTGAAACATAGATTCTCCTTGACCCGATCCCGCAATATTCATGGAATCATTGATTTTTGTGAATCGCCGTGTTGGACGGGATTGTTTTGTGAGAGCGCAATGATACGGATGGCATTTCAGTCATCGCCAATCTCCCACCCACGTTCTTTTCGGGATTCATGATCGTGGCTTTGCTTTGATCCACTGACGTCAGCTGGCTTGGGGGCGGAGGATCGTACCTCGTGCGGATTTTTGCTCACAACATGCTCGACCTCCGCGCCCTGATCTGCACTTGCCCGGGAATTGCACCGAAGTATGCGTCGAACGCGCTGAGACGTAGAGCGCGCCCTTAGGGCGATGAGTCTAGATCGCCATCGTTGAGGGTAATAGGCGGTCGTACTTTTTTGACGACGCCGTAACGTTCGCAGGTCCGCTTCTCTAGGCCTCGTCGATCGAGCACGGTGATCCGACCCGGCTGGTAAGTGATTAGCCCCGCTTTATCCAAGCGGCCAGCGGCCTCGGTGACCCCCTCACGGCGCACTCCCAGCATCTTGGCGATTCAGTGCGATCAGCAAAAAGAGAACGTTGACGAACTTCTTGGTTACCGAATTGAGGGTGTAGGTCAGAATGCGCTGATAAGTCGAACGCCCCTCCTTTACAGCCGCCACGACGCCCTCCAGGCCCGGTTTCGTCAAGACAATTCCGGCGGCAGACTTCGCCACATCGGTAGCGGTCGACACGGCGATGCCGATCTGTGCTTGACGCAGGGCTGGTGCATCGTTGGCACCGTCGCCGCACATCCCGACCGTGTGATGGGTATTCTGACCAAATCGTACTTGCCTTGCGGAAAGATGCCGGCAAACACAACGTATTGCTCTGGGCGTAGATCCCGAGGAATCGCCCCTGGGGGGGCAAATCGCGCCCTGCAGTCCCACCGCGTTGGTGACTATCGCGGCAGTAGCGGGGGCATCACCGGTCACCATCAGCGTGCGGATGCCTAAACCGCGAAGTTCAGTGATCAATGCACTCGTGCCAGCGCGAGATGGATCACTCAACGCGATCAGCCCAATCAGTCGCAGGGGCTTGGCGGGCCCGGCTCCACAGCAAGCACACGATACCCCTGGTTTTCGAGCGCCGCAGCTGTCTCGGCGCCTGGCGCTGAGCGTTCTGCCAGTGCAATCACCGCGGCATAGGCCCCTGTCTTGGCCGCCCTCGGCGCTCGCGAGGCTCGCCAGAGCCAGCACGTAAATCTCGTTGTTCCCGTCCATGGGTTTCACGGAAGCCACTGACAATTCATTTCGGGTGAGCGTGCCGGTTTTGTCGGAGCAGAAAATATCCATCGTGGCCGCCTCATCGACCGCGGATAAGCGCGTGGGCAGGACCCCACACTTGGCGAGCGCGCGCGCCCAATGCAGACGCGAGCGTAAAAGTCGCGGGCAGCGCGACAGGGATGGCCGCGAGCAGTGCGGTGAGAACCAAGGAGATCGTCTCGCTCCACCCCAAGCCGGCGACTAACGCATACGCGAGCAGCCCAATGATGATGACGCCGTTGAACAAGGCAAGATTGCGCAGCACCCGAAGAACCGCCTTTTGTTGGGCACTCTCGACATGCGCGGTACGTACGAGTTCGGCGGTGCGTCCAAATTTGGCGCGCGCTCCGGTTTGTATGACCGTTGCTCTTGTCTCGCCGCGCCGTACCAACGCACCCGCATAGCTCTGAGCACCGGCGCCCGCTTCCACCGGCAAGGATTCCCCTGTCAGCAGCGACTCGTCTAAAAGCACCGATCCATCGACGATCTTGACATCGGCCGCGACTACCGCTCCCAACGAAAGCTTGACGAGATCTCCCGGAACGATCTGGGCAGCGGGGATAATCTTCCAGTCACCATCGCACTCCACCGATGCATTGAGCGCGAGCCGCGACTTCAAGGCAGCCAGCGTCGCCTGCGCCTTGCGTTCCTGAAAATAGCCGATCGCCGCGTTGAATATGAGGAGCGCCGCGATAACGGCCGCCTCCACATATTTGTGCAGCACGAGTTGCAGCACATTAGCGGCTTCCAACATCCAAGGAACGGGCGCCCATACCTTCTCCATGACCCGAGCCCACGGATGTCCTGCCGTATCCGGCATCGAATTAGGCCCGACTTTTTGAAGCTCGCCTTTCCGATTCGTATTTCTCTGCGAGGCTGCCGACAGTTCCCGCGAGCGTCACGACACCTCCCTTTGCCTCAACGCCAATGTCGGCCCCGTTAGGGACTCCGCTGAGAGTGCTGCGCGGGGCATGTGCGACGGCAAAGTTCGATACGCCGCCGGGCCAGTAAATGGCTCGGAGCGCATAGGCTGGGGAGATCTTGAGCGCAATTGTTCGCCGTCTGTGCGTTCGCCCACCTTTCATCAAAAATTCTGCTTGAGCCTCCGATATCGCTGCGTGTCTATTCGCACAGATAGGCTCGACGTCTTGATTTGTCTGAAGCGGACCCCAACTCAACATCAGCGCCTTCGGCACTCGCCGAGGGACCGTGCCACCACTGAAGAAGGAATTGCTATGAGTGTTACGCGACAGGATTACTACAACGCGCACGCGCGCTTACAGGGTGAAATCAATCGGCTGTTCGGGAACTCAGTCGACAACGACAGCAGCTCCGCCACGGCGAACTTTATTCCGCCGGTTGATATCTATGATTATGGTGACCGTTTTGAGCTTGATGTCGATCTACCGGGAGTTGATCCTTCGACGGTAGAGCTCACCTTGGATGGCGGCGTGCTGGTGCTCTCGGGTAAACGATTGGAGAAGCCCTGCGACAAAGCAGGAGACGAGGCCCAAGCCTGTCGCAACGAGCGTGTACTCGGGACATTCTATCGACGCTTTGTCTTGCCGGACACTGCGGACGGGGAAAAGGTCAACGCGAGCGGTAAGAATGGCGTACTTCGGGTAACGATACCCAAGCAAGCCAAGGCGATGCCGCGGCGGATTCAGATAGCGGCATAGCAGCAGGCATCGTCGAAGTCAGACCGGGCGAGCAAACGCCCGATTGACCTCGAGTCAATATTGATCGAGTTCCTTAGAACCTAGTTGTCCTCGCGTGACATCGGAGTTACCGCGTGCTCGCTGTGTTTTGCGAAACGACACCACTGTAAGTAATCGCCCGCATTGACTCCTCAATACGGGCCGCGACTTCGAAGTCGCAAGCGCCATCGAACGATCCTGGATATGTCAACGGAGCCGAAGGAAAATCATTATGCATTACGCGATCACTTCTACCTGGGGCGCTACCGACACGACAAGAGCTTCGCTGCCGTTCTTGTTCGCCGCGTCCGCCCTTCAGGCTGGCGACTCAGTGATGCTCATGTTGTTTCACGACGCAGTGACTGTCGCTGTGCAAGGCGCGTATGAAAAGATGGTGCCATTTGGTCCTCCGCAACGATTCGCCGAAGTCTTTTCCCATCCAAAAGCGTCAATATTTGTCTGCACACCGTGCGCTGAGGTACGCGGGATCCGCGCCGATATGCTGGTCGCGAAATGCTCACTGGGCGGAATGAAAGAATTTCACCAACATGCATCTCGACCAGATGCAAAGGTTGTGACGTTTTGATCCGCAGCGCCAACAAGACGCCGCCGTAATCGACCGAGTTTCCATGCAGATCAGAACGGAATCTGCGCCCCACGATGATCGAAAACCAACCCGGTCTGTTGCGCCGTGAGCGCATCAATCACGGCAACTAATTGCGCAGCCGCTTGCGAAGGCGTCTGTACCTGCAATCCGGCCTTTGCGAAGGACTCCGAAAGTCGTGCGCTCACGGTACCAGGATGCAAAGCCACGCAAACGGCTTGCTTGCACGTGCGTGCCAATTCGATCGCCGCGGTCCGCACGAGCTGATTGAGCGCCGACTTGGATGCGCGATAGCTAAACCAGCCGCGCAGATGATTGTCGGAAATACTCCCGACGCGCGCAGACAACGTCGCGAACGCGGCTCGCTCATCTCGCGCGAGCAAGGGCAAGCCTTCGTCAACTTGCCGCGCGCGACTTTCCAATGCGGGAGCCAACACCGGCGCACGAGAGACAACTCGGGAGTACCCTGGGTACACAGGGAGACTCTGGAATAGCTCGACTATGATTTTCTTTCGATTCTATTTCTATTTTCTTGAGAATTTAGTTGCCCCCAAAACGTCACCGGGTCAAACACGCAGGGGAATTACAGGGTATTTTCGCTTGCTAGCGACCGAGTACGCTCGAGCTTTCTTGGCTTGAATAATACCGCGTTTTCGACGACGCGCAAGCTTTGTGCAGGGTCGTGCCACACCCGTCTCACGATGAACTTCGCGAAACTTACTCTCTACCGCTAGCACTCAAAGTAAGTTTGTCTCGGAGGCGGATTCACTCGCGCTCGCATCAACTGCTTTGACTGCGTACCCCAGATTGCGATATCCCACCTGTCGCTTGGCCGCCATTCGCGCCAACATGGGAACGCCAAGTTCGACGTAATCGATGACAAGCACATCCTGCTTATCGACATGCTCGCGACGCAATCTGCGCAACGTATTGCGCCCGCGTGCCTTTCCAAGAAATCGGCAGCGTTAAGAAAAGTGTGTCGAGGCGTGCGTAATCGAAGCCCTCGCCCAGGTACCGACCGGTGGCCAGCACCAGCCGTTCCACTGGTTCCGCGCTGCGCAGCGTAGTGAGCGCAGCGTCGCGCTCCCGTGCCGACATGCCGCCCCGAAACACGATGACTTTTTTGACGAAGGGTTGAAATCGCAAGGCCAAGCGCTCCAGGTGGTCCCGTCGCTCCGTGAGTACGAGCGGGTGGCACCCGTCCTCGAGCGCGCGCAACACGTCGTCGAATATGCGGTCGTTGCGGACACCGGACTCGGCCAAGGCTCGATACACGGAGGCGATTGGTACACGTGCTGCCGTCCACTCATCGGCAGTAAATCCGGTTTCGCGCTGCTCGGCGCGATGCACTCCGCCGCGTGCATTGAGCTGCGCACGTGCCGTAACCTTGTGCCGTATAGGGCCGCACTGCCTGAAGACGATAGGTTGATGCCCATCTTTGCGAGCCACAGTGGCGGATAACCCGAGCACATACCGCGCTCGCACGCGTTTTGTTACCGCTTTGAAGCTCTTTGCCGACACATGATGGCATTCGTCGACGATGAGGTGCCCATAATTCACCACGCAATCATCGACTTCGTGATTGCGTACGAGGCTCTGAATCAGGGCCACATCGACTTGGCCAGTGAGTTTCCTTTTGCCTCCGCCCAACGTGCCTATCGCGGCTGGCACAACATCGAGGAATGCCAGCAGCTGCTCCTTCTATTGATCAAGCAATTGCTGACGGTGGACTAGGATCAGCACATTGCGGCCGCGCGCGGCAATGAGCGCAATTGCAAGCACAGTCTTGCCGAAGGCAGTAGTCGCGGCGAGCACGCCGCAGTCATGCGCCAACAGCGAGTCGGCTGCCTGTTGCTGGTCGCTTCGGCCTGCGCCTGATAGAACTCTGGGCTCTGAAAGGCCGCCACGCGCATCAGCCGCGTTATCATGGCGGCCGGCAATGCCGTTCGGTCGATATAGACCTGGTCGGCGAGCGTAAAGGTAACCCGCTTGGGTAGTGGTTCGCTCACACGGGAGCCCGGACTTGCAATCTGGGGCAACGCCCGGGGCGTTGAAGAACTTTCGTCGCTTACAGACAGCCGCGCGCCCGTGACGCCGTGTGGTCGCGAGGCCAAGACGCTGAGTAGGGACTCGAGGGCAGCCGGCTCGATCTTCTCAATCGACGCAAGATACGCCCACTGGTCCGAATAGGGGTTCAATGCATCGTCGATGAAGATGCTATGACCGCGCTCGCGCGCCTCGCGCTGCAGCGGCAACGCGATAAGGTTTCCAAAGCCGCCGTGAGGCATCATATCTTGGCTTGGAAACAATCGATCATATGATTCAAAGCCGATTTCTGGGCGGCGTTCCATAGCGACTGACATCAATGCGGTGGCGAGTTGGCGCGCACGCGAAGCCAATGTAGCCTCTGAGAAAAAGATCCATGCATGGGCGCCGGCTCCCGATCGTGAGCGCTCTCACGCTACGGGGAACCTGATGCGCGGCACAGGCATGGACGAACATACCGGAATCCTCGGCCCAGCCCTTCCCATCGAAGTCGACGGCGACGAAATAGCACGTATTTCCCGGCGACAGAGGATAGACGCCTGCAACGATATCGCCGCGCAAGTGCTGCTCGATCACGAGATCGGAAACAGCAATGAACGCCTGGTTGCGGCAGTCTCCGCACTTGATTCGGGGCTTGTCGCACACACTGCGCACCCATTCATTGGCACAGGACGGCGCATATCCGGACTTGCCTGAGGACCTGTTCTCCCAACGCACCGGAAATACGTCCGTTCGGCCACGAAACAATGAGCGAAACATCGCGATCTTTTGGCGCGGTGTAGCCTGCTGGGTAAGCACCGACCGCGGCGCAGCATGTACAGCCGAACCGTCCTAGAGCGCCGCTCGAGCCGACTCGAGCGCTTGGCGTTCCGCGGCCAGGTCTGCTAACCGCTCATTGATCCGTTTGAGTTCACGTTCCCGAGCAGTTTCAACCATTAGCCATCCAAATCTATGTCATGGTTACGATTCAACTGACCGACACGCTACTGCTGAATCCGAGCCTTCGCTTGCTTGAGCGCACCGTGGCGGAGCTCCATGTTGGCGCTAAGTCAGCTTTGGAATGGCATGGAATACGCCAGTACGTATCACAACAATCGACCCTCCACCTCTACGGCTGGGCGGCGGCACGGTTGCCGGATTGGTTTCTACAACGATTCCCTGCCGAATATCATCGCAAGCGATTCTTCGATGAGCAACCAAACGCCCTGCTGCAGGTTGCGCCTTTCGAGAGGCGCCCCGATGCGCCTCTTGTGTCGGCGCCGGAACGCGCGCTCCTGGAAATGCTGAGTGAAGTTGGAGTACGACAACCCATACAGGAGGCGCGCGAACTCGCCGAAAGCGCCAATACGCTCCGCGCTGATGTCATTGAAAAATTGCTGAAGCATTGCACGAGCGTGAAGACGGTGAGGCTCTGCCTGCAACTCGGGAACGACCTTGAATCCAATTTATCTCGAAACGGCGCGGATGCTGACCCAGGTGGCACCCGTCGTCTTTCAGGACGATACGTTTGCGCTCAAAGGCGGCACCGCCATCAACCTATTCGTTCGCGACATGCCCGGTCTGTCGGTGGATCTTGATCTTGTGTTCCCCGACCATACTCTTCCCCGAGCCCCAGCACTTGCGCGGATCAATGAGGCGATAAGGCAAGCCGCGGACCGCCTGAATGTCCGTGGCTTTCAGGTCAGGACCGTCCGCACTAAAAATGCCGGCGAAACCACATTGCTGGTCGCCGCGCTCGATCGACAACATCCGCGCGACCTCTTCGATGTAATGCAATTATACGAGAATGAAGGCATCACTCCCGCAATTCGTCGCGCGTTCGTAGTCCATTTAGCGAGTCATAACCGCCCAGTCCACGAGGTACTATCTCCGGTACTACGCGATATCAACTTCGATTTCGAGCGCACGTTCAAAGGGATGATGGCCACGCCAGTCGACATTGCGGCGCTACTGGCGACGCGTGAGCGATTGGTACGCGACCTGCAGGAAAACCTCGACGCGAAGGAACGTAGATTCCTGCTTTCCATGGTCGGTAACGCGCCCGAGCGGGGGCTACTTGCGGTTCCTCACTTGGAACAGCTTCCCGCCATCCGCTGGAAAATGACAAACCTGCGTCAACTTGCCGCGCGCAACCCAAAGAAATTTGCCGAACAGGTGAATGCCTGGAACGGTTGCTGCGGTAGCTAGACGCTTCGGACGGGGCTGATCCGGCCCCATGCTCTTTATACTCTCGCAATCACACCCATGCGACTGCTCACTCCTTCACATTTTGCCTAACCACTAAGGAACCGAGGCCTGGCGGACGACGCTGTCTAGTCGGCGGTGTGCTGAACAATCGCTGTTGCGCGATTTCGCTGATCGGTTCTCACTCATCAAAAGCCTGAGTGTCGAGATCCATCGCGTCGTGAAGCAGTCGAAGAACCTCGACCTGGCGCTGTCCGCTACCACGTCCGATCCGGAATAAAACGAAGTGCCTGCCCTTGCGACCGCCGCGAGCTACATGCAATGTAAACAGTCCCCTTCCGATCTCGCTACGAACTTTAGAGCCGACTGTCGTTGGTCCGTCGGTGAGTGCAACGAGACTAGCCAAGATGGTCTCGGCATAGATACGCGCCTGCCGATCGCCGAACTGCTCCAATGTCCACGCGATGATGCCCTGGAAATCGGATTCGGCGGTTGCGGTGAGTCGCACTGTCCACGGATGTACCTCCGTGGTCATTCACCACTCGTGTCGTTGCGCTTAAGGGCCAGCGCGTTATCTATCAGCGATCCCAAGTGGAGATTCAGATCCGCTGGTGAATTGAACGTCCGATACCTTCCCGCTTCAATGTCCGCGATCCCTATTCGCGCGGCATCGCGCAGGGCCTTAATTCGCGCCTTGGCTTCCGCTTCCTGATCCTCGACCAGCCTCAACCCTTCGCGCAGCACTTCGCTAGCGTTTTGATAACGGCCTGAAGTGACAAGGCGCTCCACGAGCTCGGCCTGATAGTCCGTTAGAACGACGTTTCTTGTGGGCATTTGGTAATTCCAGCGCGGAGCGCGTATTGGCATAGTATGCCATAACGCTCAGGTCGCTCCGCGTCGAAATCTCTCGAGCAAACGGACAGAAATTTGTTGCCTAAAATGTGCTTCGGGTTAATTTCATTGATTTGAAAGGACATTTATTCCAGGGTCGTGTTGATATTCCATAGAGGATAGATTAAAAGAATATCGTGCCATATTGCTTTTATTGATAGTCATGGAGGGAATTGCCCCCCCGACACGCGGATTTTCAGCCCGGGGGCCATAACACTACAAGTAACTGAATTATATAGTATTTTTTAGGTGCAAATGTGGAATACTTTGTCCAGTTACGCACAGATAAGTAGCTGATTCGTATAGATACAGCTCGGGAATATTCCACGCAAAGTTCCCACCGTCTCGGTCATATTAGGGCGAGCGTCCAAGGCCCGCCTCATTTTGTTTAATCTCCGTTATCGTAGTTTGACTACGATAACGGCAACAATATAAAATCATTTCTGCTTTAGAAAAGATAGTATTATCGTAGTATGGCTACGACTGGCAGAAACAAGCTAAACGCACTTTACACCCATCTGGCACCAGGCACTCCACTTACCTCGGGGGATCTGGGCAGGCTGAGGATATCGGCGGACCTTGCCGTGCACTACGTCCGTGCCGGCTGGCTTAATCGGTTGGCGCGCGGCGTATTTGTGCGGCCGGGCGATTCACTGCTCCTGAATCCCAGCCTGCGCCTACTTGAGCAAAATGTCGCAGGACTGCACGTCGGCGGCAAGTCCGCTCTGGAATGGGTTGGCGTACGCCAGTACGTCGCGCAGCAATCCACGCTCCATCTGTACGGCTGGGCCGCGGCGCGTCTGCCCGATTGGTTCTTGCAGCGATTCCCCGCTGAGTACCACCGCAAGCGCCTCTTCGAGGAAGAGCCGAGCGCACTCTTGCACGTTACCCCTTTCGAGAAGCGCGCGGATGCGCCCAGCGTGTCGGCGCCCGAGCGTGCACTGTTGGAGCTATTGAGTGACGTGGGAGTACGTCAATCATTGCAGGAAGCTCGCGAACTCACCGAAGGCGCGTACACCCTGCGCGCCGATGTCCTGGAAGAACTGCTGAAGCAGTGTACAAGCGTCAAGACCGTGCGGCTCTGCCTACAATTTGGACGCGAGCTCTCTCTGCCTTGGGCCGCAACACTCAAACCCCGCGAGCTCCCCACCGGCAGCAGTCGGCCGTGGGTCTCACGATCGAAAGACGGTTTGCTGGTGCTCAAGCCATGAATCAGGTCTACCTCGATACGGCGCGGCTCCTGACTCAGGTCGCGCCTCTCGTATTTCAGGGCGGTGAGTTCGCCCTCAAGGGCGGTACCGCTATCAATCTATTCGTGCGCGATATGCCGCGCTTGTCAGTCGACCTTGATCTTGTTTTTCCCGACTACAAAACTCCGCGAACTCAAGCACTCGCTCGGATCAATGAAGCCATCCGTCAAGCGGCCGAGCGCCTGACCGTTCGCGGCTTTAAGGTTCGCACGGTTACCGCGACGGGCGCCGGCGAAACCAAGCTCTTGGCGCGACGCGGTGACATCGAGATCAAAGTCGAAGTCAACTTCGTGATGCGTGGCACCGTGCATCCGGTCAACCCTGCATCACTCTCTTCTAGCGCGCGTGACACTCTACAGCCGACCTTGAAATGCCAGTCGTATCCCTGGAAGATCTTTACGGCGGCAAACTCGCCGCCGCGTTGGACCGGCAGCATCCGCGCGATCTCTTCGACGTGATGCAATTGTATGTACATGAGGGCATCACGCCCGGTATCCGTCGAGCGTTCGTGGTCTATCTGGCCAGCCACAATCGACCTGTGCATGAAGTCTTGTTCCCTGCGCTGCGCGATATCACTCAAGATTACGAGGGCACGTTCAAGAGGATGACAACCGAGCCGATAGAACTCGAGGAATTGCTGGCGACTCGCGAACGACTCATAAGCGATTTGCAGCGGCACCTCGATGCGAACGAGCGCAGATTCCTACTCTCGGTAGTTAGCAACACACCCGAGTGGGGACTGATGGAAATCCCTCACTTGGAACAGCTTCCCGCTATCCGCTGGAAACTGCGAAACATCGATCAACTTGCGAAGAGCAGCCCTGTAAAATTTGCGGCGCAGGCGGATTCGCTTCGACGCTTGCTCGGGTAGTACCGAAAGGCTCGAAAATGGCCTCTGATCATCCGATTCTGCCTGTAAACTTGCAGCTGATTTGGAACCTATGGGACGCCTGAATCTACAAACATGAGCGAACAGTTTTTCATTATCACAACGACTACCAAGAGCGTTCCGAGTATGCGTCGCTCCAGGACGCTATGACTGCACTCAATCGCCTCCTTGAACCGCAAGCTGCAAGGGGCTACGTCAGCGAGCGCAACCCTAGCGGCCGTCAGATGAGTAAACATCCCGATAAGCCACCTGTGATGTTTTGGATCGAGGACGCGACAGGAAAGGTCGTGAGCTAACATCCAAAATCGCGATCTGAAGACCCGTGTAGATCACACTGGCCGAACTTTGATCGAGAGATGCGACAGCGCAGGGTAACGCGAACGTAACCTACGTGAGATATCCACGCATGTGCGCAAAACGTGTTTAATAAGTCAGGAGACTGTTTGCCTCATATCACTTTGTAAGGCAAAGTGCTGTCATCAAAGAATCGACAGCTCGGCCACCTTTTTTGTCCATCCGTCCAATTTGTTCTGCATGCGCCACTGGGTAGATTCCATTTGCCTGATTGTTCTAGCATTCGCGCTGTTAGTTCGGGATGCTCATGCGGATGAAGACGACAAGCTCGACTCGATAGTCGTTACCGCAACGCGCACGCCCACCCTCATCCGCGACCAGCCGGTGCGGGTGGAGGCTGTACCCCAAGAGGAAATCGAGGAAAATCTCACCGTACAGCCTGGCAATCTCTCCGCTTTGCTGCACGAGCTACCGGGCGTTCGATTCCAAGCGGCCTCGCCGGGGCTCGGGGGTGCAGGCCTGCAACTGCGTGGAATGCCCCCGCGCGACACACTGGTGTTGAGCGATGGTTTACCCTTGCTCGGCGCCGAACCGGACGCCTTCGGATTGTTGCAAACCCTCCCCTTGGATCTCCAGCGAGTGGAAGTCATCAAGGGCGCCGCCTCGGCACTCTACGGCGGCTCGTCGCTCGGTGGTGTCCTCAATCTCGTCTCGCGCACGGCGGATTCGGAACCTCAGATCATTGCAAATATAACCTCGCGCGGCGGTCGGGACCTGGCGGGTTTCTTTACCCATAAAAGTGCGTCTCATTGGAGCGAAACACTCACGGCTGGTGTACACGATCAATCGCGCGAGGATGTGAACGGTGATGGCTGGGCGGATCTGCCCGGATACCGACGCTACATCGTGCGGCCGCGCGTTTGGTGGGATGGTAGCGACGGCCGATCGCTCTTTCTCACTGCCGGCGTCGTCGAAGAAGATCGCATCGGCGGAACATTGCGCGGACGCGTACTACCCGACGGCGCGATGTATCCCGAAGAATTGCGCACCGGCCGTTTCGATGCTGGAGCGGTGAGTAAGATCACATTCCAGGATGACCAGGTTCTTGAGGGAAGGTACTCGGTGACCTCGACGCATCTCGATCGAACATTTGACTTGCAGCGCATTGCATCCACTCAAACGACCGCGTTCGCAGAGGAATCCTTGAGCGGCGTTGCCCAGGGGCATCGTTGGGTGCTGGGCGCCGCGTTTGAACATGACGAACTTGCAGTCGCTGTGGTTCCGGGTGTGGGTTACACGTACAACTCGCCGGCGTTATTCGCTCAGGACAACTACGATGTTGCTTCCTGGTTGGCGGTTGCCGGAAGTATCCGTGCTGATGACAACAACACCTACGGCACATTTATAAGCCCTCGCCTCTCAGCCTTGTTTCGCCGCGCCGATAGCCCTTGGAGCCTTAGAGCGTCCGTTGCCGGCGGCTATTCGTTACCGACCCCGCTGTTGAATGAGATCGAAGCCACCGGATTGGGCTCACTGAATCCCTTGCAAAATTTGCGCGCTGAACGCGCCATCACCGAATCAATCGATGCCAAGTGGGCGGATGAGGGCTGGGATGTGAACCTGAGCGTTTTCAACTCTGCCATTCGCCACGCCTTCGAGGTGCTGCCTACCGGTGACAAATTACAGCTCATCAATTCGACCGGCGCACAACGCGCGCCGGGTGCCGAAGCGCTGGTGGGCTATATTGTCGGCCCGCTCCACGCGCTGGCCTCCTGGAGCTATATTCATGCGACACAAGTCGATCCTGATGGGGTACGGCGCGAGGTTCCTCTGGTACCGCGTCAGTCCGCCTCTTTGGACGCGATCTTTGAAAGCGAAAAACGCGGTCGCATCGGCCTCGAACTGGATTTTACCGGCAAGCAAGCGCTCGAATACGATCCCTACCGCAGCGTCGGTCCTGCATATTTTTCATTCAACGCGCTGGCCGAGCTGCGCCTCGGCAAGTGCGCGATCTTCATCAATGCCATCAACCTTTCAAATGTTCGCCAGACTCGATGGGATCCGTTGATTCGCCCGACCCCGGGACCCGGGGGCAATCCCATTACTGATGCGTGGGCACCGCTCGATGGCCACACGTTCAATCTTGGCGTACGCGTCGAACTCTAAGCCCGTCTGGCATCGCTGCTTGAGAAGGAGCGGAATCTTCAGCATGAGGAACAGGGCGGCTCAAAAAAGACTGTCGATCCCGCCCAGCCGTGCTATCTACCCCCTTCGGCGTTGGGTTCTAAGCGCCGCAGAACGCAGCGCGTGTCTCCGCCGCTCCGCGCTTCGCCGCCCTTGCTATCTCGTGTGCGACGGCCTTCGAGGCGAGCCCGACCCGGCGAGCGCCTTCCTTGCACGAAGCGCCCACCGACTTCGCGTCGCGTTTTACAGCCGACGCGAAAGACTTTGCCTCTGTCGCTGTCGCCGATTCGGTCGGCGCGTCATTGGCAGCTTGCGCCGCGATTACAGGCATCACCAGTAGGCATCCCAACGCAACGAGACTCATGGCGTTGCGCTTCAGAACACGAGCAACATCAGTTGTTGTCATGCTTGTCATGCTTGTCATGCTCGCCTTGTCCGTGCCCATGCTCGTTCTCGTTTTGTTCACGCCCGTTGTCGCGCTCGCGCTCTTCCCAACGGCGCCGCTCAATTTCACGTTCACGCTCATGATCCCGATAGTGACGCTGGTACTCTGGATCGTATTCTTGCGATCTCACGAAGTACACAGGCCTATTGCAGGCATTGTATTCATGACAGTGCTTGCGCCAATTCTTTGCGTGCCCTGGCGGAACGTGCAGATAGATCGGAGGTGGCGGAGCGTATTGCGGCTCGATTACTATGGGCTGAGCGTATACGACTGGTGGCGGAGCGTCATTCCCGATATTAACTTGACCATAGACTCCAGGGACTACCTGCCCCGACAACATGATGCGCACGTTCAACGCGTCTGCATGACTGGCACCGATGCCGGCAAACAAAATCGCGGAGGCTAAGATTATGCGCATATTCAAATTCCTCATGAGAATAGTTCAATATGACCTGGCATGCGCCGGCACGCCTGAGCCATCAAGATACGCGCTGGTGGCGTGACCGAAGTTAAACGCCGAAGGAGACATCCATGAATGTACTGATTGGTTTACTGCAGCCGCCGAGCCATGTCCAGTGTTCACGCCTGAATCGTGACGCAGATCACCTCTGGACTGGTACACGCCACCCGGCATCCGCGCGGTGATCTTGAAGCTTGTCTCATCGATCGCCACCACTTCGTTTGTGCCGGTGGCCGAGGCATACACCTTACCTACCTCAGGGACCGCGAGCACACCATGCACTTTACTGACCCCTTCGATACGCGCCACGACCCGCTGCGCCTTGGTGTCGAACGCAATCACGGCGCTGTCGCCCAAATGCGCGATAAAGAGCAAGTGTCGGCCCGTGTCGAGACTCTCATAGTCCAAGCGTGTGGTGTTGCCACTCAACGGAATGTCGGCGACTGAGCGTAACGGCAGCGGGCTTGCGGGGGCGCCGGCCGCCGCCACAACCATTGCCAAATAGCTCGCCGAGGCGGCGTTGATCAGCGGCAGGCCTTTCATGGTTGGGCTTATTCCAGAGGTTCTGACACGGACTTGAATTGACTTCCCTTGACCAAGGTCACCGCCGCGACCGTGCGACCGGCTTTCATCTCTGGCTCCACGCTCACCGCTCGAAAACCGGGTGATGCATGCTCTGCCTGATCCACGGCCGCCTTTAGAGTGCCCTTGACGTTAGCCATGGCATGGCTTTGCTCTTTAGCTTCCTTAAGATCGTCGCCACTCGTAATGGCCTCAGACTTGGCAACTTTTCCAGTTGTGTGATCGATAACGACTTCAGAGAATGCGCCGACCATTACAATGCCCTTCATATTCTTGATGTTCATGACGTCTGCCTCTTGCGTTTAATTCGAAGATACATTTTACTTTTCAATGCACGCTGACCCATTGCGGCTGCAGCAGCGGATACGCGATCAAGCCGCACACCGCGGTGATGCCGATCAGCAACGGATTGCTCACTTTCCAGCGAAACAATGCGGCGAGTGAGACTGCTGCAATCAGAATGGTCACACCGTCGCCGATGGCGATGCGCCCCAGCAGCACACAGGATCCAAGAATGGTGCCGATGGCTGCCCCGTAGGCGCCTTTCACGAAGCCTTGAACGTTTCGATTGGCGCGATGGCGAATCAAGATCGGCGCCACGATCAGTACCAACAGGAATGAGGGCAAAAAGATACCGACCGTGGCCGCGAGCGCGCCGGCAAAGCCCGATACTAGATAACCCACGAAAGTTGCGGTGATGACCACGGGACCCGGGCTAATCATGCCGACCGCCACCGCAATCAAAAATGTGTGTTCATCCAGCCAGCCGTATTGTTGTACGACACCCTGCTGCAGAAAGGGCACGATCACGAGGCCGCTGCCGAACGTGAGCGCACCCGCTTTCAGGAAAAATAGCAGTAATTTCCCGAGAGTGGATGAACTGACGAGAGGACCGGCGATCGGCGCGATGGGTACTGCGAGCATCATGCCGGTCGAGGAGGGGCGATGACGCAAGGTGCCGTAATACAGCATACCGATGATGCCGGAGCCGATGAATAGGATCGCGACTTCGGCTTGCAAGATGACGGTCACGCCGAAACAAATCGCCGCGAGCGTCCACTGCAACCAGTCCTCCATGCCGAGTTTCGCGAGGCGATAACAGGAATGCAGAATCAGTGCGATGACGGCAGGGCTCACGCCGTAAAAGATCGCAGTAATGGACTTGAGGCCACCAAAATGCACATACAGGGCGCCCAAGCCCGTGACGATCAAGAAATTCGGCAGGATGAATGCCCAGCCTCCGGCCCAGGCGCCCCGCCATCTGCCGCGCAAGTACGCGACAAAGATTCCGACTTGAATCGCGAGGAGCCCAGGGAGTGATTGGCAAGCCGCTATCGCCTCGCGCATTTGATCTTTGCTGAGCCAGCCGCGCTCGGTCACCAGTTCTCGCTCCATTTGACCCACAAGCGCCACCGGGCCGCCAAAGCCGAGGGTCCCCAGCCGCAGGAAATAGCGCACGATATCGGCAACCGAGCCGCGGCCCGGCGAACTTTCTTGCACAGGCTTAAGGTTCTCGGGACTCACGGCGCAGAAGCGGCCAGTTCGTCCACCAATGAGTCGATCTGCGCGACGATGGCATCTTTGCCGCGGGGATAGTTCGCCAAAACCCCTGGAAGGTTGTCCCATTTTTGGTATCGGGTCCGGCCTGCCACGGTATCGGAGAGATCCTCATCGAAGGACACGATCACCGTTGCGCCGCTTAAGTCCGATGCTGCGAGCAACTGAGGCCGGTACCCGGACACATCGATTCCAGCTGCGCGCAAACCATCGCGGACAACGGGCGGGACCGCAGGCTCCGGCGCGACGCCTCGGGCGATTGCTCGAACACTTAAGCCCTTCGCTTTGGCGCGCTTATTGAAGTAGGAAGCCGCAATTAGGCTTTTAACCGACCCGTGCTCGCACACGAACACGACCTGAGCGCGCGGTGCGCCGCTCGCTGCGGGTGCTTGGGCGAGCGTTGGGCTGACGAATATGACCACCAAGAAAAGTAGCGCGCTTCAATTGGCGAGCAAACGCATCGTAGTTCGTCCGACTTTAAGATCCGCGCTTGATGTTGGCCAAATCGAGCGCCGCGCGCAGCCCTTGCGCAAGTTTCAGGGCATCGTCATTGGCCCAGAAATGCATGAAGAAAAAATGCGGGGAGTCATCGATCATGTGGCTGTGAAGCGCCGTGACTTCGATGCCGTGCTGGCGCAATGCCCGTAAGACCGGATTAACCTCCTTCCCGAGCAACACAAAGTCCCCGGTGATCGCGGCTTTGCCGCCGCCCGTCGGTTGAAAGTTGATCGCAATCGCGGTACCCATGGAGGGCGGAAGCGCCATACCGCCCTCGGTGATGTTCTCGGCGCGCGGGACGCTGAATTGATAGACCCCACCATTAGCATTGCCTTTTGCTCCCAGCGTTTTCTCAATCGCCGCGGTGTCAAGATCGAGTGGCGCCGCCGCCGGCGCCGCCGCGGCCTGTGTCAAAGGCGTTTTGCTTAGAGAAAGCGCCGCATGCAATGTGTCTGCGAGCTTGACCGGATCCCCATGAGCGCCAATGTGCATGTAGAACACGGGAATCGAGGTTCGAAGCAGATGATTATGAATCGCGGTGATTTCGAAGCCATTGTCGATGAGCTGTTTCATCACGGCGCTGATCTCGGTATCCAGAAGTACGAGATCGCCCATCACCATCACCCCGTCGCCGCTCGGTTGAAAGCCAAGCCACGAGCCAAGCGCCAAGGAGGGTTTGATTGCGACGCCATCCACCGTCACATTCAAATTCGAGCGCGGCAGCCCGAACTTATGGACGCCGCCCGGTAGATCCGCGCCCTTCTTGCCAATCGCTTGATCGACCCTAGTCCAGTCAATGTCTGCGGCTGGTGCAGAATTTGCCAACGCCAGGAAGGCAGCGCTTATGATCAATGCCGTAAGATATTTCATCGTCGCATTTTCCTTTAAAGACATTTAAGAAGCTTGTCGGTACCCGGCCGGGGGCCAGCTGTGTGTTTCATGCTGCAGATTTGCGCACCACGCATAGAGCGCGTCGTACATCACCAGGCCATGGCGGAGCGTCGCGTGATCATCGGTGAGGACCGCGGAGAGACCCAGTGAGATCGCATATAAACCGGCAGACTGCGGGGCCAGATCAAGGCGCGAAGTGTCCGCACCACGCACGATGATCGACATTCGCGAGAGTGCGGGGTCGTCGAGATGATATTTGGCAAGAAAGGCATCGAAGCTGCAAAGCTCCCCGACGTGACTCAACTCGACGCCCGGTACATCATATGGAGTGGCATCGCTCTCGCGAGCGACGGCAACAACACGATCAGGCGGCACATAAAGGAACTCGGGATTCTTGTCGATGAATCGTGCAATCAGCCACGGGCAGGCAATGCGGTCGATCTTTGGTCGTTCGCGTGTGAACCATTTCGTAGGTCCTCCGGCTCACTGCGTTAAGGATATAACCGAATGGTAGTATAGACTACATGACAGCAAAAACTGCCGCATGGCTGTTACTGGTGACGAATCTTCCGGGACGCAACGCCACCCTGCGGATGCGGCTCTGGCGCGCCCTAAAGGCCGCGGGTGTCGGTCTATTGCGGGATGGCGCTTACGTCCTGCCGAACTCCGCTGCTGCGCGCGAGATCCTCAACGCCCAAGCGCAGGAGATCAAAGCCGCCGGGGGAGCCGTGCATATTCTTACCTTCGATGCCGACTCCCCGCAGCAAAATTCTGTGCTCACCCAACTGTTTGATCGCAGTGCGGAATACGCCGAAGTAGTCCGCACCTTAGACGCCTTCAAACGGGAACTGTCGAAGCTTAAGGAGCTTGAAGCACGGCAGCGCATCGCGGCGATCAGCCGCGAGGTGGCGACGATTGCTGCGCGCGATTTCTTTTCTGGGGCTGCGCTCAAACAGGTGGAAGGCGTGCTCGCGGATGTTGAAGGGGCGCTCAACCGTCGTTTCTCCCCGGATGAGCCGCATTCGGCGCATCAAAGAATTCTGATCCGGGATCGTAAGAGCTATCGCGCCCGCACCTGGGCTACTCGCGAGCACCTATGGATCGATCGAGTGGCCTCGGCCTGGCTCATTCGGCGCTTCATCGATCCGAAAGCGAAGTTTGTATGGCTCAAAAGTGTCAAAGACTGCCCGAAACGAGCGGTGGGATTTGACTTCGATGGCGCCGAGTTCACGCATGTGGACTCGAAGGTCACTTTCGAGGTGATGATTGTGAGCTTTCAGCTGCAAGACGACATCGGGCTCGCCAAGCTGGGAAAGTTAGTCCATCAACTCGACGTGGGAGGACTGGCGGTTGCGGAAGCGCCTGGATTTGCGACCATCATGGCCGGTGCACGGACGCTTAAGGCTGATGATGATGGGTTGCTGGAAATGATGACGCTGGTCCTCGATGGGCTATATGCGGGATATAGCAATGCCAGCAAGAATTGAATGTCTGCTGCTTCACTTTGATGTTATCCGGACAATCTGGTCCCGATCGTTTCTTGGACTTCCACGTCCAGGCCCTTAACTCCCAAGGCGATCCAAATGCCTATTTGCCCGAATTAGCGGGTGCCGCAGGAGCGCGAGGAGAATGATGGGTATCCCCATTGCGCCTGGGATCAGCCAGAAAGCGATGGGTGGGAGTTCCTTCCACAGTGGCAGACTCTTGCCATTGTCCACGTAGAATGCGGTCAGCAGCAGGATGTAAGACATACCCATTCCCGTGATGTGCACAGTGAGCCATCCAGGCCGACGACGACGTCGTGCTGTGCGCCCGATCAACGCGGCCGCAAAGGACAGTGTTCCGAGAATGAACAGGTGATAGTCCTGCACCCAACGCACGGCAGCTAAGCCAGCCGCCGAAGCGAAGAGCGCCGACAGGCACCAAAAATAGATCGTTCCGAATGCCGGATGACGACCCGAGCGTTTGACACTCAGCATCGCGATAGCGCCGGCAACGACACACAGGAGCCCCATCAGGACATGAAAGCCGACAATCGTCAAAAAAACAGGAGAAGTCGAGGATACTTCGATCCCAGCAACAATGGTTACGTCGCTAGGCATGAGATTCCCTCTTCGAATAACGCCTTGCTAGGGTGGTGGCCTTGCTCAGTTTGTTCTTATTTTATCACTCCGGGTTCGCGATAGTGTCGCTCGAAATATAGCGGCTGTGTCAACAGACGACTCGATTCAACCTGAGTCGCGTATTAGCTTTCGTTGCGCAGCTGGCGGTGGCCGTACTTACCCCAGATCGCTTCCGGCACGAACGAAAAAAGCGCAAGCATTAGCGTGATAGAGATCGTGTTGTTGATGGCGTGAAGCCCGAGGTTGATGGCGCCTGCCGCAAGCAGTCCAACGACGACCGCTCCCAGCAATAGAACGGGTCCGGAGATAAAACAATGAAGCCGACGGCACCGGCGCGCGTTAAGCAGGCAGCCAATTCCCATCCAAGCGAATGCGACTACCCACACCGCCGCGACGATACGTGAAGATGGGATCAAGAGACTGGTTGATGCACCCAGCGCAATCGGAACGCACCACAGGAAGAGCGTGGCAATCGGCTTGCGCGCCCAATCCCTCTGCGGTGTGCCGGCAGTTTTGCTATTTATCATCGACAGCAACTGGTTGCCGAAGCGCCGCCCGCTCGATCGACCTGAATCGGTGGGCAGGGCACCGATCCATAGGAACAAAACACGCAGCAGTCACCCGACTTGGGTTTCAGCATGGCGCCGCACCCCTGACACTCGAAGAAATAAATGCAAGCATCTTCCGGCATCGTCTCCATGTGCCGCCGACTGCAATGCGGACAGGTGAGTTCGGAGGTCAGAGTTGGAATGGTCGGCTGAAGGGCGGTGCTCATTGTGGTGGTACTCGATTGATTACGACCCCGTCAACATCGCGTTCACCTTGGCCGCAAATACTTTGCTGTCCAAAAATGGAAACTTCGTGTTATCCAAGCCGCCCAATTGATGCATCAGAAACGAAGGAGTAGGTGGGCTTCCCTCCTCCCAGGTGGCGTCCGCGGAGTAGATCAGCCAGGTGTCCCAGGCATAGACCCAGCGATGACCATTCCAATAGTGAAGGGTCTTCGACATCTGACGGCCGAAGTCGCCGGTCGGGTTCCAATATTGGCGCGCAAGCGTTGTGTGTAGAAGTTCGGCCGCCGCCGGTATGTCTCTGGTCGCTCCGCCGATGACTGGCTCATGGACCACATACACCTTGATGCGCACATTCATTGGTAGTTTCGCGAGCACATCCTGGCCCATGTCCTCGAGTCCGCGCAGACACTCAGGACAGCGCGGATCCACCAGGAACATCAATCGCACAAAGCCACGGTCGCGGTTGAAATCCTCCCGCAGGGGCTGATCCTCGCCATCCATAACAACGTAACGAGTGTTCGCGGCCGCCGCCGGCGCACTGTCTCGACGCCCGCAGGCGCCCAGCATCACGGCGCTGATGCTCAGGGTGATCGCAAGTAGGAATCTCGATCTCGACATGTGGTCACCAGAAGCGAGGGACGAAGGAGGCGATATCCGCGAGGACAACGATCCCTGCGCCGACCCATACTATCCATCGCAAGGTTCTGCGATTCTCGATCGCGCACGCGGCGCCATCCGCTGTCGCCGGTTTTTTGCGATAGGCGTACCAGAACCCAACTCCAACCAGTACGAGCGTCGCCGCAACGACGTAAGGTTGAAAGAACGCGAGACGCGCGAGAAGTATCGCGCCGCCCACGCCCAGCAACGTCACCGCCCAGGGGGCGACGCAGCAGACGCCAAATGCGAGAGCTACGGCGCTCAAGCCCACCGCGCCACCGGCAGCACCTAGAATTTTCGGCCTGTCACTCATTCGCGCGAATCAACCTTACAGAGCGTGTCGCTCTCACGGAGCCTTCATGAGCTTCGAGGGAAATCCCGCGTCCGTGGTCGCTTCAGTCAGTTTCGTGGAGGTGGTCTTGTCCGGATCGAAGGTGACGGTTGCGGTCTTTTTGTCGAAGTCGATTGCGGTAGCGGTCACGCCAGAGACACGCTCCAGCGCTTTGCGTACGACAATCGGACAAGTACCGCAAGTCATATTCTCGACGGCGAGCGTGACGGTTTGCGGCGCGGCTGCGAACGCACTGCCCGTGCCGAGCAGCAGAGCGAGGATGAGCGAAGCCCTAAGAGTTTTCTGCATGATCCTTTCCTTCTAAGCAAAAAATAGCGAGGCGTACCATGGGAACGCGATGAGTGCGGCAAGCCCCGCAACAACGATCCAAAAGACTTGGCGCTGTCGACGCTGCAAGCGTGGGTTGGCGCAGGCCTCGCCCGGCGCGCATCGCGCGGGAACGATGTACAGCTGTCGGAACGCGAGGCCGATAAAGAGCACCATCACGCCGATGAAGATTGGTCGATATGGTTCCAAGGCTGTGAGCTGACTGATCCAGGCGCCACTGATACCAAGGCCGAGCAGCACCAAGGGTGCGACGCAGCAGAGTGATCCGATGACCGCCGCCAGTGCGCTAGCCCAAAGTTGTTTGGTCGCGGTTTGCATCGGGTGTAGCCTACACCGCGTACCCGGGTACGGAGTCAAGTATGTCTGCGGAGAAGTTCACAATTGGTCACATTGCCCGCGCCGCCGGCGTCCATATTGAAACTGTGCGCTATTACCAGCGCCGGGGCTTGGTCGACCTTCCAGCCAAACGCGCCCGAGGATTTCGGTACTACGCGCCTGAGACCGCAGCGCGGGTGCGCTTTATCAAACGTGCGCAGGCGCTTGGTCTCTCGCTCGACGAGGTGCAACGGCTTTTGAAGCTGGAGAAAAAAGGGGCCTGCCAAGAAACACGCTCGCTCGCGGCCGCAAAGCTCGAACTCATCGAACAGAAAATGTCGGATCTAGCAAAGTTGCGCGATGCGTTGCAAGTTTTGGTCGCTGCATGCGACCGACCGCATGGGCCACGTTGTCCAATTATCGAGCGATTGGAGGGAGAGGCCATATAGTCAGTGCGCATCCACATCTTGATGCAGCGACGGTGGCGTCGCCTAAGCGGCCGCCGCGAGTGTTGGATGTCGCTAACGTCATTCCGTGCAGCAGATCGATCCCGCGGCAACGGCTGCTGATTTCGCTGCCGGCACGCAGCCTGCCGCTGCCTTCGGGCTCGAGTGGGGGACGGTTGATTCACGGTGATTGAAAATCGTGGTGTCTTCGCCGTACGCGAGAAGTGCTTGTCCCCAATACCGGGGAAATCGACGAAAAAGAGCGGCAATACTTGCGCGGCTTCTCAAAATGATATGCCGGTACGATCGCAGGCGATGCATTCTGCTGTAGTGCCAGCCAGATCTTCTAGAAACCAACTGAAGCAGGTCTAGCCATGGCCACAGTGAAGTTATACCGCGGGCATTGGGTTGCCGACTACTATGATGCTCACAAGCGTCGTCGAATCGAACAGCCGGAAGGCCGCTTTGAAAACAAGACTGAGGAGAAGCATGCCGCACATGCGCTGCTCGCGGATCGCCTCGCCGAAGTGGCGGACGGCATCGTGCATGAGGGCCGCGGCACTTTTGAGGACGCGGCAACTCGGTGGCTAAAGGCCAAGGTTAGAGTTCGGCCGTCCACACGACGAAGCTACGAGCAAATCGTTTCCTGTTATCTCATCCCGTATTTCGGGGATCGCAAGCTTCGCTTGATCCAAGTCACCGACATTGAACGCTATCGAGCCGAGCTTGGCCAAGGGCTCCCCGACTCGATTAAGCAGGCGTTCGTCGCCCGTCTGCTCAAAGCGAAACCCGGTCTCGCCGAAGCTCGCGCCAAGCAACGCGTGGATAAGGCGCGCCCAGGCAGACGCAGCATCAACAAGGCGCTCACCGTCATTTCGATGATTTTCAATTATGCGATGCGCAATCAGTGGGTGCTGCGAAATCCGGCCGAGTATGTGGATCACGCAAGAGATGAGCGGCCGTTTGAAGAGCAGCCCTTGGACTTGGATGTTTTGACGCCTAGCGAAATCGCGGCGCTACGGGAAGCCGCAATTCCGGCCACCTATCATGATGGGAAACTCGTCACCAACAACTATCGGTTGATGATTTCGTTCGCCGTGTTTACGGGCTGCCGGATGGGGGAGATCTTGGGCGCGGCCTGGAGCAGCATCGACTGGAAGAGCGGCCAGTTTCATGTGCGGCGGACTTTTAAAGAAGGCCAATTCCAGAAGCCGAAGACACGCACCTCTTACCGACGTTTAACGCTGCCGACTTTTCTATTGAAGGAATTAAAGGTGTGGCGGCTAGCGTGTCCCATTAGCCAATATGACCTTGTGTTCCCGAATCTCGACGGAAAGCCTATGAGCCACGCGAATTTACTGCAGCGGGGCTTTTATCCGGCGCTTAAGCGCGCGGGCTTAAGAAGAATCCGCTTCCACGACCTTCGCCACACATTCGCGAGTTTGATGATCCGTAACGGCGAGGATGTAGTCCGGGTATCGAGGTTGATGGGACACGCCAACGCTGCGATCACGCTCACTGTTTACAGCCACACATCGGCGGCAATGACCGTCTATTCAGGATATGAGGTACCCCCAAAATACCCCCCGATTTTCACGTGTGGCGTTCGGGTCTCGGGTTCAATTCCTCGATCTCTTGCACTGGGTCGCGGTGACCGACAATTTTTCGCAATCGCAGACGCTATACATCAAGACAATTGGCGCCAGTGATCTCTACAAACCGCACGCCAGGTGGGTATTCGCCATGCAACGCGATACGCGAATCGGAATTCACCAGTTGCCGGGTGAAGACCGCGAGACACTTTCCCGCGCCTTTCGCCGACCGATAAAGTATGCCATCGAAACCGGCTTCCATGACCATTTGCGCGAAGACTTGTGAATTCGCAGGAACGTCGAAGTGAACCGGCCAGGACTTCCAGCTTTCGATCATGAAGCTGTCCAACAATTCGGTTGGCGTTTTGATCAAGGTCGTGATCGGCCTTTTCGCTTTCACCGAAAGCCGCTTGACCCGGTCAGACAGATTGAATTTGGAGATGATGCCGCGAATGCCCCTAAGATTAGCGGCCTTGGTCAAATCAAACACGTTGTTGACCTGTCCGGCCACCTGCAATGTCGCCCAATTGCCGCGATCTTCCAGGCTCAACTCGTCAGGGCGCAGACCATCAAACAACTCATCTTTTGGCAGGCCATGATACTCACGAAACGCTGTTTCAATATTCTCGGCCAAATAAAGCGCCGGAAACGCGGAGAAACGCGCTGGGTCAATGTCGGCTCCAAAATTGAAGCGTTACCCGACCCAACACAAGCTCCCGGCGGGTGATAGCGCATCGTATGAATACTTAAAATTGACCAACCGGCACCAGCCTTCCAGCGAGACCGTGATCGATGGCACACGCTGTAGAGCATCGCGCAAGTCCTTATGGCGAGCCGCGCGCTGACCGGCCAAATCGAAAAACAGCGCATAGTGGAAATCGCGTACAGCGCGACCGTATGACTTCCATTGTCGAATACTGGCGTCCGAGAAGCTGTCCAGGTCATGGAGCGGTGTGCCCGGCTTTGGCGATCTACCGATCTGAACATTGGCGGTCCAGCTAGGCTTCTTGCGCCTGCTCATTGAGCCTGCTTTCGGAGAGCGCCCCCATAACGAACCTCTGCAGCTTGGAGAAGCGTCCGTACCGAATCATGTCGCGAGGACTGACGTTGCCCAGCATCGGATTGGGTGTCTTGAACCACAATGAGGCCTTCTGGGCGTTACCATCGAAGTGATTAGCGACAAGCAAACAGCAGTTAGCAATTTGCTCCATGCGTTCCTTCAACACCGGTGGAATACGATCGTCAAAACGCACGGACGATTTAGCAACATCGGCCATGCGTGACAGGTCGTCATTGGTCAAGCCGACCATGTCCCGCACTCGCTCGTAATCCAGTCCATGGTCGGCCCAGAATTTGAGTGAGTCTTCGCGGTAGATGTTTTCGAACATTCTGAGGCTACCTGGAGGCACGGTATATTTCCTACATTGTGGCTGCTCATATTACCATTATTTGACCAAATATCTGCCAATTCATCGCCAATGATATCAAGACGAATTGCACTCTTTGCAGATGTCACTATCTCTTCAATGAAATCAATATGCTACGTTGGCCAATGTGGCCTACGAGCGGCGATCGAAGAAGGCAATATCAGCCTTCGTCACCCCCCGGTCGACGGCACAAATTTGGTTGCCGTCGATGGATCGCTAGCGCTTAGGGCAACTGGCTCGACAAGATAGCCCAAGTTGCGATAACCCTTGTGGCGCTTGGCTGCCATGCGGGCGAGCATGGGAACTGACAGATCGACATAGTCAACGACGAGAACATCGCGCTTGTCGACGTGTTCGCGATGCAGCCTACCGACATATTGGGCGAGCGTCCCCTTCCAAGAAATCGGCAGAGTCAAAAAGAGCGTATCGAGGCGCGCGTAGTCGAAACCCTCGCCTAGGTAGCGACCGGTGGCCAGCACCAGCCGTTCGCCGGGTTCGGCGCTGCGTAGTGCGATGAGCGCGCTGTCACGTTCCCGTGCCGACATGCCACCGCGAAACACGATGACCTTGCGTACGAACGGCGCGAAGCGGGCCGCCATATAGTCGAGATGATCGCGCCTCTCCGTAAGCACCAGCGGATGCCGACCCGCCTCTAGAGCCTGCAGAACGTCGTCAAAAATCCGAGCGTTGCGGGCTTCGGATTCGGGCAACGCACGGTATACAGTGGCAATTGGCAGCCGTGACTCAAGCAATTCACCCGGAGTAAATCCCGTTTCGCGTTGCTCGGCGCGGTGTACGCCGCCGCGCGCGCCAGTTGCGCTCGTGCAGTGACCCGGTATCGTACCGGACCGCACTGCGTGAACACGATCGGCTGATGTCCATCCTTGCGCGTCACGGTGGCGGATAGTCCCAGCACGTAAGAAGCCCGCACCCGTTTCGTGACCGCCTCGAAGCTGGTGGCAGAGACGTGATGACACTCATCAATGATGACATGGCCGTATGTAGTGACGCGGTCATCGACCTCGTGCTTGTGCAACAGACTCTGGATCAGTGCCACATCGACTTTTCCGGTGCGCCGCTTCTTTCCCCCGCCCATCATGCCGATCGCGTCCGGGGAGACGTCGAGAAATGCCCGAAGCTGCTCGACCCATTGATCGAGCAGCTGTTGACGATGAACAAGAATGAGGGCATTTCGCCCGCGCGCTGCGATGAGCGCAATGGCGAGTACGGTTTTGCCGAATGCCGTGGTAGCAGCCAGCACTCCGCAATCATGGGCCAATAGCAAGTCGGCCGCATGTTGCTGGTCAGACCGAAGGGTGCCGATGAATTTAACGCCTAGCCGGTCACCCGGCTGACGCTCGTCGGATAAATCGATCTCCACCCCGTTTGAAGCAAGTAGGTCCCGTGCATCGTCCAGGCAACCCCGCGGCAATTCCAGGTGATGTGGGTGCAGTGCTGCGCAAGAGATCACGCGCGGCTTATCGAAAGTCGGAAAGCGCATGGCTTGCGCTTGATAGAACTCCGGATTTTGAAAAGCCGCCAGGCGCGTCACCATCGAGGCAGGCAACGCCGTGCGATCGATGTAGATTTGGTCCGCGACTGTGATAATGATTCGCTTAGGAAGCGGCTCCGTTACCGGCGACGTCGGTTTCGCCGCAGCAGTCAGGGCCCAGGGTGTCGTAGACTCCTCATCGTTAGTCGGCAAGCGGACTCTCGTGGCGCCGTGCTGACTCTGAATCAATCCGCGAAGCAAAGACTCGAGTGCGGGCGCCTCGACCTTCTGAATCGAGGCTAAGTACGCCCACTGATCGGGATAAGGGTTTTGAGCGCCGTCTATAAAAACGCTGTGCCCGTGTTCTCGTGCCCCGCGCTGCAGCGGTAAAGCAATAAGATTCCCAAATCCACCGTGAGGCATAGAATCTTGACTAGGAAAGAGTCGGTCATAGGAGCGGAAGCCGATTTCCGCTCGTTGATCCATTGCGGCTGAAAGTAATGCGGTTGCGAGTTGGCGCGCCTGTGAAGCTGACGTAGCGTCCTTGAAAAAGATCCAGGCATGTGCGCCGGCTCCCGATCGCGAGCGCTCCCGCGCGACAGGAACGTGATGAGCGCTGCAGGCGCGCACGAACTCGAGCGAGTCCTCGATCCAGCCCTCCCCGTCGAAATCGACAGCGACAAAATAGCAAGTATTTCCCGGTAAGAGCGGATACACGCCCTCCACTATGTCACCCCGCAGATGCCGTTCCACTACGCCTCCGGAGACGGCAATGAATGCCTGGTTGGGACAGTCACCGCACTTGATGCGCGGCTTTTCGCACACGCCGCGCACCCATTCGTTTGAACATGCCGGCGCGTAGCCAGACTTGTGAGAAGACTTATTCTCCCAACGCAGCGGATACACATCGGTTCGACCCCTGAACAAGGATCGAAACAGTGCGACCTTTTCCCGCGGAGTAGCCTGTTGCGTAAGCGCAGAACCTGTCGGACCTTGGTCGACTCCACGTCCGCACAGGGCTATGCGTGCAGACTCGAGCGCTTGGCGTTCGGCGGCAAGTTCTGCGAGCCGCTCGCCGATCCGCCTGAGCTCTCGTTCTCGCGCGGCTGTCGAGCTACCACCTGATTCGGTCAAGCGCCGCGCCGTAGCTGTTTGACCTTGCCATTCCAGTATTCGACGTATTTCTCATACGCCTCCGTGGAGGTAAGAAAATCCACATGGTCCGTGCAGCGAACCCTCCAACCCGGCAGAATCCGAATGCCGTCTCGCTTCGCCCTTGCGACTCTATGGTTGCCATCGATCAGGTTGTAGTTATCCGGGGAAATTTCGGCCAAGACAATCGGAAGTGACAGATTTGCCCCGAGAATGGCATCTTGATCCAGTCCGCCCCCGCAATAATGTGGAACCTCGTCGATCTCGATTGGCACAATTTGGAATCGCTCTGGGTGAACATTGATAAAGGCGAGCAACCGCGAGATGTTGAAAAGAAAGATGCCATTTGCATACAGCTCATCACCGTCTTCGGAGATAGGTGGTTGGAATTTCTTGTCGAGCTTGAGTTTGATCGGCAGTGAGATCTCTACGGTTGATAACATCGTCGCTCCGCCTATTGTGGCCTTGTTCGCACGATCGCCATCACTGTTCCAGGGGCGTTTGAACGAGCCTTGGCGCATCAGACGAACTCCTGTCCCAATGCGCATGTTATCCAGCCGGCATCGATTGGCCAAATGCTTTTGCACAACATGCGTGTTCCCGATGCTGATCCGCCTGATTCTGCGGATATGGTCATCCACCGGGAAATGCGGCGCCAAGTGGGTTGTGATTACGTGATGATGCTCATTGCGGCACAGATCGATCTATCAGAGACTCATTTTATTTCCAAGGACGCGCAGATTACTTTGTTTCTATGGATCCTAGGCGCTGTGCTCATGGCCGCCGCCTCCCCTCCCCGTAGTTATTGGGCGCACCAGAAACACGGACGAGCGGCCTCGGATGTAAGCGTCCGGCGATGGCCGTCTAGACTTGGATTTTGGAAGTGAGCCAGGCTCGCGCGAGGCGATTCAGCCGTGACGTGGAGATTGGCGATGGCATCGCAGAGCGGGACGAACGGGGAGTCTGCGGCAAAGCCGCGCACAGTGCGGGGCAAGTGGACTGCACAACAGCGGAAGGAGATCGTGGCCGCGACATTGGTGACTGGTGCGTCGGTCAATGAGGTCGCTGAGCGGTACGGTGTACGCGCCAACTTGATATCCGCGTGGCGACGCAAGCACGCGAGCGCAACCGATGCGGCCGGGAGTGCGACGAAGACTGTGCGATTTGCTGCGGTTCGCGTCATCCGAACAGCGGTTACCGATGGGGTCGTCGAGATTGATCTGCCGAACCACTGCATTCGAGTCCGCGGCATCGTCGATGCGCGGATGCTGCGTGAGGTGTTGGCGGCGATGCGATGATCGGATTGCCGAGCGGCGCACGAGTTTGGTTGGCGTGCGGCGTGACGGATCTTCGCAATGGCTTCGATGGTCTGGCTGGCCTCGTGCAGACTCGGCTGGTTGACGATGCATTCTCCGGTCAACTATTTGTCTTTCGTGGTCGGCGCGGCGATCGGATTAAAATTCTTTGGTGGGATGGCGATGGTCTTTGTTTATTCGCCAAGCGATTGGAGCGTTGCCGATTTGTTTGGCCACAAGCCACGAGCGGCACCGTGCATTTAAGCCCCGCGCAGTTATCGATGCTGCTGGAAGGTATCGACTGGGGGCGCCCACAAAGAACGCAAGCACCGCAACTCGCGGTGTAACAATAGTCCCAATTTTATAGGCATTTCTCGTGCATTGAGGACGCGACTCGCGTAGTATTATGACTCATGCAGAGCATGAGTGATTTACCCGATGACATCGAGATCTTAAAGCAGATCGTCATCGAACAGCGCTCGCGATTACTCTCCAACTCCCTGCAGATCGAACATCTGAAGCTGCAACTCTCGAAGCTTCGCCGGATGCAGTTCGGCCGCTCCTCCGAGAAGATCGATGCGCAGATCGCACAGCTTGAGCTCACTTTAGAGGAACTGGAAGTTCGTGAGGCCGCGTTGTCGCCGGCCGTTGCGGCGGCGCTGCCGCAACGGGCGAAGCCGGCGCGTCGGCCACTGCCGGATAACTTACCGCGTGAGACGCTCGTTCACGCCCCAGCCTGTAACTGTCCCGACTGTGGGTCGGCGATGAACGCGTTGGGCGAGGATGTGGCCGAGATGCTCGAGTACGTACCAAGCCACTTCAAAGTGATCCGGCACGTGCGGCCGAAGCTATCGTGCCCGAAGTGCCAGAAGATTGTGCAGGTCGATGCCCCCTCGCGCCCGATTGCACGCGGGCTTGCAGGTCCTGGTTTGCTCGCCCATGTGCTGGTCTCGAAGTACTGCGACCACTTGCCGCTGTACCGCCAAAGCCAGATCGATAGCCGCGACGGGGTGGATCTGGATCGCTCCACGCTCGCCGATTGGGTGGGATCTGCGAGTCATTTGCTTGAACCGTTAGTGGCAGCGATCAGCCGCCACGTGCTCGCCGCGGATAAACTGCACGCCGATGATACGCCGGTACCGGTGCTGTGCCCCGGGCGAGGAACGACGCGCCAGGGCCGCTTATGGACCTATGTGCGAGATGATCGTGCCGCAGCGGATGACTCGCCGCCCGCCGTGTGGTTCGCTTATTCTCCCGATCGCAAAGGCGAGCATCCGCGCCGACATTTGCAGCACTTCCGCGGGATTCTGCAGGCCGATGGCTATGCCGGATTCGAGCGGCTATATAACGATACGGACCCTAACCATCCGATCAAAGAAGCCGCTTGTTGGGCGCATGTGCGACGGAAGTTTTTCGATATTCACGCCGCCACCGATTCGCCGTTGGCAAACGAAGCCTTGACTCGCATCGGCGAGCTGTACGGTATCGAAGCCGATATTCGCGGACAGCCGGCGCCGTTGCGATGCCAAGCGCGTCTTGCACGAGCAGGTCCTAAGTTGACAGAACTGCACCATTGGCTACTCGCCACGGCAAAGCAGATATCCAAGAAGTCTGATCTCGCCGGCGCCATTCACTATGCACTTGCACGCTGGAAGGCCCTGACCCGATACCGTGATGATGGGCGTATCGAGATCGACAACAACGCCGCGGAACGCGCGCTGCGCGCAGTGGCTTTGGGGCGTAAAGATTACCTCTTCGCGGGCGCAGATTGCGGCGGCGAGCGCGCCGCCGCCATTTACTCCCTCATCGGCACCGCCAAGCTCAATGGCATCGATCCAGAAGCGTACTTGCGCTATGTTTTGACCCAAATCGCCGATCACCCGATTAATCGCATCGACGAACTGCTGCCCTGGAACTTAAGTCCGACGCTTGATCAAATCAGGATCGCTGCGTAGTGGCAAAGCGACTCGCCGCTCAAAGCCGCAAGCAAACCTGGTCCTGGCAACTGAGGATCGAGTTGCTCGGCGTCACTCCGGCCGTGTGGCGCCGCTTGATTGTTCCTGAGACCATCAAGCTGCCTAAGCTGCATAAAATATTCCAGATCGCACTGGGCTGGACCAATAGTCACTTGCACGAGTTCAACATCGGTGGCTTCAAATACGCCGACCCTGATCCGGATCTTGCCGAAGAACTCGATCACGTTGATCAAAAAAACGTCGTGCTCGTGAAGGCCCTCGGCCTCCACTCACGTTGTTTCGACTATCTCTACGACTTTGGCGACTCCTGGCATCACGTCGTGGTGGTTGAAGATCAACACCCTGACCGCGACGTGGCCCCGTCTCTCATTCACTGCAGCGAGGGCGCCAATGCTTGCCCGCCTGAGGATGTCGGCGGTGCGCACGGCTACCACGAGTTCCTCAAGGCCATTGCCGATTCAGATCATGAAGATCACGATCGATATCTGGAATGGGTCGGCGGTCAATTTGATCCCAAGCGATTTGATCCGGACGCGACGAACTTGGCACTCAGTAAAATTAAAGTCTAATCGTCAATATGGTTGGCACCGGACGCTTACCCTCGGATCGCCACTGCGATCCCGAGTCCAGCGAATGCCGCGGAGCCCGTCATCGAGCCTGTCTGGGCGCCCGCGGCCGCTACGCCGCGACAACCCGCGGCGAGCCAGGTTTGGCAATGCGTCGCCAATGGTCAAAAAACTTTCTCGGATTCACGGTGCGGCGCGGTCGCTTCCGTGCGTCAATTGAGCGAAGTCAACCGAATGGACGCGGCGCCCGTCGCGCGCGCTCCAGCCTATCCGGCGTACTGTCATATCACAGCCGCACCGACATGGCATCGGTCCGGCCAAGTGCATAACTGAAGGTCCCGCGACGTCATTGGTGAACACCCGGATGCGGAGCGCCCAAGCGTATTCAGGAGCACTCCAGCGTACAGGCCAGGGAGGCACTG
>JBDTAV010000086.1:0-40659 GCA_039924385.1 Steroidobacteraceae bacterium
CCAAGCGGCCGCGGATGGCGAGCCGGGCACGGTGGCGAAAACCGGCGGTTTGCCCGGAGACGAGCCGCACCCGCGGCAGCGCGTGAGCGCGCGCCAGCTCACCCAGCGCGCCGCTCGCGCGCGGGTCGATGCCCCGCTCGCCGAATCTTGGGCAGCCGGGACAGGGGGGCCGATGAGGGCATGATTTCAGCAAAGGTCGATCTCCCCACTTTTTAAGCGCGGAGCATACTCTTTTGGGCCGTGCAATCGACTCTGAGCCAACACGCTATCATGGCGAATGGCTAGCGCGACCGACGCCAATCGTTCTTGGATAGCAAAGGCAATTGCAAAGCTCGATGAGGATCGGCGCCAGGAAGTCGATACGCCATTGCTGGCTCTCGACTTACCCGAGCTGCCGAGATGCCGGATCTACATCAAAGATGAAACGGCGCACCCGACCGGAAGCTTGAAGCACCGTCTCGCCCGTTCATTGTTCCTGCACGCCATTTGCAACGGCGATATTCGAGAGCACACGAGTGTGGTGGAGGCCTCTTCAGGCTCAACAGCGATCTCGGAAGCTTATTTCGCCAACTTGCTCGGGCTGCCATTCATTGCCGTCGTTCCTCGCGGAACCGCGACAGCAAAGCGCGAGGCCATTGCGCGCGCCGGGGCGCGGATTCATTTGGTCGAGCCTGAGGATGAGATCTCGGCGGTGGCTGCGCGAGTGGCTCGCGAAATCAACGGTCATTTCATGGATCAATTCACGTTTGCCGAGCGAGCTACGGATTGGCGCGGCAACAACAACATTGCGGAGAGCTTGTTCGCGCAACTGGCCAAGCAGACTTATCCGATTCCGGCGTGGATCGTTGTCGGAGCCGGCACCGGCGGCACGAGCGCGACGATTGGCCGTTACATTCGGTATCAACCCAAGCTCAGCGCGACCCGGCTTTGCGTGGTCGATCCGGAGGGTTCCGCGTTCTTTCCGTACTTCGAAACCGGCGATGGCGAGGTCTGCGGGGGATGCGGCGGCATCATCGAAGGCATCGGCCGAGCTCGAGTCGAGCCTTCGTTTATGCGAAATGTCGTCGACCGGATGCTCGCCGTGCCGAATGCGGCCTCAATAGCCGGAGCTCGCTGGCTCGAGAGCCGCCTGGGCCGCCGCTTCGGTCCCTCTACCGGCACCAATATTGCCGGCGCACTCGCGCTTGCGGCGGAAATGGAATCTCAAGGTCGATCCGGCAGCATCGCCACGCTGGCATGTGACGCGGGAGATCGATACGCGGATACGATCTACGATGATTTCTGGGTTGCTGAACGAAAAATCGACTTGCGCGACTGGCAGCAGCGATTTCAGCAATTGTCGAGCGGCCACGCCTTTGGCCACGATTTCCCGCGTGCCGAAAGGCTATTCTAACGCGCCAATCACCTTTGAAACGATCGCGCTGCCCGCTGGCAGAGGATTTTTGCCGGATGGCACGCTCTTCTTCACCAATGATCAGATATAACCCGCCCCCGCGGGTCCCCTCGGCGTCATTTCTCGGGTGTGCCCATGCACCAAATCACGAACAACAAGTACAAAGCTACGCCCAACCCAAAATAGAGCTTCTCCATAATGACCCCGAAAAGAATTAACCGCGATGTGGAATGGAATACTTGATCAATTTGCGGTCAAGAATCAGTCAGACAAACTCGGTAGATGGGGTCAGAAGGCTGTCCGCTTCCTACCCCGCACCGGTCCACCGCGTGCCCCGACACAGTGGTTGGCCTGGTAGATTGCTGTTATGCCGAAGAGGCCCGAGAATACTTGAAGGGTCTTTGCATCCGGCAAGCGAACGCCGGCTTCATTACGGGGTTACATATTGGCTCATCCGCCGCTGCGCTTGCCGCTGGCTTTCACGATTACTCATGAAGTAGTGCCTGAGGAAATCGATGAGTACGCGCACGTCAACAACGCGGTCTATTTGCAATGGCTGGATCGCATCGCCTGGACGCACGCTGCAAAGCTGGGCACGCCGCTCGCGGGCTGCCTGGCAATGCGCCGCGGCATGGCTGTTCGGCACACCCGCATCGACTATCTGGAAGCCGCATTGCTCGGCGATAAGTTACTGCTCGCCACCTGGCTGGTGGCTTGCGATGGGCGCTTGCGCTGCACCCGACGGTTCGAGATTTTGCGGTTAGGCGACGGAAAACGGGTTGCCGACGCGGAGATCGAGTATTTTTGCCTCAATCTCGATACCGGCAAGCCATGCCGGTTCCCACGGGAATTCGTGGAAAGCTATGGAGTAATGCCGGAAGTGGCCGCCGCCTACCAACAGCTGCCGCAGGACTTGCGTCACGTTGGATACTCACGCGGCGGCTTGGGATAAGCGCTTGACCAATAGTGAAAACGACATCGTCCTCATGGACGCGGTCGTGCTCGGCAAAGCGATACATTCGCGCAAGATCTCCTGCGTCGAAGTGATGAGCGCGTACCTAGATCATATCGAGCGGATCAATCCGCAGGTAAACGCCATCGTTGCACTTCAAGAGCGGGGAGATCTGCTCATGCAGGCGCGCGAGCGCGATGCCCAGCTTGCAAGAGGCGAATCCATGGGACCCCTGCACGGGTTTCCGCACGCGGTCAAGGATCTGCAAGCAGTCAAAGACATTCGCATGACCCTGGGGTCGCCGATCTTGAAGGACTTTGTTCCTCCGGCCGACGGATTAATGGTGCAGCGGCTGCGCAATGCGGGCGCAATATTCATCGGCAAGACCAACACGCCGGAGTTCGGACTCGGCTCCCACACCTACAATGAGGTGTATGGCGCCACCCGCAATGCGTATGACCTCACCCGCTCGGCAGGGGGCAGCAGCGGCGGCGCGGCGGTTTCTCTGGCGCTGCGCATGCTGCCGGTGGCGGACGGATCCGATTATGGCGGAAGCCTGCGCAACCCGGCCGGATGGAACGGTGTCTTCGGGCTTCGCACCAGCATTGGCCGCGTCCCCAATGACGCGCGCGACGCGTGGCTGCCGTCGATGGGCGTCACCGGCCCCATGGCCAGAAATGTCGCGGATCTTGCACTGCTGCTCTCGGTGCAGGCGGGTTTCGATGCACGCGTGCCGCTGTCGCTCGACGGTGACGGCACCGTCTATCAGCGACGCCTGGAAAGTTCATTCAAGGGCAAGCGCATCGCCTGGGGCGGCGACTTCAAGGGACATGCTCCCTGCGAAACGGGCGTACTCGAGGTGTGCCGGAAGGCGGCCCAGGGCCTCGAGTCCCTCGGTTGCATCGTTGAAGAGGCTGTGCCGGATTTCGATTTTGACGCGCTGTGGCAAGCGACCATACGGCTTCGGGGATGGCAGCAAGGCGCCTCGATTCAAGCCTATTATAACGATCCGGCTAAGCGTTCCCTGCTTAAACCCGAGGCGATATATGAAGTGGAGACGGGGATGGCTCAATCCGCTCACGACATCACTGCGGCATCCATTGTGCGCACCGACTGGTCGCAGACCGTGCGCAAATTTTTGGAACGGTACGATTCTCTAGTGCTGCCCACCGCGCAAGTCTTCCCATTCGATATCAAGCAACATTGGCCGCAGGAAATTTCCGGGCAGAAAATGCAGACCTATCATGAATGGATGAAGGGCACGCTGCTCGTCACCATGTCGGGCTGCCCAGCACTGGCCGCGCCTGCCGGCTTCAGCGGCGCCGGTCTGCCGATCGGCATTCAATTCATCGCGCCAAATCGCCAGGAGTTCAGTTGCCTGCAGTTGGCGTACGCTTACGAAAGCAGCCCTGGTTTCGCGAATCGCTTGCCGCCGCTACTGGACCGCAGCTAGCGCATCAGTCGATGTATTGGGGTTGGAGGCAGTCCAGGCTGCCTGCTGCAGCAAATTCCTGTGTTCATTTCGTGTCGGCGGCCGCACGTGTCGTTCGGCACACTCCCGGTTAATCACGACATCAGCGCAAGCATAGACTTCTCGATGGAAGCCTCGCGCGTCGCGCATCTGCAGTTGGCCGAGAAGGCCTCCAAGCGATTGACGCAGTTTCTCGCGGATGTCGATGAGGTGCTGACGCCGGCGCAACGCACCGCCCTGGCCGCTCATATGAAACAAATGCACGCCCAATCATAATGCGCTGGCGTTGACGGCTCGCTCTCTTTAGAGTCGCCGATCAATGGTTGAGCGAATTCTCTTGATCGAAGATGACCCGCGTTTGGCCGATATGCTCCACGAGTATCTCGGTCAGGCGGGTTTTGCCAGCGTGCCGATCGGCTCCGGGGCTGCACGCTTGAACTTGCATCTGCTCGTGATCTTCGCAGCTTTGGCGATCGGCCTCATTGCCCTTCCCATCGTGCGGCAACTCACCGGACGTCTCGAGCGGCTGCAGCGTGGTGTCGACTCGCTCGGCGCCGGTGATTTTGGCGCACGCGTCGCAGTCGAAGGCCACGATGAAATCGCCGGCTTGGCGGAGAGCTTCAATCGGGCAGTAACCCGGATTGAGCAGCTCATCCATGCGAATCGTTCCCTGCTGGCCAATGCCTCGCACGAGTTGCGGACCCCGCTGGCGCGTATTCGGCTGGCCGTGGAAATGTTGAAGCAATCCGCGGATTCCAAAACCAAAGCCGGCTTGGAACAGGACATCGCTGCACTGGACGGTTTGGTCGATGAAATTCTGCTCGCGAGCCGGTTGGACACCGTTGCGCGAAGCGACGTGTGCGAGGAAGTTGATCTGCTGGCACTGGCGGCGGCGGAGTCCGCGCGCTACGACGAGGTACGGCTCGGAGGCGAGCACCTTAACCCGGGGCCTGCGCCGGCGGAGTTCGAACAGGTGTTCACGCCCTTCTATCGGCGCCGCGACAGCCGCAATAGTACGGGCAACGGCTTGGGCCTATCCTTGGTGCGGCAAATCGCGCGCCGTCATGGCGGCGACGCCCGCTGCGCATCCATGGATGACGGCCGCAGCTGCTTTGTCGTCACATTAGTGGGAGGTAGCTCTGCATGAGGCCGCGCGTCCCAGCAACAGCGCTCTTTCGCGCGCGTTCTGCGTCAGCGCGGCCGCGCGGGTAAATTCGGTGCGGGCTTCCTCGAAGCGGCCCAGCTTCTCCAGCAGGTCGCCTCGCACGCTCGGCAACAGATGGTAGGCGCTGAGCCGGGAGTCCGAATTCAAGTCGTCAACGATCTCAAGCGCGGCACCCGGCCCGAAGGCCATCGATACCGCTACGGCGCGATTCAGATCGACGACGGGCGTCGGCGCAAGCTGCGCCAATGCATCGTACAGCGCCACGATGCGCACCCAATCGGTTTCTCCGGCGCTGCGCGCCCGCGCGTGACATGACGCGACCGCGGCTTGCAACGCATAAGGTCCCAGTGCACCGCCCAACGCCTCCGCCCGCTCAAGAGCTGCGAGTCCGCGGCGAATCAACAGCTGATCCCAGCGCCCGCGCTCTTGCTCGAGCAGCAGGATGGGCTGCCCAGAAGAGCCGACTCGTGCAGCCGCCCGCGATGCTTGAATTTCCATCAACGCGATCAGACCGTGTACTTCCGGTTCACGAGGTGCGAGTTCGGCGAGAATCCGGCCCAGGCGCAGCGCTTCCTCGCACAGCATTGGGCGCATCCATTCCTCGCCGGCGGTCGCCGCATAACCCTCATTGAAAATCAAATAGATCACTTCGAGCACCGACGCGAGCCGCGTTGCGAGCTCTTTGCTGCGCGGCATCTCGAAAGGCACATGAGCTTCGGACAGTGCTCGTTTAGCGCGCACGATTCGCTGCCCGATGGTGGGTTCCGGCACCAGAAACGCGCGCGCGATTTCTGCGGTATTGAGTCCGCCCAGCAAGCGCAACGTGAGCGCGACTCGCGCTTCCGTTGACAGAACCGGATGGCATGCAATGAATATGAGCCGCAGTAAATCGTCGCCGACGTCCTTGTCGGACTCCTCCTCCGGCGACGGGGTCGTCGGCATCAGCAACTCCGCGTCGTTCGCGATGGTCTCATGCTTGCGCTGCAGAAGCTTGAAACGCCGCAGCTGATCAAGCGCGCGGTTCTTGGCGGTCACCATGAGCCAGGCTCCAGGGTTGTTCGGAACACCAGACACGGGCCATTGTTCGAGCGCGGTCACCAAGGCATCCTGCGCCAACTCCTCCGCGAGGCCCACGTCGCGCAACATGCGCGCGAGTTTTGCAATGATCTTGGCCGATTCCATGCGCCACACTGCCTCGACGTTGTTCCGGATATTCGGTTGAAGCATGGATGCCGTTCTTCGAGAACTTATTCGAAACAGGGCCCGAGTTCGCGGACTTCGATGGTCGTCGAGCTGGCCACCGGGCACTCGGCGGCAATCGCAATGGCCTGCTCGCGCGTCTCGCAGGTCAACAAAAAGATGCCGCCGATCATTTCCTTGGCTTCGGCAAATGGACCATCGACCACGCTCGTTGTCCCGCCGCGCACCTTGACGCGCGCGCCGCGCGAATCCTCCTTCAGCGACTGGCTCAAGGTAAGCAAGCCCCGAGCCTTCAGCGACTCGCTGAAGTCCACCATGCTCTGGTACAGCACCCGGCGCTCGGTCGCGGTGCGGGTCCGACGCTGACCTGCGGGTTCGACGATCAACAACATATAGCTCATCGCACAGCCTCGCTCAAATATCCAGTTTGACCAAAGTATGCCCCAAAGCTTCCCTAGGATTGAACATCCGTCATTTGAAGTCTTCCATCTCGAATACCGGACGTATTTCGATTTCCGAATCTCCGGGCATGGGATTGGGACAGCGCTTTACCCATTCCACGGCCTCCTCAATGGAACGCACCTGCCAAAGCCAGAAACCCGCGACGAGTTCCTTGGTTTCGGTAAACGGCCCGTCGATCACGGTCCGGCTGCGTCCCGAAAATTGCACGCGCTTTCCTCGAATACTCGGGCGCAGCCCCTCCCCGGCAAGCATGACGCCGGCCTTTATGAGCTCTTCGTTGAACTTACCCATCTCAGCGAGCAGCGTCTGGGTCGGCATGACCCCCGCCTCGCTATCTTTGGTCGCCTTGACCAGCGCCATGACTTTCATTTCGTCCTCCTTATCACCGTCCTAATGACGACGATCCAACCATCGCGATTTCGACCAAGATTGAAAAATTGCTTTACTTAATAATTCAAGGTTTAGCCCATAACGCAAAAGCCCAAGCCGAGCAGATCAGCAAAACTGCGCCGAGACCTGCGATGACCTGCACGCGCGGATCTCGATTGTTCGGAACGCCGTTTCGTACATAGACCCACCCGAGGCCTAGTCCGAAAAGGAACCCCAGCGCATGACCCAGCACATCCACGTGCGCGCTGCCGGCGCCGAGCAGCGTCAACAGGCAAATTCCCGCGATGAGTGGCGCCCAGCGATACCACAGGCGTTCTCGCAGCGTGAGCCGCTGCCGCCACGCCATGCCGGAGAGCATGCCTAAGGCGGCGAATACGGCCGTGGACGCGCCCACCGCGCGATGCGTGATGGGAGTCATGAGAATCTCGGCGTAGTTTGCCAGCACGGCAGCGCCCAGGATGCTCGCCCAGGCGATGCCGGGTCCCAGCAGCCGGCTCGCCGCACTGCCCGCGATGGCTCCAAAGAGCACATTGCCCAGCAAGTGCTCCTGGTCCAAATGCAGGGTCAATGCCGTGACAGCTCGCCACCATTCGCCGCGCGCACCGGCGTCGAGCGAACCCAGCGACAGCCAGTCCGTGCCGAAGGCTGCGATGCCGGCGCAATAAGCCGTCGACAACAGGATCGCAATGTACACAAACACACCGAGCGCGGCGCCCGAATGCGGCTGTACAATTTCTGGAGCGCTGCGCCTGACGCCGCGCTCCACGGAGTAGCGGCTCAACTCCTCATACGCTCGATGTCGTATCTCGACAGGGACGCTCAATATCCAGGTATTTTCGTCCTCCGCCGCCTCATGTTCGATGCCGCGCGCCTCGAGCATCAGGCTGTACTCATGACAGAGGAATTTGGAGCCGCGGAAGACCACGGCGGATGCGGGCGTCGGATCCATGATGCTGCACCCTATGGGGACAGCGCCCGGCCAAGTCAATGGGAACCTGTGAAATGGCGGCTAATTTGCACTTAGATCACAGTTTCGAGCCCAAACCCATGAGGCCCATGAATCGACATTATTTACCATTGATCGCTGCATTCGCGCTTACCGCGTGCGGCGGCGGTGGATCCGGGATGACTGGGAGGGGCCGCCCCCGACGCGAGGCACACTGCTGCAAACTCCTCCCGAGCTTTTGTCGACCTTGAGCATCTCGGCCCTCCTCACGGAACTTGAACTGCCCGTCAATCAGTTGCTGCTGTCCGTGAGTAGCGCGCCTCTCTGCGATATCATTTTCTATCATATTCAATACGCCACGGTCGGCGGTGCCGGCGAAGCCACCACGGCCTCCGCCGTGCTCATGATTCCCAACGGACTAGGTGGGACCTGCAGCGGCGAACGCCCGATCGTTCAGGCGCCCTCAGCCTCAGTCAGCGTGCTCGATCTCGAGGCGGCGGCGATCCCGAACGATCCGTATGCCAATTTGAAACAAGATTTTGCGATCGCCAAAGCGCTCGTTGCCGCGACCTCTGTATCGCAAGGCGCGGCCGATGGCGGCGCACTGGCGGTTGCCGAGGCCTATCACGCAATGTTGGTCGCGCCCATTTGTTTCGCGGCGACCCGATCCTTTTTCGCAGGCCAATAACCGCCTCTCCATAAGGCGTCTGCGCTCGAAACCTGTCGGGATTACCCTGCTTTGCGCGTTACTTAGGTATGCAAGCGCTTCAGCAGGTAAGATCGCACATCATCATTTGAGGAGTCTTCGAGTGATTTCTAATTTAACCAAAATTCTGGCGCCTACCCTATTGCTGTTGGCGTCGTCGGTCGCCTTGAGCGCAACGCCCGCTGAGAGTGCCTACGGCGCTTTGCAATGGAGAGAAATCGGTCCCTTTCGCGGCGGCAGAGCCGTCGCCGTGGCCGGCGTGCCCGGATCCCCCAATGTGTTTTATTTCGGGGCGGCCGCCGGCGGTGTCTGGAAAACCATCGATGTCGGCGCCACGTGGAAGCCCATCTTTGATGCCGAGAAGGTCTCATCCATCGGCGCCATCGCCGTGGCCCGCAGCAATCCCGACGTCATCTATGTCGGCACGGGTGAAGCCAACCTGCGTGGCAATGTGACCTGGGGCGGGGGCGTGTTCAAATCGACCGATGCCGGCAAAACCTGGACCGATTTAGGGTTGACCGATACCCGGCAAATCGGCGCGATCATCGTGGATCCGGTCGATCCCAATATTGTTTTGGTGGCCGCGCTGGGACATGCCTTCGGCCCCAATTCGCAGCGCGGGGTTTTTCGCAGCACCGACGGCGGCAAGACCTGGGATCGCGTGCTCTATAAAAATGAGCTGACCGGCGCGATTGACCTGGCGGCCGACTCCCACAACTCGAAGATCATTTATGCCGCGCTCTGGCAAGTGCGCCGTCAGCCCTGGAACTTTTCGAGCGGCGGCCCCGGCAGCGGCCTGTATCGATCGACGGACGGTGGTGTAACCTGGTCGCAGCTCACCGGGCACGGACTGCCCGAAGGAATCTTAGGCCGCATCGACATCGCGATTTCTGGCGTCGACTCGCGCCGAATCTACGCCATGATCGAAGCCAAGGAAGGCGGACTCTATCGATCGGACGATGGTGGGACGCAGTGGCGCCGGGTGAGCGATGACGGACGAATTCGCCAGCGCGCCTGGTACTTCTCGAAGATTTATGCTGATCCCCACGCCATCGATACGGTGTACGCGCTCAACACCGGCATGCTGCGCTCCGTCGATGGCGGCAAGACCTTCAGCCTCGTCCCCGCAACGCACGGCGATCATCATGCGCTGTGGATAGATCCCGATAACTCGAAAATCTTGATCAACGCCAACGACGGCGGTGCCAGCATTTCACTCGACGGCGGCAATACCTGGTCGAGCCAGGACAATCAACCCACCGGCCAGTTCTACCACGTCGCGACCGATAAGCGCTTTCCGTACTACATTTACGGCGCGCAGCAGGACAATTCCAATCTCGCCGTCGCCAGTTTCAGCGATGAAGGCGTGATTGGGCCGCGCGACTGGTACCCCGCCGGCGGCGGTGAGTCGGGTTTCGTCGTCCCCGATCCGCGCGATCCGAACATTATTTACAGCGATGCCGAGAATCAATTCGGGCGCTTCGATGTCCATTCGCGGCAATCTCAGAACATCAGTCCGGATCCGATCGACAATTCAGGCCATCCCGCGAGCGAGCTGGACCACCGCTTCAATTGGACCTCGCCACTGATGGTGTCACCGCACGATCCCGACGCTCTCTATGCAGGTTCCGAAGTGTTGTGGAAATCCACCGATCACGGCATGAGCTGGAAAATCATCAGCCCGGATCTCACCCGCAACGACAAAACCAAACAAACCGCCTCGGGCGGCCCGTTGACCAAGGACATCACCAGCGTCGAGTACTACGACACAATCTTTGCGCTGGCAGAGTCGCCGGTGCGCAAAGGCGATCTCTGGCTGGGAACCGATGACGGCCTGGTGCAAATGACCGACGATGACGGCGAGCATTGGCACAACGTCACGCCCGCGGCCATGCCGCCGTGGAGCACAGTCAGCATGACCGAGCCCTCGCATTTCGATCCTGCGGTGGCTTACATCGCCGTGGATCGGCACCGGCTCGATGACATTGCGCCGTATGCGTGGAAAACTTCCGACACCGGTAAAACTTGGGTGTCGATTGCCGATGGCCTGCCCGCGGGCGCTGTCGTGCACGTGGTGCGAGAAGACCCGGTGCGTCGCGGCCTGCTTTACGCCGGCACCGAGCTCGGCGTATTCGTATCCTTCGATGACGGCGCTCACTGGTCGCCGCTGCAACACGGGTTACCGGTCACGCCGGTCCATGACCTCACGGTGCATGGCGCTGACCTGGTTGCCGCAACCCATGGACGCGGATTTTGGATCTTGGATGACGTGACACCGCTGCGCCAGGCAAAAGCAAGCAGCGATGATCTCGTGCTCTATTCACCCGAGACTGCGCTGCGCCTCTACTATCCGGATCAGGTGAATTCCCGTCGCCCGGTGGGTGCGAATCCGCCGGCAGGCGCGATCATCGACTATGTGCTTCCTGCCGCTGCCTCGACTGAACTCACCATGGATATCGTCAATGCCAAAGGCGAACTGATTCGGCATCTCTCCAGCACCAAGACCAACAAAGAAGTGCAGCCCCCGGAGTGGCCGGATCAAATCGTGGCGAGCGATCTGATCCCCGCGAAGGCCGGCATGAATCGCCTGGTCTGGGATCTGCGCTACGACGATCCGGCACAGATTCCCGGCGCGTTTTACGAAGGCGAAGCGCCGCGCGGGCCCATTGTCCCGCCCGGCCAATACCAGTTACGCTTGAAATTGGGCGACCAAACCCGGACCGCCTCGCTCACCCTCGCCGCCGATCCCAGAGTTCCCAACGGCGACGCGGCCATTGCCCCGAAGACCGCACTGGCGCTGTCCACCTATCATGACATCGACACCCTGCACCGCGCCGTCAACGACATTCGCGCCAAGCGCAAAGCGCTGAAATCCGCGCATGCCTCCGCCGGCGGCCTCGACGCCAAACTCCAGCGCATCGAGGAAGCGCTGATGCAGGTAAATATGAACGGATCGGAAGCCAACCTCGCGTTTCCAGGCATGCTCAACGAGCAGCTCGCCGCATTTGCAGGCACGCTCGAGGATGCCGATACGCTGCCCACCGCTCAGGAGCAGTACCTCTACACTTCTCTGCACGAGAAGCTGGAGGCACAGCTCGCGCTGTGGAAAAAGCTGAATCAGAAGTAGCCGGGGAGCCTGTCTGACTCCTAGCTACTCCTCATCAGTTGATTCGCCTTCTTCCGGCGCTGCTGCATCACTGCGCAGCGCCGGCAATTTGGCGCGCGTGAGTGCCTGATTGAGAGGCGCAAGATCGTCCTGCGATATCCTCGCGGCCGCCGCGGCAAGCGATTGCCATTCCGTCAACAAGGAATCGGCCTCTGCCTGCTGCGACTGGGTGGGCGCGGCATCGGCCTCGCGCACCTGAGTGTATAAACTCAAGATGTCGCCGTTAACGCGCTCGAGCCCGCGGTGAGCGCCGCTTGGCTGTGCATTGGGGCCATGATCCATGAGCGAGTCGAAGTGCTCATCGAGCTCTTTTGCCTGAGTCGCAATCGCTGCTCCCTGTGCGGTGCCCAGCTTCTTGAGCTGCGCGCGCAACGCCTTTACTTCCTGCGCCTTCGCGCTGCTCGCATCCAGCGCCTCGCCCAAGCCTTTCTCAAGTGCAAACTGGGCAGAGTAATCCTGCTGACCGATGTTGACGCGAGGATCCGGCATTACGGTGAGCGCCTGCTCCCATTTATGACTGCCAATCTCGAGTCGCACGCGATACACGCCCGGAACCACCGACGGGCCCAAAGGCTCTTGCGGCGTGTCATTCGGAACCGCGGAGATCGGAAAGCTGCGCCTCACAGCGCGTGGAGTCGTGCAGTTTAAATCCCAGACGAATCGATGCATTCCTGACGTCGCGGCCAGCGCCTTGGGCTGGCGAATCCAATACTGCGGGATCAATTCCTTGTCGCGTTCCGCCGCGCTGAACCCAACGGCGTCGGTGCTCGACACACGCCGCAGGACCGCGCCGTTCGAATCCAGCATCTCGATGCTTACCGCGCCTTTGACCGCCTGCGGCAGATAGTAGTCAATGACAGCTCCGTTCGGCGGGTTTTGCCCCGACGGCTCGTCCGGAGGAATCGGCGTGTCGGTGCCGGTGCTGCGTCTCGCTCGTATCGCCGGCGAGGGCTTGAGCAACGCCACCACGGGAGCGGCGCTCAAGACCGCGCGCAACGGACCGATATCATCGAGCACCCAGAACGAGCGGCCGTGTGTGGCCAAAATCAAGTCTTGATTGTGAATGATCAGATCGCGCATCGAAGTGTGCGGCAGATTGAGCTGCAGCGACTGCCAATGATCGCCGTCGTCGAAGGACAGCCAAACCGCCCTTTCGGTGGCCGCAAACAAGAGTCCGCGCCGCACGGGATCCTCGCGCACAGCATTGGCGGGCGCATCCTCTGGCAGTCCGGCGGCGATCGACTGCCAGCTCTTTCCGCCGTCGCGCGTGCGGTAAACATAAGGCTTCAAGTCATCCAGACGAAGCCGGCTGACCGACGCATAGGCGACATTGGCATCAAAGTGAGACGCCTCCAGCTGCGTCACCTTGCTCCAAGGCCCAAGTTCGGGGGGCGTGACGTTGCTCCACGCACCGCCCTCATTGCGGGTCACCCAAATCAACCCATCATCGGTTCCTGCCCATAACAATCCCTTCGTCACGGGCGATGCAGACACGGCATAAATCACGCCGCGCTGCAATTCAGCCTTGTCCGCATGCATGTCCCCGACCGACGGCGGCGATCCGCCGCTCGGCCGCGTGAGATCCTCGCTGATTGTCTGCCAGGAGTTGCCGCCGTCGCTGGTCGCATAAAGCCGGTTGGCCGCGTAATACATCCGGCGCGGATCTTGCGGCGAGAACAGAATCGGCTCGGTGCGATCGGTGCGCTCGTCGGGCGACGGCACCGGAATGGGCGAAACGTTCTGTACCTGACCGGTCGACAAATGCGTTTTGGTCACCACGTTGCGCCCGGCGCCGAAGATCACGTCGGGATCGAGCGGATCCGGCGCCACGTAGCCGTACTCGATCACACCCACCGGATGCCACTCGCGAATGGTGACGATGCCGTCGTTGCCGCGATTCGAGATGCACACCGAACCGCTTTCCTGTTGTCCGGAACAAAGCCGATACGGATAGGTCGGCGTGACACTGACGTGATACAGCTGTGCGGTCGGCTGGTTATACCAGGTGCTCCATGTCCTGCCGCCATTGACCGTGATCAGGCTGCCTTGATCACCCACCAAAGCGATGTGCTGCGGGTCGTCCGGGCTGATCCATATCGCCTGGTAGTCATCGCCTCCGGGACCGCCCTTAAAGGAAATCCAATGCAAACCGCCGTCGGTTGACTTCATCGTTACGATCGACGCGCTGTACACCACGTCCGCATTCTTGGGATCTACCGCGAGAATGGACAAATCACCGCCGCCGATGCGCAGCCCCGGCCGCGGATCGGTGGTGGCCACGTGCCAGTGCTCACCGCCATCATCGGAACGGTAAACGCCTGTACTCGCAGCCGCGCCGCCTTGCGCCGCTGGATTCGAGCTGGTCGCGACCGTTGCATACAACCGACCGCGTGCGCTCGGCGCGACCGCGACATCGATCTGCGACAGGCCCTGTGGCAACCCGCCGGTCAGGGGCCGCCAATGATCGCCGCCGTCAGTCGATTTGAACAAGCCGCCGTGCGGACCGTTGAACATGTTCTTGTCTTCCCACGGCCCCGATCGTGCATTCCAGAATCCCGCGTACAGGGTATGGGCATCGAACGGATCGATCCTGATGAAAGAAGCGCCCGTATTCTCCCCTTGGTCCAGCACTTTCGACCACGTGGCACCGCCGTCCAATGATCGATACAAGCCGCGCTGCGCGCTTGGGCCATATGGATGGCCCAAGACCGCGGCGTAGACGCGGTTGGCATCATGCGGATCAACCGCAATGCTCGGAATCTGCTGCGAATCATCGAGCGACAGATGAACCCAGGACTGACCGCCGTCGTTCGATCGGTAGACCCCATTGCCCACCGATAAGTCCGGTCGATGCAGCCCTTCGCCCGAGGCAACGTAAATGATCTTCGAATCCGACGGCGCCACCGCGATTGCGCCGATCGACTGCGTCGGCTCCGAATCAAAAATAGGTTTCCAGGTGCGCCCGTCGTCATCGGTTTCCCATACGCCGCCATCGACCGCGCCGGCTAAAAAGGTATGAGGCTGGCCCGGCACCCCCGTGATCGCACGCGTGCGGCCGCCGCGAAATGGACCCACCAGGCGCCACTGCATGTCTTGGACAATCGACGCGGTGCTGATTTCCGCGCAGGTCATCCTCGCCCCCGCAAGCGTCAGCACGACGGCTACGAAATATCGAGGGAAGCGAATCTTCTGCATGTTTATCCCCACCTTAAGTCCAGTGATAGTTCAAGCGAATCCAAACCATCCGCGCCGGCAAGAGATAGAACGACTGACTGCCGAATTCGCTGGAAGTCACGGGCGGCCTCTGATTGGTCAGGTTCGAACCCTCAAGGACGATCTGATACCGGTCAACCCGATAGCCTAAGTTGGCGTCCAACGCTGTGTAGCCGCCAACGGGCGCCGTATTTTCCTCGTCCAAATAGCGTCGGCCGACGTAACGTGCAACGGCGGTCGCCGATAAGCCGCGATCGGGCGTGTACAACAAACCCATCGCAGCGAGCACGTGCGGCGATAACGTCAGCTGCCGACCTGCGACATCGACATCGACGTTGCCGTCAAAAAAAAGATACTGCGTAAAACGCGCATCGTGGTACGACGCGTTTGCCGCGAGCGCGAGGTCCTGCGTAAACTGAAAGCGGGTTTCCCATTCGATGCCTTTGAGGCGTTCCCCGGCGGCATTGGCGAGCGCACCTGAACTGGTGGCTACGACCAAGTTGTTAAAGTCGAGCCAGAATAGTTCCGTCTGATAGGTCAATCGCCCGCCGGCGGCTGAACCCTTCACACCTGCTTCGTAGCTCTTCGCGGTCTCCGGGCTCAAAAGATCGGGCGTGAAGTCGGGACCAAAATCGATCGCTGCGGGTTTGAAGGCATTGCGGTAATCAACATAGGCGATGAGTTCGTCCTTGCCGTCCGCCCAGAATCGATAGCTGGCGCCAAGGGTCTCAGTCGGTCGGATGATGGTCTGGCTCACGGTCTCGGCGACGATCGGCGGCGCAGTCAAGTCGAGGTCGCTCGAGTTCTTGTGTTCGTAGGCCTGGTTGAGCCGCACGCCGGCGACCAAGTCCCAATTGCCCTCTGGTTTCCAATCGACTTGCGCATATTGTCCGGTGAAGAGCCGCTTATCGTCGAGCGTGCCGATTTCATTGACCTGTATGGACGATATCGGCGGCGGCAGCGCGGAGCCGTCGAGCGGCACCGTGTAAGCGCCGTTCCCATTCAAGGTCGTCTGACGCCCCAATCCGTACAACATGTCGGCGCCCGCGATGAATTTCGTGTCCGCGAACAACGGCACGGTCAGGTGGCTGTCCAGATAGTCATCGTCGATGTAGCGGCGTTGGTTCTGCGTGTCCGCAGTCCCGCTCAAATCAGGATGCAGAAATGCGCGCCGATCGGTGACGTCCGAATAGGCGAAAGAGGCCAGCGTGTCCCATGTGCCCCACCCCATCGGCAAGGAATAGCCCACCGCGAGCTGGTATTTGTTCTCGTTGATGACCGCATCTGACGGATTGAAGTTCGCATTGATCGGTGTCAGCGCCGTGAGCCCCGTGCCGGCGCGAAGCACCGGGCTTGGGGGCGTGTCGCGCACAAACGCGAGATTCGCGTCGACGCTCAAGATGCCGGCGCCCAGCTGTAGCGCGCCGCGATACAGCGTGTGCTCGTTGGTCACTCCCTCGCGGGAATCGGCGAATCCCAGATTCTGACCGTCGATGGCAATCGATTGCCGATATCCGCCAATTTCCGGCAACGCGACAGAGGCGGAGCCGCGCCATGAGCCGTAACTGCCGAACGCCAGATTGGCCTGATTCGCAGCCTCTCCCGCCGGATAGTGGATAACGTGCACCACCCCGACGAACGAGGTGGCTCCATACATTACCGGTGCCGCACCCTTCAACACCTCGACTCGCTGCGTGTCGGTGAAGTCCAAGCTCGTGATTCCGGGATTGAACGCGCCGCCCCATGGCACGCCATCGACTACCAGCAAAAAGGCGTCGAACTCATGCAGACCCCAGAGGGAAGGCACCGCGCTCGATGGACCAGCATCCCCGCCGGGCGGCGCTTCAACACCCGGCACCAACGCTAAAACGCTCGCCATGTCGCTCGCGCCGCGTGCTGCGATCTCCTGCCCAGAGACTACCGAAATGTCGGCCGGTATCTGATCAGCCGGCTCCGGAATTCGCGTCGCTGTGACCACCACCACATCGAGGGGTTCGGCGAGCGATTGCGTTGAAAGCGCGAAAAATGCCGCCAGAATATAGCCAAGGGATTGAAATGGTCTCAAGGAATTTCCTCGCGCGCGCCCAAGATTTCGTGATAACGCGGCGACCTTACACGGTGACGCAGCAGAGTTCAAAGCCGGCTATTTGCTCCAGGTCCATTGCTGGCTGGCGGCGCGGCAGCCGCCGCCAGGATAGCCCGTCCAGGCGCGGCCACGGACAAAGCGCCCGCTTGGGAGCCCGGTGGCGTTGCCATTGTGCAAGGCTTCAATGCCGTTGATCCAGACCTCTTCCACACCGGTAGAGAGTTGGTGGGGACGTTGGTACGTCGCATGATCTTGCACGGTGGCCGGATCAAAGATGACCACGTCCGCAAAATACCCCTTGCGAAGCATGCCGCGCTCCTTGAGCGATAAATTTTGCGCCGGCAGCGCGCTTAGCTTGCGAATGGCCTCTTGCAGCGAGATGACCTTCTCGTCGCGCACGTATTTCGCGAGGACTCGCACAAAATTTCCGTAGGCGCGCGGATGTTCGGCTGACTGCAGAAACACGCCTTCCGGCGCCGGCGCTGCCGCATCAGAACCGAAACTGACCCAGGGCAACGCCACTTCGCGTCGAACATTTTCCTCCGACATGAGGAAGTAGGCCGTGCCGACGCGCGAACCATCCTCCACGACCAGCTGCATTGCAGCCTCTTCAGGGCTGACGCCGCGCATTTTGGCAACTTCGTCGAGCGTCTTGCCCGTGAGCGGCTTCAAGGCGGGATTCTTGAATTCTAGCAGCAGCGCTCCTTTCGGCCCCGCACGCTGCAGCAAGTTTTCCCAGGTGGACGATGGATCGCGCATATCGGCGAGTACTCGCGCACGAATGGCGGGATCCTTGAGCCGTGCGATCCACTTGTCGAGGCCGCCTTCCTGAACCCAGGGCGGCATCGTTACGTCGAGTCCCGTTGCACCCGCCGTGTACAGATACATGTCTGCCGTGATCCTGATGCCCGATGCCCGTGCCGCCTGCACTAGGTCGATGACCTGATCCAGCTTGCCCCAATTGACCTGGCCCCCGACTTTCAAGTGATAAATCTCCGCGGGAGCGCCGGATCCCTTCGCGATATCGATTGTTTCCTGCACTGCCTGGACAATGCGATCGCCTTCGCTGCGCATATGGGCGATGTACATCCCGCCGCAACGCGCCGATTCACTCGCCAGTGCAATCAGTTCCGGCGTTTTGGCATAGGTGTTCGGGTTGTAAATCAGCGCCGTGGTTACGCCCAGCGCGCCCTCTTCCATCGCCTGGCGGACCAGACCGCGCATTTGCATAAGCTGCGCCGGAGTCGGCTGCACATCGTCCTCGCCCAGCACATTGATGCGCACGGTACCCGCGCCCACGAATGCCGCGACGTTGGGCGCGATGCCCATACTCTGCAGTTTCTCGAGATATTCGCCGAGCGTGGTCCAATCAATGTCGTAGTGAAGGTCGCCCTGATGGCTCTTCATGTCTGCCTTCATGCGCGGCGTCAATGGCCCCATTGAATCCTCGCCCATGACCTCTAGGGTCACGCCCTGCGTGATGTCGCTGAGCGCACGCTTATCCACGAGCAGCGATTCCTCGGGATGCGCGAGCATATTGATGAACCCGGGCGATACCGCCTTACCGTGCGCATCGATCTCCGCGCGGCCCTTGCCGGACGCATGCGGGCCGACGTAGGTGATCCGGTCCTTATCGATCGAGACATCGCCGACGAAGGGCGGCTTGCCCGAACCATCATAGATCAGGCCATTTCGAATGACGGTGTCGTGCTGAACCTTGACGGGCGCCCCCAGGGCGGGCAATGCAAGGCCCGTGATTGCCAGGGCTACGAGCAATGACTTCACCCGGATGGGCGCGCCACCGGCGATCGAATTTACTTTCATCAGTTACTCCCGGTTCGATGCGCGCTATTCTAGTTGTTCGCGCTGGTCTATGCCGCCATTATCTTTATTCGCGCTAGGCAACCGCCTCCTTCAACATCGCGCGCAATGCCGCGACAAAGGCGCGCCGCTGCGATCTGGGAATCGCTTTCACCAACGCTTCTCCGTGTTGCGCGAATGCGCTTTTGATGCGAGGGATCAGCGCCCGGCCCGCACGGCTGAGGACCAGTGCGTGAGATCGCCCATCCACGCGCTGACGCTCGATCAGGCCGCGCTCGGCGAGTCTCGAGATCAAGGGGGCCATATTGGCGCGGGCGATATCCAGCATGCGCCCAATCTCGCTCTGTTTTGAGTTGGGATTCGCGTCAATCACGTTGAGCACGGTGGCATCAGTCGGATTTAAATGTAACGCCTTCAAATGCTTGGCGAGCCGCGTCATGGCCATCGCGGACGCGCGGCGCAACAAATACCCTGGGTAGTCGCTCATTGGATCAATCATGAAGAATGCGCCCCTTTTCGCCCCAATACTTGATTTGAGCACATCGCTATATTATATAGCTATCCAAGGCCGGCAGTTGGCACAACATAGACGCGGGGGGCAACGCAATGGAATTTGAACGCATCAATCCACTGACCCATGAACCGGCCAGTAATGCGGCCGCGATGACTGCGGCCGACGCGCGCGCCGTCGCAGATTGTGCGGCGAGCGCCTTTCCAGGTTGGTCCACGCTCGGACCCAATGCGCGACGCGCGCTTCTCATGAACGCGGCAGTCGCGCTCGAGGCACGCAAGGATGACTTGGTGCGCGCCATGACGGCTGAAGTCGGCGCGACCGCCGCCTGGGCCATGTTCAATTTGATGCTCGCAGCCGGCATGATTCGTGAAGCGGCCGCCTTGACCACGCAAATTGGCGGTGAGGTCATCCCCTCGGATAAACCGGGATGCCTGGCATTGACGCTGCGCGAACCCGTCGGCGTTATTCTTGGGATTGCGCCATGGAATGCGCCGATTATTCTCGGCGTCCGCGCCATCGCCGTTCCGCTCGCCTGCGGCAACGCCGTCATTCTGAAGGCCTCGGAACTGTGCCCGCGGACGCATGAAATCATTGTCGAAGCCTTCGCCGGTGCGGGATTTCCCGCAGGCGTGGTCAACATTATCACCAACGCGCCCGAGGATGCGGCGGACGTGGTGGGCGCACTGATCGACCATCCTGCCGTCCGGCGCATCAACTTTACGGGTTCGACCGCCGTCGGCCGGATCATCGCAAAGCGGGCCGCGGAGCTTTTGAAACCTTGCCTGCTCGAACTCGGCGGCAAGGCGCCATTGATCGTTCTCGAGGACGCCGACCTGGATGAGGCGGTCAAGGCCGCTGCCTTTGGCGCCTTCATGAATCAAGGACAAATTTGCATGTCCACCGAGCGCATCATTGTGGTCGATGCGGTGGCAGCGGACTTCGTCAAGCGCTTTGCGATAAAGGCCAAGTCCCTTGCGGTTGGAGATCCCCGCGAAGGCAAGACCCCTTTGGGTGCGGTGGTGGATCAAAAGACCGTAAAACACGTCAATAATCTGATCGATGACGCGACGGCAAAAGGCGCCACGATCATCGCGGGCTGCAAAGCGGACAACGTCCTCATGCCTGCCACCGTCATCGATGGCGTCACGCAGGCCATGAATATCTACCGCGACGAAAGCTTCGGTCCTGTGGTCGCAATCATCCGCGCCCAGGACGAAGCCGACGCGATCCGAATCGCCAATGACAGCGAGTACGGACTGGCGGCCGCGGTATTCACCCGCGATACGGCGCGCGGCTTGCGCGTGGCGCGTCAAATTCGCTCGGGTATTTGCCACATCAATGGGCCGACTGTGCACGACGAAGCGCAAATGCCCTTTGGCGGCGTGGGCGCGTCCGGCTACGGCCGCTTTGGCGGCAAGGCGGGCATCGAACAATTCACGGAACTGCGCTGGATTACGCTCGAAACGCAAGCCGGTCACTACCCCATTTAACGAGTCTCAAAGGAAAAACACCATGAAAGCCGATGGCCGGGGAGTAGTTGTTCAGCTTATCCAGGTAGCGCTTGGGGTCGTCGAAATACTGACCTGTCTCCAATACGGAGCGGTACAGCGCGAGCAGCGATTGAAACGGCGCCTGCTCAAGTCGCTTTTACCCGACCGCCTGCGACCTAAGCGCTCCTCGGCACGCCGCCGCTGCGCGCCTGCATAGCCATCGCGATCAATGCGACGCCGCCAAAGAAGAGGTTGACGCCCACGATCAACCCGATCGCCCACGCCGCAGTACCGGGAAGACCGGCAAGGATCAGGCCGGCGAGGATCAAGTCGACGATGCCGCTGATGAGCATCATTTCCCAGCGAGAAGATTTTTCGCGTCGGTGCGCCAGCGCATACATGATGGAAACAATGCCCTCGAGCGCAAGAAAAACCGTCAGCATCACCGTCAACGAGAACACGCCCGACAGCGGCCACATCAACAAGACGATTCCGACCAGAATGCCCACGACCGCCGACAATAACGACCAGCCGAATCCCGGCGAACCCCGTGTTTGAAACGTCATGACCAATCCAAGCACGCCGCTGAGCAAAATCAGCCAGCCGATCAGAATCTCGACGGTTACGGTTGCCAAAGGCGGCACACAGACGGCTATCAGGCCGAAAATGACCAGCACGATGCCTTCGATCAGAAAGAATTTCCAATGCGCGCGCAAGGAATTCGTGATGGCCGCAGCGGTTCGCTGCGCGTCTAATTTGTCAGTCGACATGGTTCATGCTCCTTCAGGCGATCCGTTGATCTAGCGTTTTACGATTGTTCGCCTTCAACTGCAAGCGCGCAGGCAATGTATGGACCCTAACGGCGCTCGATGGGCATATTGATCGCATTCGACGCGAAGCGGTTGCGGCTGTTCCTATGCGACCAGACCGGCAGTGTGCTCGATCGCATCCAGACATCGCCGACTGGCTCGAAGCCGGCGCCGTCGGCTTCGGCTTCGGCTTCGGTTCCGAGTTGTTCAGGCCCGAGTACAGCCTCGAGGAGATTGAGCGCCGCGCGCGGCAGATCGTGGGCACGTTTCGCGCGGCCCACGAAAAAATTATGACGGCGGCCGGGGGAACTGTACTCGATCAGCACCGGCTTTGATCCGGCTGCACTTGCAATCACCGGAATTTTGATCGGGTTGCACGCGTTTTGGTGGTAGCCAGGGCACTGCACGCGACATGTGCGCGGTCATGGCGCTGGCAGCGTTACCGATGTCGATTTGTCCGCAGGCCATATCGTAAGCACGGCCGTCGAGCGAGAGCGACTTGGTGAGACCGGTGATGGCGTGCTTGGATGCGGTGTAGGGTGCGGACATTCGGCATCGACCTTGTCTTACACCTTTGCTAAGGGTTGGCCAATTGCGCGACAATGGCCGCAGGTCTCCCCTAAACGTCCACAACAGACGGAGATGAACATGGCTGAGAACGTCTATAAAGTCATCGAACTGATCGGCACCAGCACGGTGTCTTGGGAGAAGGCGGCGGCCGCGGCGATTGCCCGCGCCGGAAAGACCCTTCGGGACCTTCGGGTCGCCGAAGTGGTCGAGTTGGATGTCCAGCTCAAGGATGGCAAGGTTGAGGCGTACCGCGCAAAAATCAAAGTGTCCTTTAAGTACGAGCGCGGAAAGTAAGGTGTTGTGAAACTTCGATACAAGGTATCGGGCGGGATCGCGATCGTATTGGTGGGCGCGATTGCCGCGCTCGGCCTGGCGTTGAGCCACAATTCGCCGTGTATGGCGGCGCCACCGTTGGCGGCGAACACACCGTCGATGAGTGCCATCGTGTATCGCTGCTATGGGGGCGCTGAAGTGCTGAAGTTAGAACAGATCGCCAAACCGGCGTCGGCGGATGACCGAATTCTGGTCAAGGTGCACGCGGCTTCCGTCAACCCGTTGGACTGGCACTACATGCAAGGCAAGCCGTACGTCATGCGCGCGGCGGCAGGGCTGGGTAAGCCCGACAGCATCCTCATGGGCGCCGATTTTGCAGGTACAGTCGAGTCAGTTGGGAAAAACGTTACGCGCTTCAAGCCCGGCGATGAAGTGTTCGGCGACCGGGACGGCGCGTTCGGCGAATACGTCAGTGTCCCCGAGAATGGCGCGATGGCGCTAAAGCCGGGAAACATGAACATGGAGCAGGCGGCGGCGGTGCCCATCGCGGGCATGACGGCCTTGCAGGCGCTGCGCGACAAGGGAAAAGTTCAATCCGGGCAGAAGGTGCTGATCAACGGCGCGTCCGGCGGCGTGGGCACCTTCGCCGTGCAAATTGCCAAAACCTACGGCGTCGAGGTGACCGGGGTTTGCAGCACGAGAAACCTGGAGATGGTCAAGTCGATCGGCGCCGATCATGTCATCGACTATACCAAGGAGGATTTCACTCAAGGATCGGCGCGCTACGATTTGATCATCGACAATGTCGGCAACCACACCCTGTCAGAGCTGCGGCATGTACTGACTCCGAAGGGTAGGTTGGTCAGCGTCGGAGGTCCGAGCGACAATGCGTGGCTCGGACCGCTAGCCACCTCGATCAACGTTTATTTCGTCGCGCCTTTTGTGAGCCAAAAGTTGCTCTTCATGCTGGCGCAGGCAAACCAGGATGACCTCAATGTGTTACGCGATCTGATGCAGGCCGGGAAGTTAACTCCCGTCATCGATCGGCGTTACAAACTCGTCGAGACGGCTCAAGCCATCAGCTATCTCGAACGGGGACACGCCAGGGGCAAAGTCATCATTGCGGTGGATCAAAGCGCGCCCTAGCGCGTCGCGACATGAGCGGGTGCGTTGCGGCTTCAAACAACCCTTCTAAAATCTCAGCGACAGGCAGCTCAATCCGCCGTCCATCTTGGCAAATTCCGACATATCGAGCGGGCGCACGCGGTATCGCAATTCATCAAGAGTGCGCGCGAGCCGCGGAAATCCCGATGCAATGAGCACCTCATCGTTCACGCGGACGGCATTGGCGGCATACATTTCGTTTGCCGCGACCTCAATCATGCCGCAGTGAGCGAACCGGTCCGTTGGCGGGAACCCGGGAGCCATCAAGAAACAGTCTTCGCCGAGATATGCAACGCCCGACTTAAGATGCAGCAGCGAGCGATGCCCGCGTATATCAAGCGTCGATGAAGTGTATTGATAGCGCGCGAGAATGGCTGCCAGTTGCGCGGCGCCAGCCTCATTGGTGCGTGCGGATAGCCCGATAAGGAAATGATCGCCGACTTGGCATATATCGCCGCCATCAACCGTGCCCGGCGCCTCGATGCGCTCCAACCGGGACCTGAACGCTCGCACCGCGTTGGCCACCGACTCGACTTCTCCCGAACGAGTCTTTGCACCGGGTCGCGTTGCGATCGCCACTCTTGCCGCGATGACGAAAGTATCCTCGACGAAGGTGCCATCGGGGTAGTTCTCATCCGCCCTCATCACAATCACTTCAACTCCGCACGCCGCGAGCGCGCGGCAGTACGCGGCATGCTGCTCGAGCGACTTGCGAAAATCGGGGCCGCCCGACGACTCGGACATGGTCAAGCCCTGCGAAAAATTTTCGCCCGGGAGACGCACTATTGCCTTGGTGAAGCGCATTTGGCTCAATGATAGCTCGCCAACTGGAGCTGAAGATGTCCCATGTCAAAAACCGCGACGCTGCCTGCGCTCTGATGGGTGCGTTTGCCGTGGCCATGATTTGCAGCGCGGCGTGGTCTGCGGTGAGACCGGACATCCAGCTCGAGGACGTCAATCGATTTTCTCAGGTGTACGACGCCTCGGACGGCATCCGGAAATTTACACCGGTGCCCGGCGTTGCCTGACGGTCATGCCTGCTGTGAAACAGCGCTTGACGGCAGCTCTCAACAAACTCGCCGCGCTGTATCCCGAAGCCAAGTTCCCGCCGGTGGCCCTGCTCATTCGCCTGCAATAAATCCCGTTACCAGATGCGAACCCGCTGATCCGACGGCAGATAGTAAGTTTCGCCCGGCTCGACGCCGAAGGCGGCATACCATTCGTCAATGTTGCGCGTCGGTCCGATCACCCGGAAGGCGCGCGGCGAGTGCTCATCGGAAGCGACCTGCTTGCGCACATAATCCTCGCGAACCTTGCCGCGCCAAGCTTGCGCCCATCCGAGCAACACGCGCTGATCGCCGGTGAATCCGTCAATCACCGCGGCGGGCTTACCATTCAACGAACGGTGGTACGCCTCCAACGCCACATTCAATCCACCAAGGTCTGCGATATTTTCGCCCATGGTCAGATCGCCATTGATGTGCGCACCCGGAATTGGCTCGTAACTTGAGTACTGCGCGCCCAATTTCTTTGCTCTCGCCTCAAAAGCCGCGGCGTCAGCCGCCGTCCACCAGTCGCGCAACTGGCCGGAGGAGTCGAGCTTGCGTCCTTCGTCATCGAAACCATGCGTCAATTCGTGTCCGATCACCGCGCCGATCGCTCCGTAGTTGATGGCGGGATCAGCCGCGGGATCGAACTGCGGCGGCTGCAGAATGCCCGCGGGAAACACGATGTCGCGCAAAGAACCATTGTAGGCATCATTCGTCTGCGGCGTCATTGACCAGTCGGTTCGGTCCACGGGCCCATTGAGCCGCGACACGTAGAAATGCCAGTCCGCTTCGCCCGCGCGGCGCACATCGCCCAAAAGATCATCGGAACGGATCAGCACCGCAGAGTAATCGCGCGGATGATCGGGATAGCCGACTTTGATTTGATAGGTATCGAGTTTCTTTAGCGCCTCCGCTTTGGTGGCGGGGCTCATCCAATCCAGGCGCTCCAAGCGCGCACGCATCGCTCCTTTGACATTCACGACCAGGGCCTCAATTTTGGCCTTGGCCACGGGCGGAAAATAGCGTGCGGTATACAACTGACCGACGCCAAAGCCTAGGTCTCCGAAGCAATCGACGCGATCGCCGCCGCAATCTCCGCCGCTCACGGCGTGTACGGCTCTTTTCCATCGTACCGGCTCGATGAGCTGGCCGGAAAGAACCTTGTCGCGAAATTCAGATCTCGCCACCGAGAAAGGCTTCGACAAATAAAATGCCGCGTTGTCGGCGACGGTGAATGCCTGCCACGCTTCCAATACATCGAGCGGAGTCGATTGGTAGACCGCGCCGATGCGCACGAACGCGGACTTTTCCGCCACAATGACGCGATCGATGCTGCCAACCCCCGCTCCTCGCAGGAAGCGAGCCCAGGCAAAGCCGGGCGTTAGATCGGCAAGGTCCCGCGTCTTGAATGGATTATAGATTTTATCGAGATCGCGCTGATCGGTCTTCGGCCAGCTCGCCGCCGCAATCTTGCTTTCGAAGTCAACCACGGCGGCGGCGCGGGCATGTGCGTCGGGCCAGCCGATGAGATCTAAAAGCTTCGCGACATAGGCCTGGTAGGCCGCCTTCTGCTTGGCGAATGAAGCCTGCAAATAATAATCGCGATCCGGCAGACCCATCCCTGCCTGAGTCGCATAGAGCGCATAGTGCGTGACGTCTTTGAGATCGACGTCAGTACTGGGCGTGAAAATCGTCCCGAAAAAGTCGCTGTTGTTGCGGCCCATCAATTCGGCAATATCATCGCGGCCGGCAGCTTCGCGAATGGCCTTGAGTTGCGAGGCGATCGGCACAACGCCCAGCATTTCGACGCGCGTCTCGTCCATGAATGCCTTGTAGAAAGCGCCGACCTTGCCCTGCAAATCCTTGGGCTCTTTCGGGGCGCTCGCAGCGGCCTTGTCCATGAGTTCATGCAAGCGCGCTTCTATACGATCACTCATCAGATATCGGAGCGAAGCCATGGGCTTGTCGGCAGGGATTTCGGTGCGCGCGATCCAGGCGCCGGACGCGTAGCGATTAAAATCGTTTCCAGGCAGCACTTGCTTATCCATTGCGCTGAGGTCCAAACCCCAGGCGCCGAATTGCGGCTTGTCGGAGGAGCGGGCGTCGCCGGCGCCCGCCATCGACCAGACGAGCGCAATGCAAGCGCAAGCCGCTAGTTTCGAAAACATTTTTATCCCCTGCCCCACAGCCAGCGCCGATTATAGGGCACGGACCAGCGGCGAGCGCATCCTAGTGAAGAAGATAACGGTTCAGGTACGCATCGGTTGCGTGGAATAGCGCCATCCAGGAGGAATAGCGTGCGAGGTCGTGAATTTCGTTCGGCATGATGATTTCTTCGTGATCGATATGATGCAGACGCAGGTCCTCAATGAGTTCCAGTGATTGCTGCAGCGGTACATTCCTATCATCGTCGGCTTGGACGACGAGGACCGGAGAATGCCATTGATCAATGGTCGCAACAGGCGAGGAATCAAGACCGCGCCGCGTAGCTTCTCCGGGCTCGACGGGCACGCCAACGGACGCAAGCAGGGTATCCCAGTTGTATACGCCCGCGTAGTCCACGCCGACCGCGATGTCCTTCGATGCGCGAGCCAGCCCCAAAGCGGTCATGAGACCTCCATAACTACCGCCCCAAATTCCAAGCTTGTGGGGATCGACATCCTTCCTGCCCTGAAGGTAGCTCACCGTACCCAGGATATCGTTCACTTCGCTGCCGCCGTCCGGACCAAAGTTTTTCGCCTCGCGATAATCCAGGCCGTAGCCGATCCCGCCGCGATAGTTGACCGAGATGACGATGTAGCCTTCTGCGACCAAGCGCTGATTGAGCGCGTACATCCAGTTGTAGGCGCCCATGGGGTTGAAACCCAGCAGCATCTGGCGCCGCGGACCGCCGTGGAAAAACATGATCGCGGGATGCGGTTTGGTCCCCGCATCACGCGGTAAAAACAACTGAGCGTGCACGAGTTGTCCGTCTTTTGCGCTATAAGTAACCGGTTCGGGTGTTGCCAGTTTCGCGGAGGGAAATGTTGCCGTTCCATCCGGTGCAAGCAGCTGCCACCGCGCACCCGCGACCAACATCACCGGCTGCAGCGGTTTGGTGGCATCGCTTTGCAGCGCGAATATCGTGCCGTCGCCGCTGACCTGGGGATAATCCTCGATCGCATGGTCCTTGCTGACGGGGGTCGGTTTGCCGTTCTTGAAGTCGACGGTCCAGACGTGCATGCGATCGATATCCTCATTTGAGGAATAGACCAATCGGCGCCGATCGGGACTTAAGATCATGTGCACGACTTCAAATTGGCCGTGGGTAATCGGTCGCAGCGCGCCGCCGCGGGCCGGGATGGCGTAGAGCTGCAGCCAGCCGGTTTTCTCCCAGGGGAACACCAGCTCATCGCTCGAATTCCACAGCAGATTCTTTGGCGCCAGCGTGGGCTCAAAGGCGCTGCCGACACCGCTGTCGGCAACCCAGACCCGCCGGCCCTCGCCGCTCGCGGCATCGGCAACCCAAATCGACCAAGGTTGGCCCGCGCGATGCGAGACAAACTCCGGATTTTTCTCGGAAGGAATCCGAATGAACGCGACTTCACTACCGCTGGACGAAAATACCGGCGAAGTATCGTGATCGAGACTGGGGCTCAACCAGGCGATGGTTTTGGCGGCGAAATCAAAAACGCCGATCAGCGAGTGCTCTTTGCGCGCGCTTACAAACGCCAGCTTCTTGCCGTCGGCCGAGAAGGTCATGGATGAGATACGGCCCTCATCCACGATGAGCGGTGCGGCGGTGGCGCCCGCTGCTAGCTCAGCCGACATGATCCTGCCCTTATCAGCAAATACCAAGCGACTGCCGTCGGGTGAAAAACTCGGAGAGTGACCTCCGCCCAGTTTGCGCGGGGCGCCGCCCGAGGTGGATATCACCCACACTTCCCGCGGCGCGGGACCCTCGGCCGAATTGTTGACGTTGGCGGGCTGATCGTCTTCGATGGATCCGCCACGAACATACGCCACCAGGCTTTCATCCGCCGACCACGCCAGGTCGCCGATATCAAATCCATCATCCAAGGTGTACGGCGTGATCTGCCGCGCATGAGCGCCCTGCGCCACCCAAATATTCCGGCAGCCCTTGGTGTCGAACACCCATGCAACGAAATTTCCTTTCACAGACGCGACCAAACTCGAGGGATACGGAGCCTGCATGAGCTCTTCGATGGCAACCGGCGCCGCCAGAGCCGCAGCGCCTTGAGTCAGGCATGCCGCAAGGGAAAAACTGCCAAGCAGCAAACGGGTGGAGGTGTGCATAACGATGGCCTCTAAAGCGTAGCCTAATTGGAGAAACTTTCGGGATAGTTAGCCTGATGAGAGAATTGCTGTCAATCCAAGCGCGAGTCGCTGCACTTCATTCTGGACGTCGATGATCGCGTGCTGTAGGTCGCCGGCGCGTCTACCCGTTCGATTGCGCCTCATTAGCGGCAAGACTGATTAGCTCGCTGGCAAGATTGGGATCCTCGCTCGAACAAATTCCGAGCACCAGCGCGCTTTCGCAGTCCCTCGCGACATAGGCATGCCCCATGGTGCTGTCGATGTAGATGCCCTGGCCCGCGCAGAGCCGCACCGGATTGTAGAACTGCAAGTGCACTTCGATGGTGCCTTCGATCACAAAGATGAACTCTTCACCCTTGTGCTTCAAAGGCTCGCCAAACTCGGCGATGTCTTTTGACCTGATGCGCGTCAGGATGGGCACCATGCGCTTCTCTCGCAGATCGGCGCATAGATACTCATAGTCATAGTTCGGGGTGGAGATCTGAATCGAATTGCCGCTGTTGGTGAGGCTGCGGCGCGCCGTAAAGACGGGCAGCACATTGGCGGGCGGCGCCTCTCCTTGAGCAAGAAACTCTGTCATGCTCAAGCCCAGCCTTGCGGTGAACTGCTGCAATTTATCGTACGTGAGCGACAACTTGTCGGTCTCGACCTTCGCCAGCGTGGAGAGCGGAATTCCGACGCGCTCGCTCAACTGGCGCAAGGTCCACGAGTTCTTCTTTCGCACCAAGCGGATCAGACTGCCCAACGTGCTGTTCTTGCTCGCCATTGTGAAAATGTCCTTGGGAACGATGAGGCTATTGTTTTCGCGTAAGTATCGACGTATTGCTTCCGGGAGCCAACCCCGTCTTCCCCGGGGCGTGTTCAGCCTGGCCCTAACACCCTGTTTTGGTTACGCTTAGACGCCGCTTTGATGGGTCATTAACCCGGCCCTTCAAAAACTCCTGTTTGAGGCGCAATTTTGCGCACGTCAGGTGTATTTAGGCTATCGATATTCGCCTGGGGAATGAAAATGCGCCAAATTTCTGCCTGTCTCGCCATTTCTGTCTGTCTTGCGCTGCTGCCTGCGATTGGGTACGCCAAAGGCTGTGTGAAAGGCGCCGCCGTAGGCGGTGTCGTCGGTCATGTCGCCGGTCATCATGCCGTTCTGGGAGCCGCCGCCGGCTGCGTGATCGAGCATCATCGTGAGAAGATGAAAGACAAAGCGGCACGGCAAAATGCCCAGACCCAAAGCAGCACTGCTGCTAACGAAGCCGCGCGTAACGGAGAGCGTAATGACTCTAAGTGATGACCTCCACAAACTGGACGAACTTCGCGGACGCGGCGCGTTGACGGACGAAGAGTTCACGCGCGCGAAGGAACGGCTCTTGAATGCGGGGAACACGAACCCATCGCCACCTTTAGTATCCGCGGTCAACACCTTCCACCGCAGCCGCACCGACCGGTGGATCGCCGGCGTGTGCGGCGGCCTCGGGCGGTTGACCGGGATGGAGTCCTGGGTATGGCGGCTATTCTTTACCGTCTTGTTCCTTTGCGCAGGAACGGGATTGCTGGTTTATATCCTTTTGGCGATCTTCGTGCCGAGCGACTGATCCCGCGGCTCGCGCCGCTTAAGGCAGCGGCCGGAAAATTTCGTCAAGGCGGTCGGGCGTTCCATCGATGCGCTCGAGCCTTGGATACTTCAGTCCCTCGTGATAGTCGATTCGCGTGGTCTGGTAGCGCTCTGCTTGGCGGAGCAACAGCTCGATCGAAACGCAGGGCTATTCCATAACATATCGACAATGCGCCCCGTACTGCCGAGCGTTATGCCAATCGAATAGTAAAAATCAGAAACCTTGCGGTATCGGGCTCGGCTTCACCGGAATCCGTTCTTGGACTTTGAAGATCTTTTGCGCCACGTTGGTCGCATCGACGCGCAGTTCGATGATGCCCGGATAGGGCCTGTCGACAGGCTTGGTCACTTCTTGCGCGCCACTTAAGCACGCCGCCGACAGACACAGCGCCAACGCGATGATTGAATTAAGATTCATTTAAAACTCGTGTTTCTTTTTCGAGGACAGCATGAAGAAAATCACGTTGAGCACTATACCTTGCCGGCTCGGATCCGGTTACCCGCCGCCGCATGACCAGCCCTGCCGCGAACGAATTCGCTTCCCCTTGGGCCGATCGCAAGGGCTCACCGCCTTTGGCGTGAATCTGGCCGTGATTCCGCCGGGAACCTGGTCCAGTCAGCGGCACTGGCACAGCCACGAGGACGAATTTATCTGGGTCGTTGAAGGCGAACTGACCCTGATCAGCGATGCTGGTGAGGAAACCTTACGTGCGGGGGAGTGTGCCGCGTTCAAAGCCGGCGACCCGAACGGACACCACTTGATGAATAAAACCGCGCATCCCGCCAAGGTGCTTGAAATCGGCAATTCCGATGCACGCGATCGCTGCCACTACTCGGACATCGATATGACCGACGAACCAGGCGGCGAGGGCTTCCGACATCGGGATGGTTCGCTGTACAAGCAGGACTGAGGAGTACGCCGTTATGAAAATCGGATTTATTGGCCTCGGACAAATGGGCGTCGGCATGGCGACGAACCTCCTCAAAGCGGGACATGAGGTCGCCGTCTACAATCGCACCGCGGGCAAGAGCGAAGCGTTGGTGCGTCTCGGCGCGCGAGCGCGGCAGAGCGTTGAGGCGGTCTGCGCGGCGGATGTCGTCATTACGATGCTGGCGGACGACGATGCGCTGGAGCAAATTGTCTTCGGCACGGGTGGCGTGCTGGCAAGCCTCACGAAAGGAGCCGCGCACATTTCATCGAGCACCATCAGCGTGGCGCTGTCCGAGCGCGTCGCCGCCGCCCACGCCGTTGCCGGTCAGCATTATCTGGCTGCTCCGGTATTTGGCCGCCCGGATGCCGCGGCGAGCGGCAAGCTATTCGTGGTGGCGGGCGGTCCTGCCGGACTGGTCGAGACCTATATGCCGATTTTCAATGCTCTGGGGCAACGAACTTTCGTGGTGTCGAACAAGCCGCAGGATGCGAACCTGGTGAAGCTGAGCGGCAATTTTCTCATTGCCGCGGTGATCGAGTCGCTGGGCGAAGCGTTGGCGCTCATCGGCAAAGGAGGACTCGATCAGCAACAGTACCTCGACTTGCTGACATCGACCTTGTTCGACGCGCCCGTGTACAAAACCTATGGCCGGCTGATTGTTGAGCGGCGCTTTGAACCGGCCGGTTTCGCGGCTCCCTTGGGACAAAAGGACATTCGTCTGACGCTCGCGGCCGCCGAGACCCTGCAGGTTCCGCTGCCGCTGGCGAGTCTGCTCCGAGATCGTTTCCTGGCTCTGCTCGCCCAGGGCGGGGCGGCACTGGATTGGTCGGCGATCGGTCAGCTGGCTGCGCAAGATGCCGGTCTCGAGGACAAATCGCCGGCGCAGTCAGATCAGCGAGCTTTCTGATCGAGCGCGGCGATCTCGGCTGCGGTGATCGAGTCAGCGTAGTGATTGCCGAAATTCGTGCGCACGTAGTTGATCACGGCGGCCATCTGCGCCTCGTTCAGGGTGACGGGCGGACCGCCGAAGCCGATGGCATGGTTCGCGCCGAACGCCGGCATGTTGCGCCGCCCCATCAAGAGCGTCAGCGCCATGTATTGGCGCGATGCCAGGATTGGATCCTTTGCCAGGGCCGGATAGTGTCCCGCGCCCACTGCGCCCGTGCCATCAGCCATGTGACAGCCCTGACAGATGTGCTCGTAAATCTGCCGGCCGTCCATCGCGTTGAGCGCCACCGAATCCGCGGCATCGGCGCGTGCCGTCGTCTCCGGCAGCGCGCTTATTCCGGCTATTCCAAGCGCAATTCCAATGCACAGCACAACTGCAGCAATCGCCGGCTGTTTTCCTGCGCTCATGCCGCGCCTCCAACTCGTGCCCGTTGCTGCAATCGGTCAATGGCATCCAGCGCCGAAGTGACGGCACCCTCCTGCCACGCAGGCAGGTACGAAGCATGTTCCCCCGCGAGCACGATGCGGCCGTCGAAGGCGCACAAATTGTCGTAGTGCTCGGCGCGATTCTCGTCCGACCACAGGCCGAAGCAACCCATCGCGGAAGGCACGCGATGCCACGCAACGGCGATCCCATTGTCGAATTCTTTCGCGTACTGCGGATGAATTTGGCTGCCATATTCCACAGCCTTGGACACGCGCTGCGCCGGCGTCATGGAAGTGAATTCCATTGACTCGAGCATGTCCCAGATATACGCGCCAAGCAGCACGCCTTTGCCGTCGGCAAAAAATCTGCTGCTCGGATAACTGATCTGGCCAATCGGCAAGTCGGTATAGGTGATGCCGCCGTAGATCTGCTCGTCCTCTTCCCAGAAGCGGCGTTTGAACTGCAGGCCCACCTTCAGCCCCGTGCAATAAGGCACAGCGGCGATCGCCTTGGCCATCGGTCCGCCGACGTTCATGGGTATCTGGCCGAGGATCGAGAGCGGAATGGTACAGACGCACCAGTCGGCTCTTGCGGTTTGCCGGCTCGAGCCTGCGCTAGTGTCCTCATAGGTGGCGCTGACGCCGCGTTCGTCCTGATGAATCTCCACCACCTTGGCGTTGTAGCGAATCAGCGGCGCGAGCTCACGTGCAAACGCCTGCCCCACTCGACCCATGCCGCCCACCGGCTGGAACATCGTGGTTTGCATGTCGTACATTTCGCCAATGGCGAGTGCGCCCCACAGGCCTGATCTCAACAGGTCGCTCAAGCCAACCGGTTCCGAATACTGAGGTCTTGCGCTCAAGCCGCCGCCCGGATCACGTTCAAAGCCCCGCCGGTCACTGCTCTCGGGACCTTTGACGAAGCGATAATTCCTATCGAGCGTCCCGCTCGAGCGCAGCGCGGAGAGCAATATCTCCTGATCCTCGGCGCTCACATCGCCATCGAGCGCATGGCTTCGCGTGGCCTTGGCCAACAGTTCCGCGATGTGCCCATCGTAGTCTGCTTTAACGGTGCGCAGCCGCTGCGGCCTGCCGCCAAATGCCTTGCTGCTGTGCAGGTAGGCGTTGTGATTGACCTGCACAAAGGGTTCCAGCGTGACTCCCAGCTGCTTGCAGTAGCTGAGCATGCCGCGATGGTGATACGGCAAGCGCCATGGGCCCGGGTTGATGTAAAGGTCCGGATCAAACCGGCACTCTTGAGTCTCTCCTCCCAATTCCGTGTAGCGATCGCCGCCGCGCAGCGTCCAGTTGCGGCCGCCCGCACGCGGGTTGTATTCCAGCACCTGTACTTTGTAGCCCGCGTTGCGTAATTCGTAGGCGGCGACCAATCCGGCAATTCCGGCGCCCAACACCAGCACCGAGGCGCCCTTCGGGGCGCTCAAGCGGATCGGCTCGTGAAAATTGGACTCCGCCGCCAGTCCAAGACTGTGCATGGCTTGGTACATGACGGTACCGCCTGCGCTCAAACCGATCATCGTCAACAGGCGCCGCCGCGAAATCGCGGTTCCAGAATTCTCGGTCATGGATTCTTGCCTGATTTAGGGATGCTGAGGATAACGCGGAACGCGCATGCTTGCGTCAGCGAATCAATCGCACCCGCGCACCCGCGAGCACGACAGTCCCGTCCGCGTCGAGCAATCCTCGCGCCGCAGCGTTGGCGTGGACCGCCTCAATGTCGCGAACCATGACATCAAAGGCGCCGAGGCCCTCTCCGCGCCCATCGTGCAGGGCGGTGAAGCGGATTTCTCCATCGTCCAAGCCAATGCGCCACAGTCCCGCGTCCTCCACGGCCGCTCGGCCGAGAACCTGCGCCCAACGCGCCGCCATCTGCGCCGGATCTTTGGCCTGCAATTCGGCCCCCGCCACCTTCACCGATGTATCGGTGCAAACATGCGACTGCCAATGCGGACCAGCCCATTCCCAACGCTCCTTGGGAAACTATGTAGCCGCCGTCGCCGCCGCGTTTCTCCAACAGCCGGCCGGCAGTGGTGCCCGGTTGTTTCGGCGAAACCACCTCAAGAAAAGTGTCGCCGATGGGGAAGACTGCGTTGCGCAAGCCGTACTTGCCGACCTCGTGGTCATCAAAGGCGTAGTCAATCCCCAGGACCGCCGAAATGTCAGCGCGAGCGGCTGCGAGGTCCTGTGCGACGAGCGCGATTTCGAGACAGTCGTCGACCTCCCCACCCATGGCGCGGTTGAGATTTTCCTTCATGTAACGATAGGCGATGCTCGGACCCCGCGCCAATCGGCTCGAAATTTCTTGGGTGCGCGCGGCAAGCTCTTCGGGTTCGCAGATCCAGTTGGTGAGCCCCAGCCGCAACGCTCCTCCGCGCTCACCCGTTCCGACAAATAGTAAAGTTCGCGTGCCTTGGCCGACCCCACCAGCTGTGTGAGGAAGTACGTGCCGCCGTAGTCGTCCGAGAAGCCGGCGCGGGCATGAGCGTCAGAGTGAGCACGCCCTCATTCAAGGTTGCAAGGAGGTCGGGTGTGCCGGTGTCGATTTGATCAGTCATGAGCGTCGCTCCGTTTTGGAGTGGTGGTGTGCAGACATCTAGCCGGCGGTGTCGCAGGTTCCGTGCAAAGCGGAGATCCACTGCTCGATCAGCACAACGCCCTCGACGTGCGTGGTCGTGCGGCCCTGCTCCGGCATCATCACGCCGGGCTCATTTGAGCGCAGACGGTACGGCAGAATCGAGTCCTGCGGATGTCCCGGCACAATGTCGAAAAAATGATCGCCCGTCCCGCGTCCTGCGGCAACCGGCGGCTTGCACACGCCGAGATGCCGGTCCACCGAGGCGAAGATTGTCAGGTCGAGCGCCGTCGTATTTGCCGGTCCCTTGGCGTTGTGGCAGTGCCCGCAATTGATATCCAGATACGCTCGGGCGCGGGCATCGAGCGACTCTGCCGCATCGCGCCAGTCGGCGTTTTTTGGCACTCTCGCCGCATCCGGCACTTCCGCGAGGTAACCGAGTTTGGTCCAATGTACGAGCTGATTCTCGCTTCCCATCGCGTAGGAGTAGCCGCGATTCAGGTGCCGCGCCTTGGTGCCGATGGGCGCGATCTGCTTCGTCTTCAAGTCCACGACATGGCACCCTGCGCATTGGTTTTCGTTGGGCACGACGTACGTGAATCCCTCTTTGCTGCCATCGTCGGACACGAGCTCGAGCGGCTTGGCATCGCCGGTGCGTGCCAACACGGCCTCCGTTTGCGCAGCATTCCAGACGTAGGGCAGCGCCGCCCAGCCGCCTTCGCGGCGCACCAGAATGCGCGTCTCGACCAGATGCACATTGGCGAGTCTCAAGCCGCGCTCGCCCTGGGCCCGGTCGGCAAACTCGGCGGACTGATCGTAGGTGCGGGCCACGGCTTTGGACTCGCGCGCCGCACCCACAGGCCGCGGGTAGTAGAACGTCTTGCTGATGATGGTGCCAACGGGAAACTCGAAGCTGCCATCCGCTTGGTACTTGGCGATGGTCCCGCGCGGCATCCAAATGGTGCGTAGTTTGTGCGCATAGTCGCTGAACAGCGGCGTGTTCAGGTCATAAGGAGCAACACCCTCGTTCAATACGAGATTGCCCCGCTCCGCATAGACGACCTGCCAATCACTGAGCTTGGCAGGCCGGCCGTCCGCAAAGAAATGCACCGGCTGCGCCGCGCGGAAACAGGCCGTCAGCGCCAAGGCGCCGGCGCAAGCACAGAGGCCCAATGCCCTGTTAATTTGAATGCTATTCACCGACCGCTGCACCAAGCATGTTGGGCTGCTTAGCTGTGCGGCAACTCAACGGCCGCGAGCTTGGGCAATTCGCATTGGAATGAGATCTTGTCGACTTTTGGGTTTTTATATTTGTTCGGCCCATCGGCATTGAGCACTTCCGCATCGCCGTTCTGAACGCAGATGCGCTCGGCCGGCGGCGGCAAGCCATTGACCAGACTCTTCGAGTCCACATAGCCATCCCAGAGGACATCAGGGAAATGTCCGTTGATGCCGAACATGGCAACTTTCAGAGTCTTGAGTTCCAAGCCGTCGGGCGAGTCGCCGCCGCCCTTGAATCGATTGCCATAGACATAGATCGCCCGGGGGTACGGATCGTACTTGGGATCCACGCCGCGAGTGTTGTAGTAATTGGTGGAGAAATAACTCGCAATGATTACATTTGCGGTGTGATTCCCTGCGATGTCATTGTTGAAGATTTCAACCTTCGGATTGGAGTTCACGACCACGCCCGATCCGGCCGGCACGCTGGCGACGGCTGCGCCTTTGGCGGAAAAATTGGCCAGATTGTTGTCGACTGACTTGTTGTTGAAGACCCGCGTCGACTGGCCCGGCAGAGGAAGATTCGGCATGTTGAACACCAGGATGCCGCCGGTATTTCCGGTCGCCGTGTTTTCGTAAACATCGGCGTTGATGGTGTTTTCAATTTCGATGCCGGCGACGTTCTTCTCGGCACGATTGCGCCGGACAATTACATTTTGCGACTGTCCCACATAAATGCCCGCATCCGATGCGCCGATCGATGCGGAATCCTCGATCAGGACATTCTTGCTCTTGACGGGATAGATACCGTAAGCGCCATTGGTGGTCTTGGGACCTCCCGTCCATTCCACGCGCACATCGCGTATGGTGACATTCTCCCCGTCATTGACTTTCAGCCCATCCCCTTTGCTATCCTCGATCGCGAGGTGTTCGATGGTGAAATCGCTGGCGTACACCAGCATGCCCTCGGGACCTGAGATCTCATTCTTGAATGACAGGATGCTCTTGTCCGAGCCGACGCCGCGGATCGTGACGCCGTTGGCGCGCAGGGTCAGTACGCGATCGAGCGCGTGTCGACCCGCCGGAATTTCGATTACCGAGCCGGATTTGGCATCCAGGAACTGCTCCTGCAGCTTCTGCTGGAAGGCCGCATCGTCCGCCGACAAGCCTTGAGGCGCGGTTGCGCCACCACCGCAGCCGGCGACAAGAGCACACAAAATGGCGATAGCGACTTTACCCATGGTTTTCGTCCTGATTTATAGAAAATCGCCGATTTTCAGCGGTAAGCATAGCATGCGGGCTGCTTCGGCAGTCTGCTGCTCAGCCGCGCGCAGACCGCCGATTTGACGGTCTGCCGTTGAGAAATCGAACGGCATGGATTAGCGTGTCGTGTCGCTCTCGACCGCACACCTAGGATAAAAACATGAAGCGATGGATCAAAAGAATCGCTCTGACAATCGGCGGCCTCATCGTCGCGGCAGTCCTCGTGGGCGCCAGCTACGAGCAAATCATGCGTTGGCGAGCAACCAAAGAGTTTCCCGTGCAAGGGCGCCTCATCGATATCGGCGGCCGCCTTATGCAGATCGACTGCCGGGGGAGCGGCACGCCAATCGTCGTGTTCGAGGCCGGGCTCGATACCATGGGATCACTCAGTTGGAGCGCCGTACACGATGCGGTCGCGACCACCACGCGCGCCTGCGCTTACAGCCGGGCCGGCATCATGTGGAGCGAGCCGCGCGCCGGGAAATTCGCACCCGACAACGTGGCTCGCGACCTTCACGCATTGCTGCGGGCGGCTGGAGAGCACGCTCCCTTCGTTCTGGTGGGCCATTCCCTCGGCGGCCCCTACATCATGAACTTCACCCGTCTTTATCCCCGGGACGTCGCGGGACTGGTGTTCGTCGATGCATCGCATCCAGACCAGGTCGGCCGCATGACCCAAGCCGCCGGCAAGAAAATGGAAGCAGGAATGACACTTTTTAAAGTCGCCAGCGCCTTTAGTTGGACGGGAATTCCGCGACTGGTTGCCGCGAATAGCAAGAACTCCGCCATCCCAGCGCACGCGAAGCATGCCGAGGATGCCTACGCCAGCCGCTCACTGGGTTCTGCACTGCAGGAATTGGAGTCCCTGGACGCAACGCTCGCCGCGGCCGGTCAGCTGCGACAGTTGGACGATCGGCCGATTGTGGTGCTGACCGCTACGAAGCCCTATCCGGCAGCCATGCTCAAGACGATGCAAATGACGATCCGGCAAGGCGCGCAAATCCAGGCTGTTTGGAAGGATTTGCATAATGATGAAGCATCCTGGTCTCATCACAGCCGGCACGAACTCGTGCCGGACGCCACGCACTACATTCAGTTCGACCGTCCCGATATCGTCATCACCGCCGTGAAGGAAGTTGTGAACGATGTTCGCGCCGGCAGCGCTTCTGGAGGTGCGCCCGCAGCAAAAGCATCCTAGCGCCGCGCCCGATGAAAATCACAACACTTATCTGCGCTGCGGCTTGGATGACGTTCGCCGCTGCCGCTGCGTGCGCCGCTGAAGTCACCATTGTGAGCAATGTTCTCGGGCCCGAAGGCCCGCTGTACGTCGACGGCAACCTTTACTACGTGGGATGGGTTTCGAACACGCTGTCGAAATGGGACGGCAAATCGACCACCATCTTGAATAATCTCGCGGGCTGCAGCCACAACGGCCTGGCGTTGACCCAACACAACACCTTCTTGCTCGCGTGCACCGACAATCACGGCGCCATCCTCGAACTCGACCTGAGCGGCAAGCAATTGCGGCGCTGGGATAGGGATATCAAGGGAAACAAATTCGACGGCGGCATCAACGATGTCATGGTTGCGGCCAATGGCGCTGCCTACGCCACCGTGTTTGGGCCGCCTGAAGATCTGCCGACCGCGGTGGCCGGAAAGATTCTCTATCTCGCGCCCGGTGCGGCGCAGTGGCGCGAGGTGGCCCGGGATCTTAACTACGCCAACGGCATCGGCATCTCGCCGGATCTGAAAACGCTTTACGTCAGCGAAACCGTGGGAAACTGCATTCTGAAATTCGACGTCAATCGCGACGGCACGCTGAAGAATCGTGCGAATTTCGCCTTGCTGAATCTGCTAACGCCCAACAAGGCGAAATCCTGGTGGCTGGGACCGGATAGCATGAAGATCGACTCCAAAGGAAACATGTACGTCGCGCAGTGGTTCGGCGGAAAGATCCTGAAGATATCTCCGCAAGGAAAACTGTTACGGCAGTTCGAGATTGCTGCGGGAGACGGGACCACCAATGTTGCGTTCGGCCCAGGCGAGAAGGATTTGTACGTCACTGTAGTGAAAGATCCGAGTGACCCTCAAGCCAGAGGCAGCGTGGTTAAAATTCCCAACGATCAAAACTGATATTGGAAGTGTGCGCGAAAGGTGCGAGGCACGCCCGGATGCGCGACATAATCGGCGACAGGTGAGGCTTCGTTCTTCAGGCGCGATACGTAGTAGTACTCGATGTCGTTCCATTTCACATCGGCGACGTTGAACACATCGATTGCGGCCCGCCATTTGGGGGTGAGAAATCCGAATTGCGCATCGACCGTGGAATAGGCCGGCGATTTCGCACTGTTGTCCTCCACCAGCGGCGACTCGCCGAAATGGCGCGCGCGCAGCGCGCCGAACCAGCCGGCGTCCCGCTGCGCGGTTATCCCGAAGTCGGTGACGTTGCCGGGACTGTTGGGGATATAGCGGCCCACGATGGCAATGGGCATGGCGCAGGGATTGGCCGGCGC
>JBDTAV010000087.1:0-25828 GCA_039924385.1 Steroidobacteraceae bacterium
CTATGGCTTCACCAGCGAGCACTATCATCCGGCGGTCGAGGCCGATTTCGTACCTCTGCATTCGGAAATTGCGGTGGATTATCCGGCCGGCGAGTCGATTCCGGTCAGTTTGCACGACGGCAGCCGCGTGATATTGCGCAAGCTTGATCCGTCGTACGATCCGACCGACCGCACCGCCGCCTACACCTATATTGAGAACAAACTCAAACAGAACGAATACGTGACCGGACTCATCCACATCAATGAAGCGAGCAACACCGAATTTCACAGTTTGAATCGCACGGCGAAGGTGCCGCTCAACAGCCTGCCGTTCGACAAGCTCTCTCCGGGCAGCGCGGCGCTCGACAAATTGATGGGGCGTTACCGTTAGGAGCCTGACTCCTGGCGGCCGCTCGGACTCTGCGGCTGCCGGCGCAAATGGCTGGCGGAAAGGAAGATTCGAACAGGCACTCCGATTAGTTCATAGATTGCCGTATGTGAGCGGAGCAGCGCCTCCGGATTGGGTAGATACCGCAGCATGCCAAAATCCCGCACCGCGAGGATTCCCACTGGCGCCGGCACGACATCGAAGCCGGCAGCGGTAAATTCCTGCACCGAACGCCGCATGTGCGTGGCATGGGTCACCAAGACAATGCGGTGCACGCTCGCCGCGTTGAGTATTCGCGCCGAGTTGCGCGCGTTCTGAAAAGTGTCGAAGGCCCGGTCATCGATCCAACGCGTCTCCGTCCCAAAATTTCGCTGCAGCGAGTCATGCATCGCACGGGCCTCGAGCGAAAACCCGGTGACGAGAATGGGCAGTTTGGTTTTCTTTGCGACGTACGCGCCGTAGCTGAGTCTCTCGAGCATCAGGGGCTCGGCGGCAGGGCCGCTGTACTCGGGAGCCAAAGCGCGCTGGCCGCCGCCGCCTAAAATCACGATGGCCTGCGCGGTGGCCGCCTGGCGGAAGTCGAGGGGCGGGTACAGTTCGACGAGACTTGTCAAAGCATCTGCCACAATTGGAGTCGACAGCAGCCACAGCGATGCCAGACCCGCAATCAAAAACATCCGGGCGAGGCGCGGCCTTGCTCTCAGCAGCAGCAGTCCCAGCAGCGCGAGCGCCAGCGGGCCCGCGGGCGGGAGAAACAATTCCTTCAACAGCGTCTTGAGTTGCAATAGCCAAATCAACGGTGGGGCTCCCGAGTAGCGCAGCAATCTATTTAACACCACCAATCTCCGGAAGGTGGCAATATCGGCAAGCCATCAAGAATTCGCGCAACAAGTCGGGGCGGGAATGCAAAAATTCACGTATTTAACTGCAATGATGTTGAGCTTCCTGAGCGGCGCTGCATCCGCTCAGCCGCCTAAGATGCAGTCCTGCGAATCCACCCCGCAGCCCGCTTTTTGCGGCGCAGTTCGCGGTGTTCGCAGTGAGGGGTGGCCCGCGCAGAGCCGCTCCGAAGTGATGGCGCAGCATGGAATGGTGGTGGCCAGTCAACCGCTGGCTGCGCAGGCGGGATTGCAGATTCTGCAGCATGGAGGCAATGCCATCGATGCGGCCGTCGCGACAGCGGCGATGCTCAATGTAACCGAGCCCATGATGGTGGGAGTCGGCGGCGACCTATTCGCCATCGTTTACATCGCCAAGGAACGCAAGATCTACGTGCTGAACGCCAGCGGCATGGCTCCCACCGGCGCTACTGTTCCGCGGTTCAATCAATTGGGCTATGCCTGGAATCCCAAGAACTGGGGTCCTGGCTCGGGCATGCCGGCGGGCGGAATATTGCCGGTGACGGTGCCTGGAGCGGTGTGGGGTTGGGAGGCGGTGCTCAAGCGTTTCGGCAAACTCACTTTTAAAGATGTGCTCGAGCCGGCTGCCTGGTATGCGCAGGAGGGATTTCCGATTTCCGAGCGCATCGCGCATGACTGGCGCCTGCCCAACGCCTTGCCCTTGCGGGCGTGCTGCACGTCGCTGGATCCCGATTCGATCAAGACCTGGTATGTAAACGGCGCGCAGCCCAGTCCTGGACAAGTCTTTAAAAATCCCGATCTCGCGCGAACGCTCAAGCTGCTGCAGTCAAAGGGGGCGGACGCGTTCTATAAAGGAGAGATCGCGCAGGCCATCGTTGCGAAGTCGCAGGCGCTCGGCGGATCGATGACGCTCGGGGATCTTGCCAACTATAAGGGTGAATGGGTCGAGCCCGCCCGCACGAACTATAATGGTTACGACATCCTCGAATTGCCGCCGCCGGCGCAAGCCTGGGCAACCGAGGAGATCTTGAATATCCTGGGCGCGTGCGTGCCGCGATGGACCACCGGGCAGAGCCTGGCTGCACTGGGTCCTAAGAATCCCGAGTACTGGCATTTGCTGATCGAGGCGAAGAAGCTCGCCTACGCCGACTTGTATCAATACAACGCGGATCCGAATTTCGCAACCGTGCCGCTGCGCAAACTGCTGTCGGAGAAATATGCCGCTTCGCTTTGCGGAAAGGTGGATCCGCAGCATGCTTCGACACCGGGTCCTCCGATAAATGTTTCCATGCCGGGCGACACGGTCGTGCTGTCGACCGCCGATTCTGAAGGCAACATGGTGTCCTGGGTGAACAGCAATTTTTCCGCGTTCGGCTCAGGCGTGACCGTGCCGGGCTATGGTTTCATTCTGCACAATCGCGGCGCGCTATTTACGCTCAATCCCAAGAGCCCGAATGTCATCGAGCCACATAAGAGGCCGTTCAACACCTTGTCCGCGGGTTTCGTGATGCGCAACGATCAGCCGCTGATGACGGTAACATTGATGGGAGGCGATATGCAGGCGCAGGGACACGCGCAGCTGCTGGTCAATATTTTGGAACTTGGCGCCAATTTGCAGGCGGGCGCAGATATGGCGCGATTCCGTCATTCCCAAGTGTCGAATATGTTGAGCTTGGAAACTCCGCTGTATGCTCTGGTGGGCGCAAAGCTCGCAGCAATGGGCCACTCGGTGAAATCGGTCAGCGGCGAGGAAATGGGCGGTGTGCAGATCCTCATGTTTGTCGCCGACCCGTCCCAGGCGACAGCGCCGCCGGACAGCCGTTCGCACGTTGCCGGCTACTATCGCTCGGGTTCGGATTTTCGCAAGGATGGCGAGGCAGTCGGTTGGTAGCGTGTGGCAGAGCAGGTTCCTGAACTTAGGGCGGCAGCAACCTGCGTTTGCCGTCAGCGGACAGCATCACTCCCGGCTCATCAAGATTGATCCGGTCCCAAAGCTCGCAGGTGACCTCGCGATGGCGCTGATCCAGCGCCTCGCAGTAATTGGTATACAGGCAGAGACGCACCGTGGCGCCGCTACGCAGCGCCTGTTAGGCCTGATTGAAGTGATGTATGCCGCCGGCGAGCACAATCGGTGTGTTGAATCCGGCACGGCGGATTTTTGAGCGGATGCGCGGCGCACGCATTCCGTCCGCAGGGCGGCCGCGTGCAAACCGCTCATACCAAGCCAGAACCGACGGCGTGATGTCGCCGGCCTCGGACGCGCGCCACGGGACCATGGCGGGAACCCAGGTGCGCGATGCCAGTCGGACCGAACCGACCGTGATCGGCTGGAACAATTGCGACTGCTCCGCCTGAAAGGAGGTGGGCCAGGGCGCTTCGAGCGGCGCGTACTTGATTCGCTCAGGCGGACGCCACGTGGCGATGGGCTTACGGGTCGGGGGTCACGGCCGTTGCCTCGATTTCCACCAGTGCGCGCTGCTCGACCAATGCCCGCACCTCGACAACCGACATGGCCGGAAAGTGCTTGCCCATGATTTCCCGGTACGCCGCGCCGATTTCGCGCACCTCGCGCAGATAGTCGTCGCGGTTCACCACGTACCAGGTCAATCGGACCAGGTGCCGCGGTTCCGCCTGAGCTTCCTTCAGAACGCGCACGATATTGCGCAGGGCTTGCGCTACCTGCTCGGTCAAATTGTCGCTGTGGAATTGTCCGTTTGCATCCCAGCCAACCTGGCCGGAAATGAATATCGTCTGTCCGCGTGCGGCAATGCCGTTGGCGTAACCCTTGGGACGCGCCCACTCCGACGGTTGCAAGGTTTTGGTGCTCATGCTAGTTGCCCCTAAAAGCCGGGCGCTGCTTGGCCGAAAACGCCTCATAGGCGCGGCGAAAGTCTTCAGTTTGCATGCAGATCGCCTGAGCCTGCGCTTCAGCCTCGAGCGCCTGTTCCAGGCCCATGTTCCACTCCTGATTAAGCATGGTCTTGGTCATGCCATGCGCAAAGGTCGGTCCCTCGGCAAGTTCTTGAGCGAGCTGCGCGGCAGCCGCAAGCAATTCCGCGGCGGGCAGCAACCGGCTGTAAAAGCCGCAGGCGAGCGCTTCATCCGCTCCCATGCTGCGGCCGGATAGCAGCAATTCCGCAGCGCGTCCATGCCCGATGATGCGCGGCAAAATCGCGCACGCGCCCATGTCGCAGCCCGCCAGCCCCACGCGCGCGAATAGGAACGCGGTTTTGCAACGCGGCGTGCCCAGTCGGATGTCGGAGGACATGGCGAGGATGGCGCCGGCGCCGGCGCACACGCCATCGACCGCGGCGATGATGGGCTGCGGGCACGCGCGCATGGCTTTTACGAGATCGCCGGTCATGCGCGTGAAATTGAGGAGTTCGGGCATGCTCATCTGCGTCAACGGTCCGATGATCTCTTGCACGTCCCCGCCGGAGCAAAAATTGGCGTCCGCACCGCTGATGACGATCACTTTAACTTCGGGCGCATGGGGCAGCCGGCGCACGAGATCGCGCAGTTCCGCATAGCTGTCGAAGGTCAGGGGATTTTTCTTTTCCGGACGATTCAATGTTATGCGCCCGATGCCGTTTTGAACGGACCACAGGAAGTGCCGGGCGCGATAATCGGTCAGGGTATCTTTCATGGCGTTTTCCGCGTCAGATGCGCACGCAAATGCGCCAAGGATTCGTTCAATAGCCGCTGCTCGCGTTTGGGTATGCCCGAGAAGAGGTTCAGGATCCACGACTCGTGCTCGACGGCCATCTGGCCGAAGCGGCGCCGGCCTTCCTTGGTGAGCTTGACCAAGTAGGCGCGCCGATCGGCCGGATCTTCCGTCCTGACGATCAAGCCGGTGCGCTCCAGTTGATCGACGATGCCCGTTACGTTGCCGCCGGTCACCAGCATGCGCCTCGACAACTCGCCCATTTGCAGCCCCGCAGGGAAGCGCTCGAGCTGCGCCATCAGATCGAAGCGCGGCAGCGTCGTCTTGAACTGCGCATACAGGGACTTGCGCACATGGTTCTCGATGAGATGCGAGCAAGCCAGCAAGCGCAACCACAAACGCAGCGATTCATGGGTGTGGTCGGTCACACTCGAATCCAGGCCGACGGCCGCGCTCACATCAATTCTCCGCCGGCAACCACGATGCTTTGCCCGGTGATCGATTCGCTGCCGGGCAGGCAAAGCCACGCCACCGCATTGGCTACTTCGTCGGGTTGGACGAGCCGCCCTTGCGGATTCGATTTGGTCATCGCCTGCAGCGCATCCTCGAGCTTGCGGCCGGTCACGGCGGAAATTTTTGCGGCCGCCTCTCTGACAAGATCGGTGTCCGTATACCCAGGGCACACTGCATTGACGGTGATATTGCGCGTGACGACCTCTCTTGCGACCGCGCGCGTCAATCCGATAACGCCGTGCTTGGCTGCGCAGTAGGCGGCGACGTAGGGATAGCCGGTGAGTCCGGCGGTGCTGGCGATATTGACGATTCGCCCGAAGCCGCCTTGGAACATGTCGGGCAACGCTGCTTGAATGCCGAAATAGGTGCCCGACAGATTGATGGCGAGCAGGCGCTCCCACAGCGCATCATCGCGCTTGGTGATGGGCGCGCTGATCGCCTGGCCGGCGTTGTTGATCAGAATCTCGACGGGGCCGAACATCGTGCGCGCGGCGGCAAATGCCGCGTCCACGGATTCCCGCCTGGAGACGTCTGCGGTCGCGCAATAGGTTTGTGCGCCGGAGGATCTCAATTCGGCCGCCAGCCCCTCGAGGGTGGCAGCACTGCGTCCGAGCATGCTCACCCTGGCACCCTGAGCGATCAGCGCACGGACGATGCTCGCGCCGATGCCGCGGCCTCCGCCGGTTACCAGCGCATGCCGCCCCTGCAGAGGTCTGCCGCCGTTCATACCGGGCCCGCCGCTGCCGCGGCGCGCGTGGCGGCGCGCTCGAGCTGACTCTTAGCGGGGAGATAGGGTTCCGGCCACCATTGCTGCGTGTAGCCTTGCGCGGCTGCTGCCGCGAGAGTCCACGAAGGATGCGCAAGATGCGGGCGGGCAATTGCGCATAGATCCGCGCGGCCTGCCGCGATGATCGAATTGACGTGATCGGCCTCGAAGATATTTCCGACGGCAATGGTGGGTACGGCGGCGAGGTTGCGGACCATGTCCGCCAATGGCGTCTGCCACATGCGGCCGTAGACGGGACGCTGCGCCGCGACTGTCTGGCCGCTCGAAATGTCGAGAATATCGGCACCGGCTGCCGCCAGGGCCTTCGCAATGGCGATCACGTCTGCCTCGCTCAAGCCGCCTTCCGCCCAATCGCACGCGGATATGCGCACACTGACGGGCCTTGGCATAGGCCACGCCGCGCGCACCGCGCGCAACACCTGCAGCGGAAACTTCAATCGGTTCTGCACCGATCCCCCGTATTCGTCGGTTCTGACATTGGTCAGCGGCGACAGGAAACTGGCCAGCAAATAACCATGCGCCATGTGCAATTCAAGCATGTCGAATCCGGCCGCGGCGCCGAGCATCGCCGCCCGGACAAAGTCGGCCGTCACTGCTTGCATCTGTGCCGGCGTCATTTCCTGCGGCACCTGACTGATGCCGGGCAGGTAGGGCAGGGGCGAGGGCGCCCAGAGCGGCCAATTGCCGCCGCTCAAAGGATGATCCGCATCCTGCCACCCCAACTGCGTCGAACCCTTGCGGCCCGCGTGACCGAGCTGCAGGCAGATGCGCGCCTGCGATTCCCGGTGGACGAATTCCACGATCCGCCGCCACGCAGCCGCTTGGGTCTCGTTCCACAGACCGGTGCAGCCGGGCGAGATGCGCGCGTCGGCGGAGGTGCAGGTCATCTCGGTGAATACCAGCCCCGCGCCGCCGGTCGCCCGCGCGCCATAGTGAACCAAATGCCAATCCGTGGGCACGCCGTCGAGCGCGCGATATTGGGCCATGGGCGAGACCACCACCCGGTTTATCAGCCGCATATCGCGCAGGCGAAACGGCAGAAACATCGGCGGGCGCGCCGCGCTCATGCCGCCGCACTGCGACGCCAGATTGGCCTCGATCTTGTCGATGAAGCGTGCATCGCGCAGCTTGAGGTTAGCGTGTCCGATGCGCTGGCTTCCCGATAACAAGCTGTAGGCGAACTGCAGCGGCTCCATGTTTTGGTATCGAGCCACGTTTTCGAACCATTCCATTCGATTGCGGGCCGCATTCTGCAGTTTTTGCGCCTCGACGCTGCGCTCGATCTGGTATGACTCCAATCCCGAAAGCACATCCTTCGTATCGCTGACATGCCGCACCAGCGAGATGGCATCCTCCATCGCCAGTTTGGTGCCCGAACCGATCGAAAAGTGCGCGGTGTGCGCGGCATCGCCGATCAGCACGCGATTGCCGTCGTGCCAATGCCGGCATTCCACCCGGCTGAAATTCAGCCAGGCGGAGCCGCGCAAATGCCGCGCGTTGGACAACAGCGGCGCACCGCCTAGATAGGCGGCGAACAATTTTTCGCAAAATGCAATTGACTGATCGGTATCGGCCTTGTCCAGCCCGTGCGCCGCCCAGGTCTCCTCGCGCGTTTCCACAATGACGGTGGAAAGGTCCCTGCTGAACTGGTAGGCGTGAATTTGAAACCATCCGAACTCGGTTTTCTCGAACGCAAAGGTAAAAGCGGAGAACTTCTGGGTGGTGCCCAGCCAAATATAGCGGCACTTGCGCACTTCGATGTTCGGGTCGAACTTCTCGACTTGCCGCGTCCTGGCCTTGCTGTTCGCGCCCTCCGCTATCACCACCAGATCGGCGCCGTCGAATTCACCGGTGTCATCGAGCTCGCGGTGAAAAGTTTGCTTCACGCCGAGCGAGGCGGCGCGCTTCTGCAGAATGTTGAGAAGCATGCGGCGCGAGATGCCGGCGAAACCGTGTCCCTGGGAGCGGACGGTCTGTCCCTTGAAGTGTACGTCGATGTCGTCCCAATGGTAGAACTCATCAGCGATGCGCGCATGCGAGGGGGCATCCGCTTCCAGAAAGTTGCCAATGGTCTTGTCCGAGAACACGACGCCCCAGCCGAAGGTGTCGTCCGGGCGATTGCGCTCGAAAACTTCAACCGACGCGCCGGGCAGCGCCTTCTTGAAAAGAATCGCGGAATACAAGCCGGCGGGTCCGCCGCCCAGGCAGACAATTCGCTTCATGTCTCATTATATCATGCATAGATAGTTTATATATAAAGTTGACATGGCTCGATGTGTCCGGGTTCTAAAGGTCGGACCGGCAGCGCGCTTAGGCGATGCCCCCGAGGTGTGAAATGGCCCGCTCGAGATGTACGCCGGAGTCGTCGGCCAGAGCCGCCTCGCGTAGCGTACGCAGCCGGGCGGCACTGCCGGGGTCGCTGACGAGAGTCGGTGCGAGCAAAGAAATCTGACTGAATGATGTCCAGCCGCGCTCATGCGTGTCGCCGTAGCCCTTGACCAGTGTCTGGCACTCCGCGAGTTCCACGGCAAGGTCATAGTTTCGCGGCGCAATCTCTGCGATCTGCTGCAGCCACGATTCGATGCGCGGGTTCTCGATTCGGTAACGCAGGCTGCCGCGTCTGAATCGCCTGAGGGCGGCGATGCTGCGCAGCAAAGCGAAGCCGCTGATGCTGGTCGTCGAAATGCAGCGCCCCGCCGTGAATCGAACCAGGATGCGGTGCGCGCGCGCAGATGCCAGCAGCCGACGGCCCAGTCCGGCGGGTAGCGTACCGCAGATTTCCTCCACCCGCGGTTTCACGAATTCTCGCACCTCGACGAGGTCGGCTGGCTGGGCGTTCACCTCGCGTCGAATGCGCATCGCACGGCCGCGCCGCGTCTTGATCTGAGCTACGCGCATCACGTCCTCGAAGCTCATCCACAATCCCAGTGCGCGCGCCGTTGCGGCAGTCAATCTGGCCTCATGTGATAACAATGTGTCGAGCGCCGAAATGCGCTCGATGCGATCCAAAAACGCACTGGCATACGCGTCGTCCTGGTAATCGGACAGCCGCGCCGCCACCATTCCCAGCAACTCGTGCAGCGTCGCGGGGAATCGACTTTCGATCCGGGTGCGCAGCTCCGCGGGTACTGCGCCAAGCGTGTAGTCCGACGAGTCGAGCGTGCCGCGATGGTCGGGCCAAGCCGACGCCGTCAGCGGCTTCGCGGCGGCGGCGATCACGGCCAGGCGGCCTGCCTCGAACGCCGCCAGGCTGGCATCGACGCCGACGCCGGATTCTTTGATCGCGTGATGATATTCCTCGATTCCCCAAGGCAGCACGCCGGCACCTGCAATGCTGCCGAGGATGACGGCGCTGATGCGGCCACCTGCGCCGTCCGCTACCTTGATCATATCAAAACCAATCAGCCTCCCGGCCGCTGCCGATGCGATCTCGAACAATTCCCGCGAGCTCGCCCGCCCATCGCCGAGCGCAATCTTTTCGCCGATGGTGTAATCCCGATGGGTGGACGCGATGAGCGTGGTGCGATCCTTGGTGACCAAGCCGCGATTGATGGCTCGGCCGGCCTCCATCCACTCGGACGCCACCACGATGTCCACGTCGCCGGGATTCGGCATCAGCGCCATGATGGGTTCGCGGCCCTCAGGGGCATCGCTTCGCGGAAAGAACTCCAAATAGTAAATCGTCGCGCCGGTGCGCTGCGCGACGCCGGGCACCGACGTTGCCTGCACAAAGTAGCCCGCGCGCCGGGCTGCCATGACGAGCCAATCGGTCACGACGCCGCCGCCTTGGCCGCCCAAAGCTGCAATCGTCAGCGTGATGGGCCGTGAGCGCCTCAAGCCAGTATGCGAATGACGGCTGAACGCAGCCGCGCCTTGAACCGATCCCACGCCGTCGGATTCACGATGACATCGGCCCGATAGAAAGACGGACAGAGCACCGCGGCGTGCGCCACTTCGCCGCAAACCCCGCACCCCACGCAGCTGTTGTCGACGTACGCGACGGGATCGCGGCGCAAGGGATCCGGATTTGTTTTCACGGTGAGCGAAGGGCAGCCGGACAGACGAATACAGGAATGATCGCCGGTGCAGACATCGGAATCGATGCCGAAGCGCTCCCGCACGACGCGCTCGCCATCGCCGATCAGCTTCTTGATGGCCGGTGCGACGCGCCGTTGACGATTCAATTGACACTCGCCTTCCGCGATGACGATTTTGGGCCCGATGAATTTGGTGAGCAGCGCCTCGCGCAGCACCCCCATCGTCTGCTTCATGTCATAGGTGCGAATTGTGCGCACCCATTCGACGCCCACGCCGCGCACGGCCGTCTCGATGCGGTTTCTCGCGCGCCGTCCCTTGATCTCGGCCGACGATGACGGGATGTATTGCCCCCCGGTCGCAGCAGAGTAGCCATTATCCACAATGATGGTCACGCCGTCATGCCGGTTGAAGACGGCGTTGCCGATACCGCTGGTCAGGCCGTTGTGCCAGAAACCGCCGTCGCCCATCATGGATAGCGCACGCCGCGGGTTGGGCACGTTGAAGGACGCGCCGCCGGCTGCACCCAAGCCATAGCCCATGATGGTCCCGCCCAGATCGAAGGGGGGCAGGGTGGAAAAAGAATGACAGCCGATATCCGCGCTGACTTGCATCGGGCCCATTTCGCGTGCCAGCAATTTCATGGTTGCAAACAGCGGCCGCTCGGGGCATCCCGTGCACAACCCCGAGGGGCGCATCGGCACGTTGCGCGCCAGCATGCCCGCCGGCAGCAGGGGAATGTCTGCGGCCGGCAACCAGCCGAATTCCGCCAGAAATTTGCGCAGGCCCGCGATGACCACGGCGCCGGTATATTCGCCCGCCATGGGCAGCGGCCCTTTGCCGATGATGCGCGTCTGCAGGTCCGCTTGACGCAGAAACAGGCTGGCAGTCTGCTCGATGAACTCCGGCTGGCCTTCCTCAACGATCAGGATCGCCTTCTTGCCTTGCGCGAAACGGATGAATTCGTCCGGCATGAGCGGATAGGTCACGTTCAAGACGTAAAGCGGAATCTTGGACTCCCCGAACACGTCGGCTAATCCTAGTCGCTCGAGCGCGCGCAGCACGGTGTTGTACAAACCGCCTTGCAGCACGATGCCGACGTCGCAGGCGTCGTTCTGCCCGAGAAATTCATTGAGCTGGCGTTCCTTGATGAACTTGACCGCCGCGGGCCAGCGATGTTCGATCTTTGCCCGCTCCTGCGCGTAAGTCGACGGCGGCAGGATGATTCTGTCGAAGTTGCGGATGGGATTGTTCATCGCCTGCTGCAGCGTAAAGGGCGGCCGGCGATTGTCCTTGGCGCGAAATTGGCCGACCACGTGACAAGCGCGGATCCGCAGCATCAGCATGACGGGAGTGTTGCTAGCCTCGGAAAGCTCGAAGCCTTGTTCCACCGCTTGAACGATCGAGGGCAAATTCGGCCGCGGATCCAGCAACCACATCTGTGATTTCATGGCGAAGGCATGCGTGCGCTCCTGCATGATGCTCGCGCCCTCGCCATAGTCCTCGCCGAGCACAATCAGCGCGCCGCCAATCACCCCTGCAGAAGCGAGATTGGAAAGCGCATCGGAGGCAACATTGGTGCCGACCGTGGACTTCCAGGTCACCGCGCCGCGAATCGGATAGTTGACCGATGCGGCAAGCATGGCCGCCGCCGTGGCTTCGCTTGCGGAGGATTCGAAGCGGACGCCGAGCTCGCTTAAGATCACGCTCGCATCCGACAGCACGTCCATGAGGTGCGAAATCGGCGCACCTTGGTAGCCGCCCACGTACCCGACGCCGGATTGCAGCAGCGCCTTGGTTACAGCGAGAATCCCTTCGCCTTCGAACTCGGCGCCTGCGTTCAGGCGCAGCGACTGCACTTCTTTGGCGAATGAACGCTCAGCCATGCTACTAGCTCAGAAAAAAAACCAGTATACATCCGCGCGGCGACTGCTTGAGTTTACGGCTGCAGCCGGGTCGATTCCCAAGGTAGACCGGGATTTGCGCGGGAGGAATCTAGCTGCCGCGTGAAGCGCGCACGGTCGTGGATGCGGTATTCCCCCTCGACCCACAGTTCGAGGGCATCGACATAAAGACGATATCCTCCCCAATGCGGGGGCCTCGGCACGTGAGTGGAGATGCTCTCAGGTTCCTCGGATCCGGGGCCCTCATAGGGAATCCCGAAGCGGCGCGCCTCACTTGCCACCGCTGCGGCTAAGGCTTTCCGTGACTCCACCGGTTGGCTTTGCTGGCTGGCCCAGGCGCCCAGCTGCTTCTGCCAGGCCCGCGTACGGAAATAGGCATCGTTTTCCTCATCGGAGAGCAATTCCACCCTGCCCTCGGCACGAACCTGCCGGTGCAGATGATCCCAATGAAATACCACCGCCGCACGCGGGTTCGACTGCAGGTCGTTGCCTTTGCGTGACCGGTAGTTGGTATAGAAGAGTATATATCCCTGCTGCGCTGCGATTTCCTTACAGAGCACCACCCGGGCGGACGGATAGCCGCGGTTGTCCACTGTCGCCAGGATCATGGAGTTCGGATTGGGCTGTGCGGCGTCGCGCTGCGCTTGGGCTAGCCACTGGGCTGCCAATTCAAGCGGGTTGGCCGGCAGGGGGTCAGGGAGGGTTTCGGTCCAAAATGTCTTTTTGCTGCTGCTCATTAGAGAATGGTAGCCGTGCCGATGGAATCTTAGGGGCTTTCTTTAATTATGAATCTGGACGAACTGCGAACGGCACTGACTGACCTCGACGGTCAATTGTTGGAATTGGTGGCAAGGCGCCAGGCTTTGAGCCAGCAAGTGGCGGCCGTCAAGCGCGCGACGGGGCTAGCGACGCGGGACTTCGGCCGCGAGCGGGAGGTCATTTTGCGGGGCCGCAACACCGCCGAGCGACTGAAAATCTCGCCCGATCTGGCCGAGTCGCTGCTGCGGCAACTGATCCAATCCTCGCTGGCGACGCAGGAGCAGGCTCGCGTGGCGGCACAAGCGCATGGCAGCGGCAAACGCGCGCTGGTCATCGGCGGCCACGGCAAGATGGGCGGCTGGTTCGCCGAGTTTCTCGCTTCCCAGGGATTTCGAGTCGCCATTGCGGATCCCCAGGGCGCTTCGCCGGGTTTCGAACGGTTAGCCGATTGGCAGACCGATCCGTTGGATTTCGACCTCATCGTGCTTGCCACGCCCCTGTCCGCGACCGCGGAATTGCTGCAGGTGCTGGCGCGGCGCCGGCCGCGCGGGCTGGTGTTCGACTTAGGGTCGCTGAAAACACCGCTGCGGGCCGGACTCGAAGCGCTGGTCAAAGCCGGTTGCCGCGTTACCTCGGTGCATCCCATGTTCGGACCCGACACCGAACTGCTCTCGGGCCGGCACGTGATTTTCATCGATTTGGGCGACCAGGAAGCGCTGGCGCAGGCGCAGGCATTGTTCGCGCCAACAATGGCTGAGCGGGTCGTGATGGATCTAGACGAGCACGATCGCTTGATCGCCTACGTTTTGGGGCTATCGCATGCCCTCAATATCGCGTTCTTTACGGCCCTCGCGGACAGCGGCGAGGCCGCTCCGCGCCTGGCAAAGTTGTCGAGCACGACCTTCGATTCACAATTGGAAGTCGCGAGCCGCGTCGCCGCCGAAAGCCCCGATCTTTATTTCGAGATCCAAAGTTCCAACGCCTATGGCAACGAGTCGCTGCTGGCACTGCAAAAGGCAGTTGAACGGTTGGTGGACACGGTGAAAACCAAGAATGCGCAGGAGTTCACGGCAATCATGAGCCGCGGCAGAGCCTACTTGGATGTGCGCGCGGCCGCGCGCGCGGTTTGAGGAATGGGACATGCCTGAGCTGACCGACACGGATAGGGAGATCGAAGACTTGAGGAAGCGCCTGGCGGAAATGACCGCCGAGGCCTCCAACAACGAGACCATCTTGAAGCGTACCCAGGCGCGCGAGCTGACGCTGTTGCGCGCCGACAGCTTGTCGCAACTGCTGCACGCCATGGTAGGCGGCCTGCGCGAGTCCTATGCGCTCGATGCGGTCAGCGTCGTACTGCTCGATCCGCAGCACGAAGTGCGGCATCTATTGGTTGCGGGCGGGGATCGTCCGGAAGAGTTCAAGCAGATTTTCTTCGTCGATTCGCTGGTCGGGTTGACCCCGCAGCTCGCCGTGTTGCACAAGCCGTGGCTCGGGCCCTACGTAGGCGCCGATCATCACCTGCTGTTTCCAGGCATATTGAATCTGAAGAGCGCCGCGCTCGTACCGCTACCCCGCAAAGACCGCGCAACCGGCGCATTGTGCTTCGGCAGCCGCGATGCAACGCGCTTCACGCGCCATCACGGCACGGATTTTCTCGCGCATTTGGGCGCGGTCGCGGCCGTATGCATTGAAAACGCCGTGAACCGCGCGCGCTTGCTGCGCGCCGGCATCACCGACTTCCTAACCGGCTGGCACAACCGGCGTTACTTGCAGCAGCGCCTGAAAGAAGAACTGGCGCGCTCGCAGCGGCGCGCCGGGACGATCGCCTGCCTGATGATCGATATCGATAGATTCAAGGGCATCAATGACGGCTATGGGCACCTGGCGGGCGACAATGCCCTGAAAGAGGTTGCGCATCGCATCGAGGCGCAAATTCGCAGCATGGATACCGCCGCGCGCTTCGGCGGCGATGAGCTTGCGATCCTTCTGCCTGAAACCAGCGCTGCCGAAGCCGCGATACTGGCCGAGCGTATTCGCGAGGTGATTGCCGCCATGCCCTTTGCGCTGAACTCGCAAATCTCGCGCAGCCTGACCGTATCGGTGGGCATTGCGGCCATCTCGCCCGGGCGCGACGAAGCGGATCTCAAAGCGGTCGCCGACCGCTTGATCGCCGACGCCGATGCAGCGCTATATCGCGCCAAGGCGATGGGCAGAAATCGCGTGCAAGTAGGGGCCGGATGAGCATGTCGCTGCAACCCCCCACCGACTACATCGACAAGGACGGATTTCGCGCCAATGTGGGCATCGTGTTGACGCGCGGCTCCGAGGAGGTGTTCCTGGGAGGACGCGTCGGCGGCCGTGGCTGGCAATTTCCGCAAGGCGGAGTCAACCGGGGCGAACCGGTGGAGGACGCACTGTATCGGGAGCTCAGGGAAGAAATCGGGTTGGAACGCCAGGACGTGGAGATGCTGGCATCAACGCAAGGCTGGCTGCGCTATCGCCTGCCTCGCCAGTACGTGCGCGACCGCTGCATCGGCCAGAAGCAGCGCTGGTATTTGCTGAAGCTCATCAGCGACGAATCAAAACTGCGTTTCGACCTGACCAATCAGCCGGAATTCGACCGCTGGCGCTGGACCGATTACTGGACGCCGGTGCGCGAGGTGGTGTATTTCAAACGGCGGGTTTACGTCCGCGCGCTGCACGACTTGGGCAAGCGCCTGTTTCCCGACGGCCTGCCGCCGTATCCGGACTGGTGGCCGGAAATCCAGGCGCCCTCTTAAGGAGGCTCAGAACGCGCGCAGATAGTCAGAACGGCTTGACCACCGCGAGAATCACAATGACTATCAGGAGCAGCGACGGCAATTCGTTGAAGGCCCGAAACCAGTTGGAGCTGCGCGTGTTGCGCTGCGCGGCAAAATCCCGCATCAGCTTGTAGCAGTACACGTGGTAGGCAATGACCAGTGCCACGAACAGCAGTTTGACCTTGAGCCAGGTCATCTGCAGGTAGTCTGGGGCCTCGATCAGCATCAAGCCGCCAAAAAAAATGCTGGCCGCGGCGCCGATGGTCATGATGGCGAACAAGCGCCGCTCCATGATTTCGAAGCGCTGCGTGCTGATCGAATCCGACGCCTGCGCGTGATAGACATAGAGCCGCGGCAAATAGAACAGGCCGGCGAACCAGGTGACCACGGCGATGACGTGGAATGCTTTGAGCCACAGCATGGTGTGAGAATAGATGATAACTGGAGCGCTGTCTTAGGCGCCGGAGCTTCGTATAATGAGCTTCAAGCTTCCATAGGAGCGGTGTAGCGACAAATGGCTGAGTCTTTCAGCAAATTGGTGGTACGGCCGCACGCGCCGAAGCGCCTTGCGGCACTGTGGACAGTCGGCATCCTGCTCGCCGGGACCATCCTTTACTCGGCGTTCGAATTGGGCCGCTACGATGCGGGTTTTCGAGTGGTCGACTCGGTTCGCGGCGCCTTGTCGGCAAGCCGGCGCATTCGCGCGCTCGAGTCGGAAAACGAAAATCAACGCCGCCAGCTTGAAGCGGCGGAAACAGCCCGGCGCGTAGATCGCGAAGGTTATGCGCAAGTGGAACGAAGTCTCGGCGACATGCAGAGTCAGATCGCGCGGCTCAACCAGGATTTATCGTTCTACCGCGGGCTGGTGCAGCCTGAGTCGCTCATCCACGTGAAAGTGCAGCAGATGCAAATCGTACCGGACGGACCTGCCGCCCAGTATCACTTGAAGTTCGTGCTGATGCAGACGGGCAAGCCGGACAAAGAGGTCGTGGGCAACGCGGCGGTCACGCTCGACGGACTGCTGGGCGGCAAGCCGCTGACTTTAAGCTACGCGCAAGTCTCGCCTAACCATCGCGTCAGCCTGGCATACTCCTTCAAGTACTTTCAGGAGTACAACGAGCCCATAGAATTGCCGGCGGGTTTTGAGCCGACGCGAGTGGGTGTCGAGATTCATAGCGGCAGGGATGCCAATCATAGTTTCCGGCAGGCCTTCGTCTGGAAGGCGCAAGGAATGTCGATGGAAACGGAAGCGAACGGCGATATCCCGGGCAAAGGTGAAGCAGATGTTCAAACCGAAACCGAATAAGAACGGAGAAATCGACACGCTGATCGGCGCGAAGACCCGGATCAACGGCGATGTCGAGTTCGTCGGCGGATTTCATCTCGACGGCCACATCAACGGCAATGTTAAGAGTGCAGTCGGAAGCGGCGCCACGCTGTCGGTGAGCGAACAGGGATGCATCGAGGGCTCGGTGATCGTCACCAATATCGTGCTGAATGGCCTCGTGAAAGGCGATATCCAGGCCGGCGATCGCGTCGAAATGGGTCCGAAAGCGCGCGTTCTCGGCAGTGTTCATTACACGACCATTGAAACCGCCGTGGGCGCCCAAATTAATGGGAAATTGATCCATCGAACGAAAGCGGAGGCCGGGCTGGGCGATTCGGCCTCCGCTTCCGCGAACGCAGGTCGCAAAGAGGGTTCATAACTTTGATTGACCAGAGCCCGACCTGTAGAATGTACCCATGAGCACCCCTTCTGAAGCGACCGTGTCCGCCGATCTCGCACCGCAGATGCCGGATGTGCTGATCTTTACCGATGCCGCCGCCGGCAAAGTCGGCGAGCTGATCCGCGAAGAGGCGAATCCCAACCTGAAATTGCGCGTCTTCGTCTCGGGCGGCGGTTGCTCGGGTTTTCAATACGGCTTCACTTTCGACGAGAAAATCGAAGACGGCGACTTCTGCGTCGAAAAGGCCGGCGTCCAGCTGTTGGTTGATCCGATGAGCGCGCAATACTTGATGGGCGCGGAGATCGACTACAAAGAGGATCTGCAGGGCGCCCAGTTCGTGATTCGCAATCCCAACGCGAAAACCACCTGCGGCTGCGGGTCTTCATTCGCAGCCTAAGAATGATGAACGTGTAGATGAGTGGCGGTAGAGTCGTGCCCGACGTGCTCGCCGCCGTCGACTTAGGCTCCAACAGTTTCCACATGGTCGTCGCGCGCTACTCGCACGGCCAACTCGTAATCCTCGATCGATTGCGCGAAATGGTGCGCCTGGCCGCGGGCATGGGCGACAGCGGCCGGCTCGACGACACCGCGACCGATCGCGCATTGCGATGCCTGGAAAGATTCGGGCAGCGTTTGCGCGCGATGCGCGCGGACAGCGTGCGCGTCGTAGGCACGAACGCGTTGCGCCGCGCCAAGCGCAAGCGATGGTTCCTGGAACATGCCCGTGCGGCGCTCGGCCATCCCATTGAAATCATTTCCGGGCTGGAAGAGGCGCGGCTGATTTACTCCGGCGTCGCGCACACCAGTCCAATGAGTCCGGACAAGCGCTTGGTCATCGACATCGGCGGCGGATCGACCGAAATCGTCATCGGCGAGGGCTTCGATCCGCTCTTGCTCGAAAGCCTGTCGGTGGGCTGCGTGGGCTTGAGCGCCAGGTTTTTCGACGACGGCAGAATCTCCGCCAAACGCCTGGAGCGGGCGCGCACGGCGGTCAGGCTGGAGCTTGAGCCCGTGCAAGAGGCCTATCGAAAAATGGGATGGCTGCAGGTATTCGGCAGCTCCGGCACGGTGCGCGTCATCAGCGACGTGCTGCACCGTGTGAACCCGGATTCGCCACACATCACGCTCGACAACTTGAACACCCTCGCGGAGCGCGTCATCGCCGCCGGGCATGTGGACGAGCTCGATTTGGCCGATGTCGACGCGGAGCGCGCGCCGGTGTTTCCAGCCGGACTCGCGATACTGCTGGAAGTGGTCGAAAACTTCGGCATCGATCGTGTGCGCGTCGCCGAAGGCGCGATGCGCGAAGGGCTGCTCTACGACCTGATGGGCCGGTTTACCAACGAGGACGCGCGCGTTCGCAGCGTACGCGCGATGGAAAAGCGCTATCACATCGACGCGGTGCAGGCGGAGCGGGTCGAGGCCACGGCCGTGGGCCTGCTCGAGCAGGTTGAATCCGACTGGGGACTGCAGGATGCACTGGCGGAGTCGGTGCTGCGCTGGGCGGCGCGGCTGCACGAAACGGGCCTGGATATCGCCCACTCCAAGTATCACCGCCACAGCGCCTACCTGCTCGAGCATGCCGACATGCCGGGATTTCCCCGCGAAGAACAGTTGCTGCTCGCCGCGCTGGTGGGAGGTCACCGCCGTCAATTGCCGGTCGCGTCGCTCGAGGATCTGCTGCCGCCCTGGGATCGTCTGGCGGAATTTTTGATTGTGATCCTGCGGCTCGCGGTTCTCTTGCATCGCGGGCGAAGCCCGCAACCGCTGCCGGATGTGCGGCTAACGGTCAAGAGCCGCAACATCACGCTTGAATTGCCGCAGCGTTGGATCAAGGAACACCCGCTCACCCTCGAGGATCTCGAGCAAGAACGCGCCTATTTGAAAGAGGCCGGATTTCGTCTGAGCATCGTCTAGGCTGCGCAAGCGACTAGCCCTCGGTCAGGGCCGCGCGCTCGTCGTAGAGACTCATCAAGCGGAGCTGGGCGGAGATTTTCTTCTCACCCGCGGCGCGCGAATAATGCCCGTCCATATCGAGCGTCCAGGCCTGCATATCGTCTTCCAAGTACAGTTGCAAATCATCTGCGACTCGCGCGCGCAGTTCCGGGGCCTCGATCGGAAAGGCGATCTCGATGCGCCGGAATAAATTGCGGTCCATCCAATCGGCGCTGCCGCAATAGACTTCCCGCACTCCCGCATTCTCAAAATAATAAACCCGCGAATGTTCAAGGAAGCGGCCGACGATGGATCGCACCTTGATGCGATCGGAAACGCCGCGGACGCCGGGCCGCAGACAGCACACGCCGCGAACGATGAGGTCGATCTCGACGCCGGCGCGCGAGGCGCGGTACAGAGCTTGAATGATGGTCGGTTCGGTCAGTGCGTTGAGCTTTGCGATGACGCGTGCAGGCTTGCCGGCTCGCGCGTGCTCGGCCTCGCGCTCGATTTTCGCCAATAGAGCTTGGTGCAGGCTGAACGGAGCGTGCAGCAACTTGCGCAGCTTCGGCACCTGCGTGAGGCCGGTGAGCTGCAGAAAGATCTCGTGAATATCTTCGCCGATGGCCTCGTCGGCAGTCATCAGGCCGTAGTCGGTGTAGAGACGCGCAGTTTTCGCGTGGTAGTTGCCGGTGCCCAAATGGCAGTAGCGGCGCAGACCCTTCTCCTCGCGCCGCACCACCATGACCAGTTTTGCATGGGTTTTGAAACCGAATACCCCGTACATGACGTGCGCACCCGCTTCCTGCAGCTTGGTGGCCAATTCGATATTCGCCTCTTCGTCGAAACGCGCCCGCAGCTCGATGATCACCGTGACGTCCTTGCCTGCCGCGGCGGCTTCGACCAGCGCGGCGACGATGGCGGAGTCGTCGCCCACCCGATACAAGGTCTGTTTGATCGCCAGCACCTGGGGATCATTCGCCGCCTGCCTGATGAAATCGGCGACCGGCCCGAAACCCTGGAAGGGGTGATGCAGCAGCACATCGCCGGCGCGCAGAGTGGAGAACGGGTCGCCGCCCACCTTCAGCCGGTCCGGAATGCTGGGCGTGAAGGCTGTATATTTCAATTCGGCGCGATCAACCAGATCGTACAGCGCCAGCAAGCGGTTCATGTTTACGGGTCCTGAAACCTTGTACAGATCGTCCGACGTCAGTGCGAATTGTTCCAGCAGGTAGGCGAGAATTTCCTCCGGACAATCGTGCGCGGTTTCCAGGCGCACGGCATCGCCGTAGCGCCGCGACGCCAATTCGCCCTCAACCGCGCGCAGCAAGTCATCAACTTCTTCCTGCTCGACGAACAGGTCGCTGTTGCGTGTGACGCGAAATTGATAACAGCCGCGCATTTGCATGCCGGCAAACAGCGTCGATACAAACGCCTCGACGATCGTTCCCAGGAAAACGAAATTGCGGCTGCCGAGTTCATCGGGCAGGCGGATCAGGCGCGGCAGCGAGCGCGGCGCCTGCACCACGGCGAGGCCGCTGTTGCGTCCGAATCCATCTTCGCCTTCAACCACAATCGCGAAATTCAAGCTCTTGTTGAGAATTTTCGGAAAAGGCCGCGCGGGATCGAGCGCCAGCGGGCTCAAAACCGGCTCGACCTCTCGAGTGAAATAGTCCTTGATCCAGGCCGCCTGCGCCGGCGTCCAGGTTTCCGGTTCGACGAAAATGATGTTGTGCTTCGCCAGTTCCGGCATGAGCACATCGTTCAAGACTTCGTATTGCTCATCGACCAGGCGCACGGCATGCAGGCGGATGGCCTTCAATTGCTCAGGCACCGACAATCCGTCGGAGCCCGCTTGGACCGCGCCGGCTTCCAGCAATTCCTTGAGACTGGCAACGCGAATCTCGAAGAATTCATCGAGAATGGCGCAGGAGATACACAAGAATCGCACCCGCTCGAGAATTGGAATGCTCGGATCCTTGGCCTGCTCCAGCACTCGCTGAGTGAATTCCAGAAACGACAGCTCGCGGTTGAAATACAGTTGCGGAACGTGCAGGTCGGTGTCGTTCATGTTTTCAAGCGTGGCGGTACACGCCGCCCAAGATGCGCGCGCCCTTGGCGCCGGTAACGCTGGCGGCGCTCGAAGGCAGGCCCTCGAGCGTGCGCATGGCAAACCACGCGAAGGCGACAGCTTCGACATAGTCCGGATCCAGCCCAAGCGCCGCGGTGCTGGCGACGCGGTTCGGCGCAATCAGCGCCGCGATGGCGTTGAGCAATCCTAAGTTGCGTGCTCCGCCGCCGCAAACATAGAGCGCCGCACCCGGGGCATATTGGCGCACTGCGGCGGCGAGCGTGCATGCGGTGAACTGCTGCAGGGTGGCCTGAACGTCGCGCGGTTGACGCGAAAACAACCCGAGCTTGTTTTCAAGCCATGGCAGGTTGAATAGCTCGCGCCCCGTGCTTTTGGGCGGCGGCAGCCGCAGATACGGCTCGTCCAACAACTCGCGCAGCAGCGTTTCATCGACCCGCCCGGTCGCCGCCCAAGCGCCCCCGGCATCGAAGTCCTTGCCCTGATGCTGCGCAATCCAGGCATCGAGCAGACGGTTGGCGGGGCCGGTATCAAAGCCGGTGACGCTGCCGCCCCGGGTCAGAATGGTGATGTTCGCAATGCCGCCTAGATTGGCAATGACGCGGTCTTCGTCATCGCTGCGAAACACCTGATCATGAAACACCGGCAACAGCGGCGCGCCCTGGCCTCCCGCCGCCACGTCGCGCCGGCGGAAATCAGCGACCACCGAGACGCCGGTCATTTCCGCCAGCGTGTTGGGATCGCCGATCTGCCAGGTAAAAGGCCGGCCTAAGTCCGGCCGGTGGCGCAGCGTTTGCCCATGACTGCCGATGGCGGTTACACGGTCCGCGCTGATCCCCGCAGTTTGCATCAGCGCGCGCGCGGAATGAGCAAATGCCGCCCCCAGTTCCACGTCGATTTGCCCAATCTCATCCAGCGCAACGCGGTCGGCTTGATCGATGAGCGCGGAGATCCGGCGCTTGAGCTCCGGTTCGAACGGCGTGGCGCTGGAGGCAACGATGCGGAGCGGCGCGACGTCGAAATCGACCAGGGCCGCGTCGATGGCGTCCATGCTGGTTCCCGAAATCAAACCGAGGTAAATCCCCATTGCGTCCCTGTCAATTGACGCTGGTCTTGGAGCGCGGCTCGGCAGCCGGCGAAACGGCTGCAACCGCGGCGGGCGGCTGCGGCGGCGCCAGATCGGCGAGCAGCGGCGCCGCCATCTCGCGAAACCTTTGCAAATCCTGCGCGCGCAGCGGCTCGGCTCCCGGTAACTGCACGGTTTGTGGATTTCGATGCACGCCGCCCGTCAGATATTCATAGTGCAGGTGCGGACCCGTGGCCAGTCCGGTCATGCCCACATAGCCGATGACATCGCCTTGCTGCACGCGCGTGCCCACATGAACATTGCGCGCGAAGCGCGACAAATGTCCGTAGAGCGTCGAGACATTGGCGCCATGGGTGAGAATGATGGCATTGCCGTATCCGCCGCGCTGGCCTGCGAAACTGACATGGCCGTCGCCGGCGGCGTGTACCGGCGTGCCGATGGGCGCCGCATAGTCGGTGCCCATGTGTCCTCGAATCAGATTCAAGATCGGGTGATGGCGATGCGGGTTGAACGCGGAACTCACCCGCGTAAATTCGAGCGGCGCCCGCAGGAACGCCTTGCGCATCGCCAGGCCGGCCGGCGTGTAGTAACCGGTGTGGCCGTTGTCGCCGGCATAGCGCACTGCGCGATACACCTTGCCGTTGTTCACGAACTCGGCCGCCAGCACTTCACCATCGCGAAGATACTTTCCGTCCTGGAAGATTTGCTCGTACACGGCGGTGAATCGGTCGCCCTCGCGAATATCCAGCACGAAGTCAATGTCCCAGGCAAAGACATTTGCAAGCTTCAATGCCACGGTGTCGGAGATGTCGGCCGCACCCGCAGCCTGAAACAGCGATGAATCGATGGTGGCCCTCGCGGTGCGCACCCGGACTTCCACCGGATTGTCGATCATCTTGGCCTCGAAGCCGCTGTCTTGGCGCACGACGTCGAGAGTTTGCGTTTCGCTTACCTTGCGGGTGAGTTCTTTGATGTCGCCATCGGTGTGCGTGAGCTTGATCGAATCGCCCGGCTTCAAGAAGTCCAGGCTCTGACGGATGCCTGGCAGGTTGCGGATCGCTGCCAGGTCGGATTTGTTGAGCGCCATGCGACGAAAAATCGCGTCGAGCGTATCGTTTCTGCCCACCACCACTTCGATGATGGAGGCGACGCTGGCCTGCTCGGCGACGATGGGCGGCGGCGCGAACTTGGGGACGGGCGTCGTCGCGGGAGCACCGGCGGGGGAGGACTCAGGGTGAGCGGCGACGATCGGCACAGGAGAATTGGAACGCCAACCCAGAAATGCAACCGACGCCAGGACGCAACAAGCCACCGCGCATGCAGCTAATACCTTGATTCGCGAAGGATTTTTCCAGGTTCCGAGAATGTTGAGTGGCACCAGCAATTCCTAGCGAGAGGACCCCGTAGGCTAGCGGTCGATCCCCATGGGGTCAATGAGGACACGAGATGATGCGGCCTTACGAGATCCTTGAGCCGTGATCAGGCGCGCCGAATCAAACCGTGGCGCTTTTTCCCCACGGTGAGGCGCGCCGTACCGCTGCAACCTAAGTCCGCATCAGTCACGCTGGCCGTCGCGACTTTTACCGTTTGATCGTTCAGACGCACGCCGCCTTGGTCTATCAGGCGCCGCGCTTCGCTCTTGGAGGCGGCCATGCCGAGCGCAATCGCGATGTCGATGATCAGCGCCGGTTCGCCGGTATTCAGCGTGAAAGTGGGCAAGCCCTCGGCGGCGCCGCCCGCAAAGGCGCGCGATGCGGTGGCGGCCGCTTCGCCGGCGCTCGCTTCCCCGTGGCACAGGCGCGTCGCTTCGGTGGCGAGGATTTCCTTCGCAACATTGATTTCCGCATCCTTGAGTTGCTCGAGCCGCGTTATCTCCTGAAGCGGCAGATCGGTAAACATGCGAAGAAACCGGCCGACATCGCCGTCCTCGGCATTGCGCCAAAATTGCCAATAGTCATAGGGCGACAGGCGAGCGGGGTTGAGCCACACGGCACCGCTTGCGGTCTTGCCCATTTTCGCGCCGGAGGACGTGGTGATCAGCGGCGAAGTCAGCCCGAACAATTGCGCTTCGCTCATGCGCCGCCCGAGTTCCACGCCCTGCACGATATTGCCCCATTGATCACTACCGCCCATTTGCAAAGTACAGGCGTAGCGTTTGTTGAGCTCCACGAAATCGTAGCCCTGCATGATCATGTAGTTGAATTCTAGAAAGGTGAGCGGCTGCTCGCGCTCCAGACGCAGCTTCACGCTGTCCATGGTCAGCATGCGATTGATGGTGAAGTGGCGGCCGACGTCGCGAAGAAAGTCGATGTAGTGCAGGTCCTTGAGCCAATCGTCGTTGTTCGCCATGATGGCGCCCGAGGGACCTGGTCCGAAGTCCAGGAACCGCGCGAATGTTGCGCCGATTCCCGTGATATTGGCGTTGATTTGCTCCTCCGTGAGCAGCTGACGCGTTTCATCACGTCCCGATGGATCGCCCACCTTGGTGGTTCCCCCGCCCATGAGAACAATGGGCCGATGGCCGGCCCGCTGCAGGCGGCGCAGCAACATGATCTGCACGAGGCTGCCGATGTGCAGGCTGTCGGCGGTGGCATCGAAGCCGATGTACGCGGAAATCACGCTGGACTGCGCGCGCGCGTCGAGGCCCGCGGCATCCGTGATCTGATGGATGAAGCCGCGCTCGCACAAACCGCGCAGGAAGTCGGACTTGAATGGATCCATTACTTGAAAACCCTTGAGCGTTGCACGCGCGATAAAAGCGGGCATTTTGCACTGGATCACTAGGGACCTGTCTGACTATTCGGGGCTGGATCGCGCCGGATGGCGGCCGCCGGTACGGCGCTCCTGCATTAGCGGAGGTTACCGGCGGTTGACAGGCCCCGGCGCACGGCTATACTGCGCGCCCTCCCACCTAAAACGCGTTTTTCGAGACTTTCCGGCGATTGACGGGGTCCAAAAACGCGCTATACTTGGAAGTTCGCCCGAGACCTTTGTCGTCCCGGGTTATTCTTTAAAAATTCGAATAGGTAACTTGTGCAGGGACTCGCGTCGATGCGCCTTTGGTGCAATTCGATGATTCGAGTTCCAAACGACCAGTGTTCATTCGTGCCAAAAGCATTGATGAACTTTGAGAGTTTGGGATCGAGATTGCTTCAGTGAAAAAGTGTTATTAACTGAAGAGTTTGATCCTGGCTCAGATTGAACGCTGGCGGCGTGCCTAACACATGCAAGTCGAGCGGTAACAGGTGTAGCAATACATGCTGACGAGCGGCGAACGGGTGAGTAATGCTTTGGAATCTT
>JBDTAV010000088.1:0-6109 GCA_039924385.1 Steroidobacteraceae bacterium
GGAATAGACGAAGTAAGCCGCCACCAGCGTGAGCACGAGCACCACAAAGAAAGCCGGCGCGATCCGCGCAATTCGCCGTTGATAGAAGCGCGAAATTGAGAACTGACCTTGATTAAAGTCATTCAGCAAAATCGAAGTAATCAAGAAGCCGGAGATTACGAAAAATATATCAACGCCGACAAATCCGCCGCCAAACAGTTTTCGATTGAAATGAAACACCAGCACGGAAAGAATTGCGATGGCACGCAATCCATCTATTTCCGGCAGATAGCCCCAGCCCGGCCTCTTGATCTGGCCGTTGATATTTTCAGCGCTCATCGGTTGATCGCTTTTTCAGATGTGCGGGTGCGATCGGCCCCGGCAATGGTCTTTGAGTTGTTCTGTTCCCGTGTACCTTGGCAAGAGTCTCGACACGCGGAAGTAATTGGTCGGGGCGACAAGATTCGAACTTGCGACCCCTTGCACCCCATGCAATTTTAGGCCGAATACCTTGAAATAGCATGAAAGGATGATAGCACATAACTCACTGTTTTTACTAGTTAATCTGATCTCTTTTCGTTTCTACCTATTTCATCATATTACACCTAAAATGGGTACAAATTGGGTACAAACAACGGAGAACGAACTTGAGTATACAACGAGGGGGCGCAACGTCGCGCGCAAGAACTCTAAGCAATCGTCACGCGGGCGCGCGAAAATTCACCGCAACCCGCTTAGGTACGCTGCCTCTTGGCCGCCACAAGGACCCAGGCCAGGAAGGGCTCTATATGCTCGTACGTCCAAGGAAGAGTGGCAGTTGTTCCCGAACCTGGGTGCATCGGATCAACTATCAGGGAGGCGACACCTACCTGTTGATAGGACACTTCCCCGCCACCCGCCTCGCCGACGCCCGCATCACCGTCCAGGAACAGCGCGAGCAGATAGCTAAGGGAATAAATCCCAAGGCGGCAGCACCTCGCCGCAGGCGGATACGGCCCACTGACGGTGGGGGCACAGCGCCAGCCCCCGGCGATAGACACAGCGTTGAGTTTCTCGTGTCCGAATTCATGCGCGGCTACATCGAGAAGCGGCACAAGAAGCCGGACTATGTGCGCCTCATGCTCGACGTGCACGTGCTGCCCCACTGGACGGGCCGCGACGCGCGCACCATCGGCAAGCGCGACATCATCGAGCGCACTGACGCGATTGCCAACGGTAACGGCGCACGGTCACCCGCACCCGCAATGGCAAACCGTGTTAACGCGCAAATTATGCGGATGCTCGATTATGGCGAGGAGCGCGGGATCATCGAGGAGGCTCCGCGCAAGCGACTTTCTCAACCAGGCGGTCCTGAGAAGTCCCGCGACCGTGCATTGAGCGACGCAGAGCTAACCGCCCTGCTCGCTTCTCTGGACGATGTGCTGCGCTCGCCGCGTATGACCCGTGCGATCCGAATCTTGCTCGGCACCGCGCAGCGGGTCGGCGAGTTGGCGCATGCGCGCTGGAGCGATATCGACTTCAAGGCGGCGACATGGACCATTCCTAAAGAGATTTCAAAAAACAGGACTGAGAATGTCGTACCGCTATCAGATTACGTGCTTAACGAATTCCAGCGGCTCAAGGCGGGCGCAGCCTTGCGCGCTCAGTTCGTATTGCCGACCGACGACGGCACCGCGTCGTGCGATCCGAAGCTCATCACGCGCTGCGTCGCGCGCAACCAACGATCATTCAATAAAAAAGGCATCGCGAAATTCACGCCGCACGATCTGCGCCGCACCGCTCGAACGCGCATGGCGGCGCTTGGAATCGATGAGCATATTGCCGAGCGAGTTTTAAATCACAAAATCCCCGGCATGGCAGGCGTGTACAACATGCACAAATACGCCGCCGAAGTACGCGCCGCGCTCGACAAATGGGCCACACATATTGAGAGCCTCGCAGCATCAGCCGACGAGAGTGCGGCATGAGCGAGCCGGAGACTTGCCGAAAGTCGGCGCGGCCATGGTGCGTATAAATAAGGATTTGTACTAGGCCGCGATGGCTGCGGGTAACAGCCGGTCGTATTCTCTCTTAACTATAGCGTAGCACTCGCAGGTGCGCCGTTCGAGGCCGTCGCGGTTGAGCACTACGATGCGGCCCCGATGGTAATCAATGAGCCCGGCTTTGTGCAGGCTACCCGCGGCTGCGGTAATACCCTCACGTCGCACACCCAGCATGTTCGCGATGAGGTCCTGCGTCATCACCAATTCGTTCGAGGATAGACGATCCAGGCTCAACAACAGCCATCTACATAATTGCTGGTCGAGTGAATGGTGGCGATTGCATACGGCGGTCTGGGCCACCTGAGTGAGGAGACTTTGGGTATAGCGAAGCAGTAAGCGCATCACGGGGCCAGATCGGTTGAATTCTTCCAGCATGAAATTCACTGCTAACCGAAAACCCCTGCCAGCGCTTTGGACGAGCGCCCGACCAGAAGTCGATCCGCCGCCCATGAACAGCGATATTCCGACGATGCCTTCGTGCCCAACAACTGCGATTTCAGCCGAATCGCCGTTTATCGCGACGTAAAGCAGCGAAACAATGGCGGTCGTCGGAAAGTACACATGGCTCAGTTCATTGCCAGACTCGTAGAGAACCGCGCCGAGCGGCAGGTCTATGAGTTCTAAGTGTGGCAGCCATTGGAACCATTCAGTGTCGGGCAGCGCCGCGAGCAACTGATTTTGTCGCGGGTCAAGGTCTATGGTCCTGTTTCTTTGCCTGTCAGGCATTTAACATTCCAAGTTGACAGCCCACTTGAGCATTTGACTAACTCACTGCGATTACAAGAAGGGATTCCCTGATTCTCGCTAAGGGTCGGCACTGATCAACCTTCGCTTTGGGATCTTCCGAAATAAACCACCTGCTTTGCCCTCCGGCGAATTGCGGCACTCGAAAGTGCCACGCAACGGTGCGGCTCGAAATTAATTAAACGCGATGGGTGATCGTAGCGTAGGACTTTTGGTCAGGGGTACGATCTTCCCCGGCTACTCCACCATTTAGCGGCTGGCCGCTCTGCAATCCATCAAGGCCGCACGAGAGTTAGCTTCGGTTTCGCCCGGCGTAACGTGTCCAACTCTCGATCTAGCGCCCGTGCCTGCTCTCGAAGCGTCTGACTTTGAATGTCTAGCGCATAGGCGCGAGTGCTGTCATGGCCTTTGAAAAATCTGCGCTGACCGTCTAGGCGGTCCACTTCCGCGTACAGCCCTGCAATTTTAGCGTTGAGATTCGCGACTCTATCCTGCTCGACGTTCATCGCCGGAGTTCCATTTCCTGGATGCGTATAGTTACCGCTCGAATTTTCACGAGCGCCAATCGCGCCGGTGTAATCGTCGACCAGCGACTTCGCATGGCTACCCGTTACGGGCCCTGCGACAATGTGACTTTGGTGGTAGATCCACACTCGACCGGTCTCGTCGGTGCGGATGTCGTAGCCTTTGTAACATGTTTCGCTAACGGTTCTAGCGGGTGGCGGCGAATTAGTCACCGAGAGTCTATTGCCAACCCGGGGTTGTGTAACGCTTGAACGCTATCCACTCTAGACACCATTCAGCCTGGGCAACTCGCTGCCTGTCCCCTGCGAGATGCGCTTTCGCGCGAATGTCGAGCAACGTAGCAACTCGCGGCTCATCATCCTCGTCGATGCCGTGAGTATCATCGTAACGCTCCTTCGCTTCGATCATCACCGTCAATTAAACTTAACGCAGCCATTTCGTCTGTGCGCCACCGAACAAAACGCGCGCTTATTCACGCCGCATCGCAAATCGCCATCATTCCGCAGTGCCGCAAATCTAAACGTCTACCGGAGGCGGTCGACGATCATATGCCACGCCTCGCGATACTGCTCGCAGTTGCGAATTTTGTTCAAGGTAATTTTTGGCATGACGCCGTCCTCGATTTTGCGGCGAATCCCCGAGACAGGTAACACGTAAAACTCAGGCGTACCTCCTTTCACATCTAGGTTCATTCGGCCAAACACAACAAAGTCTTGCTCGCCGATCTCACTTTTCTTGACCAGAAAACCGGAGACCTGGATGTCCAACGGCTCTTCACCTGGATGCCGCACGCACTCTTGCATTTGACATTTACTGCAATGATGTCGATGTGTGCGCGACCACGCTTGCACTGGAAGGCTTCGACGTTTTTTAGGTGCAACTGCGAGAGCACGTATTGTTCTGCACCAGCTGCAGACATCTGAGTCTCGAAATGCGTGCGCTTCCGTTTCATGCGACTAGAACTGAACCTAAGTCAATTCCTTAACCGAAACCGGCAACCATTTGTCATTGGCGTGTATCGTTTTGCAGTCCACCGTGATGTAGCGGAGAGCATTGAAGCCATTTTTGGCGCGAACTTTTACTTGCACGTGGAATAGATCGCCGCCCTCCCTCTTGCTGTCGTACGTGCTGGTTTCGTCAAATTGCGCTGCGTCTGGATCATTTAAGGTCCGCTTCACAAACTCTTTGCAAGCATAACGGGCGCTACTAAGGTCTTCGCTGTCCGCCTTATCCTTCGCTTCCGTGGCGCGCTGTTCTGGAGTCATCGCTGCGAGGCGGGCCGCTTTCTCTTCATCGGTCTTGCCGGAATTCATCATTGTGCTGATGATTGCAAATCCAAAGATGCCAGCGATTACCCAAGTGAGGCCGGAAGTAGGCTTCGGCTTTTTACGGCCGCAGTTGGGGCAGGCTTCGGCTTCGGAACTTATTTCCTTTGCACATTCCTTGCATTTGACGAGGGCCATCTCATATTCCTTCAATTGGTCCGTGAAGGTATCACCGCCTCACACTACGTTCGAGACGCCCGTCATACATCTGACCATCGCAGCTGCGAGAGCGAGTAAAGATAGCTGTACTGGGGTCCGGCGCACGCTTTGCGTTCCGCTGTCGCATCAGGCTGTTCGTCGGAGTAGATGAAATCACCTCAACTCGGAGCGGCCAATGGAAACTGTGAAGCGGTGCCCATACTGCGCGGAAGAAATTCTGGGCGCTGCTATCAAATGCAAGCATTGCAGTGCTGACCTTGCGGCTGATACTTCAATAGCTCCCATTGTCAGCAAGCGCAAACGGTGGTGGTCGAGACCCATTTCGCCGTGGGTCGCCTGCGCTGTAATAGCTACGGGTTATCTTGGTGTTTCCGCTAAGGATTGGATTGTGCGTACGGATTCCGTGGGTGAGGATGCGAAAAGGGTTATGCAAAGCAACTTCGATTCTGAACCCGATCTGAAGCCCTACCATCTCAGCGTGTCAAAAGTGGCCGTTGTTCATGCCGACGGCAATAATTACGCGGGCGTTGCCACTGTGCTAATGGATGGCAAGGAGCACAGCGTCGGCCTAAAAATCCAAGACGACGGGAGGACGATCATCTACAAGGCGGATAGCGACGCGTTCTTGTTCTTGGTCGAAAGTGCCTTAAGCAAAAACTCAGGCAATTGATCGCCACCTCAGTCGGCGGGTGCCTGACTTGAAACGCGCCGCCAGGAAGGCGTAACCACATGCCCGCGATCACCAGACGGCCCCCGCTGGCGAGTACGACGCGGCCCTGGCCCGCTAAACTCCCACGCGGCGTATGCCTCGAACCTCTCGCAGCACATCCCCTCGGCACCGCACCCGCACGCCTTCTGGCACCCATCGCAGGGCGGCGATACACCGGCGCGCTTGCGGGCCGGTGCCGTCGCATACTCTCGCTGGTCGATCCGGGCTTACCGACCGAGGGCAGCATCCAGTTGCACTCGGGCCTGCCTGTTTCCTTCGTCTCGAATCTCACTGATGCGCCGATTATTGTAGTCGCGTTCCTCGGTGGCGCGGTCAATCGATGTGATGCCAGCCTGCGAGGTGTTACTACCAGATTGAGCACCGCCGAACTTCCCCAGGATTTTGTCAATCTCCGCTGTGGCGGCAGGACTGAGCAAGCCGGTGTCCCGCAACGCTTGCATCGCGGTTATATCGCTCGGGCGCGGAGTCATGCCGCTGCCGTCATAGCGCACGGCGTCGCGCGTCTGGATCGCGCCGAGCGCGCCTAGTTGGTTTTTCAAAGTTAGCGTCGTCATGTGGTCAGATTCCTTCGATGTGAGTTGAGGTGAGTGAAAAGAACGGGCTAC
>JBDTAV010000089.1:0-10390 GCA_039924385.1 Steroidobacteraceae bacterium
GAAGCTGGCATTCAAAAGCGAACGAATAACCAGCCGGCAGCTTCAGGCCGGAAGCCGCATTGCCATGGTGCTCAGCATTGGCAAACGGCCGGATCGCGAGATCGATTACGGCAGCGGCGGCGATGTGAGCCGGGAATCCATCGCTGATGGTAAAATTCCATTGAAGATCCGCTGGTACAGCGATAGCTATATCGACATTCCGGTGCACAAATAATATGAAAAACCTTGCCGTCGCCTTGCTTCTTTTACCCGGGCTGCTTGCCGGCTTCTGTCGCGCGCAAGGGAATTCGGGCTTGCAGCCCTTTCTCCAGCCGACGCTGCCGGAGGCCGCCACGTCGCGCGATCGCTGGCATATTGGCTCCGATAGCAAGGCGTTTACCGCAACACTGATTGCTCGCTTGGTGGAGCAGGGGAGAGTGAGCCTGATGACACGCTTGCCGCCGCATTTCCGGCGTTCGCCAAGGAGCTGGATCCCCAATACCGCAGCGTCACGGTGACGCAGCTGTTGAGCCCTACCGCAGGCTTGCCGCACTCACCGATGGGAAGCATCATCGCCGGCGCCATCGCCGAAGCGCTGGTTTTGGCGCGCCGGGCTTATCCAGCAAGATTGACCAGCCGCGCGGACATACCGATGCGGGGTAGAAGCTGGTGCCGCTGGATCTCGAGAGCGCCGAGGCATGATTTCCTGATTGCGATGAACTGCCAATCAGGCTCTGCAAGACATCCGCAAATCGCTGAAAGATCGCTTGAATCCCTGAGCAGCGACATTTTCTAAAACGCGGGCGCAAGACCTAACGATACCTTGCGGGCATGGTTTTAGGCGAGACGCTTGATCAAGGACATGGCTGCAGCCGGATTGTGAGCCTTGTGACCGCTGATCACGTAGAGGAAGACGTCTCGCGGCCCATCGTTGTCTCTGCGCGCATCGACATACTCCAGATCATCCGGACTCAGGCCTTCGGCCCACGCGTTCGCGCGCGTCGCCCAGCGCTTGAGCGACGCATCGGAATAGCCCTGAGCTTCGGTCTTCTTCGTGCCCATGATGCGGGCATAGATGAAGGGCGCGGTCGGATCCGCGATTTGCGGGTAGCTCGAATCCCCTGCGACGACCACGGCAACGCCATGCTTGCGCGCGAGCGCGATGAAAGCGGGCGTGCGGAAGCTCTCGTGTCGAACTTCAACGGCGTGACGCAGCGGACGCCGCGCGATCTCGCGCGGCAAAAGCTTCAAAAAGGCTTCGAAGTCGGCGGCGTCGAACTGCTTGGTGGGCAGGAATTGCCAATTGATCGGACCCAGCTTGTTCTTGAGCTCGGTAATGCCGCTGTTCAAAAATCGTGTGATGGTACCGCCTGCTTCAGCGAGCACCGTCCGGTTCATGGCGAAGCGCGGCGCCTTCAGCGAAAATACAAAACCCTCCGGCGTTTCATCGTGCCACTTGGCATAGGTCGCCGGCTTCTGCGACCCGTAGTACGTGCCGTTGATCTCGATGGCGGTGAGATGGCGGCTGGCGTGCTCGAGCTCGCGCTTTTGCGGCAGATTCTCAGGATAGAACGTGCCGCGCCAGGGTTCGTATGTCCAGCCGCCGACGCCGATTCGAATTTTCGCCGCAGCGGTATTGCGCTTCGGCATGCCAACTACGCGATCAGGGCGTTCAGATAGTTAAAGCTGATGCCAACCGACTCGAGCCGCGATTTGCTGAATGGTGGCTCCTGCTCGACATAGAACTGTCGCACGTTCGCCCGATAGGCTTTCGCCAGCAGTGTCTTCCAATCGATGATGCCTTGTCCCACTTCGCATGGATCTTGCTGGAAGCTGAAATTCGGGCGGGTGCTGGCTTTGACGTCTTTGACATGCATTGCCGAAAATCGGCCTGGATGGGCGGCCAATAGGGCCACCGGATCCGCCCCGGCCGCGACCACCCAGCCTGCGTCCATTTCGAATGTGACGAGTGTGGGATCGGTATTTTGTATCAATTGGGCGAGTCCCGTGCTGTTGCTCACGGGCGCAAACTCGACGTTGTGATTGTGGTAGGCGAAACGCAGGCCGTATGGCTTCAACCCCGCGGCTCTGTTGTTGAGGTAATCGGCATTCCACTTCCAATCATCCAACGTCATAGAGGCACCGAGACGTGCCGTCATGTCGGCGCCGCTTTCACCCGGCTGCGGCATCAACGAGAAGCGCCCGGGAATGTTGAACATCGGACAGACAATGGTGCCGATTCCCAAAGTATGCGCCGCCTCCGCGAGTGCCCCGGGCTCATCGAGGTTCAGACCCGTCTTGGAGTGCGGTGGAACATGGATCGACGGACATTTCAGCTGCACGCGATCGAGCGCCTGGCGCCAATCCTCGACAGTGTGATCGGCCAGCCCGGGCAGTTCGAGGGTTCGATATCCGATCTTTGAAACCGCGGCCAAGGTGCCCGCAAAATCGCGCTTTAGATCATCGCCGACAGTGTAGAGCTGCAGTCCGATGGGCAATCCGGTACGCCGGAAGAACGGTCGCGTGCCGACGGCGCCCAAGGCGGCCCGAGCGCCGAGCAGCGTTCCGGTTATGAGAAAACCGCGCCGCGATATTGTGAGCATTGTTCCCCTTGACGGTGTCTGGGAAACAATACATTAGAGCGCTGCCGGATGCACTAGCGCGCCGAATTCGCCGCAGGTTGGGCGTGGCTCAGCACCGCGTAGCGCAATAATTGCACTGCCGTGGTGAGATTGAGCTTTCGCTTGATTCGCTGCCGGTGCGACTCGACCGTCTTGATGCTCAAGTGCAGGAGTTGCGCGGTTTCTCGAGTGCTGGCGCCTTTGCCAATCAGGCGCAAAATCTGCAATTCGCGGTTGCTGAGCCGCTCAATCGGGTCGGCCGACACGTGCGCAGCGCCGCTGGCGAAGCCGGACAGCAGGCTGCTGCTCATCGCCTCGGACACGTAAATGTTTCCGTCCAGCACCCGCCGCAGTGAAGCCAGAACTTGTTCTGTCGACGCCTGCTTCATGATGTAGCCGCTGACGCCGAGTGCCAGCATGCGGGCGGAATCGATGATTTCGTCAAGTGCGGAGAGCACCAGGATCGGCAGCCACGGATAGTGGGCGCGTAGAGTCCGCACCAGTTCGATGCCGTCGATCTGTCCTAAGCTGATGTCGCAGATCAGCATGTCCGGATGCAACCGGTCGATGGCGGCACGCGCATCGATTGCGGTCTCGGCTTCGCCGCAGACTGCCAGATCGTCGGTGCTCTCCAAAAGCTGGTGCAGGCCCTGTCGGACCACCGGGTGGTCATCGACCATCAGGACGCGCCGAACGCCGCTTGTTTCAGCCTCGCGCAATTGATTTTGAGTCATGAATCCACCCCGCGCGCGACCAACGTCGCGAGGGCGGCAACGATGCCGGTACGGGTCCCACCAAGGTTCTTCCCGCATCGGATTTCAGTACATAGCCTTGGGCGCCGGCACCTAGGACCTCGCGTACCAGCTGCTCGGACTCGTGTGCCGTCAAAATGAGAATGCGCGCGGCCGGGTCGGCTGAAATAATTTGGCGCGCCGCTTCCAAGCCATTCAGTTCCGGCATCGTCAAATCAAGCACCACGATGTCCGGTTTCAGTGATGCGGCCAGTGCAACAGCGTCGCGTCCGTTGGTGGCCTCGGCCGCCACCACCCATCCCTCCACCTGGGTGAGTTCCGCGGCCACGCCGCGCCGAAAGAGCTCGTGATCATCGGCGATCAAAGTGCTAATGGATCTCATTGTTGCGGCTGAATCGCTATGGTGGTGCGCACGCGCGTACCCGCCATACTGGTTGTCTCCACGGAAAATATGCCGCTGATATGGCGGATGCGTTCGCGCATGCCGGCAAGCCCAACGCCCAGGGCAGGTGCCTTCGCGTCGAATCCCCGCCCGGCGTCTTCGATTTCCAGCATGACGCTGTTGGACTGTATCTTGAGGCGAATCGCAGCCCAGGGACTCGCGGCATGCCGGAGAACATTGGTGAGCGCCTCTTGAGCGATCCGAAACAAGCAAAGCTCATCGTCGGGCGGCAGGCGATGCATGGAGAGCGAAGATCGAGCCGCATTTCGATGCCGCTGCGTTGGTTAAAGCCGTCAGCCAGCCAGCGCAGCGCGCTGAGCAGTCCTAATTCATCGAGCAAGGGGGGATGCAGCAAATAAGACGCAGTCCTGATTTCCACGGAACATTGGGTCGCCAGTCAGGCGCAGTGTTCGATCAATTCACGCCGGCCGGCGGCGGGCATGTGCGTGTCGTGCAGCAACTGAGAGAGACCCAGTTCCAGCGCCGCGAGCGTCTGGCCGGTTGAATCGTGCAGATCATGCTCTGCGCGCTTGCGAAGCGTCACGTCATGCACCACGGCCAGCGCGAGTACGGTTCGACCGGTGCTGAGACTCGATAGATTAACTTCGGCTGGAAAAGTCTCGCCGGTGTCCGCACGTTGGTGCAGCCAGTCAAATGTCGTTCCGCCATCGCGAGTTCATTGGCACCCGCAACGGCGGCGCCCACGCCATCGTTGAGCATCGCCAGCGTGGCCGATCGCAAAGTCGCACCGACGCCGCGCAGGCGATTATCTTCTGCTTCCAGTGTCTGAACATAGTCGGTATGAATGCGCGAGGCGACGTATGCCCAGCCGACCGCGATTGCGATCACGGCATAGCCCAGCAGGGCCGGCGCAGCGGACCCGAACTCGCGCGACGCGGCGCTGGCGCATCCTCCGATTTTTTGAGTGGCACCGATACGATCCTAAGCGTGTATGGCCGACCCTTCTCGGATGCTGGCAGTTTCCCCCAATCCTTGGGTGCGGTCGGGCAGCCTGGCGAATCAGGTGCGCTGGTTGGTATTAGGGCACCCATCATAATATATAAATGTTATTTTTCAATAAGATACGTTATTTCATTAATTTTAACTATCTTATGCGCTTTACGAGGGAATGTGGCGGCCAACACGCACTTCGAGAGTCGCGTACAGTTCAATGATGCCAATCGGTGCCCAAGACCACCTTGAAGGGCTGTATGGCCGGCAACGAATGTTGTCGGAAGAAGCCTCGCAACTCGAATCCGAACGCGATGGGCTCGGTCAGAATTCCGACCGCCGCTATATTCTCGAAATTGAAATTGTCGCCTTACGCGAGGAGGTGAGCCGGATCAGTGCGCGAATTGCCGACGTCCTCGAGCGGGATCTACAGCGCTAACGGCGGGGCGCAGCCCCGAACTACCCGACGAGCGGCAGAATGCCGAGATTGCGAAAGCCCACGAATACTTTGCGCTGTTCATCCCATAGTCTAAAGCTGAGAAATTTAAAGCTCGCCAGCAGCGTGACGGGCTTGATTGAATTGAAGAAGGGATCTGCCTCGTGACACTGTTGAAGATGGTAATTCGGAATGCGAGGACTCAGGTGATGAATATGGTGGAACCCGATGTTGCCTGTAAACCATTGTAGAATCCGCGGCAGCTTATAAAATGAACTGCCCTGCAGGGCCGCAGCGGTGTAATTCCAAGCCTCGGAGCGCGCCCAAAAAGCACCCTCGAATTGATGCTGAACGTAAAATAACCACAGGCCGAAGCAGCCGGCCACCGCGGAAACCGTAAGCTGAATCAGCAAAAACGAATTTAGACCGATTACTGCGCTCATCATGAGCGCGATTCCCAGCAAGACCCAATTCGTGCGATAAACCGACTTGCGCTCTCGCGTTGGCGTGTTAGGCGCGGCAAAGCGCTGATGTACTACAAAGACGTACAGCGGTGCGATTACAAAGAGCACAATGGGATTGCGCGCGAGGCGATAACTAAACCGGCGCCAGCGCGTGCTGCGAAGATATTCCTGCACAGTGAGTGTCCAGATATCGCCCGAACCGCGTCGATCCAGATCGCCGGCCGTCCCATGGTGCAAGGCGTGTTGCCAACGCCAGTATCGATAGGGCGTCAATAGCAATACGCCCGCAAGCGCGCCGGCCGCGTTGTTGGCTCGTTTGGATTCAAAGAACGATCCGTGGCCGCAGTCGTGAAAAATGATGAAGATCCGGACAAGAAATCCGGCGGCGAGAATCGCAATCGGGAGCATCAGCCAATAGGAGATGACCAGCGCGCGGTCCATTGCAAACCAAAACAGCGCGTAGGGAAGAAACGAGTTGATCACTTGCCACCTGGCTCGCCACGGCGATGCGGCCTGATACTTGGCGACGTTTTCCTTCGAGACGTGTGATGCTTCGCCGCAGTGAAGAGGGTCGATCTCGGAAATGTTATCCATGTGGCTCAAGCGGCAGGGGTATCCGCCAAATCTGTACGCGGCGCCAATTTAAGTCTGTGCGATAGCGTACATAGCTGGTCAATAACCGGCGTGCGTCCGCGCAGCGACGCAATCTCCCGGCTGCCACACTCCGCCACGGTTGCCCCACGGCCTCGCCACAAAGCATTGCAACACTGTTCCGGTCGAGCCGGTTCGGCTGTGCAATGGGAGTGTGGCAACAATGTCTGGTCGCTTGGATGCCTTTTTCGAGTTGGTGCGACGTGGGCTCATTGAACCGCTGGGCCGGCTCGGCTCTTTATTGGCGACAGCCCTTAGCTTCCTCACTTTAAGCCTGTGGAGATTTCGTTGGCGTGTGGCGGCCATCGTCCTGCTGGGATTGATCGTCTATGGGTTTTGCACCCATCCACCATTTGAGTCCGTGCAGCGGGGCGAGGTCGTGGTGCGCACCGACGTGCTCGACGGATCGGTTGGCGTCTACAGCTCTGGCACGCTGCTCGTACTGCCCGGAACTCACCAGGTGCGGCGCTACTCGATTCGAGATCAGATCTATCGGCCGACCCAAAGCGAGAGTGCCACGGGCCCGGCCCCGTTCCAGTCCATCGAGGGCTTGTCGATCGGCGTCGATCTCGCGGTGCGCTGGACCGTGGACCGGGCCCGCCTGGCTCAGATGTCCAAGGAATTTCCGGACGACATCAGCGCGGATCTGGTCGCGCCCGCCGTTCAGGGAGTTGTCTATCCCACCTTTGCCCGCTACTCGGTCCGAGAAATCTTTTCGCAACGGCGCACCGAGATACGAGAGGAGTTGATCGCGGCGCTCAAACCCAAATTCACCGCCCTAGGTCTCGTGCTGCGAGAAGTCGAGATGGGTAAGGTCGATCTGCCTCCCGACTATCGAGCCGGAATGGAGAAGCTGCTTTCCGAGGAATTGGAGACCGAAAAAATTCATTACACATTGCAGCTCAAGGAGGCGCAGGTCAAACAGCAGCAGCTCGAGGCTGAGGCCGACAAGGTGCGGCGGCAAACGGCTGCGGAAGCCGCCGGCCAGGAGCAGGTCATCGCCGCGCGTGCGCAGGAGGAGACGATGAAGCACATCCTGCCCTTCAAGCAGAAGCAGATCGAGCAACGGCAGCTCGAGGCGGAAGCCGACAAAGTCGCGCGGATTCGCACCGCGGAAGGCGCCGCGGAGGCGCGCCGCATCGAGGCCAAGGGCGAGGCCGACTCGCGGCAAAAACTCGCCGATGCCGAGGCCTATCGGCTCGATCTTGTGGGCAAAGCGAATGCCGGGCAGATGGAACGCGAGGGTGTGCTGGTGGCACGCTATCCGCTTCTGATCCAGAAGACATTGGCGGACAAGTTGTCCGATAAGGTGCAGGTCATCATTGCACCGATGCCGGCGGCCGGTAAGTTCATCGGCTCGAGCCTGATTGGCGATCAGAGCTCGGTGAATCCCGTCGATGAGGCGGTAGCCGGCGTGACCTCCAAGGCCGCAGCGCTGGCTCCCAAGCCGGGAGCCTCTCGGTGATGCTGGCCCTCATGGCGGCGCTCGCCATCGTGGTACAGGATCACGCCGCGCTCCGCGCCGCGCCGCGCTCGGGCGCCACCGAACTCACGCGGCTTTGGCAGGGTGATGTGCTCGAGGTGCGCGGCGAACATGCCGGCTACCTGAAAGTCTACGATTATCGCCGCGAGCGGGGCGGATACTTGCGAAACGACGCGGCACGGCCGATCGAACTCTCCGCAACCGCCGCTCCCGAACTGCTCGCCGTGATGCGCTTCCTGCGCGAGACCCCGGGATCGGAGGCGCTCGGCATCAGTTACGGCGCCGCCTACCTCAAGGCCACACCGCCGCAAGCCGCTCGCGCGGAGGCGTTTGGCGCCATCGCCCAAATGGCTGACCGCCTTGCTGACCAGGCCTCGGGCAGCACGGATCATCTTGCCGATTTCGCGCCGCACCTGGAAGTCGTAGAACAGTTCGGCGTGCGAATGCGCAGTTTCGAGCGCAATGATCGGATGCGCGTCTGCTATGACGGCGAATTGTATCGCCGTGTTCTGGCGCTTCCGGAAGCGCAGCCGCAGGAGCGCGCGTACGCCGTTCTCAGCCTGACGCGGCCCGACTGCATCGATCCGGACTTGGGGCCTGGCCCGCGCGCATCTCTCGACATCGAACGCGCCCAATTGCTCGATCTGGTCAAAGGCGGTGAATTGAATGCGATGACGAAAAGCCGGCTGCATGCGCGGCGTGCCGGGGTTTGGGCGGCACTTGCTTACGAGCAGGACCGCCGCCGCGAACCTGCCGGCGCATCGGCGGAACGTGCACTCGAAGAGCTCCTAGCGGTGCTTCCCGATGAACTCGGTGATGACAGGCGGTCAGAGTACGTCGACGCGGTGCTGCGGGTCAGCGCCATCCGCTGGGCTGCAGCGATGCCCGCACCGCAGTCAGGACCCCTGATCTTAAGTGCGATGCCGGAGAGTTCGGGCCAAACGTGTGTCGCTCTGCAGGACGCGCGTCGGCCGCAGGCCGCTGCGATCATGCGGCGCTGCACGTACGGGCTGGTAAGGATGGGCTCGATACAGGCCGTGCCTCAAGTTCCGGCATTGGTGCTCGCGGTGCAGCCGCTCGAGGGCTGGCGCGAGCTGTGGGTATTTCATCAGACCGGAGGAAGCTGGACGCTCGACGTGCTCTCGCCTGGGCTCGATAATCCCGACGAAGGCTACGTCGATTTTGCTGGGTACGCGCCCGGCACCCGGCGCCTCCTCATCGCGCGAGAAGTAAAAGATCATGACCGATTCCGGCGCAGTTTCGAGGAGCTGCGGCTCGATGATCTTGCCTTGGTGCGGCAGGCAAGCAGCCCCGATCTTTTGCGGGACTTCGGCCGATGGCAGGATGCGGCGTGGCGGCGGAATACGCTGGCGCTGCATTGAACTTTGGGCTGAACCTTGATCGCCGCGGCGTCCTGGCGCGCAGCGAGACCCCGGCAGCTATCTGGGCAGCGGCATCGAATGCGCGCGGTCGGCCCCGCGCTCACCGTACCAGAGGGTGTCGCCGGCCGGCTCGATCGCAGTGGGTGTCGCCAGCCCTTCCTGCAGCGTGGTGATCTTTGCCGTGTCGCCACTGAGCGTGAGCATATCGATCTTGCCCGCGCCATTTTCGGTGAGAAATAGTTTGCCGTTGGCGGCGCGCATGCCGTCCGGTCCCTTGATCGGCTTGTCCATGAAAATGTCCACCGGCTTGCCCGCGTTGCCGCCGGCGTCCATCGGAACCCGATAGAGCTTGTTGAAGATCACGTTGTTCTCATACAGCGAATCACCGATGAAGGTGATGCCGTCGATGCCGTACAGGGTGCGATCATCGCTAAACATCTCCGGCCCTGCTGCGCCGGGTTTGAGGCGCCAGATTTTCGCACCGAGCGTGTCGCTGATATACAGCGCCTTGTCCGGACCGACCACGAAGTCGTTGCATAGATTCTTCTCGCCCGGGAGTTCCCAGCGAAACTTGCCGGCGCCGGTTTTGAGATCAAATGCGCGCAACGCGCTGTGGGGAGGGCTGCCCGGCGGGGTCGTGTAGATTTCGCAGGCCCATAGCGTACCGGTGGGCGCGTCCGAGAGCACGCCGAGAAAGGACACAGCGCCGTCGGCGCTGGCGTCGACGAAAACCTCAGCCTTATCCGAGCCCTTTTTTGCGCGATAAATCTTCGCGCTCCCCGCACTGCCGAGAATGAGGTCGCCATTGGGCGCAACCGTGATGCTCTCGGGCTGTGATTTTTCCGGAACTGAGACGGTTATGGCATTGGCGACAGACGCCATCAACGCGCACAAGCCGGCCGCACAAATGAGTTTTCGGATCACGAACGCGTCCTCTTTGGTCGATTAAGCACCATGTCAGCCGGTCAGGATGAAATACCGAGGCACAGGTTACACAGCATTTCCGCCGGTTTAAACCCAGCCGTCTCACCCTCCTGTTTTTATAGTTCCACGAGAATATCAGGCGATCCTGCAGTTCTTCAAACGAATCTTTGCAATCCAGAGTCTTCGATTTGGTGCCCGCACGCTCATTGTCGAGGCTGGGCACTCTCAATGAGCGAATGCCTTTCGGTTGGTGTATCGTCATAGGTCACTGAAGCGTTTGGGACTCGACAATCGCCAATGTCATC
>JBDTAV010000090.1:0-26887 GCA_039924385.1 Steroidobacteraceae bacterium
CCTGCGTACCGGGCAGACTCATCACGTCGATCCCACGTTGGCGTATCCCGACATCTACCGTGCCGCGTGGACCTTGCCGCTTGCGTTCGCGAAGACCGCCGACCACGCGCTGTACTTCGCTAATCAGCGAATGTTCCGCACGACCGACCATGGTCGGCACTGGGCGGTGATCAGCCCCGACCTCACTCGGGAGAATCCGGCGATCCCGCGCAATCTCGACCCCACGACCGCCGAGGACGACGAGCATGCCGGCGCGCGGCGCGGGGTCGTCTACTCCATTGGTCCTTCTCCTCTGGATGCGCAGGTGATCTGGGCTGGAACGGATGACGGCTTGGTCTGGCGCAGTCGCGACGGCGGCGCGCATTGGCAGGAGGTAACGCCAGCGGATCTCACCGACTGGTCGAAAATCGCCGTGGTCGAGCCCTCTCATTTCGACGCGAACAGCGCATACATTGCTGTCGACCGGCACCGGCTGGATGACCCGGGACCCTATATCTATCGCACGCACGATGGCGGGATGAGTTGGACCTTGATTAACAACGGCATTGCCGACTCCGGTGTCATCAATGCGGTGAATGTCGTGCGCGAGGATCCGCGGCAGCGCGGCCTTCTCTATTGCGGCACCGAGCACGGCGTGTACGTTTCCTTTGACGATGGCGCGCACTGGCAGACGCTACAGCAAAATTTACCGCGGACCTCGGTCCGCGACCTTCAGATACACGATAACGACTTGGTGATCGCGACACATGGCCGCGGATTTTGGATTATGGATGACATCGCGCTGTTGCGCTCGCTTGCAACCGATCACGGTGCGGGCTTTCGGCTTTTTCCACCCGCGCCGGCGTACCGGGTACGCTCGACCGGGTTCACGGGAACGCCCATGCCGAAAGATGAACCCATGGCGGCGAATCCGCCTCTCGGCGCATTTCTCGATTATGCGCTGGATTCACCGGCCCAGGCCGTGACGCTCAGTATTACCAACGCAGCCGGCATATTGGTGCGCAAGTTCAGCAGCGATGACCAACCATCGGCACCTGATCTTGGCAAGATCGATATCGCACCGGAATGGATCGTCCCGTCGGCGCGACTCTCGGTCAGCGCCGGCACGCATCGATTCGTTTGGAATCTGCATTACGCCCCGCGCGCCGAACTCATTTCAGAAGATACATCGGAGACTGAGGAGGGAGTTTGGGCGCCACCCGGGCAGTATTGGATTGAGCTGCAGGCTGGCGCTAAGCATTACCGGCAGCGATTAACGGTCGCGCCGGATCCACGCATCAAGCTCAATGCCGCCTATGCGCAGCAATTCGAACTCGCGCGCAACATTGAGCACGAGCGCGTTAAGATCGCCCAGGTGTTGGCCGAAGCGAGCAGGATTCACGGCGCAATCGCCGGATCCGGCAAAGGCGCCGAACCGGCCCTGCGTGCCGAATTGACTGCGGCAGATCAGCACTTGCTGGCAATCACAGACATAGCGCCCGCCAAGAAGTCATTCGACTCGTCGGGGTCCTCACCCCATACCGCCCGTAGCCTGCGAAATCTCGGCACAACATTCCAAAGCCTCGCGCGCGCCATTGACGGCGCCGATCAGGCACCCACGATGGACGCGCAGCAAGGTTATGCTCTGCAGCGCGCATTGCTCGACCACGTGCTCGAGGAATGGGAGAAATTCAAAGCGGCTGATCTTCTAAAACTGAACACGCGACTGCGATCGGCCGGCGGTTCGCCAATCGTCTAATGATAGCCCCAAAGGCAAATTAGCAGCGACGCAATCCACGAAATTCTGCCCCCACAAAAATCGTGGGTATGTTCGGGACTCCTGGACGATGTTGTGCATGATAACGTCCTTACATGGACCCGTTGCGCCAAGTGACCCAGAGCCGCCGAGTCAAGTTATTGGCTACGGCGACAATCGCCTTTTTTGCCCTCGTCTAGCCTCAACAGCACCGCCCATCTACTGGCGGCGTCATCGTGCCGAGTAGCGAGCCGAGTTTTTCCGCCGCTCGAGTGCTGGCCTGATAATTGCGGGCTCCGGCTACCGCCGGGGCCAATTTCGAGATGTCGTGCTCGACACTCAGTACGTCCGCGAGCACGGCAAAGGATGTGGCGATGCTGCTTGCGCGTCCGTCTTCAGCCACCCAAGGTTCGATCCTGCTGGCGCAACCATGACAGCGCAGCATGAAGGTGATCGGGTTCGAATTCGGGCCAAAGTGCATCGATGACAAAAATGTCGGCGTACACGGATTGTACCGGCAGGAGGCCACTCAGACGTCGGCCGCCACCCCATCGAACAACCAAGTCTAAGCGCGAGACACTGGCCGATCTGAGTGCCCCTTCCTTCAAGCCCTCGAGGTCCCATGCCCAACCATAGTTGACGAGAAAATTTACCTTGATGCCTTCGCCTTGGCGGATACGAAACGGCACCAATTCGTCAGGAAACTGCGCAGAGCGTTCATCGCCCGGCACCAGCAGCGCGGCGCCGCGGCGGTAAATCTCCTGCGCGAAGAGAACGCACGCGGCACGGAACATCGCGGCCTGTGCCGAGGGCCGCCGCGTATTGTCCTGAGTAAATCCATAGACCGAAACTTCTTCAATGCCAAGTGCTTTGCAGGCTTCGAAGAGTGCCAGCCCAGGTGCGATGCCGCGGGCGTATCCTTGCTCCTTGGCTAGGCCATTTTTTACAGCCCATCGACGATTGCCGTCTGGAATAAAGCCGATGTGCTTCGGCAAGCTCGGTAGACCGCGAGAGGGTATTGACCCCTGTGGAAAAGGCATTAACTGCGCACTCATTGCTACAGCATGGGGCTAACAGACGGACCTGTAATGGACGGACGAACTCGATCGAGCGTCGTATCCCTCCTACATGATCACGCCGCCCGTCTGGCGCGCGGAATTCAAAACTCCCGAAGCCAGGTCCGAGAGCGCACTCGCCCGGCACCGGCGAGTTAGAGGCGTGACTCTAACTCGTCTCACGGACTGCCGTCCGTTTCTACATCTGTAGCAACTAGCCCGAGCCGCCCACCGACGCCGCGCGCCCCAAATAGACATTCTAAGAATGACCTCGATTGCGACGCGAGTAAAGATTTCAAGGACCCAGTTGCGCCACGCGCACGATCCAGCGCCGCGCTAGGGCTCGCCGTAGTAATTACGGTACGCGATGCGCCCATCGTTCGTCAGCAAGTCGCGCGCTTCTTGCAACGTGATATTCCCCGCGCATAATTCCTTGTGGAGACGATTTTCGAGTTTGTCCGTCAAGTGCGCGTTCCCGGGCGTCGACCCGTACGCCTGCGGCCAAAGATTACTGACATCATCGGCACCGCCCACCTCGCGGCTGATGAGGTGATCGATCTCGCACGTCTTGCCATTTGGATCTGGCGCGCAGCGTTTGTCCTGGTATCCCGAGTAGCCATACAGACTGAAGACCTTGTCCTTCATCGCCGGCGTGACATGGCGCTCGTCCTTACCCCACTTGGTTGCGCAGATTTTCGCCTTGGATAAACCGGGTCTTGCCAATCCTAGGGTCTTGCTTGCGTCGGGGACGTCATCCGCGAATGCAGTGCCATCCCCGCAATCATAACAAAACTCCCAATGGTGTATGCGCCAACGACATTGCAGGCCGCTTGCGACACGATTGCGCAAATAAATGACAGGAATTACGGAAATCGATAATCGGCTTGAGAACCTGTCACATACTAAGCTTCTCAAACGCAGCCACCTCTCCGGTCTTGAGCTCGCGCCAGCGCGCCAAGGCCGCGGCTGCTTCGCCCTTGAGGTCGGCGAACATTGCTTCCTCCTGCGCGGTTGGCGCCGCATCGCCGGAACCCACGAGTGCTCCCAGCGCCGCCAGCATATTGTTTAGCCGTACCGGAAAGTTCAGCGCATCCTCCGACGCGTGCGAGCGCGGCTGTATCAGGATCTCCTCAACCTCGCTTAGCTTGCTGTCGAGCGCCTCGCCGGCGGCCGCGACCTTGCCGCGTTGTTGTGCGGTGGCCGCGTTCTTGACCGCCGTGATCTTAACGCGGGTGGCGCGGATGTCGAGAACCGTGTCATGCACCTCGGTCAGAAGAGCATTGATCGCGCCATGCAGCGCGAACTGCTTGGCCAGATCGTCACGAGTTGCTGTGCCGTGTGGATCCGGTTGGATCTCGAGCGGCTGAGTCTGGCTATTACCATCGACCGTCAGCTTGACCTGGTAGTGACCCGGCAGCACCTTAGGACCCGCCACGCTGCCCGCCCACAAGGGCGCGTTTTTGATGGCGCGCGCCTTGTCTTTGCGCAAGTCCCAAACAAAAGTGTTGAAGCCGGCGAAATGCGGCGGCTTGATCGGCTTGGAGTCACGTCCCCCCTCTTCCTCTTCTTCCGGTTCAGCCTTGGCTTCGTCTTCACCCGGACTCTTGGCATCTTCGGCTTCCGGGAAGTGACGGATCTCCTTGCCACTCGCATCGAGAATATCGAGGCTGATGCGCTGATCGAGCGGGTCAGCTTTATCCTTATCTTTATCCAGGTCCTTCTTGTCGGCATCTTGGTCGGCGTCCTTGGCCGGGCGTGGCTTGCCGATCTGCGCCGACAAGGTATAGCTGATCACCGCGCCGGCCGGCGGGTTGGCGCCGCCGAAATAGCGCAGTTGCCCGCCGCGGCCGCCGAGGACCGTATGGTTGGCGACCGCTGGCTTGAACAGATGCGCCGTCTCGGCCGGAATCGTGGGTGCCCACTGCCGCACGGGTGATAAATCGTCGATCATCCAGAAGGCGCGACCATGTGTGGCGACGGCTAGTGCATCGCCATGCACCACGAGGTCATGCACGGGCACCACGGGTAGGTTCAATTGCAGGCTCTGCCAGTGAGCGCCGTCGTCATAGGACATCATGATGCCGGTCTCGGTGCCGGCATAGAGCAGACCCGATCGGGCCGGATCGCGCCTGATTACGTGCAGATAGGCATCCGGTGCCAGCCCTGCAGTGATCGGCATCCAGCTCTTGCCATAGTCCTGGGTGCGGAACGCATAAGGCTGGAAATCGTCGAGCCGATGGCGGTCGGCGGCGACATAAGCGGTGCCGGGATTGTCGGGATCGGGCTCGATCATTTGGACGGTGGCAAAATCGGGCATTCCCTTGGGCGTCACATCGCTCCAATGGGCTCCGCCATCGTTGGTGACATGCACAAGCCCGTCATCGCTGCCGACCCAGATCAAATCCTTGCTCTTGGGCGATTCGGCAACTGCGAAGATGGTGTCATAGGTCTCGACGCTGGTATTGTCCTTGGTCAACGGTCCGCCCGAAGCATGCTGCTTGGATTTGTCGTTGCGGGTCAGATCGGGCGAGATCACCGTCCAGCTGCGGCCCTGGTCGAGCGAGCGGAACAGCACTTGCGCTGCGAAATAGAGCGCATGCGGCTCGAATTTCGAGATCATGATCGGCGCGGTCCATTGGAATCGATACTTTAGATTCTCCGCCGCCCAGCCCATGGTATTGCGCGGCCACGGCGTGATTTGGATGTTTTGGCCGCTGCGCCGGTCGTGACGGGTTAGCTCGGCGTCGTAGCCGCCGCCATAGACGATATTGGCATCGGTGGGGTCGGGAATTATGAAGCCGCTCTCGCCGCCGCCGACCGAATTCCAATCCTCGATGCCGACGCCGCCCGAGCGGCCGGCGGTCGAGATCGAAATACTGGAATTGTCCTGCTGGTCGCCATAGAGGCGGAACGGGAATTCGTTGTCAGTGGCGATGTGATAGAACTGGGCGGTCGGTTGGTTCATCTCCGAGGTCCAGGTCTCGCCGCCATCGACAGAGACATTGGCGCCGCCGTCATTGCCTTCGATCATGCGCATGGCATTGGTCGGATCGATCCACAATTCGTGATTATCGCCATGCTGGGTCTTCAGCGTCTTGAAACTCTTGCCACCGTCGGTCGAACGGTACAACGAGGTGTTGAGGACGTAGACGGTCTTGGCATCCTTAGGATCTGCGAAGACCGTATTGAAATACCAGGCCCGCTGCTTGATGCTGTTCTTATCGCTGATCAGCTTCCAGGTCTCGCCGCCGTCATCCGTGCGGAACAGGCCGCCTTTCTTGGCCTCGATCATGGCATAGACGACCTTGGGGTCGGAAGTCGGGGCGACATTGATGCGGCCGTAAATGCCGTCCGGCAATCCGCCGCCGCTCAACCGCCGCCAATGCTCGCCGCCGTCGAATGACTTGTAAAGGCCGCTGCCCGGTCCGCCGCTCTCCATGGCCCAAGGCTTGCGATACGCCTGCCACATGCCGGCATACAGGATCTTGGAATTGCCGGGATCGAATGCGACGTCCGAAGCGCCGGTCTTGGCGTTGACGTAAAGCACCTTCTTCCAAGTGGCGCCGCCGTCGGCCGAGCGGAACACGCCGCGCTCTTGATTGTCGCCGAAGGGATGGCCGAGCGCCGCCACTAGAACGATGTTGGGGTCGGAGGGGTCGATGATGATGCGACCGATCACCTGGCTGTCGCGCAGCCCACTGAAATGCCAGCTCTTGCCAGCGTCTGTAGATTTATAAAAACCGTTGCCGGTGGCGACATTGCCGCGAATATTTATCTCGCCGGTGCCGGCATAGACGGTTTTGGGATCAGACGGCGCCACGGCGACGGCGCCGACGGCGGGCGCGGCCTCGGGGAAATCGTCCCACAACGGCTTCCAGCTGGTGCCGCCATCGATGGTCTTCCACAATCCGCCGGTGGCGGCGCCAAAATAATAAGTGTTGGGCTCGCTAATCACTCCCGCCACGCCTGTGGCGCGGCTACCGCGGAAGGGACCGACCAACCGGTATTTGAGTCCCTCGAGCGGCGATTTCGGTGCCGAGTCGGTGGACTTGACACGAGTTGGCGACGGATCCGCCGCAACAACGGAACCTGTAGTCGAGAGGAAGGCAAGGATGACGGCCAAGAAGCGTGATGCGGACAATTTAGATCTCCTGATTATTACTGGCCGAGGCTAGCGCTGGCTTCCAGCGTTCGCTCGCTACCGCCGAACTCATCGCGCGAGCCACACCTTCTGTCAATTCTGGTCGTCGACACTTCGACTCGACGCTCGCCTCATCGACTAATCAACCTCTTCTGTAGTTTGCGCGTCTGCAGCGAATCGTCGTCTATCATATCGCGGTCTCCGAAATTTCATACTCTGCACGCAATTTTCGCTGTGCATACCAGCTACTCTCATGAAGACCGATCGCAAGTATTACGGATGATCGCCTATTTAGTTGAGACTTTGCAAAAGCGCGGGCTGAGGAGCGGGTCAACCCGGGGTGCCAGCGCTCGAATGTGGTACGGAGATGTTGTTCAACGTCGAGGTGCTTAACTGCAGGAGCAAGTGGGCGTTCGCGGGCTGCCAGCGCATCTGCTGCTTTTTCACAAATCGATGACTGATGACTTGGTTGACGGTCGATTCGGCGACGGAAGATCCGATGGTTTCCCCTCGGTTCGGCGTGCCGATCGACCCGCTGGACGAACGCAAAGCACTTGCTGGTGCCCTCCTCCACGGTTGACCTGCCGGTGATCGCTTCGAACCATCCCTCACGGGGACTTGGGACGTCGCGGGCGCGCGCAGCACCGATTGCAATACGCGCGCAAGTAGCTTCCTTACAATTTCATTAGTAATTCATCTGGAAGTAATCAGGCGCCCAGCATATGGCGCGAGCTAGCATTTTCCTGCAGTGAGGGCCGGGATGCGTGCCAACTATGACCGGCGAGCATTGCTGAAGACGGGGAAATAGCGGCGTGTTGATCGCGGCGAACCGCGCTCCTCTATCAATCATTCAGCCAAATAGTCTCAAGGAGAAGGGATCATGAAACCAATATATGCATTCTTGCAGGTGTGCCTGATATCTACGACTTTCATTGCTGGAAGGGCGTCGGCGTGGCAGCGCGACGAGGGTCGTGGCGAAATTCTGGTGCTCGGGGACAGTGTAGCCTTCAGCTATATCGCTTCGGCCGGCTACGGATACGTGAATCCCGATAACTTCATTGGCTTCCCGCTGTATCTCGATCGCGTGTTGGGGGCACCTCCCGCCCTTTCCGGATGGTGAGCAATCCTGTGGCGAATGCCGACACAGGGCGACCAATGCGGTGGCGAGCGCCCAGATAGGAAGTCTGGGCCGGTCCGGGAACAAAGCAGGCGCGCGCAGCAGGAAGCGTAGCGAAACGGTGCGGGCTGCGCTAACTAGCCATGGACGGCGTCGTGTCACCCGAATAGCCCGGCCAACGCAGAACAATGAACACTCTTATATAAAGAGTGCGGAAAAACGCAATCCAGCCGATCCGGCGTGGCTAGGTCGATTTCAAACAACAGGGTTTTCCAGCTGGCTTTGAGTGACTGTGTGTGTAATTGCTTGATCGCTGGGACGTGTGCTACGCCGCCGCGGCGCCGCCATTGGTCAATGTCTCCTTCATCCGCTCCGGCGAGGCGCTGACTCAATGCCAAACGCTGCTGAATGTTGAAGAGCGCGTTGGAAAGGATTGCGACCAAAAGACCGGCTTTTCTAGAGCCTGTGATCAGCGATTTCGCTATCGCAGCAATCTTTAGTTTATTAGCCACACTACCCGGCCCAGGGGATTGCGTGGGACTATGCAAAACCGGAGGCTGGGAATTTTGCCGCCAACAAAATCAATAACTCTGCACAGGCTTGTAGCTGCCCGACACGGCTTTGCCAATCCGTCCGCCCGGATTCTGTGCGCAGCCCTCGCTAAATAATACAAAGGGTTGGCTATCGAATCTGGCCCTGCAGGATGCAGCCCCCGGTTTTGCATTGTCCCCTACGTATTCGGTCAGGTCTCGCTGCCCGCCGGATGAAGACTCAGTTTAAGTTTGCGAACGCCATCGCGGATTTGGTGTCCGTTCGCTCCGCCGTAGCCGAGTATCAATCCTCCCCTGATGGGCGGATTCCAATAACAGGCCGATAGCGGCATTGTCGAGACGCCCCGGCTTGCGGCATTTCGCGCTATCACTGCGTCGCTCATTCCTGGCGGCAACAATGCCGAAAGATGCATCCCTGCCTCAGCGCCCACAATCTCGAGCGTGTCGCCTATGTGCATGCCCATGGCTTTTACCAGCACTCGCCACCGCTCCAGATAGAGCATTCGCATCCGCCGAATGTGGCGGGCGAAATGGCCTTCTCGAATGAAATCGGTCAACACCGTTTGATATAAAGGCGAGGAAAAAACACCGGTGGCGTCGAGCGCACCGGAGAAGGCGGCGACCAAGTCCTTGGGAACGACGACATAACCCAAACGTAGCGCAGGGAACATGACCTTGCTGAAGGTACCCGCGTAAATCACTCTCGCGTCCGTGTCCATGCCTTGCAGGGAGCCAATTGGACGGCTCGAAAATCGATATCCGCTGTCGTAATCATCTTCAATAATCCAGGCGCCGGCACGCGTTGCCCAATCGAGCAGTCGCAGGCGTTGGGCTGCGCTCATCGTCATTCCCAAGGGGTACTGATGTGAAGGTGTTATATAAACAGCCTTGGCGTCGGGTGCCTTGCGGATGAGTTCTTCAACGTTCATGCCCTCACTATTTACGGGAATCGGCACGATTCGCGCTCCGGCAGCCATGAAGGCAAGTCGCGCACCCGGATAACCGGGATCCTCCACGCACACGGCATCGTTCGAATCCAATAACACGACACGCGTCGGTGTCGAAGACGTCAGTGTCTACGGCACCACGCAAGGCTTTCGCGGACAAGCCAGTCCGGCCGATTCCACGGCAATCGACTCGGCTTGGGAGTACAGCATGACGCTCAATTGGGTCGCGGCGCTCGAGGTCGCCTACGCTCACAACGGCTCGGCGCGCGTGACGGGTCGCTACTTGCCGCTGTTCAACGGTGCGTCGACATCCGCAAGCATCGAAAGTGATTCAGGATCGAGTTCCTCACTCAGTCTCGCGCCGGCTATTGAATATAATTGGTCTAGCACTGCGGGCATCATAATAGGCGCCAAATGGGTCGCCGCCGGCCGCAATACCGGTGCCGCAATCATTCCCGTCGCCGCGGTCAATCTGGTTTTTTAGTGTCGGGCACCAGAGTATCGTCGGCAATCCAATTGAGTTCCCAGCTTTTTCCGCCATCGTGCGAAAACGACTGTTCAAAATGGCAAACAGTGGGCGAAATCCTCGATATCACAAATTTTACGAGAATTATCCGCGGTCCGAGGGCCTCCTGGTCGATGAATTCACCGCGCCCGTTGTTGAACTCACCAACCGAAGGCGTTGCGAGGGTGCCGCCGACGCTATTGGCAAAATTCAGACTCCATTGGTGCGATTCCGGGTTGTACAACCGCAGTGAAAGCGCTTCGATGTGCCCGGCGGGTCCATCGACGGCAAGCTCGACCAGATTGGCGCGACCTTTCCAAACCTTGCGAACCGTGGAAGTGCCGTCGTATTCGGCCCAGGTGGGTGATCCTGTGAGCGGATGAAGCAGGCGTTTCAGATGAGTTTTCCACGTGCCGATTTCGAAGTCAAAGTCGTGTTGTCCGTGGAGCGCCGCGGCTGGCACAGTGCGCAAGACGGGTTGAACCTGCTTGGCGAGAGGAACTTGCGCCTCGAGCACAAGTCCCAAGCCGGATATCACCATGCAAAGGACGTATTTGCGGGGTGTCATGGCGCCACTGCGGCTTTGCAATTGAGCCTGCCGTCATAGTGTCGAACGTAATCTGGAACGCAAACACCTTCAACCAAGCGATTATCCGGCAACGGCGGTCCGGATCGAGTCTCAAACGGCAACACACCCGCCCAAACTGGCAGTCCATAGTCAGCTTCGTAGTCCTGAGGCGGCCCGCTGCGTTCTTTTGACGACGCCTCCTCGATCACGAATTCGAGCACGGTGGTGACGTTCAATTCTTTGTGAGTTGGCCTCCGAACATCTTCCCATCGACCCGCGATGAGATGCTCTGAGATTACTCGTAAGGACTTCACCTTTCGGACGGGATCACTTATTTTCCGCGCGGACCCGAATGCGACGACCGATCGATAATTTATCGAGTGATCGAAAGCGGATCGCGATAACACCAATCCGTCCACGAGAGTCACCGTCACGCAAGCCGGGATCGCTTCCAGCTCCTTTAGCATCCGGCTGGCCACTGAGCCGTGCAAAGAGAGTGTTTGTCCATCACGGCCATAGAGGGTTGGGATGACGAACGGCTGATGTTCCACACAAAATGCCACATGCGCGAGAAACCCCGCATCCAATATTTGATATATCGCGCTCCACTCGTGCGCTCCACGCTCACGTATGCGGTGCAACTCAGTGCGTTCTGTCAGGACCATGAGTAGAGGTTTACGCCTAACTTGGCTGGAGTAAAATAGCCATGATCACGCGGCTCGATATAGCCACTTCGGTAGCACACGAGGAAGGACTGGGAGGTATGACCTTCAAACTAGGCACGATAAAGATCCTTGCGGCTGCTTTGGCCATCGTAAGCACAGCTCCTGCCGCACATGACTGGCGACTTTCAACGCCCGGCCTGCATCACTGAGGCTAAGTCGATATTCAATGCCAACAAATCTTGCGCCGCGCCAACCCGAATCGAATATCCACTCACTTGCACTACCGGAACACGCACTCAAGACTCATAAAGTCCAGAACTTTGCATCCGTAGCGAATAAGATCGAGATTTCTTGCTGCGTTACCATGCCCAATTCGGGACTTTTTGACGCGGATTTAACGGGGGAGCTCCAAGGGCTATGCGCGAACCGGTGATGCTGAGAGACGATGCAAGCGGCGGCGGGCGGCCGAATGGCCGCAATGTGCTTGGGGAGCGGCTCGAGGTCTGCTCGCTGAAGCCCATGACTGGTTTCTTCCGCGAGGGGTGCTGCGACACGAGCCGCGAAGATATCGGCAGTCACACGGTCTGTACGGTCATGACCGCGGGGTTTCTCGCGTTCTCGAAATCCCTCGGCAACGATCTCTCGACTCCGGTCCCTGAGTTCGGCTTTCCGGGCCTGCAGCCCGGCGATCGCTGGTGCCTGTGCGCGCCGCGCTGGCAAGAGGCATTCAATGCGGGCCAAGCACCACGTGTGGCGGTGCGGGCCACTCATGAGGGTGCACTTGCTCATTGCTCGCTTGCCGAGCTTAAGCGCTTTGCCGTGGATATTGATTGAGCGCGATTGCGCGGGCGGATAAGGAGAAAGCAAGATGACCCGATGAGATTTATGACATCGTCACCGTCATGATTCTCGACCGGGCCATGCGCTGATTACACAATGTGTGAATCGCGATATGTCAATCGAGCGATCCTCTCCAGACGCGATACTTCGCCTGCGGTAGTTCCGGAATCAGGTAGCGGCCCGCCTCGTCGGTCACGACGATTTTGGCGCAGCGGGTTTGAATGTCATGTGTTTCAGCAATGACCCGGACGCCGGCTTCCGCGCCGTGTGCGCTGGTCATGGTGCCACGCCTTTCAAGAATGTAGCCCCGACCCACTCGCTGCTGCGCACGGCGAGCGCCTTTAAGCGTTTCTGTTGCGTGGCCCAGGCGCCGGCCAAATAATCGAAATCACGCTTGGCGCCCTTGAGCGTCGTCGAAAATCCCGGGGGTAGAGGCTGCTTCGGCGTGTCTGCACCGAGTGCGGCCACGGTGGTATCGATCCAGGCCAGCGAGACTGCCGTCAACAGAACGCATGTCGTGCGAATCGGCGCGCTCTGCATAACTCGTGTCCTCCGAAGGGTTTGCTCCGTCTATGTCGCAGGGATCTGACGTCATAGCGAGAAGTTTTGATTGTCATTTGAAGGTAAACTTCAAATTAGCGATGAGAGACATTCCGCCCTCGCTGGATTCGCTGCGCGTGCTGAGCGCCTGTGTCCGTCATGGTAATTTCTCCCGGGCCGCCGCGGAGCTGCACATCACGCCGACCGCCGTCAGCCAGCGAATGCGAGCGCTTGAGGATCGGCTCGGCGCGAAACTGTTCCGGCGTCATGGGCCGAGGTTGACGACCACCGCGCGTGCCAAGGCGCTTGGCCGGCGGGTCGAGCAGCCGCTGGCTCTCATCAATACGGCCGTGGATGACTTCCGGCGTATCCGTCAGCCCTTACGCGTCACCTGTGCCCCGACCTTCGCTGCGCGTTGGCTAGCCACGGCTAACCAGGCGGGCGAGCCGACTTCTCGCATGAAGAGGAGGAAGTCCCCGGAGTCATGATCGATCCCGGCGATCTGCTGCCCAAGACCTTCGGCTACTACACCTATATGGGTTGCGTCACGGCGCCGCCCTGCACGGAAGGAATCGCCTGGTATATTCTGAAGACTCCGATGCAGCTATCGGCCGCGCAAATTAGCGCCTTCGCCAAGCTTTACCCGCACGACGTGCGAGCCGCCCAGCCGCTCAACGGACGCATCGTCAAAGAAAGCCAGTGACAGGGGTCGGCAACGACGAACGTTTGGGCAGCCGGCAAATTCTGTTGCGCGCACTGAGATGATGCTGCACGCAGCCGCGATTGCCTTAGTCACCGACCTGCAGCGCGGATCTCGAAAACGGCTTTGACGACTTTCCGGAAGTCGTCGCGGAAACCTCTAGGCTTGCTGCAGCCGCTGGACTCGTCGGGGGATCCATCGAAGATATGTCCCGCCCGGGCGACCCATCTATGAGATTGGGTGTGCTACCGAGCGCGCCCGAGCAGCGGCGGAAGTCGTGCGCGATCTTCCCTTTGCCTTCGCTCTCACTGCGCGCGCAGAAAATTACCTGGCGGGCCGTCCTGATCTTGGCGACACGATCAAGCGATTGCAGGCGTATCAAGCAGCGAGCGCCGATGTTCTGTATGCCCCGGGTATCGCCGGCAAGGAGGAAATCGCCACGAGCCTCAAATCCGTGGATCGCCCGGTGAATGTCGTGATGGGCCTGCAAGGCGTTCAATTGAGCCTGGCCGAGCTCTCTGCTCTAGGCGTCAAACGCGTCAGCGTCGGCAGCGCTTTGTCCCGCGCCGCGTTGGGCGCCTTCCTGCGCGCCGCCCGGGAGATGCGCGAACACGGTGGCTTTACATTTGCGGCGCAGGCGGTGCGCTACCGCGATATCAACGCGATGTTGAGTGAGTCGTGATGACAAACATCTCAATCGCAATAAGGGAATAGACGCTCAAAAGCATCCGTGCCCCGAGAGCAGTCACTATGGGTCGTCGTAGTGGATGCGAATAGAGAAAATGGCCACCGACGAATATAAGGGCCGAGTGTTGCCTCGGATCTACGAGGCGTGCGCAAGCATGGCGGCGCCTCGATACGATACTTGTCTCGTGGTTCCGTCGATGTGCGTTATGCTAAAGGCGCTGAGGTCGAGCGGACATGCTGGAGTTTGCGAACTTACAATATAGGGGGACTGATCAATGTTGACACGGGTAGTACATAGGTTGGTGTTAGCCGTTGGCGTCGCAGTTGGAATCGTCGACATGGGCCTCGCGCAACAGTCGAGCGAGGCGCTGATAGTCGGTCAGTGGCACGGGCAATTTCAGACACCGGCAGGAAGTGGGGATCTTTACATCGAATATACGAACGACGGACGCTTTCGCGGGATAATTTACACGCCCACTCAGCCGATGACAGAATCTCAAAGTTTTGGCACGTATGCTGTTTATCAAGATGGGGCCGCATCGCTGCGCATTCATCGCAACATCGCCCGCCGCCTGCCGATGATGTTGTGCGATCCAAACGGCGGCAACTGCAGGCCCGTGCCGGCAGGCCCGCCTCAAGTTGACGCGCAGTTTCGAATCGCTCGTGACGGAAGCTTGATCGATTCCAACAATATGGTTCTCCGGCGAGAATCGATTCCTCAGCAATTTTTGCAGATCATTCCGGACAGGATTTTCTTGCACCAGGTGCCGATGACGTCGGCTGCGACACCCGGCCGGCCATCGGTCGGCGCAGTGCCGGGCAGTGCAGCAATACCCGGTCCGACTCATATGACGCCGAAAAGCGCACCTGGTAACGACGGCACGTGCAATGACCTGCAGCAGAGTAGGCTCTGCACAATCAATGGCGGCTATATGTACACGGACAAAAGAGGATGCCGGATGTGCCAAGGGCCGAATTAGCGGGGCGCCGAAGCCAACGTTTTGCGAAAGAGGACCAGCGCGTCGGCGTTAATGCGGATATGTGATTTGATGCGGTTCACACCAGGTGGATCGCGGCAAATATCCGGCGCCCGCAGCACCTCATCTTCCTGTCCGTAGTACAGGAACACCGGACGGTTGATCGATGCGAGCCCGGCTTTGTCAAAAATTAGACTCTGCGGGGCCATCGCGAAGGCCGCCTTCACGTGCGGGGCGTCCGGATGCGCCTTGCAGTAGCCGATAAAGCGCGTGAATTGCGGCACCGCCCCCCACCAACAGGAGGCTGGTGTAGCCGCCGTTCGAAAAGCCCGCTACGCCGATCCGTTCCGGATCGATGAGCATTTTTCAAATGGGGATCGTCGAGCAACATGCTGATCGTGACTTTGACCTGGATCGGCCGCCCGACATGACTTCCGGATGTCCGTCCCCGCTGTCGTCGAGGAAATTGTCCTTGGGATGCTGCAGGGTTGCGACGACGAAGCCGTGGCTAGCGAGATAAACCGCCAAATCGTCTGCAGCTTACGCATCGTCCTTCTCCTTGAGAAAAGTACAATGCGATGTATCAGTATGCTGCATTACTTATGTCGTCGTGTTTAATTTCTCGGCATTTGCCTAAGCTCACTCGAATTGATTACACCGCCATCATTGATATCAGAGGTGTGTTCTGTGGCTAGCATCACGATCCGCAATCTCGACGAATCCTTAAAGTCACGCCTGCGGATTCGCGCGGCCCACCGCCACCGCTCGATGGAGGATGAAGTCGGGCATATCCTGTGGGCGGCGCTCGCCCAAGAGCCGGTCGAGAGCACAAACCTAGGCGAGGCGATCCAGCGGCGCTTTCAGGTGGTGGGTGGGGTAGAGCTGACCGTTGCGAAGCGCGCTCCAATTCGCAAGCCCCCGCGGGTCGGAGCGTAATAGTGATTGTCCTCGACACAAACGTCGTGTCCGAGTTGATGAAGCCTGAGCCATTCCCCGCTGTGCTGACTTGGATAGGCAGCCGGGATCGGCTCGAACTGTATACAACGGGCGTGACTCAGGCGGAAATTCTCGATGGAGTCCTGCAGCTCCCGGCGGGGCGTCGACGTCGGCCGTTGAGGGTGCCGCGGACGCCATGTTCCAGGAGGATTTTGCTGGTCGAATTTTGCCTTTTGACCGCCGCGCGACGCGACCATACGCGGATCTCGTGGCAGAGCGTCGGCCTCGTGGTCGGCCGGTCTCCCAGTTCGATGCACAGATTGCGGCGATCAGTGCGGCAAGTGCAACGCTCGCCACGCGTAACGTCAAGGACTTTGAGCACTGCGGGATCCGCTTGCTCAACCCGTGGTCGGAACAGTAGCCGAGCGAGGACTCCGCTTCACGCGGAGGCTCAGCTCAAAGCCGTTATCCACAGATGTGGTGCATTCATTGACCCAACAACTCCCCACAGATACTTGATACGGCACTCATTGGCGGCCGCGCAAAACGTCTCTAGGCGCAAGCCCAAATGCCTGGCTGAATGCTCGACTGAAGTGCGACGAACTTGAGAATCCGCAATCCAGCGCGACATCGGTTACTGTCAAGCGGGGACTGGATGGCGACTTCAACAACTGATGAGCACGCTGCAGTCGCTCGGACTTAATGAACTCCCCCAGGGTCCGGCTTTCGTCCCGGAACAGGTTGTGCACATAGCTCAACGAAAGCTTGCATTGCATTGCAATGTCGGCCGGCGCCAAATCTGGATCCGCCACACGCGAGCGGACGAAGGCTTTTATGCGGGCGAGACTGGCCGCCCGAATGGATTTCTCGCCGCTCATCAACTCGGCATGCCGGCTCAGCGCGAGTAACACAAGATCGCCGATCAACTGACAGGCGCTTTGAAACTCTTGCCCATTCATCTTCGCGGCATCGCGGGCAAAGGCCACCAAACTTACCGCGGCCAAATGGCCGACTCCCAACGCCACTTCCGAGGGGCGTGCACACTTGTCTTCGCAGTTCAGTAGCCGCTGGTCGATGAAAGCTCTCGGCATCAGGAAGCACAGCGTGTCATTGTTGCCGAGCTTGGTATGGGTCAGCGGCTCGGTCGCCGAAAGAAAGGCGAAGGACGATGCCGGGCTGCAGGCAAGCTGGCGGCCGAATTGAACAAACTCGAGATCTCCCCTCAATGACATGTAGACGACGTACTGATCGCGACTGTCGCTGCCGATTTCTGGAGCCTCCCTGACTAACTTGGATCTGCGGCATGCGGTCGTAAATCGAGCTAGGGTGAACCCACTCGCGGAGCGGCGGCTGCGCGCGGAAACCTCAAAACAAGTGTCGTCGCCGACCGTCTTGTCGACCTTGTATTTAAAAAGATTGCGGTCAATGAAGCGGATCCAGCGCTCGGACATGTCGTTGTACTCGCGCGCCGAGCCGACCAAATTGTCGTCCTCGGGGCCGAAGCTCAGGGCACTGCGTCTGGGCGCGATGGCGCTATTGTCCAGCAACTTACCCTCCAAATGATCAGCATCCCCAAATACACGATTTTTTTATTAGAATTATGACTATAGGGCACCAATATTCGTTTGGCAAGTGATGCGGGTGATGGGTACCGATAGGCCGGTGGACGAGGCCTGTCGGCGGCGTAAAGGATGTTTGCCAAGGGTTTCAGTCGACCCTTTAGTGCGCGCGGTCTTCGGAGACGAACGAGCCGGTACTGTTACTACTCAGCCGCGCAAGAGAAGTCGGCCGCGTCGTCTGTGCTACCTTTGCCATTGTACTTTGCCACCTTGGGGAACGGACACAACGGACGCGTCATGCGCGCTGCCTTGGTGTGATCATCATTCTCGAATTTAGTCGCGACAATGCGCTCGGGCGCAATACCTTTTTCAACCCACTGCTCGAGGGCAACGACGATGTCATGCTGAGCATCGCCATCGCCTCCCCTTTGCCCGAACTCATCTGGCCCCGGACCGCCGCCGCAGTGTCCAACGCCGGGCGCGAGAAATAGTCGAAAGTAATTCTGAGTCTCAGCTTGCCCCTGAGAGGCGATCACTCTGTTGTAGTAGCTGATTGCGCCGAGGGGCGTGACGATGGAGTCCGCCCACCCTTGAAACCCAAGGATCTTGCCGTGGCGGGCCTTGAACTTCGTGAAGTGCACGTCGTCCGCATTCAAAATTTGTCCGACCTTGCTTCTCGCGTCGGTGGGAGTCTTGTCGATATCGAAGCTACGGAAGGTCCAGTTTGGATCCTGATACACGAAGTTGGCGAAGAAGCCGTTGCCGTACATACTCTCTTCAGCATCGACCGGGGCCTGTTCGAAACTTGAGCCCGTGACCGTGTGATTCCATTGCACTGTTTCGCCGCCGTAAGGCAGTCCGTCGTAGATCCGCTCGCCCGAGTTCGTTTTCGGCCCATCATGAAGGGCTTCGTACGTTTTGAGCTGTCTGGGCATCAGCGCGATCTGGGATGGCTCGACGCGGCAACGCAGCGGATTGCTGATCAAACCGTCTTTCACGCCGTCGGTAGCATCGCAAGCCGCCACAACGGCGGCGCCAATCTTCTCCAGATCCTGCGGCGCGATGTAGCTTGCGCGGTTCGCCAACTGGAGCTTTGCGCCCCAGGCGAAACTAGAAAATAGATTGGTCCACTGGTTGGCTGCCGCTCCGCTGACGATCCCGTCGAAGTCTTCGGGGTAGCGCTGCGCCTCCATGAGTCCTTCCTGGCCGCCTTTAGAGCATCCCACGAAATACGAATGCTTTGGTCGACTGCCGTAGAAGGCCGTCGTTATTCGCTTCGCGTTCTCTGCTGTCAAATGTACGGCGCGATAACCGTAGTCAATGACCTTTTGCGGGTGCCCCAATGCCCAAGTAGCACTATTTGGGCCCACCGCAGGGCCACTGTGACCGTCGTCCGTAGACGCCACCGCAGACCCGGCAATGAGGGGACGGATCATCGAGTCGTAACGAATTGCTCCCGCAAATCCGCCGTTGCCGACCGATTCATATCGACCGGTCCAGCCCGATTCCGGCAACCAGACCTCAAATCTGATGTCGGAATCACTGGTCGGCTTAATGTTGCCCGTCACACGGCAGAAAGCCACCGGAACTGGCGGCGAGCTGAAATACAATTGCGGCGGTGGCGTGAACTTTCCCGCGGCGAACGATTCGGCGCCGGTGATGGTCGTCCCCGGCAGCTTCAGCTCAGACAGACTCGCGCAGGTTGCCGCGCCGGCCGTCCCGCACACGAAGAACACCGAAATCGACGCAAGAATAAATTTCATTCTCCGGCTGGACATGTCGCTTCTCCACCACTGTCGCTAGAATTAATGAGATGCAAGCTAACGTCTGAGAAGGATTGTGATCCCAATGGTGCGCGGCCGAAAGGTTCGCTGCGCGTAGATGAGATCCTCGGCTCCGCCCTGCTGATAGAAAGGAGTGGCGGAATCGAAGACGTTGTTGACGAACAAAGAGATATCCAAGTCACTGATGCTGGTGGTTCCGAGACGCAGCGAGACAAGATCTGTCGCGGGCGCGAGGATGAAACCAGGAGAGTAAATTTGATTCCTCGGATCCTCTCCCGCAGTCGGCGTGGTCTGGGCGCCCTGATGCTCGTAATCCACTCGGAAATAGCTGGCACGTTCCCACAAGCGGAAGTCGTACCTGGCATTGAGTGCCACGGTCCAGGGGTATCCTGAGGACAGCGCATCGCCCTTGAGCGCGACGGAACTGCGCACACCGGTCACCGGATTCGGCGCCGAGAAGAGCGATTGGGAGTATTGGGCTTTGGTATACCCCGCTGCGAACCCCAGGGTGAGCTGGCTGCCCAACAGCAGGTCGCCCTGCAGATCAAATCCCCTGCTGGTACCTTCGCCAAGATTCGCGACGAAATTCAACGAGCAGACGGGAAGCGAGACGGATTCTTGGATGCCGGACCATTTGTCGTAAAACACGCTCCCTGCCAGTTGCAGATGCCGGTTGAGAAGTTGGTTCTTGGATCCCGCCTCGTAGTTCCACACGGAGTCCGGACCATAAGACACCGGAGCAGCACTGTAACCCAACGCATTGAGGTCCGTGTCGCAGCGTGCGGGAAGGCCCGAATTGGCGCCGCCGGCGCGATAACCTTTTGACGCGTTGGCATAGATCATGTTGTGTTCGTTGAACGCGTAGGACACGCCATATTTTGGCGTAACGGGTGTCTCCGACTCATTGCCCGCTACCACGGTCGATCCGCCGTTGAACGGGCCGTCGCTGTTGTTGACGACGCCGAACGTCGCCTTCGCCACGCGGACACCCGCGGTTAATGTCAGACCTCCGATCACTCGGTAGTCGACCTGGCCGAATACGGCCGATTGCTTGTCTTGCGATTCAATTAAAGATTGATAGCTGTATTTACCTTCAAACAGCCCGCCGGGGAATACAACCGATGAGGGCTCGCCGAACGCCGCGATCGAGAGCAAATTGAAGTCTGCCGGCGTATCCGGCACGTATTGATGCGAGGACTGGTGTTCCTTCTGGAAAAAGAACCCCAACACCCAGTTCAGGCGTGAATCTGGACTGTCTTTCGACTGCAGCCGCACTTCCTGCGTCCAGGCACGTTGCTCATCGACGAAAAAATCCTGAGATCTGAAATCCGGAATGCCGACTGGATCCGGCTGCGCCGGACTTACGGTGATTCCGAGTGCGTTGGGGATAATCGACCCCATGTCTCGATGGTTCCAATTGCTCTGTTCGAAGAACGATGTGTTCGAGATAATATTGAACCATGGCGTCTCATACGAAACATTCAGCGCAGGCAGGTAAGTTGTGCCCTGAAATGGCGCGGTCGCCGTCGCGCCACTATTGAAGACACCCCGATTGGGGTCGGATAGGTAGTTCCAGTACGTCTGATTGTCGTTGACGTAGATCTGTTGATAGTAGAACGATGGCTTGATTGACAGTCCTTCCACTGGCTTGATCGCAAATGCCAGACGTGCACTTTTGTTTCTGCTCCAATCCGGATCATTCGCCACCAGATCGCCGGTGTATTTGTTGACATTATCGACATAGCCGCCGTCACGGCGATAAGCGATGCTGGCCCGAAATCCCACCACGTCATCAACGATCGGCCCACCTACGGCGTAGCCCTCTTCGTAGCTCTGATCTCCGTGCTGCGTGAATGCCAGCTCGCTCTTTCCGTAGCTGCTATAGGTATTCAGGCTGGCTTCGGGCGTAATGAACCTGATCGTTCCACCTTCCGATCCGGCGCCGAACAGCGTGCCTTGCGGTCCTCGGAGTACTTCCACTCGATCAAGGTCAAATACCACTGGGAAAACCGTTGTGCTCGAAAAGCCGATCACTCGGGATTGCACCGGCGTGTCGTTGATGTAGACGCCGGTGGGCGACGAGCCCGCATCGGAACTGATTCCGCGGATCGATACGACAGTATCGCCTGCATTGCCCCTCGTAAACGATATTCCGGGCGTGAACTGCGCAATGTCGTCGATGCTATTGACACCGCGTTGATCGAGGCTCTTTTGACTGAAAGCGCTGATACTGATCGGAACGCTGCCGATATCTTTGGCGGTACGCGTCGCCGTTACGATGATCTCCTCGAGCGCGACGTCGCCGCCGGACGCTTCGGTGGTGCGAGTCGCATTCCCCGCGCCGGACTGGGCAGACTGAGATTGTGCGTCCGTCGTCGATGAATCTGCTGCTGCGGCACTTGCCGAAATCACGACGACGCTGAAAGCGAGCCAACTTAAAAAAATCCCAGGTGTGATGTAATTAGCACGAAACATGTCGTATCCCCTCCCCGAATCCGCAATCAGTTGTCGCCGAGCGCGAATTGTGTCCCGCGTCGTTTACGAATAGAGCGTCTGACCATATACGAACGAACAATCGCTCGCGATACCTAGAGTATTGTCGACGTGTCCGTGAGTATCATTCGCCGTCAAGAGCGAAGACTCACGCGCAAGGCATGCGCTTTCTTGGGCTGACATCGAAGCAAAAACATGTCAGTCTTTTGGCAGTTGCTGATCCGAGGAAGTCATGCCAGCCACAAATGCGTTCATCGACGCGCGCGATGTGCTTTTGAAAAGACGCTCAGATTTTGATGCGGCGCTTCGTGATTTCCATTGGCCGCGGATGGAGCATTTCAACTGGGCTCTCGATTATTTTGATCGCGTCGCTGCAGGAAACTCGCACCCCGCGCTGCGCGTAATTGACGATTCTGGCGGTGACGAGACGCTCACGTTTGTCGACCTGTCGAGACGATCCTCGCAGCTCGCCAATTTCTTGTCGGAACAGGGCGTCGGGCGAGGCGATCGCCTGCTTCTTATGCTTGGCAACGTCGCGGCTCTATGGGAGGCGATGTTGGCTTCGATCAAGTTGGGCGCCGTCATCATCCCGGCCACCACCATGCTAGAAGTAGACGAACTTCGCGACCGCCTGGAGCGCGGCAACGTCAAGGTAATTCTCACGCAGACCTCTCTCGCCCATAGGTTCTCCAGCATCAGGAGCGCCCCGATACGCATTGCGCTGGGGGAGGATGTGCCTGCGGGATGGCTGGACTTCGAATTGTCGCGCTATGCCGATGAACAATTTCATGCGCGTACGCCGACGCAAGCAGAGGAATTATTGCTCTTGTATTTCACCTCGGGCACAACTGCCCGGCCGAAACTCGTTGCTCACACGCATGCGAGTTATCCGATAGGGCATCTATCGACGATGTATTGGCTCGGCGTGCAGCCGGGAGATGTGCACTTGAATTTGAGTTCCCCGGGGTGGGCCAAGCACGCATGGTCCTGCTTTTTTGCGCCGTGGTCCGCGCAGGCTACGGTCGTCGCCTACAACTACAGCCGATTTGACGCGCGCGCATTGCTTGATCACCTGGTCCGCTGCAAGGTCACGACATTCTGTGCCCCTCCGACGGTGTGGCGATTTCTAATCCAGCACGACATTGCCAATTGGCCGGTCGCCATTCGCGAAGCCGTCAGCGCCGGCGAACCACTTAATCCCGAGGTTATTTCGCGCGTGCGAGACGCCTGGGGCGTGACGATTCGCGACGGCTTCGGACAGACTGAGACGACAGCACTGATCGGCAATACCCCAGGGCAGCGAGTCAAACTCGGTTCGATGGGCCGACCTCTTCCGGGGTGCCCCGTGGTGCTGCTCGATGACAAGGGCGAAGTGTCCAAGGAGGGCGAGATTTGTATCGATATAGGCAGCAGCCCGTGCGCGCTGTTGCGCGAATATTTGAACGACCCGGATCTCACTGCATGGGCCAAGCGGGGCGGTTTCTATCATACTGGTGATGTCGCCACTCGCGATGAAGACGGCTTCCTGACCTACGTCGGCCGATTGGACGACGTGTTCAAGTCCTCAGATTATCGAATTAGCCCGTTCGAGCTCGAAAGCGTGCTCATCGAACACCCGGCTGTCGTAGAGGCAGCCGTGGTACCCAGCCCCGACGAGCTGCGACTCGCCGTGCCAAAGGCGTTCGTGGTCCTCGCTGCAGGCTATGAGCCGGATTCGGCTGTCGCCGAGTCGCTCTTGGCCCATGTGAGGGGCCGTGTATCGCCCTTCAAGCGCGTCCGCCGAATTGAATTCGCCGCGTTACCAAAGACCATATCCGGCAAGATTCGGCGCGTAGAGCTACGTGCCACCGAGGAAGCTCGGCCGAGCGGCGGAAATCGGCGGCCGCTGGAGTACTGGGAAGAGGATTTCTGGAGCCTTAAGAAACCTTTGGACAACTGAGACAATCGACAGACACGGCTTGACCATGACCTCGAGCGGAAGAAAATTGAGCTTTGTGTGCGGCACGGTCGACAAGCCATTGCTGTACCAGTCTGTCGGCGACGCCCTTGCGAACGCCGCTGACCGATGGCCGCAGCTCGATGCAGTCCTGGTGCCGCACCAAAAAGCACGCCTCACCTATAGCGACTTCGATCATCAGGTCAGTCGCTTGGCGCGCGCCCTATTGGCTCTCGGCCTCAGAAGGGGCGACCGACTGGGAATCTGGTCTCCTAATTGCGTGGAGTGGCTACTTGCGCAATTTGGGACGGCGCGCGCCGGAATCATCCTAGTGAACATCAATCCGGCCTATCGTCAGTCGGAGCTGACATTCGCGCTGCGAAAGTCCGGTTGCCGGGCGTTATTGTTCGCCCCATCCTTCAAGTCGAGCAACTACGTCGAAATGCTCCGCTCGATGCTGCCACAAGGAGCGCTCGTGGGCTCAGGAGCGGTGGATTGCGCAGCGTTTCCCGACCTGAAGTTGTTGGTTCAACTCGGTGATACGGAGATGCCCGGATTCCTGAGTTTTCGCGAGCTTCTCCTGCGGGCAGATGATTTCACCGACGAGGCGCTTTTCGCCTTGCAACGAGAGATAGATCCCGACCAGCCGATCAACATTCAGTTTACCAGCGGCACTACGGGGCTCCCCAAAGGGGCGACCCTCACCCATTTCAACATCCTCAACAATGGATACTTCGTTGGCGAAGCGCTGCATCTTGATGCCAATGATCGCGTTTGCATTCCGGTCCCACTTTATCATTGCTTCGGCATGGTCCTCGGCGTGCTCGCAACGGTCACACATGGGGCATGTATCGTATTTCCCGGAGAATCGTTCGAGGCCGAGGCGGTCTTGCGTTGTGTGTCGAATGAGCGCTGCACTGCGCTGTACGGCGTACCGACCATGTTCATCGCCGAGTTAGAACATCCGCAATTCCATGAATACGATCTGTCGAGTTTGCGTACCGGAATTATGGCGGGTGCACCCTGTCCGATCGAGACCATGCGCAGAGTGATGGAGGAGATGCACATGCGTGAGATCACCATCTGTTATGGAATGACGGAGACCAGTCCAGTGAGTTTCCAATCGTCCATCGATGATCCGGTCGAGAAGCGCGTCGCCACCGTGGGACGCGTTCACCCGCATGTTCAGGTCAAGATCATCGATACCCATGGGCGCACCGTGGTGACTGGGGATACCGGGGAACTCTGCACCAGAGGCTACAGCGTTATGCAGGGCTATTGGGCGGAACCCGAATTGACCATCGAGGTCGTGGATGCGGCTGGATGGATGCACACCGGAGATCTGGCCGCGCTCGATGAACAGGGTTATTGCCACATCGTCGGCCGCGTCAAAGATCTCATCATCCGAGGCGGAGAGAACATCTATCCGCGCGAAATCGAGGAATTCCTATACAGCCATCCAAAGGTCCTTGATGTGGCGGTGGTGGGTGTCGCCGACTCGAAATACGGTGAAGAAGTTTGTGCCGTCGTGCGACTGCGGAAAGGACACGCCGCAGATGCAGAGGAGATCCAAGCGTATTGCAGGAATCAAATAGCTCACTATAAGGTTCCGCGATACGTGTGCTTCGTCGAGTCGTTTCCCATGACGGTTACCGGCAAAGTGCAGAAATTCATGCTGCGAGAGCAGATTGAGGAAAGTCTTCGCGCCTCGCAATAACCTCCTTCAATGTCACAACGGGTCCGGTGGGGGCGTGGAACGAGTATGGAGGTAGTGAGGCGTCTGTAACGTTTGAAGCCCATTCTGATGGGGTCCACGGACATGGAGAGGCCGCCACCATGAAGTTCATCATTTGAGTCGAGCAAGATTGGCGGAGACCCGCGCCGTTGCAAGATCACGCGTGTCGCGGCGGCTATCGGCGCCGAGGCACTGGGACTTACGCTGGAGGACGGCAATAACATCATCCTGCGCATGCGCACCGTCTTCGGACGTAATGTTGGAATCACGACCTGGCACAAATGGTTGAATCGCGTGCTTGAAGATCACCTGACTCGAAGACGGAGCGGCACCGACTGTTCACCTAATAAGTGCAACCATTCCATCTACACGAAAGACAGGAATTGGATGCCATCATCAAGCCGGACGTCTTTCGGTTACTCGCCGGGGAGAACGAGCTGAGTGACTATCAGTTCGGGAGAAGCAGCATGCACCACGTGTTTTGTCGGCAGTGCGGCGTGCGATCTTTCGCTCCGGGACACCTCAAGGAAATCGGCGGCGATCACGTGGCGGTTCAACTTGCATCGCAAGACAACGTAGATCTGCAGGAGCTGATCTCCACACCTGTCGGATACGCCGACGGACGTCACGATAACTGCCTCTTCGCTTTCATGCTCCGCTCCTGATGAGCGGACTCTACTACCGTTCCGTACTAAACTCAGGTGTCAGGTCGCTTCGACGCCAAACAGTCCTTGACCACCTACGCGCTTGAGACGCGCCGCGACGGACGCATCATCGCCGGACGGATTTCGCAACCGCCGGCGCTTCTAGAGGACGTCGGCGGTTTCCTAATCTCAAGTCTAAGATCAAACGCGAGATTCCTGGAGATCATCGGAAAATGGCGGTAGGATTTCGATGCAGACACTTCAAGGAGGGGCAGGCGGGCCCGATGAGCCGACAGATCCATTATTCGAATTCTACCGGTATTGCGCTTCACAACCTGATATCAGGTGCGGCGCTATCGGTGATTTTATGGGTCTCAGCGGTATTTGGCACAAATACCTACGCGCGCTCGCCATCCGCTTCCAGCACTCCGATTGATGAAATTCTCGTCACCGGAGAACGACCGGGCCCAGGACTCTGGCGAGTATCAAAAGGCGATCACGACCTGTGGATCTTGGCCACGCTGACACCATTACCAAAAGGGATGACTTGGCGTTCTAAGGCGGTCGAGGCGCGAATTGCGAGATCCCAGATCGTGCTGGCACCGCCGGAGATTGCCGCAGACACAGGTATTTTCCACGATCGGCACTTCTCGATATTGCTGAGCGAGCATCGGAGTCGGGACGGCTGCGCAGCTGGAAACCTTGTTGCCGTGGAACGCGAAGGCTGCTGTCGCCGCGGTCACCGGTATCGACGACACCGAACTCGTCACCT
>JBDTAV010000091.1:0-7658 GCA_039924385.1 Steroidobacteraceae bacterium
CGCGCGCCGGCGAGGTGGAGGCAGCCGATCGCGAGCTCGTCGAGGCGGCCGACGCCGCCAAGATCGCGAGGACGGAGGAGGAGATCGCGAGCTCCGAGGCGCTGCGGATCGCCGACGAGGCAGAAGCGCTTCGCGTGAGCGTGGTCGAGCGCGACAAGATGATCGCCTGGCTCACGACCGAGCGGCACGGGCTCGCTCCGCTTCTCCGGAGGGCGGGAAGAACTCTTCCCAGGACTTTCACGTGGCTCAAGTGGCTTCAGGAGAAAGTGGGGGCGCTGTTCCGGTAACCACATCAGCTTCGAAAGCCCAGGACAATTCGGAGCAAACAATACCAGAAATTCTCGTGACAGCTCAAAAGCGTGAAGAAAGATTGCTGGACGTGCCGGTTCCCGTGACCAGTATTAGTGCAAGCACATTGGCTGACTCGAATCAATTACGCCTGCAGGATTTCTATGAGAGCGTGCCCGGCCTTGTAGTTTCTCCGGGTGTCCAGTCGCAACAGCAACTTTCGATCCGAGGCATCGCTCCAGGCATCGGCAATCCCACAGTTGGACTCACGGTAGACGATGTACCTTACGGGGCTTCCGCGACAGAAGAGGGCGGATTGTCGGTCCCGGACATCGACCCGAGCGATTTGGATCACATTGAAGTGTTGCGCGGCCCGCAGGGGACCCTGTATGGAGCCAGCAGCATGGGCGGCCTCATAAAATTCGTGACCGTGGATCCTTCGACGGAATCGCTCTTTGGCCAGTTGCAAGTCGGCACCAGCAGCGTGCAAAACGGCGCCGCGCTCGGGTACAGCGCGCGCGGTTCAGTCAATATTCCAATCAGTGGGGATTTCGCGGTGCGCGCCAGTGGCTTTGCGCGCCAAGACCCTGGCTACATCGACAATCCGGTCCTAGCCATCGATGGAATCAACAAAGCAAATGTCTATGGCACCCATGTTTCCGCGTTATGGAAACCAGAAGAAACACTATCACTTAAGTTCAGCGCGCTGTATCAGGATTACAAGGGCGATGGTTTAAGCGATGTCGATGTCAATCCGCCCTATCCGCCACCGCTCGGCGACCTGCAGCAAAACTATGCGCAGCGCGTCGGACCGTTCGATCGGGAGGTGCAAGCCTACAGTGCTACATTGCACTGGAAGCCAGGAAATCTGGATCTCGTCAGCATCAGCGGCTACAACATCAATGGATTTCACGATAGTTTCGATTTGACATCGCTTGTCGGTCCGGTCACAGAATCGCTTTTCGGCGTCACGGGTACCCCTGACTTAGAGGATGTGGCGACCCGCAAACTAACCCAAGAGGTGCGTCTGTCTTCCTCCGTGTCGAAACTTGACTGGCTAGTGGGCACCTTCTACACCCATGAGCGCGCGCACTTCGATCAGAATATCTACGCGGAAGACCCCGTCAGCGGGCCCATAGTCGGCCTTGCTGAGTGGACCGCTCTGCAAGAAACCTATACCGAATACGCGGCGTTTGGCAATTTCACATGGCACTTCACCGATCGATTCGATGTGCAGTTGGGTGCGCGCGAAAGTCACAATCGACAAACTCTGTTGGCATCCGGCAATGGTGGCCTATTTGGCTTGCTCTCGGCCGTCGAGGATTCGAGCGACAGTTCATTTACCTACCTATTCACGCCGCGTTTCAAGATCTCGGATGACTGGATGGTTTACTCGCGCATCGCCTCAGGGTATCGCGCCGGTGGCCCGAACAATGTCGCTCCCGGCGTTCCGCTTACATTCAAGCCGGATACCACCAGAAATTATGAGGTCGGCACGAAGGGCTCGGCAATCGACAACAAACTCATATTTGACGCGTCGCTGTACTACATCGACTGGCGGAACATTCAAATAAGCGAAGCCGTGAACGTCACGGGGTTTGTCGGCAACGGGGGGCGAGCGAAGAGTCAGGGGGTGGAGCTGTCGTTGGAGTCTCATCCCATCACGGGTCTGAAGCTGTCGGGCTGGGTCTCCTACAATGATGCCGTCCTGACACAGGATCTTCCCGCGGCAGCCGTGCTCGCCGGTTTCTACGGTGCTTCCGGCGATCGACTACCACTCAGCAGCCGCTTTTCGGCCAGCCTGTCTGCGCAACAGAGCTTTCCGCTCGGCGAGCGGACCTCGGGATTCATCGGAGCCACGGCGAGTTATGTCGGCGATCGGGTGGGAAGTTTTGCCGCGGAAGGGACGTCACGTCTTGATTTGCCCGCCTACACGAAAACAGATCTGCGCGCAGGGGTGAACCGTGACCAGTGGGCCGTGGATGCCTACGTCAATAATCTAACCAACCGGCGCGGACTGCTCAATGGAGGCAGCGGGAACTTACCGGACTTCGCATACATCTACATTCAACCCCGTACGGTGGGATTGTCGGTGAAGCGATCCTTCTAAGCGGTACCAAATCCCGGGGGGGATCAGACGCAGAAGATTCCGGAGAGCCGCTTATGAATATCTTTGGGTACGCCGCCTGCGTAGTGGCATCGTTTGGTCTTGCGACACCCGGGCTAGGTGATGCCGCTCAAAGCACGGCGATTATCGAGCGCGAAGCAGTGGTGAATTGGGTACGAGCGCATGCGATCCCACTCGCAGAACACGTCGCCTCATCCGACTCCGCGCTGGGTGGTCCTCGCGCCCTTGAGGCCCTAGATACCATGGTGGGCAACGCGCGCGTCGTGGCATTGGGAGAGCAGGTGCACGGAACGCACGAGCCACTGGCGCTTCGAAATGAACTGTTCCAGCACCTTGTGACTGACCGCGGTTTTACCGCCATCGCGGTTGAAAGCGGAGTGTGCGAGTCCCAATCAATCTACGAATTTGTTCGCGGCGCTAATGGAGATCCCGTGCAAGTCGCGCGCGCGGGATTTAGTTGGGGCTTCGGCAGCTTCGGCGAGAATGTGGATTTGATCCGCTGGATGAGGGACTACAACGCGGATCCAACGCATCGTCGCAAAATCAACTTTTATGGCATGGACATGTGTGGCGGCGAGGACGCCGAATTCACCCGCTCGCGCGTAGCATTCGAGGCTGTTCTCGGCTATTTGCAAAGGGTGGCTCCAGAGCAGGTGAACGGCGCTCGTTCTATTGTTACACCACTTCTCGCTCGACTTACCAGTCAGAGCTACCGGCAGATCGGTACTCCGGAGCGCGATGCACTGCATGAGCTGATCGTGAATTGGGGCCGTCTCTTTGAAGAACACAGAGTTACCTCTATCGCCGCCACGTCGGAGACTGCATATGCATGGGCAAAGCGCGACGTCATCGCCGCCGCACAGATCGAAGCCGCATTCAAGGCGTGGCCGCCGGACAATCCGCCCGAAGGTGTCTCACCTAATCTTTACAAGGTGGTCAATATTCGCGACGCAGCGATGGCCAAGAACCTAGAGTGGGCCCTCAAGCGTGAGGGGGCTTCCGGCCGTGTGGTACTGTTTGCACACAATGCTCACATAATGAACGCCACTTCCGTCGGCGGGATTTGGCAAATCTATCGGCAGGCGCCAATTGCAATGGGACAACATCTGCGTTCGGCTTTAGGCGACGCCTTGGTCACGATTGCATCGAGCTCGGCCGAGGATGAGCCGGGATTCCCCAAGATGGTGTTGGCGGCAGATGGTATCGATGAGGTGCTTGCGAGGATAGGATTGCCGCGCTACCTCGTGGATCTGCGCAAGGCAGAGGGCGTCGGGGTTATCCGCTGGTTCAACACGCCACATCCGCTTTCGGTAGGTTTCGTCACCGAGCATATCGTTTCGCCGCGTCAGGCCTACGACGCGTTCGCTCATTTCAAGCGGCTAACGCACACACACTCGCCGCAGGAGGCCGCCGGGAAATCAGCGGCTTCACCGTGAAGGGTTGCAAGCTTCACGCGCTGCGCCGACAGACCACGAACTGCAACGTTGAAGTGCTTCAGAACTCTCAAGAGCGCGCCGCGCTCGTCGTGCAGGCGGAGGTCGGAGGAGGGGTCCGACATGAACGCAGTGATCAGAGTCTTGAGGGCCGAAGGCGTTTACCCAAACGTGCCATTTGGTTCGGTTTCCTGTGGATAAGCCACCCTGCTCCGCCGGCCACGGCTGGCGGTGGTGCTGAGGGCAGGAGCCGGTCGAGGTAGCGTTCGAGTGGAAAGCGATAGACGCCATGAAAGTTGATGTGTCGGAATGCAATCGGCGCGATGTGTGCCAAAATCTCATCGCTCGGCACGCTCTTTCCCGTGGCTTTGCGTCGTTCAAGTACTTGGTGCAACTTCCATGTGTTGTAAGCGATAACCGCGTTGGTGAGCAATGCAAGCGCTGAGCGCGTATGCAGGCGGCAAGATGCTATTTCTCGGACTTGGCACCGGCCTCGGTTCGGTGCTCATCGTGAACGGCATGACCGAGGCGATGGAGCTCGGCCATCTCCCGCACGGACACAAAAAAGCTACGAAGACTATTTGGGTCATCGCGGCTTAAAGCGCCACGGCAAAAGGAAGTGGCGGCGCAAGGTTCCGGAAGTCACCGAGGGCTTTCGCTTGTTGGATCGCACAACGCCTCCGAAGCTTGAAGAGACGGCGAGATGAGTGCAGATCAAGATCGCCCCCCGTTGACCGACATCGGACGGGATTGCATAAACTCAATCGCAGCTTCCTCCACAGCGCTGCCGCCCGATGAGGTATAACGTCACAATAATCTATCAAAGGCTGGCCGGGATGAATGAGTTTAAAACTTTGGCGATTGTGGTTGCGTGCTCTATAGCCGGCCTAACCGGCTGCGGCGGCAATTCGGACGGGCCACCGCCGTCATTTACAACGCAAATCTCGAGCGATCCGGCGTTCGATGGAGATATCCAGCTGACTCCGGACGGCAGCTACCTGGTGACGCAGGGCATGTCACCCACTGTGCAGAGCGTGTTCGCCGGCATCGATTCGGCCGGGACGGAATCCCGAGCGTTCCTGGATTTTCACCTCGGGGGTGCGGTTGGGGTGCCCAGCAACGCCATCATCGATTCGGCGTTCCTTGATATTTTCATCAACAGCCTGCAGCCGGGAACGGCCTCGCTGCCGATCCGGGTCGAACTGGTTTCCTTTCAACCGCCGACCCTGCTCGGTACCGACTACGACCGCACCCAACAACCTCCGCTGGCTTTCGTGTTGGCCGCACCGGACTTCAATCGATCGGACGTGGGCACCAATGCGTCGATCGACGTGACGGCACTGATGGAGCGGGCGCAAAATCTCGGGCTCGTCGATTTTCAGATCCGCATCATGGAAGATCTGGGTCCGGCCATTACGGGATTGCTTGAAATCAACGATTCCACGGCAAGCGATCGCGGTCAATATGCGCCGCAGTTGACCGTCACGTATTTTTGAGCAGCGGGCGTTTGGATCCAGACTTGGCCCTTATTCCAACACAGGTTATTTTCCAACATAGGGTGTGTCACGAACGCGGGATGATTCCGCGGAACTATGCGGACGATGGGGGTAGGTCCTCCGGAGTCGGCCTGGAGGGGCGAGCGGCAAACGGCGCCCAGTTAGGGCGTCAGGTAGGCATCGAAAAGGTGAGCGAGAGCGAACCGTATGAAAATGAAGGTCCAGTTGGTGATTGAAAGCGCGTTGGGTGGCATCACTACCACGGACATCATCGCGATCGAGGCGCGGCCTTCTTTTGGGTAAGGTTGCCTTAGTTCCAATCAGCGCGAAATGCTGGCTTCAGACAAGCATCGGACCAAAAGCCCGATGTGCAGCCTAGCGGCGGAACGCATGTCGTGGCGTCCGCCTGGCGCACGCGAGACATCTATCAACAAGCCGACGCGACGAGTTCAAGACTCAGCATAAGGACAATCTTCGAGAAATTCGTTTGGCTTTTCTTGTCCTGCGATTGGCTCACCAAGGTATTTATAAGTATCGTTTTGTTCTCATGGTTTCCGACCCCCCGGTATTGACGCTGACGTGTGCCTTGGTACCGAGGGGCACTGCTCGATAGGCATGATGAGTTCCCGTGCAGCGGGAGAGCGATTGATGCGCAAGAGAAGAACCAAGTGCCTGAGCTGTCGGCAATTATTCATGGCGCGACGCGCGCAACCGAGGGCGTCAAAAATACTGCTCGAAGCCTGGCTGCAAACGGGCGAGCAAGACGCAAAGTCAGCGCTGCTGGTTGAAGAAGCCGGCGAACCAAAACTACTTCCGGGATGCAGAGAACGCGGCGCGAGCGCGGGGTTGGCAATCGGCGCATCCGGGCTATTGGCGCCAACGAGGCGTTATGAGGGATGTACCTTACAAGATCCATGCCGAGTGCAAGTAGTGGAACCGATTGAAGATAGTGGGCTATTAACCTTACAAGAGACCTTGCGTGCGCAAGGCCCTGTGCTGCTGGGATTAATCGCCACCTTGACCGACTCAACCTTGCAAGAGGACATGGTGGCGGCCAGTCGTCGCTTGCTACAACTCGGCCAGGACATCTTGTCGGGGAAGGTGAGCGATGCGCGTCAAACGGGAGCTGCGCCCTGGGCGTGTGCGGCGGGTGCCGGCGCAGTTCAGCTGGATCGATCAACGGCTGGTGCGCGAGGGGCACATGGAGCGCTGCGACGTGCATGCGCTCGCGCTGTATCTGTTGCTGGTCACGGTCGCCGACGCGCAAGGCTTGAGTTACTACGGGGATGGCGCGCCCGAACGCCTGTTGTCGATGTCGAAGGCGCGATTGCATCAAGGGCGCAGCGATCTTGTCCGCCTCGAGTTGATTGCTTACGCACCACCGCTGTATCAAGTCCTCGCGCTCGACCCGCCAGAACCGCCGCGTACCGGCGGTGTGAAGACGCTCGCGCACCGCATCGCGCAGCTGCGCGACACGCTCACCCGTCAACGCATCGCCGGTGCGGAGCCGAAGCGATGATCGACTACGAGATCTACTGCAAGACCGCGACTACCACATCCGTCAGAAGCTCTCGATCACGCAAACCGCCCAAGCGTTGGGACTGCACCGGGGGACGGTCGCGAAGTGGTGTCGTCGGGAACGCTACCAGCCGCCGCCCAGACCTAAGCGCGCGAGTCAGCTCGATCCTTACAAGAGCTTGATCTTGCGCGGGCTTGAGAGCCACCCGTTGAGCGCGCAGCAGATCTTCCAGCGGCTGCGCGAAGCGGGCTACCGCGGCGGCCTGTCGATCCTCAAACAGTATGTGCGCAAGGTACGGCCGCCGAAGCAGAAGAGCTTTTTGAGGTTGACTTTCGCCGCCGGCGAATGCGCTCAGGTTGACTGGAGCCTGTACGGCTCGATCGGCGTGGGCTCGACACGTCGTAACTTGAGCTTCTTCGTCATGGTGCTGTGTTACTCGCGCAAAATGTACGTCGAGTTCACCGTCTCGCAGACCATGGAACACTTCCTCTCCTGCCACGAACATGCCTTTGCCACTTTGCGGGTGCCAGCCAAAATCATGGTCGATAATCTCAAATCCGCGGTACTGCAACGCTTGACCGGCGTAGCTCCGGTGTTCAATGCCCGGTACGTTGACTTCGCCCGCCATCACGGCTTTGAAATTATCGCGTGCAATGTACGCGCCGGCAACGAGAAGGGCTCAGTCTCATACTACACCTCGTCAGTTATGTGATGATGAAGTTGCGGGTTCGACCTGATATTCGCGCTTGTGCGCGAACTTCGCCGGCAGGTCCTCCGACGGGATTTCGTAGAGG
>JBDTAV010000092.1:0-9188 GCA_039924385.1 Steroidobacteraceae bacterium
CCGCTTCGATCTTGAATTCATTCGTGTACCGACGGCTCGCTACCCCTACCTTTTTGTGACCCATACTCGCCTCCAGACATCATCAGATTATAAACTCCTGATGTATGTGGATATGAGGCAGGGTCACTACGGGAAAAAACCTAAGGCGCAGCCGCCGTGCCAAGGGCCATCAAAGCAATTCGTCAGGGGCACCCGCCGCCGCGTCGACGGAATCCAATCAATCAGCCACTCCCGGAGTAAAGAAAATGAATCAGCAGCCCATCGCATCCGACATCTTGAACGGTAAGACTCTTGGCAAATTCGTTCTGTTCGGTATCGCGCGAGCGGATCAGGTAGACAAGGGGCCGGTCATGCGCGGTTTCATCGAGGTCAAGACAGAGGAGAGCGCGACGCCGGTCAAGGTGAACGTCGCGGAATGGCTCAAGATCGGTCGCACCAGCGGCACGGAGTATTTGAGTCTCAAGGTGGGCAACAACAGCCCGGATGATCCGGAAGATTATTCGGTCGGCCCGTTCTATGGCCGGTTATTCAGGCAGGTTGAGGGGACGCGCACGCGCTACTTTGGATTCATCGAGGACTCGGAGAAGACCGGCGAGGATGCGAATGGTCAGGGGACTTACGAGACGCACTGGCAGGTCCGCGTGAACGCCAGGGCAGCGGTGAGCAATGACCAGAAGACCCGCTACATCAGCGGACAGGTCGCCCCGTCGCAGCAGCACGAGGAAACCGCCCAAGGCAATCAGCTGCCGTTCTAAGGGGAGAGAAACCTTGAGGGCCGGAGGCGATCGCGCTTCCGGCTCTTTCCTGTTTGCGTCGAAATCGTCGTTCGTTTTTCGTCCTACCTTAGGAGCTTCACGCCGGTGCCGAACCATCGACGTTGATTCGAGTGCACAGATTCACTGTGTACGCATGGCGGTATCAATCTGCGCCTCACCATCCACCCGCTTGGCTATCAAGTGATCCTAAAAATTAGAACGCGCATGCGGTGATGGCAAAAGTTCGGCCGCCGAACTTAGGATAAGTCTATTACCGTCGTTAGCCCGTGAGAATTTGCAGCGTGCTTTGATTTGATGTCGCGCTCAATTCACCGTTGCAGTGGTAGGAAAAAAAGTTCGGCCGCCGAACTCTAGTTTGCGGCTCAGAATTGCCGGCGTTTTCGTTGTAGAGATTTTGAGGGCAGGATAGGCTAGCGCCAGCTATTTGCAACTTGCCAGCATTCTGCAACTCGCCGCGCTTTCGACGATCCGGTTCCCCACCTTAAGGACCATCGAATGCCCGCTTCAGCAAGACTCTTCGCCACCGTTCCCCTCGATCAGCGCGATCGGCTCTCACAACTGGCGTACGCGAAAGGCCTGTCGGTACCTCGATTGCTGGCTGGATTGGTAGATAAAGCGCTCGCCGAGAATCCGGAAGAGAAAGTGCGGCGCCTGAGGAATCAAGCGCAGGTCGATCGAGCGCCGGCCGAAAGGTACACCGTGCGTTTGATGGGTGCCGATGCCGCGCGCCTCGAGGAGCGCGCCCAGGGTCGCAGCGTGACGGCCTCAGGCTATGTGGTGCATCTGCTTCGCGCGCACCTGCGCGCGGAGCCGCCGATGCCATATAAGGAATTTCAGGAATTAAAGCGCGTCGTCAACGAGCTCGAGGGAATCCGCCTCGCGCTTCAGCAGCTGGTCACGTACCGTAGTGCGCGAGAGGCGGTGGAGGTCTCGCTGCGCGAGAATGTTTTAAGATTACTGCCCGCCCTGAAGCAAATTCGTGACAAGATCCAGGACACGTTGGTGGCGAACAGCAAATCGTGGGAGGTTCCGAATGCCTAAGCGTCGACCGCTTCGCGTTACGCGCGATCAGCCGGGTGGAATCAACCCCGGAAGTTTCGGACGCAAAGCGCCGCCAGGCGCGCACTCGATGCAGCGATGGACATCCCAGATGGGATCCTCCAGTGCGGGTGCCAAGGAGGTACTGGTCAAAATCTCGGGAGGTGGGCGCGATGCGGACGGGGTTCAGGCGCACTTGGAGTACATCGACCGTCATGGAAAGCTCGAACTCGAAACAGATTACGGGGAAAAGATTCAGGGGAGGACCGCCGCGACTACCCTGGTGAACGACTGGGCGCTTAACTACGGGCACGTGCCCGGTGCGCCGCACTCAAGAAGCCCGGCGGGGGCCGACGGCAGACGTCGCGCTGTGCGCCAAGCCTTCAACATTGTGCTGTCTATGCCGGCGGGAACGCCGCCCGCAAAGGTGCTGCAGGCCGCGAAGAAATTCGCGCGTGAGGAGTTTGCTCATCAGCACCGTTACGCCATGGCGTTGCACGTGGAGCACAAGGACAATCGCCCGGTTCACCCGCACGTGCACCTGGTCGTCAAGGCGGAGCATGAATACGGCGGCCCGAGACTCAGTCCGTGGAAGGACGATTTGCAGCGCTGGCGGGAACGGTTCGCCGAGTACATGACAGAGTTGGGGGTGCTGTCCACGGCAACGCGACGGCAGGATCGAGGTCTCACCAAGACTGGCAAGAAAACGCCGATCTATAGAGCTACGCAACGCGCACAAAAGTCGCGGGAGGGGGGCGCCGAGGGCGCTACGCTGTATACGGGAGCGGGGGATTCGATCTTTATGCGCAAGAAGCTCGAAGCCGTGAAGAGGGAACTGCGAGCCGGCAAAGGCGTCGATCCCAACCAATACCGATCGCTCCTTAACGTACGGGCGCAGGTCAATGAACGATACCGAGAGGCCATCCACTGGTTGCGCAGCAGCGGCCGTGAAGAGGAGGCGCGCCGATTCGAGTTGATGCAAAAGAATCTCGCACCGGTCAAGACGGAAAATCAGCTTATTGCGGAGGCGCTCACCGCCCGTGACGAGGGGCGAGCGGTAACCGATCGGGGGCAGGGTAGAGGACTCTGACGTCTAGCGATGTTGCGTCACATTAATCAAGAATTTGGGTCGACGAGGAGCCCTAATCGTTCGAGGATGACATCGCCTTCTTCTTGGAGGGCGCTAGCTCAATAAAATCGGGCAACTCTCGAAGCCGGCGTGAGGTCGTTTTCTTGCCGGCCGCGGGCATGCTCGATTGAATCAAGGCAGCGCGTTGCTCGCAATTCAACGGTTTTGGAGACGCCTGCACAAAGTCTTCTTCCGCGACAAAATCAGCCGGCATATCCAGTTTTTTAGGCGTGAACGGGAAGACTTTACTTAATCGGCCGTCGGATACCAACTTCTGTAATTGAGCCTCGTCATACTGGCTGCTCAACTTAATTACGGCCTCCACGACCGCTTCGAGGGTGGCGCCACTTTCGCATCTAACGATCTGAATTCACTCATAATATTCCCTGACTTGCTGGCCTATTGATCACTATACGACTCTGCGCCGCCCAGAATAAACGGCGGCGGTTTCCAGAGTGCTCATCGACCCAAAAGCTGTCGGAGAATAGTGTATTGGGATCTGACACACACTTGATAAGTGTCGTGTTTTTGCATAGTCTATCTGTCGGGTTTTTGCAAGGTCCAATCATGAGTAGGCGAGGCTCGTTACGGGGCAAAATTGCAGCTCGGATCAATCGGTCCGCCAGCGCGGTGTTTCTGCCGCGCGAGTTCGCTGATCTTGGCGGCGAGGATCAAGTTTTGCGTGCCCTGCGTGAGCTGATGCGCGGGGGTCGTCTCGTGCGATTGGGTTACGGCGTCTACGGTCGCGCTGTCACATCGCGCTTATCGGGTAAACCTATCCTCTACAGTGCCAACGGATTTTTAGGCGCAGCTCGTGAAGCCTTGAACAAGCTCGGTGTGCGCTGGGAGCCGACCGATGCGGAGCGCGCGTACAACGAAGGTCGCTCCACACAAGTTCCAGTCAATCCCGTGGTGCGCGTAAAGGGTCGATTCTCACGGCGTCTGCGTCACGGGAATATCGAGCTCGTGCTTGAAAAATAAACTCACCCTGCAGGATCTTCTCGAAGTTCAACAGTTCTTTGGATTGCCGAGCCCGGCGCTGGTCGAAAAAGATTGGTACGTAGTACAGGCCCTTGCGGCCATCGCAAGCATTGAGGCAGGGCCCCTGCGCCTGGTGTTCGGCGGCGGCACGGCTTTAAGCCGCGCCCATCGACTGATTCGGCGCATGTCGGAAGACGTCGACCTGAAGATCGTTGCCGTGAATCCGGCGCGCGCGCAATTGCGTGCCTTGAGAGATCAGGTCACCACAGCGCTTAAAGATGCCGGTTTTGAATTTGATTCGATGAATCGCGATCACCGCAATTCGCAGAATGAAACGCGCTACACCATTTTTCGCCTGCCGTATGAGCCGAACGCAGCAGGGGAGGGCGTCCTCAAGCCCACCATCCAAATCGAGCTGGCGCTCTGGCCGCTGCTACGGCCGGACGTCAAGTTACCGGTGACCTCGTTTGTGACGGAGGCCGTCAAGGGCGCCCCGGAGGTCGAATCAATCGCTTGCGTATCGGTGACGCAAACGGCCGCGGAGAAATTCGTGGCATTGACGCGCCGCATTGCCGCGCAGCGAGCCCAAGGCGGCGAACACGACGCCACCCTGCTGCGTCATATCTATGATCTTTGGGCCATCCGCAAACACCATGATTTCGTGCAGACGGCGGGGTTGATCCCCGCGCTGATGCAAAGCGATACGGAAACTTTCGGCAAGCAGTTCCCTGAATATCGCGTGAATCCCGTCGCGGAAACTCAGCGTGCACTGCAAGCGCTGAGCGCCGATCCGGACTACTCCAGACAGTTCGCTCTATTTCAGCGCGACATGGTCTATGGGGATAAGGTGGAATTTGGCGTCGCGATGCGAACGCTCAATGAATTGTTCGAAGAAGTAGGCAAGCGGGGATGAGGATGCTGCCATTGATCCCTTACGGTAGTCTCTAAAACATGGTTGCGCCTTCAAAAGGTCTAAGTCGGAGACTCGACGCACGACGCCACGGTTGGAAGGAGCGCCGATGAGCAATGTGACCCGCCTGCCGCCTTTCCCGAAGACAGTGCATGTTGAGGCCGACATTCCTGTGAGTCAACGAGATGAATTCGACCGGGCGATGATCGAAATCATCGCGGGTGCCAGGCCTCGTATTGATGCCCTGCTGCAGGATGAGAATGAAGTCAAAGCGAGGGCGATGTCTGCCTTGAGCCTCATTGAGGATGCTATCAACGATCATCCGAGCACCGGCGGCGCTCGGCGTCTGGTGCGATTCCTCGCCGGCGTGTACAACGGCCAAGACTATCCCTTCGACCTTACCGAGCTGCGCGGCCTCGATACCAATCTTGCCAATGCCTGCATGGATTATCTCAACTACGATCGGCTGGGCATTCAAGAGGTGCAAAAACACCTGACCAATGGTGATAGCGATCTACATCGCTGGCTCCAAGATTACGAAATCCAGGCCGCGACTCGATCGTAAAATCCGATATCGAGCGCCGCCGCCTGAATCTCATTCACCTTAGGTTGATCTTATTCGCCGATGCCATCCTTCCTCTATGACCGAGAGCAAATCGCCGACTGGCTCGGCTCGCATATCGTTGCGCGGGCGGCCGGCTATGCGCACGCCGTTTCGAATGTACATTGGGCTGATGAGACGCTCGCCGGCAAGGTTCAGGGTACCGAACGGCGACCGTATAGTGTTCAATGCCATTTTCATGAGGATGAGCAGGAGCTTTGGGTCGAGAGTCGATGCTCCTGCCCCGTGGGCATAGACTGTAAGCACGTCGCGGCGCTGCTGATCGCAGGCCTTCACCAACCGCCCACGGTCGAGTCTGTGCCACGGCCCGAACTCGTGCAATGGCTGGAGGGGTTTCGGATGCGGCGCTTGGGCGCGCGCGGCGCGACGAAAAAGTCATCCGCCAAACCGACGCATACTCTGGTCTACCAGATTGGGGATAACTACGCCCGAGCGGCTGAGGTGCATCTTTATAAATCACGCTTAAGTCGTGACGGATTGCCTCGGACCTTGGATGAGCCCTGGAATAATGTCGAAGCCGCGCTCGTGAAGCCGCCCAAGTTTATCGCGGAGGATGATCTGCCCATCTTGCGAGGACTGTGGCTAGGGCGGACGCGTGAGGACTATGGAGGATTTGTGCTGCGCGGTCGCACCGGCGCTGCGATCTTGGAGAAGATTCTCGCGACGCAACGCGCGGTGGCGACGCCACCGACGGCTTCCGGGTACAGCGCTTCCAGTGTGAGTTTAAATCTGGGGGAACCGCGGGCCGGGCACCTGCACTGGCAGACCCAGCCCGACCATCGCTTAAGGCCGCAGCTTTGCACCGATCCATCCTCCACCGTGCTGCACTCGACCGATCCACCCTGGTATCTGGACTTTACGTCGCACGAAGCCGGCGCCCTTCAAATCCCCTGGCCCACCGAGCATCTTGAGGATTTCCTGTCTATGCCCTCGATTGCCCCGAGCGATGCTGCGCTGGTGGGCGCCGTGATGCTTGATGTCGTGCCGGATATGCCGTTGCCGCCTGAACATCAGATCAGTGCCGTGCGAGTGATCGAGACGGAACCCCTTCCCGTGCTCACCCTTCACACGCAGCGCACCTACGGCTCCGGTTGGTCGCCGACGGGCCCGAATGCGCTCGATTTCGCGACCGTCACCTTTGACTACGGGGGCTTAGGAGTGGATGCCGCGAGCAGCACGACATTAAGGCGCAGCGGCGGCGGTGAGGTGGTGCAGATCCGGCGGCGGCACGATTCTGAGCGAGTGCGACTGAAGGAGTTGCGTGAGGCAGGCTTAACCAAACTCAGCACCGGGCGCTTCTCCGGGCCGGAGCCCTTTCCGGTGAGCATGCTGGGGCTCGATGAACCGGCGCAGTGGCTGTCCTTCATGGCCGAGACGATACCTGCCTTAGCTTTATCGGGCTGGCGCGTGCTGATGACGGATGCGTTTCGCTACAACGTCACCGAGATCGATGCCATCGAGGGCGATGTGCGACTGGGCGGCGATGGCTGGTTTGACCTCGAGATGGGGATTATCGTCGGTGCTCGGACCGTGCGCATTGAGCCGCTGCTGGCGGATCTGTTTCGGCGCGATCGACGCTGGCTCTCGGCGCTCGAGGGGATCGATGATGCGGAGTCGATCGAGATGCAAACCGATCGGGGCGAGCGCCTGCGCTTGCGAGCGGATCGCTTAAAACCCGTGGTGCGCGTACTGGTAGATTTATTCGATTCCCCGAAGCTTGAACCCTTGAGGATCCGAGCCTCGGACTTAGGCAGGATCGCCGCACTTGAAAACACCGCTCGCTGGCGCTTCCACGGGGATGTCTGCATCCGAGAACTCGCCCTGCGCCTACGCGACAGTGCCGGAGTCGTTCCGGTGCCGGTGCCTCGGGGTTTGCGCACCGTATTGCGCGACTATCAGCGCGAGGGGCTTAACTGGCTGCAGTATCTGCGCGAGCAGAATCTCGCCGGCGTGCTCGCCGATGACATGGGGCTCGGGAAAACTGTGCAAGCCTTAGCACATCTTCTGGTCGAACAAGAATCCGGCCGCTTGGTTTACCCGGCGCTTATCGTTGTGCCGACGACGCTCGTGCATAACTGGCTGGAGGAGGCAGGACGTTTCGCGCCCAGTTTGAGAGTCCTTAATCTGCACGGTTCGCAGCGCAAGGATCAATTCGCATTGATCCGCGAACATGACCTGGTGCTGACCACTTACGCGCTCTTGTGGCGCGACCAGGAAGTCTTTGCCAAGCATGACTTTCATTTGTTGTTGTTGGACGAAGCGCAGTACGTGAAGAACGCCAACACGAAAGCGGCTCAGGCGCTGCGGGACTTGCGGGCGCGCCATCGCCTCTGCCTCACGGGCACGCCGCTGGAGAACCATCTTGGGGAATTGTGGTCGCAGTTCGATTTCCTGCTGCCGGGATTCTTAGGCACCCAGAAGGATTTCACGAAGCGCTTCAGAACGCCCATCGAAAAAGGTGGCGATACCGTGCGGCGCGACCTCTTGGCGCGGCGCATTCGCCCCTTCATGCTGCGCAGAACCAAGAACGAGGTGGCCAAGGAATTACCGCCCAAAACCTTGATCACGCGAATGGTGGATCTTGAAGGCGCCCAGCGCGACCTGTATGAAACCGTGCGAGTGGCCGTACAGGAGAAGGTTCGAGCCGCCGTCCAGGCGCAGGGACTCGCACGCAGCCACCTGATTGTGCTCGATGCGCTTCTTAAATTACGCCAAGTCTGCTGCGATCCGCGCTTGGTCAAGCTCGAGCGCGCGGCGGGGGTCACCCAATCCGCAAAGCTTGATCTGTTGCTTGAGATGATGGCGGAGTTGATCGAGGAGGGGCGCCGGATTCTGATCTTCTCTCAGTTCACTGGGATGCTGTCATTGATCGAAGCGGCGCTCAAGAAAACGGGGATCGAGTACGCCACGCTCACCGGCGATACGAAGGATCGGGTTACGCCGGTCAAGCGATTCTCAAAAGGCGAGGTCCCCGTATTTTTGATCAGTCTCAAAGCCGGCGGCGTGGGGTTGAATCTTACCGCCGCCGACACGGTGATTCATTATGACCCGTGGTGGAACCCGGCCGCTGAAAACCAAGCGACCGATCGCGCGCATCGTCTAGGCCAAGATAAACCGGTGTTCGTCTATAAGCTCATCGCCGCCGGTAGTATTGAGGAGAAAATTGTGGCGCTTCAGGAAAAAAAGGCCGCTCTCGCCGAGGCCATCCTTTCCGCAGATGGAGCGCAGGCCGTCAAGTTCTCATCGGATGATCTGGAAGGGCTATTGGCTCCGATGCCGAACGTGTCCCAAGCTAGGCGGCCCGCGAGCACTGATTAGTCCCCCTGTTTCTCAAGGTGGCAGGGCCCCATGGTGAGCAAAACTCCGCACTACCAAGCGCAACGGCCCGCGCCACCCGATGGCGACTTTCTTGATGCCAGGTCCGCCATAGACGGCCGAGTTTGGTATTGGGGATCCGAACGCAGCCGGAATCCTCTAACTCTTTGATCTAATAATACATTCTGATCGGAAAACACCCTGGCAGAAGAACCAGCTACAGTAGATGGGTCTAATCGAATATTGCTAAATATGTGTCTGGCGTCAATTAGTTCTTCCGGTCAAAATATGGCCTAGTGGCCTGTAACAACTGATTTTGTACTGATGTGACGCGATGGATCGGCATATTTCCATTTCACGGTGCGCGGCGATTTATTGTACTGACGTATGTAACGCATGAGCTTTCTCTTTAAGTCG